>JAIXRY010000006.1 GCA_027484965.1 bacterium | reverse complement strand
ACATCACTATCTTGTAGTTCAGACAGAACACTTAAAACAAACATCACAAACCTCAACAACACAACACTCAACCAAATCACATCACTTAAACCTGTAACATACACATGGATAAACGATACTACTAACCAACAACAAACAGGTTTCATCGCACAAGACGTAGAACAAATCTTCCCAAACTTAGTATATACAGACCCTAACACTAACCTCAAGTCCCTCAACTACATTGGTCTCATTCCTTATGCTATAGAAGGTATCAAAGAACTAGACATCAAACTAAACCAACTTTCATCATTAGACACTACACTTCAAGGATCATTCGCTTTCCTTCTTAAAGAAGTGCTAGGAAACGTAAGTAATGGAATCAATGAACTCTATGTTAAGGTTGTTAAGAGTGACAGGGTGGAGACGAAGGAGTTGTGTATTGATGGTCTTTGTATTACAAAAGCTCAATTACAACAAATGTTAGATGAATCAAATCAAAGCGCAGTTTCAAACGCTCCTGCTCCAGATTCAAACTCTCCTACAGAAATTACAGAAGAGACTGTGGTGAATAGTGATGAATCTTCTTCTGAAAACACAGATATTTCAGAATAAAAACTTTATTAATAAAAGTTTAAAAAAAAGAGTTTTTCTGGTATTATAGTCCTATAATGGATACTAAAAAGATTAGAAATTTCAGCATTATAGCCCATATTGATCACGGCAAGTCTACTCTTGCTGATAGAATGCTTGAAGTAACAAAGACAATAGAATCTCGCAAAATGCGTGATCAAGTTCTCGATAATATGGAGCTTGAGCGTGAGCGTGGTATTACGATCAAAATGCAACCTGTTCGCATGGAACATAATTTTGAAGGGGAAACATACGAACTCAATCTTATTGATACTCCAGGACATATTGACTTCTCCTATGAAGTTTCTCGTGCTCTAAAAGCTGTAGAGGGTTCTATACTTCTTGTGGATGCAACTCAAGGTGTTCAGGCACAGACTCTCACTACACTTGCTATGGCTCGTGAATCAGGACTTGTAATAATTCCTGTACTTTCAAAAATTGATTCACCTCTTGCTCGTGTAAGTGAAGTAAAAAAAGAAGTAGCTCTACTTCTTGAATGTGACGAAGATGAAATTCTTACTGTCTCTGGAAAGACAGGCGAGGGAGTATCTTCTTTGCTCGATGAAGTTATAAAACGTGTTCCTGCGCCACTT
The DNA here is from genome assembly GCA_027484965.1 of bacterium. Taxonomy (GTDB): domain Bacteria; phylum Patescibacteriota; class Minisyncoccia; order Phycocordibacterales; family UBA9973; genus JAIXRY01. The sequence continues at coordinate 237,653 of JAIXRY010000006.1, read as the reverse complement.
GAAAAATATATTGATTCAGGTGGATTTCGTGCACTCATTTTCGATTTTAAATATTCAAATCACAAAGGTGTGATTGTCTTCGTGCGTGTGCTTGATGGGGAAGTTTCAAAGAATATGAACCTTGTATTTAAGAGTGCAGACGAGAAATTCATTGCTCTTGAGGTTGGGACTTTTTCTCCTGACGAGAAACCAAAAGATGTTCTTGGTCCTGGATCAATCGGATATATTGTGACTGGTATTAAGAAGCCAGGTATTGCGTCTGTTGGAGATACTGTTGTTGATATAAAACATAACCTTCCTGGTATTCCTGGGTATTTCAAGCCTTGGCCTGTAGTGTGGGCATCTATATATCCCGAGAGCCAGGATGACTTTAATGAGCTAAAAACAGCTCTAGGAAAGCTCAGATTGTCTGATTCGGCCTTTTCCTTTGAAGAAGAATCGTCAGGTCTCCTAGGGCGCGGTTTTCGTGTGGGCTTCCTTGGAATGCTTCACTTAGAAATTATTACAGAACGTCTTCGTCGTGAATTTGATCTTGAACTTGTTGTAACTAGTCCTTCTATTACATATGAAGTAAAACTTAAAAATGGTAAAAATGAGGTGGTTTATTCACCCCATTTATTCCCAAGTGACGGGCTTATAGAAGAGGTTATGGAACCTTGGGTTGATGTAAAAATTATTACTCCATCTGATTATCTTGGTTCACTTATGCAGCTTTGTTTTGAGCATGAAGCAGAAGTAGGAGAGACACTAAACTTTGGTGATAATCGTTCTCAAATCGGAATGATGATGCCTCTACGTGAACTTATGAGAAATTTCTTTGACGAGTTGAAAGGTATTACATCAGGGTACGCTTCTATTTCATATGAGATAGGCGAACTTCGCCATGCTGAAGTTACTCGTATTGATATATTGGTTGCCGAAGAAATTGTTCCAGCATTTACTCGTGTTGTTTCAAAAAGACAAGCTGCAAAAGAAGCGGAAGATGCTGTGGAAAAGTTGTATGGCATTTTACCAAGACAACAATTCACTACAAAAATTCAAGGTTATGCTTTGGGTAGAATATTATCATCCCGCACACTCTCTGCTTTTCGTAAAGATGTATTGATGCATGGAAGTAAAGTTGTGGGGGGTGGAGATATTAGTCGCAAAAAGAAACTTCTAGAAAAACAGAAAAAAGGAAAAGCCCGATTAAAAGAATCAGGAAAAGTAAATATTCCACACGAAGTGTTTCTTAAAATGATGAAAAAAGGAGAAAACTAAACTTTTTTAAATTATTAAAAAAGTGATGGAATATAAAGCAAAATCATACTTACAATAATAAGTACTGACGCTACAGCCCATATAATCTTAACCTTCTTTCTATGTTGAGGATTGAGTAACATATGGAGTATACTATACCAATATATGGCCATGTTAAGCAACAATCTAAAAGAGAAGAAATCTGTTCTGTATACAAAGCCAGTCTTTGTCATTTTTTTAGTTATATGTATTATTCTACTTCTTAATGTTGTAGATATAATAAAAAAATATAAAAACGCTTATAAAGAAGAAAAGATTGCTCAAGGAGAATTTAAAAAATTACAGGAAAGAAAAATTGTTCTTGAAAAAGATATAAAAAAGATAGGTACTGACGAAGGTATTGAAGATCTTATTCGAAGACAATACCCAATAGCAAAATCAGGAGAAGGGGTTATTATGATAATTGATAATCCAAAGACTGTTATCTCTGAAGAAAAAAATACTATTTTCTCTAGATTTTCTGATTTCTTTAAAAAAGAGTAGTTTTAATAAAATGTTTGCAAGAGTATCTTTTTTGGAGGTATAATAGAAGTATAGTAACAAATAATCAAATATACATAATATGAAAAATATAAGTATCTACAGTACACCAACATGCCACTTCTGTAATTTAGCAAAAGATTTTTTTAAGGAAAATAATATTTCTTATACAGAATATAACGTTGCTACTGATCTTGAAAAGAGAAAAGAAATGGTAGAAAAAACAGGTCAAATGGGTGTACCTGTAATTATTATAGAAGGACAAGATCCAATTGTAGGTTTTAGTGAACAAGTTGTTAAAGCAGCTCTCGAAAAATAATTTAACACATAAAATCCCATACCGAGTATGGGATTTTATATAATGCCTTTGTAGTTCAATGGATAGAACAGTCCCGTCCTAAGGGATAGATAGAAGTTCGATTCTTCTCGGAGGCACATCAATTTAAATAAGAGTTAGTTATGGTTATATAAAATTTTAAGTTTTTCTAATCCTCTATGCAGTTTTACTGCTGTAGCATTTTTTGTTTGACCTGTTAAAAGAGACATTTCTAAAAGGGACAAATCTTGTATATATTTCATACGCATAATAGATCGATATGTTTGTGGAAGCTTTGAAATTAAAAGCATTGCATTTTTTTCATCCAATATATCAAATAAATTTTTTGATTGATTTGATGTGATAGGTTCAAAACCTTTTTCTATAAGAAAATCTAGAGAGTATGATTTCTTTTTTCTGTATTCATCAATAATCAGATGATTTAAAATGTGATACAAAAAAGCCTTCATTGTATCTATCTTTCCACCTTGCACAAGATACTTCCATGTCTTCATGTAGGTTTCTTGTACTAAATCCTCACCAATTTTATGATTATGTGTTTTGAAAAAAGCATGAGCATTTAATCCGTGTTCAAAATTGTGATGAGCTTCATTAAAAATAAGGCGTCTTTTTATACTTTGAGCAGATGTCATATACAAACTAGTGGTCAAGTATTCTATGATACAAATCGTGTTCGTATGGACGAGGGAACAGGTAATGCATAATTACCATATGTAAGTGGAACTTCAGTACAAAGTAATTATGTAGGTAGTTCACAATCAGTATCTATTAAAAATCTTCAATCAAACACAACTTATTATTATGTAATAATGTCTACAGATGCTTCTGGAAATATTACATTGAGTTTGCCAAATACATTTAAAACAAACTAGTACGTATTTTAGATATACAACAAAAAACACTTCAAGTTTTAACTTGAAGTGTTTTTTTTTGTTGTATAAAAATAAAAGGACAGTCACTAGACTGTCCTAAATTGATCAACTTTGTCTGCTATATAATCATAAGCATCCTGTAAGGGGAATACTATTCTATATGAAACAAACAAAACTGCCATCGTTAGATAAATTCTTATTATTTTCATTCAATTATATTATAACACATAAATAATAAAAATAAAAGAGGGACCCGAAAGGTCCCTCTTTTATTTATTTCAATATAGCATCAATTGCTTCTTTCATTTGTTCTGTCGATTTTGCTCCAAAAACAGGTATTTGTTCTCCTGTTTTGTTAATAATAACAATACTTAGTGGAGTTCCTTTTACTTTTGCTTTTATTCCCATTTGGATTTGTTGCTCTAGTATTTCTGTAGCCTCATCGCTTTTAATACATGTGTTAAAAGCCGTCTCATCTATACCAAGTTCTTTTGCAAAAATTGGAAGTTTTATCAATTGGAATGGATCTCCTGAAGAATCTATAGTAAACATTTTATCTGTGTATATCCAAAATTTATCATTACCTCCAAGTTTTCCAACACATATAGACGCAAGAGCTTCTTGTCTTGAATTTTCATGAATACTCTCTAATGGGAACATTCTGTATACCCATCTAATTTTTCCAGGATACATAATCATGAGGTTTTCCATTGTTTGATGAAATTTTTGGCAGTAAGGACAATCTGTATCTGAATATTCTATTATTGTAATAGGACTATCTATTGATCCTTGAACATAATCAGTTTCTAATACCGGTACAACTTCTCCTAGTGTGTTTTTTGGTTCCTTTGTGTCAGTTTTTGTTTTTGTTAAAAAAGCTCCAACTATAATTATGACGACAACAATTAAAGCTACTGGTAAATTAATAAATTCTTTCTTTTTTGGAGTAACTAATTCCTCCTTTGGTTCATTTTGTATTTGTGGTTCCATATACGTTTAATTATATCATATGGTTTTTTAATTGATACACAAAAAATAATTATTGAAAAAAAACTTCAAAAATGCTATAATCTAAAGCATATTCTATATACTATGGAAAGTATTCTACAGACAATATTCTATATCTTTTCTTTCTTGGCGATGTATGTCCAGGTTTTTTTCTTTGTAACATATCTTGAAAGAAAAAAAGATATTGTTCGCCGTACTGATAAGATTGATCTTGATGAATATAAAGAAGTCACTATTGTGGTGCCTTGTTATAATGAAGAAAAAACAATTGCAGGTACCATTGATTCTTTGCTTGACTTAGATTATCCAAAAGATAAGCTTAAGATTATTATTGTCGATGATGGAAGTCGTGATCGCACATGGGAAGTCATACAATCTTTTGCAGAGTATTCTAATATAAAAGTTTTTAAAAAAGAAAATGGAGGTAAGCACACTGCACTTAACTTTGCCTTAGAAAGACTAGAGACAGAATTTGTGGGTTGTCTTGATGCTGATTCTTTTGTGGATACTTATGCACTTTCTCGGATTATGACTTATTTTGCGAATGATCAACATACAATGGCGGTTGCTCCTTCAATTATTGTAAGTAATCCAAAAAATATTCTTCAGAAAGCTCAAAAAGCAGAATATGATATGGCAATTTATAACAAGAAAATGCTCGGATTTCTTGGGGGGATTCATGTGACTCCTGGCCCTTTTTCTATTTTTCGTAAAAAAGTATTTGATGATCTTGGACCATACAGGAAAGCACACAATACTGAAGATCAAGAAATCGCACTTCGTATGCAGGAATATGGCTATAAAATAGATCATTGCCCTGATGCGTACGTGTACACAAATAGCCCTAATACAATTCCAAAGTTGTATAGACAACGTATTCGTTGGATCTATGGATTTATTCGAAACGCTTTTGATTACCGTAGAATTCTTTTTAGGAAAAAATATGGTAATGTTGCGATCTTCACAATACCTTCAGGAATTATTTCTGTGAGTTCTGTTATCTTTCTGTTTGTTTTTTTTGTGTACAATATAGTACATGTCATACAGAAATTACTCATTCGTTTTGACGCAATAGGTGCCCCAAACATACATATAAAAAATTTCACAAGCACTTCTTTTGATTTCTTTTTTCTTTCTACAAAAACAGCAATTTTTACAAGTTTTGTTCTCTATGGAATGGTAATTCTTGGGCTTCTTCTAGGGCGCCGTATGGCTGACGGGAAAGGAAGAATATCTTTTGATATAGTCTATTTTTTTGTTGTCTATAGTGTAATTGCTCCATTTTGGCTTCTAAAAGCCATCTGGAATGCAGTTCAATCTAAAGAGTCTAGTTGGACACTAGAACGTGCAGTTTCTTCTAAAAAAGGGTAATATACATAAATATGAATAATTCATTTAACTGGAAAAAATATATATTTGTTTTTGTTATAACTTGTGGTATTTTCTTGCTTGCAAATTCACTTTCTAATATGTTTACTAATAAGAAAGTAGATCAATTGAAAAATATTCAAAGCAAGATAGCTATCGATATTTTATCTTCAGAAACACAATTTTCTCTCTTGTCGGAGCTTTCTTGTAAAGATGTGAACTCGGGAAATCTTTCACAAGAACTTACTTCTCTTGCAAAGAAGATTGAATATAGTCAAGAGAATTTTGAGGGTAATGATGAAATATTAGAACTAAAAAAATATTACACATTGCTTCAGATAAAAGATTATCTATTGATGAAGAAGATAAGTGAACGTTGTGGTAAAAAGGCTGTAGGTATTCTTTATTTTTACACGACAGCAGAAAACTGTGTTGAGTGTACAAAACAAGGTTATGTCCTTACGGAGCTCCGTACAAAATACCCAGACCTTCGTGTATATTCTTTTGACTACAATCTCGACCTTTCAGCACTAAAAGCACTTGTTTCTATTAATAAAGTAGAAGATACAAAACTCCCTGCAATTATCATTAATGATAAATCATATACAGGATTTCAGACTATAGAACAAATTGAGAAACTGACTCCTGAATTAAAGACTTTGGGTGGGCAAGTGGCAGAAGAAAAGAAATAAATTAAAAAATAAAATCCCTGTGAAGGGATTTTATTTTTTAGACTCAAACTAAGAACTTTAGGTATGATTTAAACAAAACCATTTTACTTATTTTTTGGAGCCGCTTCTCAGACTTGAACTGAGGACCTTCGCTTTACAAAAGCGTTGCTCTACCAACTGAGCTAAAGCGGCTTATTTACTTGTGGCAAAATAACTTTATTGCTAAAACTATTTATTCTTGATATCTACCAAGACAGCTAAAGCGGCGTACCAAAAAGTAAAAACTTTAAAAAAGGTTTTACTTAATAGTCTTAATATAGTATCAAAAACCTTATATTTTTGCAAGAGTTTACAATGTGTATTTTTTATAATAAAAAGACGTATTTTAATGTGTAAAAACACGCCTTTGTTTTGTCATAGTGACTCTGTTACGTCTTGATTGTTCTTTTTGAAACTTAGATAACCCTTTGTTTATTTTCCTGTATATTTCTATGCTTTCCTTGAAAGAATATACTTTTAGGTCTCCCTGCTTTACTTTTTTAAGTAATAATTTTTCTAGATCAAAAATATCTCCCATAAATGTATTTGTTTTTTTGTATTATACCAAATTAAAAACACCACATACAATGTGGTGCTTTTATAAAGTTCTACTGACTTTCTATTTCTACGTCATCTGTCTGAGACTCTGATTGTTTCTTTTCTTTTTCTTCTTGCAATATTTCGTGCTTCATAGTTTTTACTTTGTATTTGTATTCAGCAACACTTCTCCAAAAGAATGATGTTTGAACACTTTTAGCTTCTTGAGCTGCTTGAATGGCGTGTTTTGTAGAGAATAGGGCATAGAATTTTGGAAATTTCTTTTCAAAAAAGTTTGAAATCTTTCTTCCAAGAAGTATGCGATATCTAGTGAGCTCTAAGAAAGTTATATGTAATACATTTCTTGTAATAATAAAACTTTTTCGAGCTACCTTTCTCACTAGCTTTTTATCAATAAAGATAGGACTTGCCGTATGTTCACTGTAATCTATTTTTTCAAGCTGTATAGATCGAACCATAAGAAGACTCATGATTCCAATTAGACTCACTATAAAAATAATAAAGGTAAACATCATAAATTTTTTGTTTAGATTGAATATTTTTCAATCAATACAATAGTTGCATTTGCTTCTTTAAGAAGTTGAGCTATTGTTTTTGATGGGTCTTTGATGAAGAATTGCTCCATAAGAACTTGTTCTTTGATGAAACTGTCGAGTTTACCTTGAAGCATCTTTTCTTTTATTTCTTCTGGTTTTCCTGCTCCATTTTCTTCAACTTCAGCACGGAATACTTCTTTTGCTTTTTCTGTGTCAGCTTCTGTTACTTCTTCACGTGTGATGAATGTTGGGCGCATTGCCGATACATGCATTGCGATATCTTTCGCAAGGTTTGTATTTCCTGCTGAAAGTACAACAAGTGCTCCATTCTTACCATTGTGAACATAACTACCAAGAACTTCACCGCTTACTTTTTGGATACTTCCAAGTTGAATGTTTTCTCCAATTTTTTGAATAGCTTCAGCAATAGGTGCTTGTGCGTATTCTTTTGTTTCTTCAATGCTGTGTTCTATTGCATAATCTGCAATATTTTCAGACAAAGCAATGAAGTCTACATTTTTTGCAACGAAATCTGTCTCACAATTAAGTACTAGTAATACAGCTTCATTTCCTTTTTCTTTAATAACTACAAGTCCGTCAGCCGCACTTCTGTCTGCTTTTTTAAGCGCCGCCGCACCTGATTGTTTACGAAGAATAATCAATGCTTTTTCTACATCTCCACCAGCTTCTTCTAGTGCGCGTTTGCATTGCATTACAGAAACACCTGTTGTTTCTCTAAGCTCTTTGATAACATCCATTGTGATTGTACTCATATGTTTTTATATAACGAACAAATTAATTAAGATAATAATTATTTACAAGCTGCACCTAGAACTTCGATAATTGTTTTGATACTTTTTACAGAACCGTCGTTTGCAACGATAGGGTAATTTATATCTAAAATATTACAGTCTGTGTTTGCAAGTGCTACAACAGGAATTCCCATTTTTTGCGCTTCTGTAACGGCGATGTGTTCACGTTTTGGGTCAACAACAACCATTACATCTGGAACTTTATCCATAGATACAAGTCCTGAAAAGTTCTTGTCCATTTTTTCAATTTCACGAGCAATAAGAAGTCTTTCTTTCTTTGTAAATTTTTCAAGACCACCAATTGCTGTTTGTTCGCGAAGTTCAACTAGGCGAGCAATACGACGTTTGATTTCTCCAAAGTTAGTAAGAGTACCTCCAACCCAACGATTGTTAACGTAAGGCATACTAAGCATTTCTCCTGTTTCTGTTATGATTTTTCTACTTTCTGGTTTTACTCCAACAAATAGAACTTTTTTACCTGCTGAAGTCATTGTCTTTAAGAATGATGTTGCTTGGTCAAGCATTTTCATTGTTTCTTCAAGATCAACGATATCAATACGGTTTTTTGTCGTAAAAATAAAAGGCGCTGTCGATGGGTGACGACGAGTTTTTGAATACCCATAGTGTGCTCCATTTTCAAATAGAGTTTCTATATTCATAAAATAATATATGATTAATTATAATTTGCGAACTTTCGATATTCGCATTTTGTGCTCGTTTTTAAGCATTCCAGCTTATTTCCACCCTCTGTAGAGAAGGCACGAAACACAATAACTATAATACCAGAAAATCTTGTTTTTGCAAAGGGTTTTGATTTATTACTATTGTTGTTTTTGCAGTTGCTATAAATACATAAAAAGAAGGTTTTAATTTGTAAAAACAGGGTTTTTGGAGTATTATAGCGATATATGGATACACCTTCATACGAAAAAAAGATAACTCCAAGAGCTACTGATTACAGTGAGTGGTACTTGGATATAATAAATGTCGCTGAGCTTGCTGATTATGCTCCTGTAAAAGGATGTATGATTATCAAACCTTACGGATATGCTCTTTGGGAACGTGTTCAAGAAGTTCTCAATATTGAATTCAAAAAGAAAGGAGTTCAAAATGCTTACTTCCCACTACTTATTCCAGAAAAACTTCTTAAGCGTGAAAAAGATCACGTAGAAGGATTTGCTCCAGAAGTATTTATGGTGACTCATGCAGGAGGAGAAAAACTCGAAGAACCTCTTGTTGTGCGGCCTACTTCAGAAACTATTATGTATGAAGTTTTTTCTACTTGGATTCATTCATACCGAGATTTACCACTCCTTATTAATCAATGGGCAAATGTTTTACGTTATGAAAAGAAGACAAAGCCATTCTTACGTACAAGTGAATTCTTGTGGCAAGAAGGACATACTGTTCACAAGTCTATAGAAGAAGCAGATGACTTTGCAAGACAAATGCTTGCCGTATACGAAAAATTCTTCCGTGAATATATGGCTATTCCTGTTGTTATGGGAACGAAATCTGAAAGTGAAAAATTTGCAGGAGCACACTCAACATATACATGTGAAGCAATGATGCAAGACGGAAAAGCTCTTCAAATATCCACATCACACAATCTTGGTGATAATTTTGCTCGTGCTTTTAATATTTCTTTTACAGATGAGAATAATCAACCAGCTTTCCCATTCCAAACAAGCTGGGGACTGTCTACTCGTTCTATAGGAGGTCTTATTATGAGTCATAGTGACGACAAAGGGCTTGTGCTTCCTCCGCAAATGGCTTCTATACAAGTAGTAATTGTTCCAATATTTAACACAGAGAACAAAGAAGAAATTTTGAATTTTGCTGAAGGACTTAAAAATACACTTATAGAAAATGATATTAAAGTTTCTGTTGATAGTAGAGATTTGAGACCGGGGGACAAATATTTTACTTGGGAGAAAAAAGGTGTACCACTTCGTATTGAAGTTGGTCCTAAAGATATTGCAAACAATCAAGTTGTTTGTGCTCGTCGTGATACAGGAGAAAAATCTTTTGTAAAAATAGAAGAACTCACTTCTTCTGTAAAAAGTCTTTTGGAAAATATCCAAAAAGATTTGTATGACAGAGCTCTAGAAAGAAGAATTCAAAAAACAAAATCAGTAGATTCTTATGATGAATTTAAGTTTGCTATTGAAGAGGGGAATTTTGTACTTGCACATATTGACGGTACAGCCGAAACTGAAAAATTAATCAAAGAAGAAACAGGTGCGACTATTCGTTGTATTCCTTTTGATACAGAAGAAGATACAGGAATTTGTATTAAAACAGGTAAAGCTTCATCAAGAAGAGTTCTCTTTGCGAAAGCTTATTAATTATGTTGAAGAAATTTCAAAAATTATTTTCACATGATATAGGTATTGACCTTGGTACTGCAAACACGCTCGTATATGTAAAAGGATATGGTATTTTAATTAACGAACCCTCTGTTGTTGTTCTCAATCAAAAGACAGGTCAAATAGTTGCTGTTGGAAAAGAAGCAAAAGAAATGCTCGGTAGAACACCTGCTCACTTGAAATCTGTTCGCCCTCTTGTAGATGGAGTTATTTCTGATTTTGAAGTTACAGAAGAAATGCTTGCGTACTTGATTGGAAAGGTCGAAAAAATTTCTAAGAAATTTTTTCGACCACGTGTACTCATTGGTCTTCCTACAGGCATTACTAATGTAGAATCTCGCGCTGTTTATGATGCTGCAAAGTCTGCTGGTGCTCGTGAAGTATTTCTTGCAGAAGAGCCAGTTCTTGGTGCTCTTGGTATTCATATGCCCGTAGATGAAGCTGTAGGGTCTATTGTTGTTGATATTGGAGGTGGAACTACTGATATTGCCGTTCTTTCTTCTGGTGGGGTTGTACGTTCAAAAAACGTAAAGATTGCAGGAGATACTTTAAATAATGCCATCGTTACGTATCTTCGTGATGAATTTAAATTACTTGTTGGAGAAAAGACAGCTGAGGCTGTAAAGATTGCTATTGGCTCTGTTGTCCAAAAAGATTTTATGGAAGCAGAAGTTAGAGGGCGTGATTTACTCACAGGACTTCCTCGTGAAGTTATTGTAACTGACACCGACGTTAGAGAAGCTATTCTTCCACCAGTACTTCATATTGTCGATGCTGTACGTGAAGTGCTCGAAACTACTCCTCCTGAAATTTTGGCCGATGTACTCAAGAGAGGTATTGTTCTTATTGGAGGTGGAGCCCTTATTCAAGGTCTAGATACATTGCTGTCTGAAGCTATGGGTATTCCTGTGTATGTTGCAGAAGATCCACTCACTGCTGTTGCTCGTGGTACAGGTGTTATTTTGGAAGATTTAGAAAAATATAAAGACATTTTGATAGACGCCGAATATGTTGTACCCAAGAATTAATAGAAACAAAAAAAGTTTTTTTAGTAAAAAAATACTTTATAGTGTTGTTTTTGTTATTTTATGTTCTTTAGGTATTTTATTTTCAAGAGTTCAAAATATTTCTCGTTTTTTTGCAAGTCCAATATGGTCTGCCGAGAATTCTGTTATTTATGGTTTTTCTTCTTTTTTAAATTATTTCAAATCCAAATCATCTCTTGCAAATCAAAATCAAATTTTGAAAGATGAAAATGCTCGTCTGTATGGACTTATTCTTGAAGCAGACTCTCTTAGAAAAGAAAATGAATATTTTAAAAAAATATTAGGAAGAGAAGAAATAAAAAATACTATTCTTGCTACTGTTTTGGTAAAACCAAACAAGTCTTTATACGACACTCTTATTATAGATATAGGTAGTAATCAAGGTGTATTGCCTGGAAATATTGTTTTTGCTAATGGAGAAATTGAAATAGGTGTAATTAGTTCTGTTTACAAAAAATCATCTATTGTAACCCTTTATTCAAGTCCTAAATATAAATCATCTGTCATTTTTCCTGAAACAAATATGACTATAGATTTAGAAGGTACTGGCGGAGGAGGTTTCTATTTTATTGTTCCTAGAGATGTGGTTATTAATGAAGGGACAATATTTACATCATTATCTTTAATGCCTCATCCTGTAGCTATTGTTGGAAAAATAGTTTCTTCACAAAGAGATTCGTTCAAAAAAATAATTGCACATAGTCCAATTAATATTCAAGAACTTCGTTTTGTTGAAGTGGAACTATCTTCTTAATGTGTATGAAGCAATTTAATTTTTCTATTATAAAAAAACTTGATAATAATCTTGGTCGCGCAGGAATTATAGAGACTCCTCATGGTGATATTCGAACACCTTCTTTTGTGACTGTTGGTACAAAAGCAACAGTTAAAGCTCTTACACCTGAAATGCTTCTTGATATTGGTATACAAGTAGTTCTTGCAAATACGTACCACTTGTATCTTGAGCCGGGAGATGAGATTGTAAAATCTTTTGGAGGTTTTACAAAATTTATGAATTGGAATGGTCCTTCGATGACGGACTCAGGAGGGTTTCAAGTTTTCTCTCTTGGTGCTGCTTATGGTAAAGAATTATCAAAAGTTGTTCAAGTCACTGATCCTTCACTCCTTATTCCTGAACGTTCAAGAGATGAGGGTGTAGAACCTCTCGCTTCTATTGGTAATGATGGTGTTTCTTTTAAGTCTCATCTAGATGGAAGTCTTCACTATATTACTCCAGAAAAATCAATGGAAATACAGCACAATCTAGGTGCTGATATTATCTTTACATTTGATGAATGTACTTCTCCTGCAGAGACTTACGAATATCAAAAAGAATCTCTCTTGCGTACTCACTCATGGGCTAAAAGGTCTTTAAATCGTCACCTAGAGCTCGAAGCAGAAAAAGACGATACAGTACCCAAGCAGGCTCTTTTTGGTATTGTTCAAGGTGGTAGACACGAAGATCTTCGCAAAGAAAGCGCTAAACAAATTAGTGAAATGGGATTTGATGGTTTTGGAATAGGTGGTTCTTTTGCAAAAGAAGATATGTCTACGGCTGTAAAATGGGTCAATGAAATTCTCCCTGAAGATAAGCCAAGACACTTGCTTGGAATAGGAGAACCTTACGATCTTTTTGTAGGTGTGCGTAATGGAGTCGATCTTTTTGATTGTGTTGCTCCAACTAGAAATGCTAGAACAGGAGGACTCTACACAAAGAAAGGCAAGATTAATATGATGAACGCAAAATACAGAACAGATCATACGAAGATTGATGAAGATTGTATGTGTTATACATGTAAGAATTTTACAAAAGGGTATTTAGCACATCTTTTTAGAAGTAAAGAAATGCTTGCTGGAACTCTCGCTTCTATACATAATCTGTATTTCATCAATAAACTAGTTGCTGATATGAGGCAATCAATTTTGGATAATAATTTTGATGAATTTGAAAATAAGTTCATGTTAGATTTTAACAGTAAATAATAAGTGTATTTTAATAAAAATGATATAATAATTTTTATGGAAAACTCAAATGACAAAGCATTTTTTCAAGAACTCTATCGTCTAACAGAAGAAAATAATGTTATTTTGAAGAAAATGAGAAGAGGTCAAAAACTTTCTCAAATTGTTCAATTTGGCTACATCTTCTTCTTTGTTATTCTTGGTGCAGGATCACTCTACTTTATAAAGCCATACATGGAGCAAATATTTGGTATGTATGGTGGTGGAGATAGTAGTATTGGAGGAATTCAAACTCTTATAGATTCATATTCTAGTTTGCAAGATCTTCAATAACCAAAACAAGATCTATTCTTATTTATTCTAAAATATGTGTTTTTTGATATTTAAAGTATATTTTGCTAATTTTTATATGTTTAGTATAAAATGATGTTTTTTATTAAAACTATTGCAAAATCCCTATTTTTTAGTACAATTGTCACATATGCTCGGGTAGCTCAGTTGGTAGAGCGCTCCCCTGAAGAGGGAGATGTCGGCAGTTCAAGTCTGCCCCCGAGCACAAAATAAAAATCCCTCTCTAGATAATCATCTAATGGGGGATTTTTATTTATTATAGAGACTTTACTCTTATACTTGCTTGTTTAGACTTATCAATTTTTGGAATCTTAATTATAAGGAGTCCATGTTTTTCTATAGCATCAGCACGTTCTGGCTCTACTTCTGAAGGAAGAATAAGTTTTCTTGAAAATGTTCCCCAGTAGAGTTCTTTTGCGAAGAATGTATCTTCAGCGATTCCTTTGTTCTCTTCGCGCTTTCCACGAATAGTAATAGTGTCACGAGTAATATTTATAGTAAGGTCTTCTGGGCGAACTCCAGCAACCATTGATTGAATAACTATTTCTGTTGTTGTTTCGTAAGCATCAACAGTGAGTTCTCCTTCTTCTGGTTCTTTCTCTTTTACTGTTGGATTCTCCCAAGGTTTTTGTGATTCATTAGGATGAATGGTTACAGCCTTTTTTTGTTCAGGTTGTTGTGTTGCAACTTCCTTTTCTTTTGGTTGTACGTTTTCTGTAAAGTCATTATCGTCGAGGCGAATACCTCCGGTAAGTCTTTCAAAAAATGATCGTTTTTTAAGCATAAGTGTTATTTGTAGATTGTGTTTTATACATGCGGCGTAATTTTTCAAGGAGAAGAACAACGATGACGCCTGCAACCCAAATAAATCCGAGCGCGCTCCAGATACTTCTACCCTCATCTTTCATTATAAAAAAGTTGAACACAGTATGCAAGGCAATAGCACTAATAAGTCCGCACAAGAAATATGTTCTTCTCATAAACCATCCTTCATAAAATGAAAGCCCTAAGAAAATTCCAAGCGTTCCAGATGCAAGAGCGTGAAGAAGAGTTGATCCTATAAATCTAAGATTGCCCGTGATGAGACTGAGCGTTGTTTCTCCTGCGCCGAGAGGTTGTAGTAAGAAAAAAGTATTTTCAAGTGCAGCGAATCCGAGCGCTCCTGCAATGAGGTACATAGGATAGTCTATTGGTTCGTCCAAGTATCTGCTTCCGAATGCTATGAGAGCAACTGCTCCATATTTAAGAAGTTCTTCTATTCCTGCCCATACCATCATTTGGGTATTCGGATTGAGTCCAAAAGTTGTAACAAATTTCTGTGCGGGTATTGCGATTAGTACAGCCGCCGCTCCCATGACAAAAGACAAGAAAATTAAGCCCGCTGGCTCAGGATTCTCTTTGTCATTCTTAAGCCAAAACCATAACCAAAATAGTGTAGGGAGAATTCCTCCCAAACTTGCGTACACTATTGTGGTAATGTGTGAGTTGGCCATTGTGTGATTATGAGTGGCTTTTTATTGTCTAATAAAATCTGTCCGTCGATGTTCTCCCATATAGCTTCTGTAACGAAAGGCATAAAAGGATGAAGGGTGGTGATTGTTTCTGTAAGTATTGTCGCAAGAAGAATACTTCTAGATTTCCTCTTGTTTTCATCTTTGAGAATATCTTTACTCTCTTCTATTATTTTATCAGCAAACGTATGCCAAATATAGTGGTATAACTCTTCACCAGCCATATACAAACGATATTTTTCGATGTGTGTTGTTATTGATGAAAGTTGTTCTCTCCACTCACCTAGAACTTTTTTGTCGTCATCATTTAAGTTGCTTTCATTTGGAATAGATACAGGTTCTATTGACGAAAGCACAAAGCGAGTAATATTCCAAATCTTGTTTGCAAAATTTTTATATCCTTTGATTTTGTCTTCAGATACTTTACTGTCTGTACCTGGAGCAGTTCCAATAATAAGAGCCATACGCCCAGCATCTGCTCCGTATCTATCTTTTATATCAATAGGGTCAATTCCATTTCCAAGAGATTTAGACATTTTTCTTCCTTGTCCATCTCTAACTGTTCCATGTAAATAAATAGTTTTGAAAGGAATTTCTCCTATAGCGTATTGGGTCATTAAAATCATTCTTGCAACCCAGAAGAATAGTATTTCATAACCCGTTTCTAGAATATTTGTCGGGTGATATCTTTTTAAATCACTTGTCTGTTCTGGCCAACCAAGCGTTGAAAATGTCCAAAGTCCAGAGGAGAACCAAGTGTCGAGCGTGTCAGGATCTTGTTCCCATAACTCTAAATTTTCTGGAGGGTTTACTCCTACATAAAGCTCTGAAATTGAATCCTTTTTATACCAAACAGGAATGCGGTGACCATACCATATTTGTCTAGAAATACACCAGTCTTTAAGATTGTCTATCCAATGAAAATATGTTTTTGTGAAATAATCGGGAATCATCTCGATATTGTCATTTTCAATAGGTTCTCTCATGAGTTCTTTAAGAGATTTGCCACCTCTTTTTTCTATTGGTTTATTAACATCAATAAACCACTGAAGTTTTGGAAGAGGTTCAATGATACCACTCGTACGTTCCGCTGTTCCAATATTTTGTTTTACTCTTTCCTCTCCTATAAGAAGTCCTTTTTCTTTTAACCAAGATACAACCAACTCTCTAGCTTCTGTTGTTTTTTTATTCTGTAGAAAATGTCCTTCAGGTGCAATTATTTTTGCATATTCATTTATTACTTGAGGACGATTTGAAAGATTGTGTCTATCTGCAATTTCCCAGTCAATTATAGAATGTGCGGGAGTTACACCTAAAGCGCCTGTTCCAAAATCTTTTAAAACTGTATCGTCTGCTATTATTTTTATTGAAATAGGTAAGTCACAGAAGTTAAGATTATATTCTTTTCCTATGTATTTTTGATACCTTTCATCTTCTGGGTGTACAGCTACAGCAACGTCTCCAATTTTTGTTTCTGGACGAGTTGTTGAAATTGCAATAGGAAAATCTTCACTATACTTGAATGTATATAAAACAGATTCTCTTTCTTCATAAACTATTTCATCATCAGATATTGTAGTTTGTCCTTTTGGGTCCCAATTTACAATACGATTTTTACGATAAATAAGTCCATCTTCATACATGTTTTTAAACACTGTTCTTACGGCTACCGTTCTTTTTTCATCTAGAGTAAAAGCTTCTCGTGACCAATCACAAGAAGCTCCCATCGCTTTCATTTGGGTAATAATGGTGTCATGACTTTCTTGAGCAAATTGTTCTACACGTCTTAAAAGTTCTTCTCTTCCTAAGTCATATCTACTTTTTCCTTCTTTTTTTTGTATATCTTTTTCAACTTTTGATTGAGTAGCAATAGCAGCATGGTCTGTTCCTGGGATCCATAATGTGTCATGACCTTGCATTCTTTTGTAACGAACAATAATATCTTCAACGGTGATCATCATTGCGTGCCCCATATGAAGTATTCCTGTTACATTTGGAGGGGGAAGAACTATTGAAAAAGGATCTTTAGATTCATTTACTAAACCAGTATTTTTAACTGTATCAGGATTGAAATATCCAGCTTCTTCCCACATCTTATAAAGACGAGTTTCGTGTTCGGTTGGGTTGTAACTTTTAGTTAAGATTTCAGGTATAGAATTATTTTCCATCTTTGTAATATACCATAAAATATGGGTCATTTTCTAGTGGTGATTTTAAAAATAAAATTATGTATGTACTAATTTGTATTTCTTAATCAAGCGAGGATATACCCCGCGAAAGACCTCTGGAGTCACGACTGGTGACGGAAGGAGAAAATATTTAGCAAAATATTTTCGTGTCTTTCGCGAGGTATATCCGAGCTCCCTTGACTTTATGTGTTTAAATAGGTAAATTTAAAAAAATTAAAAATAAAAATGAAAAATTTAATTATAGGTATAACAGGTATGAACGGCTCTGGTAAGAGCCTTCTTGCTGAAACATTAACAAAAATTTCTGGCGGTATTCATTTGTCTGTCTCTGAGGAAATACAAAATGAATTATCTTCTGTGGGAGTATCACGTGAACATTTACGTGACACTGCAAACAAATACAGAAAAGATTTTGGCGGACAATATTGGTTAGAAAAACTAATCAATAAAAATGACAAGCAAGGATTGCTCATTATTGAATCTATTCGATGTCTTGATGAAGTAAGTTTTTTGAGAAATCTCAATAAAAGCGGAGATGATTTCGCTTTATTATTTACAACTTTATCTTCTGACGATATTCGTTATAGAAGAATTGTAGAAAGAGGAAATGCTAAAGATAGTACTGTTAAAAATTTGGAACAATTCTTGGAATTGGAAAAGACAGAGCAAAACGAAGAAAACTGGAAGCAAAATATTCCAGGATGTATGAGCTTTGCTAATGTTGTTTTTGAGAATAACTTTTTTTCAGGAACAACAGAAAAAGATATTTCTTGTGATAAACGAGATTTCGTTTATAAGTCTGTTGGACAAATTTTAGAAATTCCAAAAATGTTTCCTATGTTTGATGGTTACACTATAAAGTTAGAGTGACCAGTTGCCGTTGGCGCGAACTTTGTTTAAGTTCGCGCCTTTTTTATTTTTCAAACTTTGAAAATACCCAGCGATTCCTATCATAAGAGCATTATCTGTAGAGAGGTCTTTTCTAGGGAAGAGAATATTTGTTTTTAATGGCTTCAATTTTTCTGTAAGCTTTTCTTTTATATGAGTATTAGCTGCAACTCCACCACCTACCACTACTGTAGTTATTTTATATTTAACGACAGCTTTGTATGTCTTGTGTACTATTACATCTGTTGCCGCATCTTCGAACGCTCTCGCAATAGCCTTTTTTATTTCATCTTTTGTTTTATCTACTTTTTGACTGTAATAAAGCACAGCGGTTTTTAATCCAGAAAATGAAAAATCAAAATCTTGTGAATGTATCATTGGGCGAGGGAAATTTATTTCATCGTTTAATCCAGATTTTCTATGTTCTTTTGCAAGTTTCGAAATTTCAGGCCCTCCAGGATATGGAATATCTAAAATACGTGCCACTTTGTCGAACGCTTCACCTATAGCATCGTCTCTTGTTTGACCAATCTTTTTATATTTTAAAAAGTCGCGCATTATTACGAGCTCTGTGTGTCCTCCAGAAATGAGTACTGCGAGTGCAGGGAAAGATACTTTGTTGAGTGTTTGAACTCCAAAGCCTTTGGCAACTTTTTTCTCTTTGAATAATGACGACAATACATGACCTTCCATGTGATTTGTTGGAATGAGAGGAATATCGAATGCGAGCGCTATTGCTTTTGCAAAGTTAATTCCAACCCAAAGTGCAGGCTCGAGTCCTGGACCTGTTGTTATAGCGATATAATCTATTTTTGGTTTTTTGATTGTAGGCAGGATTTCTATGAGAGATTCTGCGAGTTCTTGTTCGTGAGAACATATTTCACGAATTTTTTTACAAACTTTTTTGTCTAAAGGAATTATTTTTTTGTTTTCAGAATAAATTTTTGCTTCCTTTAGTGTTTTTATTGTGAGAGGAAAAATTGCTTTTGTATGCTCACGTTTTGCGACAGCGGGGAAGACTCCACCGAATTCTTTATGAATATCTATTTGAGATGAAACATTGTTCGCAAGTATTGAAAAAGAAGGTTTTTTTATACCTCCAGAAACTTTCATTATAGAAATAGCTGTTTCGTCACAAGACGTTTCAATACTCAATATGTTCATATTTGTAAGGGCAGTATAACAAAAAATAAGTATTTTGACTAGATTTGTTTTTGTGGTATACTTTTGAAAATTTATACGCACATGGGAAAAATAATAATTATTACCGGTCCGTCCGGTGTAGGAAAAACAACGCTATCCAAATTTTTATTACAAAGTAGTGAAAAATTTGAAAAGCCAATAACCGCTACAACTCGCTCAATAAGAGAAAATGAAGTCGATGGTAAAGACTATTTTTTCTTATCTGTTGAAGATTTTAAAAATAAAATTACAGAAAAATACTTTATAGAAAATGAAGAAGTATATCCTGGAAAATTTTATGGTGTACCAATTTCTGAACTTGAAAGAATTTTAGAAGAAGGTAAAATTCCAGTTTTGGTTGTAGATGTGATGGGTGCTCAAACCATTGCTGCTATGTATGGTCGTAACACTTATGTGGTGAATGTCGCTTATCCAAGTATTGAGGAAGCTTATGATAGACTTCAAAAAAGGGACAATACTGTTGACCCAGAAAGGTTTAATAAGATTCGTCAAGAGGAAAATATGGGTGAGATAATCCAAAGCGTTAAGATTGTTAATGACAAGCTTGATGTTGCTGTGAGAGAATTAATTAGAAACGTCCATACTTTTACGTTCTTAAGAGAGACCATTTAAACACCTTCGGGTGTTTTATTTTTTGTGGTCACTATAGAAGAATTGGTCACGAATCGCTAAATATTTTTCTTCTTAAAAATTGAAAAATATAAAGTGTTCGCTATGTCCATCAAGGTAATAAGATGGACACCTGTAGACGGCCCTACTCGATACTACTACTTTGTAAATATATAATGTGTGCACCATAGAAGAATCGAACTTCTGGCCTTTCCAATGTCAATGGAACGCTCTACCACTGAGCTAATAGTGCAATAGTATTTTTATACTATATTTTATTTATTTAGGAAATACTTCAGTTAATTCACCAGAATTATAGAATATTGTTCCAAGTTCTCCAAAAGAATATGTCTGACTACCTAGAGTAATGTTTGCTCCTCCCATTTCAGGGTTAGGTTTTGGTATAGATTGTTTAAATCCAATATTAAATAGCGTTACAATCACGTCAGGGCGCGCGTCTACATCGTACCCAGCATTTTTCCATTGAGATTGTATTTGTTTTATAAACAGTGCTGTATAGAGATAGCTATAGTAGTGATCTTTTGGGTCTGTGAGACGATTATATAGTACAGTATCTCTGTCTTGGTTGTCTGGATAGGTAATTATATTTTCAAATTCTTTTCCAAGATAAAAAGGTGAAAAAGAATTTTTTAGATTATTTTCTATTTGAACTGCTGTTTCTTGTTTTATTCCAGACACTCCAAGAGAAAATTTTGAAAGGGAACTCAATATCTTCAATGGTTCAAAGTATTTTTTGAAACTCTCGCGATTACTTGTGAAATACCTCAGTTGTTCAGGTGCAACAGAGGCTACAATCATACGAGAAGATACTCCTGTTTCTTTAGAGACTCTATCTATAACATCTTTGTCTTTTATAAGACCCGCACTAAGCGTCTTCCATTCTTCTGTATTATTCCAATCACAAGTTGGTACTGTTATCCCATCTGAATTTTTAGTAATACAACTCACTTCTTTTGTTGTGTCTGCTTGTACAAGTGAGGTGAAGAATTTATTTCTCTCGATACTTGATCCCCGGACATTGAGTAATCCAAATTGCATTGCGAAGAATACTGCGGTAAAGAAGAAGCCGATAATGGCGAAGAGAATCACTATTCCTATGAGTATTTTCTTGAACATGTCAAAACACTATAGCAAAAATATTTTTTTATGTAAAAAACCATATTCTCATAAAATTTTAGAATATATTTGCTGAGTATATATTAGTAGGTATAATAAAAAATAGATAAAAATAGGGTATTGACTTTTATATATAAATATGTTATTATATATTAAGTAAACAAGCTCTTTAAAAAAATGGTTTAAATTGGTTATCAGAGGTTCTGTTATTTTGGGATTTGTGATAACCAATTTAAATAAAAAATAAAAATGACAACTTCAAAATTAAACCCAGAACAAAGAATTGATTTAGTAGCACAAAGAATTTTTGCATATTACATGCAAATTATCGCTCACTACAAGAAAAAAAATATCACATCTTTTGTGATAGACAGTATTGGCTTTGAAGAATACGAAATGCCATTAGTGACATTGGAAGACAAGTATGACGGCAAAAGCCGTTGGAGAGACGCTCTTGGAATGCTAGAGCATGATGCTGATTGGCACACTCTAGGAAGTGATGTAGTTGCACGATTCGCAGGTATGGGTGCAGATGAAAATGGTAGATATTCCATTGAGATGAAAAAAGTTCTTGAGAAAGTTTCGTTGATACTTTCAAAGAAAGGGGTAGCAAATTACTTCGAAAAACCTACTGGTACTTTGAAAAACTATTTTCACGAATCAGACGAAACTTGGTTGTTTGTTGTTATTTAGTGAGTGTTCTTTAGTGAACACAAAAAGCTTGATTAATTCAAGCTTTTTTTATTTGTAAAATTGTGAGCGTTCAACAGATAGAACCAAATAGTTTATTGTTATGTAACCTCATTTCTGATAATTCTACTCTGCTACAATTAATCTTTTTGTGTATACAGGAGAAGGTTTACAAATGTTGTATATGTAGTATGATTAAATAAAATTTAAAAAATATGGAAAAATTATCAGAAGATCAAATATTTTTTCTAGGCTCTACTCAAGGAAAAGTTTTTTTGAGTACGGAAAATGGAAGAAAGTTTTTACAGAAAGATATTTCAATCCAATGGCTTACTAGTCAAATGGGTAGAAATTGGATAGAGTCACCAGATGGCCACAAATGGCTTTTTGAAAAAGACACAAGAATAAGTTGTTTCTTACATAATGGTTTGAGTTTACTTACTTGTTCTAACTTAGAAAAATGGTTAACGGAAAATGAAAGTGGTAAACATTGGCTTCACACAGGACATGGTGTTAAATGGCTTCAAAGCGAAGATGGTCATAAATGGTTGGAATCAGCCCCTGGTGTTAAATGGCTTAAAGTACCCAATGAATTGCTCGATTTAGTAAAATCTTAAACTTGTTTAATTTATCTCTACATACCTCAGTTTTTAACTGGTCACGAATATATAAATTTGTGACCAGTTTTTATTTTTATCTAAGAACTATATTGATGTGTGTAATAATTTTTTAAATGAATGCATAAAACCTCTCAATTTTGAGAATTTTTATGCTTTATACTTATGCAAAGTGTATAATTAGGTCACAATACAAAAAAGCGCTCATGTGAGCGCTTTTTTGTATTGTGAGCGTTCAGCAGATAGAACCAAAGTGTTCCTTGTCCTGTAATGTCGGTTTAGTGAATTTTAGTAAACTAAAACGACCCTTTTCGTGCGACCGTAAAATTACACCTCCATTACCTGTTTGAGTTTTTCAAGTATTTTCATTTCAAAAGGCTCAACTAGTACTGCATCATTTTCCATCCATTCATGATAAGTTAATTTTGTTTGAGTATCAGAAATTTTTTCATAAATATATTCTACATGGTACAGACTGTTTTTCTGTTGAAGCATGAACTTTCTATCTTTTTCAAATTCAGTACAAGTATAAATAGTCCAATCGCTACCATTCTTAGTGTTTGAATATTCAGTACCTACAGTTATTGGAGACGAATTTACTTTTTCTTCTTTTATACTCTCAATCCATTTTGGAGTGTTATCAGGATTTATTGTAAATTCAAAAACTTCTGCAATAGGTTTATCTATCTCAATTGTTTGAACATTAGAAGTCATAGAAATTTTTAATAATTCTTCAACAGAAAAGGCACAAAATTCAGGAATTTTAATATCTAGGATTGTACCAAAATCAGATTTACTAAATTCTCGGTATTCTTGCAATTTATTTTGTGCAATAGCAAGCATTTGAATTCCCAATGTTGTAGGTGTAAATACTGCATAAGGAATTTCAACTTCTTTATTTGTAAGAGGATGATTTACTTTTTTTGTTATCACTTCCCAAAAATCACCAATTAAGCCTTTGTTTGAGAGGGCGGTAAAATCAGTATCCACATTAACACCAAGATCTAAAAGTTCTAGAGTAAAAAAATAAATTCTTTTACCACTTATTTCTGAACCCATACCAACATTTAAACTATGTAATGATTCTGTACGCACAAAAAGATTATTTAGAGATTTGTATAAAAGATAATGTAAGTATAATTGTTTTGATGAAAGTGATTTTGTAATATTTAAATAATAAATACCAGTATCATCTTGTCCGTCTTCTGTTTTTGACGCAGCAAGAATTCCTCCAAAATATTCTGCTCCAATTTCACTTTCTGTAAAACTCGCTTGTGTAACAATATCCCATGCTATTCGTAGATTTGCTTTACCAATATTTTGATTTGGTTTAAGTTTCTTTTCTGCTGATTTAAATATCTTCTCTTTTGTTTTTTCATACCCAGCACGAATATCAAGACCAAGATTGTCAAAGGTCGGTCCTAAAACTTTTTTTATTGCCCACTCAAAAGGAATAATTGAGTGTTCATGGTTTACTGTAGTTGATTGTTGATTTTCATCAGCCATGATTTTATTATAACATTTTAATAATATAGACCTTATTCAATGCTTCTCGAGCGCTCTCTAAAAGGTGACCCTACAGGGAATCGAACCCTGCTTCTCACATTGAAAACGTGATGTCCTAACCGATAGACGATAGGGCCGTACAAGTAAACATTTCTAGTAAACTATAGATATTTACTTGTCCAAGCATTCTAACATATCTGAAAAAAAATGCAAAAAGAAAACCCCTATGAAAAGGGGCTTATTTTTACTTAAAAAGTTCGGGCCATAATTCCTTTACATCATTCCAATTACGAATAATTTTACCTCCACATTTTTTGTAAAATAGCAATGGTTTTAACCATAAAGAATGTTCGATGCGATCATCTTCAGAGTAATTGGCTTCAATTTCATGAATATAATTGAAGAAACTCAAAGGATCTTTTCCCCACTGTTTTTCCATAAATTCAGGACTGATTGATGTTTTTAAGTTTGTTTCAACTTTAAATATGCCAGTCCCTGCATCTGTAAATGATACGATTAAATGTTGTCCACGCATATTTGGATTTGTCCAAAGAGGGTACATGTGAATCTCGATTGTTTGTTGAAATATTTTTGCTTTTTTGTTTCTTCCAACTACTGTGGCAATTATCTCGTCTTTTGATATGAGATTGCTTAAGTATTGTTCATGTGGTTTTGCTACTCTTCTGTCATCTTGTATTACAGAAGTTTTTGTCTTGATGTTTGTTAAAATATACATAATTATTTGGTTTTAAATTTGTTACTATTCTACATTAAAATAGGGAAAAGTAAAGTGGGACCCGAAGGGTCCCACTTTACTATATAAATTTTACCAAATAAAAAAAGCTCCTATTTTTTAGAAGCTTTTTGTGATGTATTTAATTTAGTCGCGGTGATGCAGCATAAGCATAAAGCATAAGTGCATTACATATTATTGTATCTTTTTCAAATTGAACAGAAAGTAAATTATGCTCTTCTGCCCAGTTAATACATAACTCAAAAATTAAATCATTTTCCATGGCGATTTGTATAACGCTTCTTAAACTAATCTCTCTATCTATTAGAGTTCCAAGTGTTTTTCCATTATCGATAGCAAGTTTTGTTAAAAAGGTTACAGCTTGTGATTCTTCTATGAATAGTTGCTCTCGTAAGAAAGTGGCAATTTTTTCTTCACCTCTGAAATCAATATGACCGGTTTGTAATGGTAAAAAATTACCATCAGAACAGCACATAAATGATGAAACTATGAATTCGTGAGTAAGTTCATAATTATCATCATTATCTTTAATTAAATAACCATCTGTGAAAATTTTAATTTCTTCAATAGTAATTAAATACTCGGCATCTTTAGACATATGTTCGAGTATTTGAGGTGTAATTTTGTCAGGCCACTCTCCTTTGTTTTTCTCGCAACACCATCTAATAAGGTAATGAAGGAAATCAAAAGACTTTTCATCTTCTCCAAAACGACCAAAGAAATAGACCTTTACGCTCGGATCATAAGTGTACAAGTTATACGGCTTAATAAGACGCGAACTGATTTTGTGGTAGGGGATCATAATTATTTTATTTTAAATTTTTTCATATTCTACATTAAAATAGGGAAAAGTAAAGCGGGACCCTTCGGGTCCCGCTTTTATCAATTTATTTTTTTACTGAGTATTGAGTGTTGAATATATATCCTCCAAGGCTTTTACAGCCTCACCTGTTGCAATATTGTTCTGGTGGTATTTTATATTTGTACAATCTCCAGCAGCCCAGATTCCTTTTGTACTTGTCTTACATGTCCATGGATCAATTTTAATCTTTCCGTATTCATCTATTTCAGCAACATCTTTGAGTAGTTCTGTATTTGGGATTTGGCCGATCTCCACGAATATTCCTCCTACATCAAGCTTTTGATCATTACCATCCTTATCTTCATAAGTGAGCCCTGATACGAACATATCTCCATGTATTTCTTTTATTTTTGCTTCTGTGATGATAGAGAAGTTTGGATGTTGTTTTAGTTTTTCTACTGTCACTTCGTCCGCTCTAAATTTGTCACTTCTGTGTATAAGAGTCACATGAGAGCAGTAGGCGAGAAGTTGAGCTGCAGATTCGAATGCTGCATTTCCTCCGCCAATAACAGCGACATTCTGATCAGAGAATAGCGGTCCATCACATGTTGCACAATATGTAAGACCTTTGTGTTCGAATATATCTGCATTCATTGCTTCGAGCTTTCTACGAGCACTTCCTGTGGTGATAAGTAGAGCGCGAGATTCGTAAGTTTCACCTTTACTGTCTGTGATAGTTATCATATCGCTATCTTTTGAAACTTTTACAACTTCCAATCCCTTTTTCACTTCTACTACATCTCCTTTGTATGCTTCCACATGAGCTTCGAGACTTTTTGCAAGATCTGCACCTGGAATCTTGATTGTTCCAATCCAGTTTTCAATACCATCTGATACGACAGATTGTCCTCCGAATTCTTTTGTAATAAAGAGAGTCTTAAGTTTTTTACGAGCTGCATATACTGCCGCTCCTGAGCCTGCTGGTCCTCCACCTATAATGATTAAATCGTATGTCATAGACTTACAGTATACTAAAAATAATGAGAATTAAAAAACCACCAGAAATGGTGGTTTTTTAATTATTTCTTTGGACGTCTGAGAAATGCTGGTACTGCGCTCCAATCATCTTCTTCGTCTATTGTATCACTAGATGATTCAGGTTCTTCTTGTTTTTTTACAAAATCAACAGTTGAAGTGTTGTGAATTTCTTTTTTTATTGGTTGTACGTCTTGCGGAGGCTGAGCTACTTCTTCGCGAGTTTTTAGTGGAAGAACTTGTGCTTCGCCACGAACAGGTTCACGAGAGAAGAGAGATTTTTTTGGACCGTCAGTAGGGAATCCAGTTGCGATAACTGTAATCTTCATTTCTCCTTTTTTTAAGCGTTCGTCTTTTACCATTCCATAAATAACTTTTGCGTCTTTATCTACAGATTCAGTAATAATGTTTGCAGCTTCATGAACTTCGAGAATTCCAAGATCTTCACCTCCTGAGATTGCAAAGAGAACTCCTTTTGCACCGTTTATTGAAAGATCAAGAAGAGGTGAGTTAATAGCTTCAAGAGCTGCTTTGCGTGCGCGGTCTTCACCTGCACCAAATCCTACTCCCATAAGTGCTGACCCTGCATCAGATAGGACAGCTCTAATATCGGCAAAGTCCACATTGATATCTCCAGGGGTTGTAATGAGGTCTGAGATGCCTTCTACGGCTTGTCTTAGCACTTCATCGGACATTGCGAACGCTTGTTTGAAACTAGTGTCTTTTGATGCTACAGCGAGGAGGCGGTCGTTAGGGATTATGATGATAGCGTCTACTTCTTGAGAGAGTTCGTCGATACCTGCTTCAGCGAGACGAGTTCTTTGATTTCCTTCGAATGAGAAAGGTTTTGTAACTACACCGATAGTGAGGATACCTTGTTCTTTTGCTGCGCGAGCAACGATTGGAGCAGCACCTGTCCCTGTTCCACCACCCATACCACAAGCAATGAAGATCATGTCAGAACCTTTGATTACATCTTGGATTTCTGATTTTGTTTCTTCTGCTGCACGTTTTCCTACATCAGGATTCATTCCAGCACCGAGGCCTTTTGTGAGGTTTTTACCGATATGAATCTTTTTCTCTGCAAGAGAGTTGTGAAGATCTTGAGTGTCAGTATTCATCACGATAAAATCAACTCCTTTAATTTTAGAAGAGATCATGTGATTCAAAGCATTTTTTCCTGATCCACCAACTCCAATAACTTTAATTCGAGCAAATGTTTCAATATCTGGGTGTAATTTCGGCATAGGGTATAGTTTTGGGAAATTTGAATTTCCCTCTGGTAATGAGCCTATAATACCAGAAATAAAAATAAAAAGGCAATCATTGACATTATTTCAATGTATTCTAAGGTAAAATCTGTTCTATGACTGATTTCCACATTTTTTTGATTTGATCAAAAAATCCAGAGACTCCAGTCTTCTCATCGAAAGATTCAAAGGAGTCTGTAGTGTTTGTAATAGTCAATCCAAGAGCAACGAGCCATGAAGCATCTTTTAATCTGATATCTTCATTTCTCCAAATATCTTGATTAGCCATTTTTGTTGGAAGACGCAAAATTTCTTTTCCTAAGTCTTCGATGAATGGATAGGGTGAACCTCCTCCAGTAATAATTATTCCTCCTGGAAGTAGTCCACTTCTTTTTATTTTTTTAAGATGACCATCTACGAGGTCGAATATTTCTTCTAAGCGTGCGTGAATTATTTCTTCCATTTTCTTTTTTGGATAGTCAGCGATTAGTGAACCTGTTTTGATTCTCTCTGCTTCGTCGAATGGAATCTTGAATCCAAGAGCGATATCTTTTGTGATGTACATTGAACCCATAGAAAACACATGGAGTGTTATCGGAACATCATTTTCATAAGCGATAATAGAGACTGTTTCTGCTCCAATATCAACAATAGCTGAACCAACATTCTTTTGTTTGTCTGAGAGAATCGTTTCTGCAAGAGCTATTGGTCCTGCTATAGCATCGAGTACTTCGACACCTGTGTCGGTAACAACACTTATCAAGTCTTCTAAGTGTTGAGATAGGCAAGTTATGAATAGACTTCGTACTTCAAGCTTAATACCCTTCATTCCTTCTGGGCGACCTAAAACTTCTTTTCCATCAAGCTTAAAAGATACAGGGATACGGTGAAGAATTTTTTTGTTTGGGAGTTCGAGAGTTGATTCACTTTCATTGAGAGCGTTTTGGATATCGAGTGTTGTCACTTCTTTGTCGGCGCGAGTTACTATTGATCCGCCTGTTGCGTATTCAGAAGAAAGACTGATACCTCCAATAGAAACATAAGCACGCTTTATTTTAAAGCCCGTTTGACTACTTGCATGATTGAGTGCTTCTTTAACACACGCTGTTGCTTGAGCTTTGTTTGTAATATAACCATGACGAAGACCACGGGACTCTGCATGTCCAGTACCAATGACCTTAATTCGGCCAGTATCTTTTTCTTTTTGTACGACAACAACACGAACAGCGTACGTGCCGACATCAATACCTACAATGACTCCTTTCATGATTAGTTAATTGGTGTGAGATAATGAGGAAATTTTAAAAATCTTTTTATACTTTTCCTCCTCGCTTTCCATTTTACTACCATGTTCGTATCCTTTCAAATGAAGCATTCCGTGGATAACTAAAAATGACAAGTAATTTTGGTAATCGAAGTCGTGTTTGATTGCATTTT
This sequence comes from bacterium, assembly GCA_027484965.1. Classification (GTDB taxonomy): domain Bacteria; phylum Patescibacteriota; class Minisyncoccia; order Phycocordibacterales; family UBA9973; genus JAIXRY01. Next base: position 208,317 of record JAIXRY010000006.1, on the reverse strand, counting down.
TCTTTACTTGAGATGCACACAAAATCATTTCACCAGAATTTTCTGTGAGTGGAAAAGATAGAATATCAGGAGTGTAATCTTTTTGTCTGTAGAGAGTATTTAACTCTGCTGCTTTTTTGGGAGAGACAAAAGCAATAGAAATTTCGTATGTTGGTCCTAGAATTTTTTCTTTCATCAAAACAAAAGGCACGGTTGGAAGTGTGCCTTTTGTTTGGTTTTGTATTGAGACAGTTTCTTCTCTCATATACGATTGTTTGTATTAAGAAGCTATCTTACCGAGCTTTTTCATCTTTTCAGAAATTTTTCTTTTTGCTAGGTATTTGAGTTTTGCTTTCTTTTGTCCAAGTTTTGATAAAGGACGATCAGCGTAGCGATTGCCTTTTACTTTTTGAACTACACCTGTTTCTTGCATACGACGTGTAAAACGACGGATGAGACTCATTGTGTTTTCGTTATTATTCTTTGTGATTTCTACATTGATTGCCATAGATAGGGAACAGTGTATCACGGAAATAGGGATACCGCAAGAGTATTTTAGGGTAAATATTCTCTATTTATATAGACTGTAAAATAAGGAGGTAAATTGCTTATTAATTTCTGAATATCTGAAATATCTTCTTTAATACTGTATTCTGGCCATTCTTCAAGTTTTAATTTCATAAGAGCGTGGGTTATGTATTCATCTTTTACTCCTATTTTCTTGGTAATAATGCTTGGTCTATATATATGGAGTATTTCGTCCAATTCATTTCTTTGTTTTTGTGTTTGAACTTTGTTGCCTCTTGATTCTATTGTAAGAAGCACTCCGTATGGTGGATAATTAAGAAGCTTTCTATCTCCAATCTCTTCTTTGTACCACTCAAGAAGACTTCCTCTTTCAAAATGATCGAACAGTGGCTCTTCGGGATGATTAGTCTGAATGAGTAGTGGTATATCTGTATGTTCTTGGAGTTTGAGAATGAGATTGATTATCTTTTCATTAATTCTAAAATCTGGAAGTGCAAAGAATGTATCAATAGAAGCAATTGCTATCTTGTCTATTTTCTCTGGTAAATATTCAAATGCTTTCTCTGTAGCAATAAGTATTCCATGTTCACTTTCTTCAAATCCTTTTATTTGTTTTTTTACGTCGCGTTCTGTGGGTGTATTCTGTGAATCCACAAAAAATATTTGAGTTGATTGATTGAGAGATCTTACTTCTTCCAATACTTTTTCGCTTCCGATACCAAGAGGAATAAGATTCCAACTAGAACAATTCTCACAAAACATATCAGCTTCTGTTTGGAATCCGCACCCATTACAGTGATATGTTCTTTTACCTTTTTTGTTGTAGAGAACAAGAGGGGTTTTACATTCTTTGCATGAGACTGTTTTTTTACAGTCACCACAAAGAGTGATTGGCGCTATACCTTTGCGAGCGACAAAAATAAAGAGATGTTTCTTCGTCTCATGTATTTCTCGAATCACTTTCTCAAGAGGTCTCGAAAAAAGAGTAAACTTATCCAAATCATTTTTTAATGGAGTTAGTTTTAGATTGGCGAGTTCCGGAAATCTAAAGTTTTTTGAGCCTATTGATTGGTACTTTGCTTTTTCTCCTTCCGCGAGTGTGGTAATTCGGAGTATTCTTCCGCCGAGTATTAGTGGAGTATGGAGTTCTTTTGCAAAAGTTTTTACCACTTCTCTAAAATCAAAATACGGTCTTTCACGGATATTATAAGTATCATTATGCTCACTTTCGAGAATAATTGAACCTATATCATTTCTTTGGAAGATTATAATTTGTGGTGTTCCTATTACTAAAACAGGGAATTCAGAATTCCTAATATCGTCCCACATTTTTATCTTTTCTTTTTTTGAAATACTACTTGAATATACATATATATGTCTCTCTATACCTTTTTTGAATATCTCAAACCACATTTCTGTTTGATGTATAGAGGGAACAACAAAAAAGACTGATTCTTTTTTTGCAAAAGATTCTCTTACAAGAGTTTTGTAATATCCCTCACGTTCTTCTTTTGGAGCTTGATAAGTAAATATTTCGCTTTTTGTTTTCTTAACTACCACATCTTCATTTTTCTTTAAGCTCTCTATTTTTTCTATAAAATCATTTGGAATAATTTTTGTTAGAATGCTTCCCATATTGGTCGCATAGTATGGCGCCAACATTTTTGCTGTATTGATTAGTTCTTTTTTGAATGGGCTCGGTCCAATTATTTTTTCTATTTTTCGCAGGTTGAAGTGAGAAGATTTTATACTGCTTTTTTCTGTTTCAACTTTTTTTATTTCTGTAACTATTCCGAGAACTGTTTGTCTGCGGAGTGGTATATATACGAGCATGCCGAGCTCGACATCTTTTGCTGAGAAGTAAGTGAGAGTTTCTGGTGCATTATTTTTCGTGATAGGAATGACTGAAACAATGTTCATAATATATATAGTCTACCATTTTAGACCTTTTTTCTCGATATTGCTTTTTGAAGATGATAGTTGTATATTTAATCCAAGTTCTTTGACCAGTATTTAGTCTGAAGTGTCTTTTCACTAGTTGGTTTTAATGTTTTTGTTTTAGCGAAAGCAAGTCCCAATAGGGCGTTTATAAAAACCAAAATAAGAAATTCATATGCAGACAATTTAGAAAGTCATTTTACAAAAAATAATACATTATCACGTAACGATAATCGTTGAGTGTGTATTATTGTAAAATCTACGCTTAAACAGTAATGATATTATTTACATCTTAAAAGTTGAGATCCTTCACTTTTACTACATTGTATTTATCTTACAACAGCGCAAGCTAACAAGCGTCAAAGCCCCGTTCTCACTATCTTTTTTATGCTGATAGATTGAGGGCGGGCTTCTTTGTTTGTGGATTGAAAAATATTTAGAAAAAGTGTATAGTATAAAAACTTATACAAATAAGTAATGCGTCGGTGGTGGAGTGGTCTATCACAACAGACTGTAAATCTGTCGGCTTCGGCCTTCGTTGGTTCGAATCCAACCCGGCGCACAAAAAATACCCGTAAGGGTATTTTTGTTTTAATGCCGGGTTGGATTTGAACCGCGGGTCGCAACTCACGATGAGTGAGTGAAGATTTCGAGCACAGCAGTGCGAGAGGTGAATCCTGTTTTATGTCTGTCTAAATACCCGTAAGGGTATTTTTCTTTATTAAATAAGTATTTTATAATAAATCCTTGCAAAAAAATGGTTTTGTAGTATACTCTAAGAACTTATGTCACAGGATAAACTTATAAAAATAGCACACAAAGAAACCGGCGAGGTTTATTGGACACGCAAAAATAAGAAAAGTGTTACTCGCAAAATTGAACTTAAAAAGTATTCAAAGAAACTTCGCAAGCACGTTGTTTTCAAAGAAGCTAAAAAATAGACTCTAAAATTAAAAAACCTCACACACGTGAGGTTTTTTAATTTGTATTGTAAAATAGTCTTATATTACTAATAGTGTTAGACTAAATATTATGGATAAAATAAAAAGTAACGGGTTATTGATTATAGGAATTGCTTTCGCATTATTCTCTGTTGGATTCTTCTTTGCGGCAAAAGATTTTTCTAAACAAGGGTCTTATGTTGAAGTAAAAGGTTTGTCAGAAAAGATTGTAAAAGCAGACACTGCTATATGGTCTTTGAACTTTGAAGTTAAGTCAAATAATATTGATTCTCTTTATTCTGATATAGAAAAGAATATTGTCGCTATTAAAGCTTTCTTAAAAGAAAAAGGTTTTGAAGATTCTGAGATAAATATCGCTCCGGTGAATATCTACCAAGATACATACAAGGACGCAGCATTTAGATACAACTCTACAAACCAAATTTCTGTTTATACAAAAAAGGTTGACCTAGCAAAACAAGCTTCAAATGAAACACTGCTTTTGGTAAAAAGAGGTGTTGTTTTAAATCAAAATTCTATATCATTTGAATTTTCAGATTTGAACAGTATTAAGCCAGACATGCTTGCTGAAGCTATTAAAAATGCTCGCGATACAGCATCTCAATTTGCACTTAATGCAGGATCAACTGTAGGAAGTGTTACAAGAGGAAATCAAGGAGTGTTTGATATAACAGATAAGGACCCAGGTTCTCCTGAATACAAAAAGATTCGTCTAGTTTCTACTCTACGTTTTCTTTTGAAATAAAGTACAGAATTTAAAAAACCTCACATGTGTGAGGTTTTTTAAATTCGTATTACTTTTGATTTAAAATATTTTTCTTGAAAATTTACAGAAGTTAAAATTTCTTCATCAGTCATTTGTTTTCCTTCTTGTGTTACCACAAGTTTATCATCGTCATCATTTTCTCTGTGAATAATTGCAATAACGATACCTTCTGCGCCCTCTAAAGATTCATCTGTGCCTAAGTAATAAACATCTAATTCTTCACCATCTGACGCAAATACATTTGGAATATATCCATAATTTACTTCATAAACAAAACCGTGTTTTGGGTGCTTACTACCTAAAGGTCTATCAAAAACAACAGAAACTTTTTTTCCTAAGAATTCTCTAGCTATTTCTAGTGTGTTTTTAGTAATTTTGTTTTCCATAAATTTAAATGAAGGAATCTTTCCTTACTGGAACAGTATACCTTTTCAATTATTTGATTACAAATAATAATGAAAAGCTTTTCGATAATCCATAAAGGCAATATATGGATACCTGTAGACGTTTCTCCACACGAGCAAAGCAGCTTGCTCGTTATCGCCCAACAAAAAAACAGCCGAAGCTGTCTTTTTGACTGCGGGCGATGAAGGAATCGAACCCTCACCAAAGGTTTTGGAGACCTTCGTTCTACCACTAAACTAATCGCCCGTGTTTGGAAAATATACCACAAATTTCTTTATTTTAAAAATTCTAAAACTTTATTCTTTATTTCCTCAATCTCTTTCTCATTCTTTGGATTAATCCAACTTATTTCCTGATTCCTCTTGAACCAAGTTTTTTGGCGGCGGGCATATTGCCATATTGCAGTATTTAAAAGTGATACGAATTCTTCGTAATTTGTTTTTTCCTCTAAATAATCCGCAAGAAAACTATATTCTAGTCCAAGTTCTCTCATGCGCTCATATGATAGTCCTGTTGTGTGGAGATTTTCTGCTTCAGTTACCATTCCATCATCAAGTCTTTGTAATAGGCGAGTGTGAATATTTTTTTGTAGTATTTCATCTCCAGGATTTATTCCTATAAAAAGGGAATTGTATTTTGTATTTGCTCTTATTTCAGGAACATTACCGAGAGTATTTGCGATCTCTATTGCACGAATAAGACGCACCTTGTTGTCTTTGTCGATATCTTGTGCACGATTGTCATCCAATTTCAAAAGCATTTCAAACAATTCTTCTTTTGATTTTGATTCTAATTCTTTTCTTAATTCTTCATTTTTTGGAACGTTCGGAAGTGAAATTCCGCGAACGAGTGTGTCGATATAGAAACCCGTCCCTCCAACAATGATTGGAATATTTCCACGGTCAATAATTTCTTTAATACACTTTTCTGCATTTGCGACAAATTCTGCGACGCTGTAGATGTCTTTTGGATCACACACATCAAGCATGTGATGGGGAATACCACACATCTCTTCTTTAGTTACTTTGCCTGTACCAATATCAAGGCCAATATATACTTGGCGAGAATCTGCTGAAATTATTTCTGCGCGGAGATCTGATTTTTCTAATTCTTTTGCGAGCCATATAGAAAAACCAGTCTTACCTGAAGCCGTTGGTCCTACTATAGTGATAATTTTCGGAAGAAAATCCATGTTTGACAGTATACTATATTATTGATATAGTGACAAAAAATTAAAATAAAATGAATACAAAAAAATTAGTTAGTGACTTCGAACTATTTAATTTATCTGGCTCAGAATGGAATCATCAGACACATTTAATAATTGCTTTGTGGTATATATATTATGAAAATAATTTTTATACAGCATTACAAAAAATAAAATGTGGTTTAATACGCAGAGGATCAATCTATCCTGCTGAACTTTGTTATATGAAGTATCATGAAACAATAACTGTATTTTATGCTTATCAGCTTAAAGAGTTAATTCTTGAAAATGAGAATAAAAGTTTTGAAGAAATAGAATTGTTAATGTTGAATTGTAATAGATTTGGAAAACACCAAATTTTAAAATATTATCCAAAAACAATTTTTAATTCTAGCAGACTCAGATCAAAGTTTGTTTCTCCAAAAAGCTTTAGATATTTTCTATTTGGATATTCAAAACCAACAGCTCGACTGACTTTAGAATTATTATTTGTACAGTTAGGATTAATATTAATAGGTTCTATTCCTATCTGTCTTTCGTGGTTTATAATTTCTAGTTATCCTACGGATTTACCAGAAATTATTTTTGCTTATTAAAAACAATTAAACTCGTATTTCAATAATTTGATTGCGGGTTTTTATTTTTTTATAAAAATCATAACACGTTGTAATGGGGTATCTTTTATCTTTGTAATAATTAAACCTGCTTTTTGAATTAGGGATATTAAATATTCTTTTGTCCAAATATGTTTTCTTGTAGGGCACAATATTCTTGCTCTAAATAAGATATTCTTCAAGAAATTATTTTGTGGGGCAATTTCTAATATAAATAGTAGTCCGTCATCTTTCAAAAGATTTTTTGCTCTTATGAGAGATTTCTCTGGATTATTTGTGTGATGTAGCGACAGTGAGAAAATAATTAAATCAAACTTATTGTCTTGAAAATCTATATCTTCTATATCTCCAATTAATAAATTACTTGGATACTCTTTGAAATTTTCAACATCAACGCCAGTAATCTTTGGGTTGTATTTATTTAAAATTATATTTTCCAAATATCCTTTTCCACAGCCAATATTCAAAATAGACTCTGAAGTTTTAATTTTTAATTCTAATTCTTCAAAAACTTTTTGAGCTCTTTTTATTTTTTTGTTCTTAGTGTCCCAAAATAGGAAGTTCATAAATTGTGCCGGAGAGAGGACTCGAACCTCCACATCCTTGCGAATACTCGATTTTGAGTCGAGTGCGTCTACCATTCCGCCACTCCGGCTAACTTTCACAGTATACCAAAAATCCCCACAAATTCAACATTTTTTAAGAAGAGAAAATACGCTATACTATTCCTATGTCACAACTGTATTCAAACTCAATTTTCTGGATAGATGTAGATCGCATCAAACCAAATCCATTTCAACCTCGTCGTGAATTCGAAGAAGCAAAATTAAAAGATCTTGCTGACTCAATTCGTACATATGGAATACTTCAGCCCCTCACAGTTTCTCGTGTAGAGAAAGATTTAGATGATGGAGGAATGACTACAGAGTATGAACTTATTGCTGGAGAACGTCGCCTCCGTGCCTCAAAGCTTGCAGGACTTACACAAGTACCTGTGGTGATACGTATTGGAGATGATAATATGGCAAAGCTTGAGCTTGCTATTATTGAGAACCTTCAACGCGAAGATCTGAATGCTGTAGAACGTGCAAGAGCTTTTCATAAACTTGCTGAAGAATTCAAATTCACTCACAGTCAAATAGGAGCGAAAATGGGCAAGAGTCGTGAATATGTTTCAAACACTCTTAGACTTCTTGCTCTTCCAGAAGAAATTTTAAATGGACTTTCTGCTGGAAAAATTTCTGAAGGGCATACTCGTCCTATACTTATGCTCTCTGGCCGTCCAGAAGAACAAATGGTTCTTTTCAAAGAGATTGTAATTCGCAAAATTACTGTTCGTGAAGCTGAGCGTATTGCTCGTAAGATTGCTTATGATAAGGTTCGCAAGAAAGAATATATGCCTGACCCTGAAATGACAGAGATAGAAGAAATGCTTCAAGAGACTCTCGGTACTCGTGTTCATATCCAAAAGGGTGATGTAGGAGGGAAGATCACAATCGACTTTTTCTCAAATGATGATCTTAAGACAATCCTTGATTCTTTGAAATCAAACGAGAATGGGATTAAGAGACCTGACGATATGATGAATAATTATATTGAAATGAGAGAAGAGAAACAAAGACAAATAGAAGAACAAAAAGAATCTCTTAGTGAAGAACATCAAGATATTGAAAAAGATTTAGAAGGGGAAATGTCTTTTTTGGATGATAGATCAAAAGAAGAAGTAAAAGAAGCTGAAGAAGATCCAGATTTGTATAATTTAAAAAATTTCTCATTATAATAAATAAATTAAAATACAGTGCAATCAGAAGGGTTGCGCTGTATTTTTTAGTATTAAAAAAGAATCACCCCAACTCTGTGAGTATGGGGTGCTCTGATCTCTGCCAACAGCTTTATATTCTAGCTTAGGTGACTCCTTTTAAATTTTATGTAAAAGCATTGTTTTAGTCAATTAAAAAATAATGTCTTTTAAAAAAATATCAAATTTAATTATTTTTATACTTAAATCTATCAATAAATCCACCGTGTTCTGCAAGGTATAATTTTATGTGTTTTTTTGCCATTGTTGTTTTAACATAATCAAGCCATTTACTTGCAGGTTTACCGTTTTTTCCAGTCATAATTTCTACTAAATCTCCATTTTTGAGTTTTATATCGAGAGGTGAAAGTTTTCCATTTACTTTTGCTCCTGTAGTCATATTTCCAAGACCTGAGTGGATAGTATACGCAACATCAATAGGACAAGAATCTTCTGGAAGATCTATAACATCTCCTTTTGGAGTAAAAATAAATATTCTATTTTTAAAAAAATCCATTCGTAGTTCTTCTAAGAAACTTCCTGGTTCAGAAACAATTTTTTGTAGTTCTTTCAAGTCGTTTATCCACTCCAATTTTTTTGGAGTACGGAGTTGTTGGCCACTTCCGCCATTTTCTTTGTACATCAAGTGAGACGCAATACCAAAGTCTGCTTCTTGGTGCATGCCAAATGTTCTTATTTGTATTTCAGCTACACCGTACTCTGTAGCCACTGTTGTGTGGAGTGATTGGTATCCGTTTGGTTTTGGTAGAGCTATATAGTCTTTTATACGTCCAGGTATTGGCTTCCATAGTCCATGAACAATACCAAACACTTGATAACAGTCAGCAATATTTGAGACTTGAACACGAAGTGCAACAATGTCATATACTTTTGTTTTGTCGCCTTTATACTTCTTTAGTTTTTGGTACAGACTGTAATGATGTTTGACTCTTTGATCGAGTTTATATTCTTGTATATTGAAAGTTTTAAGCGCTTCATCCAGATCTTTCCTTACTGATTCTAGACTTTTTTGAGCGTCACCAACATTTTCTTTTACCAATTTGTCAGTCTCACTCCATTCTTTTGGAAGTGCATATTTAAATGAGTAGTCTTCAAGAAGACCTTTGAGTTTACCCATACCAAGACGGCCAGCAAGAGCCGCGTGCACTTCTAGAGTTTCTTTTGCTATACGCTCTCTTTTTTCAGGGCGAACACCTTCGAGTGTTGATACATTGTGTAGACGGTCGGCAAGCTTTATCATAAGTACTCTTATGTCTTCCGCCATAGCAATAAAGAATTTGCGCATACTTTCTACGTGACGTTCACGGCCTTGGTATTTTAATTTACCAAGTTTTGTGACCCCATTTACTAGAAAGACAATTTCTTTACCGAATTCTTTCTCCATTTCTTCTTCTGTAATATCTGTGTCTTCGAGGACGTCGTGCATAAGACCTGCGGCGATAGTTCGAGCATCCATATTAAATTCCGCGAGGTTTTTTGCTACTGCAAATACGTGTGTGAAATACGGCTCACCAGAACCACGTATTTGTCCGTCATGGGCTTTTTCTGCAAAGTCGTATGCTTTTGTGATTAGTTCTTTATCGTCATTATTTATATGACGAGCCAGATTAAAAATATCTTGTATGTTGCAATTTTCTACCATTATTCTAGTATGCGATAAAAGTCTTAAAAAGAAAAGAAAAGCCTCCAAAAAGGAGGCTAAAGAGGTTCAATTAAAACTTCATACGTTTTTGGAGTCAGTGTTTTTTCTTTAAATATTTTTCTTTTTATCTCAATAAAATTTTCTAAAGAATATTTTTTGTCCAATTCTAACTCAGAAGATTCTTCAATTTCTTTTTTAATAGATAAATTTGGCGCAGGTGTTGTTCTTATGATAAAAAAATTATATCTAAAATTTGTTGGTTGTGAGAAAAAAATTAATTTTTCTTTATAAAAAATACACCAAAAATATTTTATGATAATGTTTAATTCTGAAATAGTAGGACCTCTTAAAGACTTTTTTGTGGGTCTATGTATATCGGTTCCCATGGGTATAATATTTACCTCAAAATTCTGTTTTCTTATTTTTACTACTCCATATACTTCTCCCTTTTTTGACACTACTATGTCTTTTACTAATTTTCTCCAAAAATAAAGTAAATCAAGCATTATTTTCTTCATATTATTTTTTATAAAGAATACGATTTTATGGGTTTTTTGTAAATAGATTGCAAAAAACCCGAATTACTGTAAACTTTTTAAAAAAGAATAAAATGAAAAGAAAATATTTAATATTGTATGAGTACGATGATTATCTTGTAGATTATTCAAATAATCCCGTACAAGAATTAACCAAAAAGTTAGAAGAGAATTTTAATCTATGGGGTGTAAAAGACGTGCATAAAAAAATCCCACCACACATTAAATTAAAGGCATCTTTTCACCTCTTTTTACCTTTAAAAGAAATTATTAAAAATTTTTGGCTTAAAATTTTTCTAAAGAAGAAAATAAGTTTTTCTAAAGAAGAAAAGCTTGTAGAACTTTTGGAAGAATTTGCAAAAACACAAAATAAAACAGTTTTTTCAATTAGAGGAATTAATTCTTTTAAAGGAAAATTAATTTTTTGGAATGTGGAATCTGAAAAGATGAAAGAAGTTTCTATTTCTTTGTGTAAATTGGTTAAGGAAAATTTCCCAGAAATTATTCTTAATAAACATGAGCCAATAGTACAACCTCATATAACTCTTGCAAAAGAGTTTGATGAGACAAAGTTCGAAACACTTTTTAAGTATATTAAAAATAATTTTCAATTAAGTGTTTATTCACAAAGTTTTGACCATTTTTCTCTTTTTGTTTATCAAAAAGGTAAATATAGACGAGTTAAAAGATTTAATCTAAGAGCCTAAGGGCTCTTTTTTATATAAATAATATGTTATAATACTTTGATATTTATGAGCTTTTTCTCTAAAAAAATTGGAATTGATTTGGGTACTGCAAATACTCTCGTTTTTGTGCCGGGAAAGGGAATTGTAGTAAATGAACCTTCTGTTGTAGCTGTATCTCTTCAAGATAACAGAATTCTTGCTATTGGTAATGAGGCTAAAGATATGATAGGTAAGACTCCAGACACAATAATGGCTTATCGCCCAATGAAAGATGGTGTTATTGCAGACTATCGTGTTACCGAAGCAATGCTCAGGTATTTTATAACTAAAGCTCTCAAAAAATGGAGCATTGTTAAGCCAGATGTTCTTATATCTGTACCTGCTGGTGTGACTGGTACCGAACGCCGTGCTGTTATCGAAGCTGCTATTCGCGCAGGTGCTCGTAATGCTTATGTTGTAAAAGAGCCAATTCTTGCCGCTATTGGAGCTGGTATTCCTATTCACGAATCAAAAGGATATATGGTTGTAGATATTGGAGGTGGCACTACAGATGTGGCTGTTATTTCTCTTGGTGGTATTGTTGCTTGTACTTCTGTAAAATGTGCTGGAAACAAACTCGACCAATCTATTACTGACTACATGAAGAAGACTTATAATCTTGCCATTGGAGATAAAACCGCCGAAGAAATAAAAATAACTATTGGTTCAGCACTGCCAAGTGATGTTGATGAAACAAGAGATGTAAAAGGAAGAGATTATATAGAAGGTCTTCCTAAGACTATTACTATCTCAATGAATGAAATTACAAATGCAATAGATAACGAACTTCGCACCATGATTAACGCAATCAAAGATGTTCTTTCAGAAATTCCTCCAGAACTCGCTTCAGATATTATTGATCACGGTATTATTATGACAGGTGGGACTTCACAGCTTCGCAATTTCCCAGAACTTGTATATAGAAGAACAGGTGTTAAAGCAAAACTCTCAGAAAGGGCATTGTATTGTGTTGCAGAGGGTACAGGTGAAGCTCTCGAGCATTTAGATACATACAAGAAAGCTATTAATTCTAAAGCATAAATATGCAAAACATTATTCCTGGTTCATATATATATGAAGGAGATATGACTTCCCTTCTTTCATATTTTAAAAATTTGGGAGAATATTCTTTTTCTATACAGACTTTCGGTACTTTTGGTATTGATGATGCGCGCACACTTAAGATAACTTCATCAGAGAAAGAGTCAACAGAAAACAATGTGTATATACTGTCTGTATCTACAATACAATCAGAAGCACAAAATGCCCTCTTAAAACTTTTTGAAGAACCAAAAGATAATTATATTTTCGTATTGGTTATACCTAATAAAAAAGAATTATTCAGTACTCTATTATCGAGATTTCAAACTATTGAAAATACTACAGAAGAGAAAAATATAAAAGATGAAGAAAAATTCCTTAGTATGACTTTGCCAGAGAGAATTTCTTTTGTTGAAAAATTCTTGAAGAATAATGAAGATAATGATTCTACAAGGTCTCTTGTCGGTGGTATGTATGATTCATTTATGCAAATACTCAGAGATTCAAATTCTTTAGACAAGAGTATTTTGGAGAATTATAATTTCCTAAGACCTCTTGTAAATACACGAGGGTCTTCTCCTAAAATTATTTTAGAATTTTTAGCTTACACATTACCAAAGATATAATTGCATAATCAGGGTTTTCTAGTATACTTTTTACATATGATAACGATTTCAGAAACAAAAGAATTATTACAAGGTGCAATGTCTTGGCTCGAAAAAGAATTTAGTCAGGTTCACACAGGCAGAGCAACTCCACTATTGCTTGATAGTGTTTTTGTTGAGTCTTATGGAAGTAAGATGCCAATCAAAAATGTTGCTTCAGTTAATGTTGAGGATGCTCGTACACTCCGTATTGCTCCATGGGACAAAAATCAAATAAAAGACATCGAAAGAGCTATTGCTGCTGCGAATCTAGGTCTTTCTGTATCTGTGGATGATGCTGGACTCCGCGCCCATTTCCCAGTGCTTACAACAGAAAATCGTCAAAGACTTGTAAAGATTCTAAAAGAAAAATTAGAAGAAGCTCGTATTAGTGCAAGAAAAATCCGCGAAGGTATTATGGACGACGTAAAGAAAGCTGAAAAAGACGGTGATATCAGTGAAGACGAGCGTTATAGACTTGTAGAAGATATTCAAAAATGTGTTGATGAGGTTAACAATTCTCTAGAAGGAATTTTTAAGAAAAAAGAAGACGAAGTCCTTAATCAATAAATATGAGTACTCTTATATTTATACTTATTATCTTTGTATTGGTTATGTTCCATGAATTGGGACATTTTCTAGTTGCTAAACTTTTCAAAATTCAAGTAGATGAATTCGCTTTTGGTTTTGGGCCAACTCTTTGGAAAAAACAAATAGGCGAGACTCTCTATTGCTTCAATCTTTTTCCTTTTGGTGGATATGTAAAAATGCCTGGAGAAAATGGAGAAGAAGATGGAGTTGTTAATAATAGAAGTTTTGCAAATCAGACATGGTGGAAGAAATCACTAGTTCTTATTGCTGGTGTATTTTTCAATATCCTTCTTGCTGCTATACTTTTTTCAATATCTTTTTCTGTAGGACTTCTTGCTTCAGCTGGGAAAAACGATCCTAATGCGAAAATATTGGTGACTGCTGTTAGAGCTGATTTTCCAGCACAGAAAGCAGGAATAGTTCCAGGTGATACTATTAATAAGATGTTCGTCGGTAATGATACTCTAAATCCAGAATCAACAGAAGATGTTCAAGCCTTCATTCGTGCTCACAAGAGTCAAAAAATAAATGTTGTTTTAGATAGAAAAGGAAATGAAGTTTCTGTAATTCTTGAACCAATTATCGACAAGAATGTTCCTCTTGTGGGTGTCTCTCTCGATAGAGTTTCTCTACAGAAAGATCCTATTGGTAAATCAATCGTGATGGGTGCAAGGCAGTCTGTAATACTTTTCAATCAAACAATAAAAGCTTTTGTCGATATAGTAGCTAGTCCTTTTAGAACAAAGAAAGTTCAAACGGAAGTATCTGGACCTCTTGGTATTATATCTTCGGTAAAAGACGCAAAACAATTTGGTCTTGGGTATATTATATCTTTTGCAGCTCTCATATCTATAAATCTTGCTGTTATGAACTTGATTCCTTTTCCAGCTTTAGATGGTGGTAGGTTGGTTATGGTTTTAGGGGAGGCTATAACACGAAAGAAAATTCCTACTAAAGTTCTTGGGATTATTAATGGGTCAGGATTCCTTATTCTTATATTACTTATGGTTTTTGTAACTGTGAGAGATATACTCCATTTGTTCTAAATTTATATTATGTATCAACAAAAAGAGTAGCATAAGAGCTACTCTTTTTGTTTTTGTGGTATTTTTTTGTATTAATTACTAAGCGAGGATATATATCCTGAAAGACCTCTAAAGCCGCGACTGGTGGCGGAAGGAGAAAATATTCAGCAGAATATTTTTGTGTTTTTTAGGAGATATGTCCGAGCGTTATTGACAAATATGAACTTTATTTATATAATAACAAAAAACGTACAAACAAAAATAAAAAAATGAAAACCAAGTTAATTATTTTAGCCTTACTATTATCGACATGTTCGGTAGTGTTTGGTCAAGAACGTCCTCGTCCAAAAGATGACCGTATTCGCGGAATTATGGAATTATCTATTGAAGCTGTCGATATTGATAATACATTGAAACGTCCAATGTACCCAATACTTCCTTCATTCTTTGAAGTGAAGGAGAATGGTGACACTGCTCGCATTTACAACTTGTTTGTAAGATTGCCAGTAGGAGGATCAAATTCCTCTGGTCAGTCTAATGCCGAATTTTTTAAAGTTAAAAAAGCTCATTGGGTAGAGGCTGCTTGGGTAGAGGTAACTAAAAAAGGTTACAAGCCTGTAACTCCACCAAAGGATGTAAACAATCCTCCAAAGAACGTTGGGCTCATTGTCTTTAATTGGGGAGTTTTAGAAACTCTTCCAGAAAAAGAGAAAAGTGGCCCAAAAATTTCTTACAGAAAAGTTCCTGATGAACATTTTTAAGAAAAAGCCTGAGTAATAACTCAGGCTTTTTATTTGCGAATCTTTGTTTAGAAATATAAAATCATAAGTCCGATAATCCCTATAATAATTCTATAGATACCAAACGATGTAAATGAATTATTTTGTATAAATTTTAGAAAGCTTTTCATTGCAATTATGGCTGTAATGTATGCTGTTATGAATCCTATACTTATAATTAATACTTCCTTATTTGTAAAACTAAAATTGCTTTTATATATATCAAGAGCGCTCGCAGCGAACATTGTAGGGATAGCCAAGAAGAAACTAAACAGCACTACAGCTTTTTTTTCTAAGCCCAACGCTATTCCACCAATAATAGTTGCTCCAGAACGTGATACTCCAGGAATGAATGCGAGTGTTTGGAATACTCCAAGCCAAAATGCATTTTTAAAATTTATATTTTTTGTATTATCATCACTTTTAAAATATTTTTCAAAAAGTACAATGATAATTCCGCCAATAAGAAGTGACCAGAGAACAAGAGTAATATTTCCTATTAAATATTTTTTGACAAAACTATATGCTGTGAGTCCTATTACTATAGTGGGAATGAATGCTATAAAGACTTTTTTAATAATATCCCATTTACCCCAAAGTTCTTTGAAAAATAGTGTTATAACAGCAAGTATTGCTCCGAGTTGAATTATTATTTCAAAACTTGATAAGAAGTTACTATCTGCTATGCCGAGTATTTTACTTGCAATGATTAGGTGTCCAGTAGATGAAATAGGAAGGAATTCTGTAAAGCCTTCTACTATGCCGAGAATGATTGAGTGTGCTATATTCATATTTGTTATTGCATTTTAAAGCTAGCTACAATGGCTGCTGTTTCAGCTCTTAGGACATTTTTTCCAAGAGATAAGGGGATTCCATTATGTTCTTCAAATAAAGATATTTCGCCATCGGTCCATCCTCCTTCAGGTCCCACACAGACAATACTTTCTTTATCTAGATTTGTTTGCTCTTTTTCACTTATATGAGCAAAATAAATTTTCTTACCTTTATTTTCTTCAAGAAAATCTTTTAGTTTTTGTGGTTCTGTAATTTCTGGGACACTTATTCTTCCTGATTGTTCACTTGCTTCTGTGGCTATTTTTTGGAGTCTTTCTTTATTTATAGATTTCTTTATAACTCTATCTGTGATCAAGGGTATGATTTTCTGTATTCCAAGCTCTGTTGATTTTTCTACTACCAGATCAAAATGGTCACCTTTTAATATTGCACAAGCAAGAGTCCCTCCAAATTCTCCCTCTATCTTTTCTGTAGAAATAATATCTCCGCGTATTTCTTTCTTGTCTATTTGTTTAATAAGGATAAGAGTTTCTGTAAGAGCTTCTGAGTCTATAAGCTTTATTTGTTCTCCCGGAATTATTTTAAGAACTTGTTTTATTTGATGAATAATATTTTCATCCAAGATAAATATAATATTTCCTTCTTTTTTATAGTTTTTGGTAATGAAGCGGTGAATTTTCATAAGAATATAGTATCACATTTTAATCAATTTATTATCGAATATATTTTGTGATATAATCTGTACCTATGGCAAAAATCCCAACAGTATTACCAAAAACAGCATACAAAGTGAAGCGTTCAAAATCAGGTCTCGGACTATTCGCAACAGAACCAATAAAGAAGGGAACTTGGATTATTGAATATACCGGCGAACGTCGTCCTAATGCTGAAGTTGAAGATAATACAACAAAATATCTTTTTGAAGTTAATAATAAAATCACTATTGATGGTAAAGACCACAATAATACTGCAAGATATATTAATCATGCATGTTATCCAAACTGTGAAGTAGAAATAATCTCTGCGCGCGTATTTGTAAAAGCTATCAAGAACATCAAAGAAGAGGAAGAGTTTTTTTATGACTATGGGAAGGAGTATTTTGAAGAATTCATCGCTCCTCACGGATGTAGATGTGAAGATTGTTTCAAAAAATTGGAAGTGAAGAAATAATCAAAAATAATAAAAGGTTGTCATACTATATATGACAACCTTTGTTTTTAATTCGAAAAATAAATAAGATAAGATCCTTCTGTTTTTGCAGAAAATGATGTTTTAGAAAAAGAAGATAATCCGAAATAAAAATTGGTTTTTTTGTTGCTTATAAAAGGAATAAATAAACTCTCTTCTTGCCAAGGGTCCCAAAGATTTTCTTTTTTATCAAAACCATAAACAGCTTTATTTTCAGGAACCTTTCCTCTTAGTAAAAATTTTGCAATAGTAAGACCTTCTGCATTAGGGAAAATACCTTTCTCTGATTCAATAAATTCAACGGAATCATTAAAATTTATTTGCTTGTTTATTTTGCATACTACAACAGATTTCTCTGTTTCTAGAGGTAATAAAACCCTGGGTCTCATTTTTAAGTATGATTCGATGCTTTCAAACTTTGTTTCAGATTCTCTTATAAATTTCTCTGTATTTTCAGGAATCCATAACTTTTTTTCTGTGGTAAATACTTTTTCAAATGTTCTCATTTTTTCTATATGTTTGTATACATAATACAATATTTAATATTAAAAGTCAAATATTAAAAATCATATTTTAAAATTAAATTTAGTTGCAGAGAAAAAATAAATTGGTATAATAGACGGAGTTCTTTTAATTAAGAACTAATTGGATAAGTCTTATGTAGTTTAGCTTCGGTTATCCTATATAAGGCAAATTCATCCCCCTTTATAGTTTAGCGGTGGAGTGAGAAATGGTAAATCCATTTCGCAAGACCTTTTGAGATATTTTACTAATATCCAAAAGGTGTACAGCTCCTGTAAGGAGATCGACTTTTACAGTTGATTGCCCCTATAAATTATAGTGGGGAATAAAACATTCCCCTGTAGCTCAGCGGTAGAGCAATCGACTGTTAATCGATTGGTCGTAGGTTCGATCCCTACCGGGGGAGCAAAGAAGGACAAAGGGGCTCGTAAGAGCTCTTTTGTCGTTTTATAGCAACGGTTTTCTTCTGTTCGAAAATCTTTTGAGCGTCTATTTTCTCTTGGACACGTTGAGCAAGCACTTCAACTGGTTTCTTCAATGTAGGTATGACTTTTTTGTCAGTTAAAGTTAAGTTCAGAAAAATATGAGATAAAAGTGTTCGGCGTTCTTCCGGACTTCTTTTTTCATATATTTCTTTTGCTCTGTGTGCAAGGTCTAAGATGTTCAACCATATCTCAAAGTACTTCGTCTCAACATTTTTAATTCTCTCAATTTGTTCAAGGATATTTTCCTGTTCTTTATTTATTTCGCTCTGTTTCTTCTCCCAGCTATCTGTAGTAATCTTCTGATCTAATCTGTCGTTATAGAGTATGTCTAATCGGCTCTGTAGCTGTAAATAGCGAGCGTTGAGAGATTTAAGAGTATTTTCCTTGTAAGTAATTTCTTGAGCGTGGTTTGCTTTAATTTTCTCCTTAATAGCCTCAGCCTCTTCTGGTGTTATGTTCTCAAAAAACTTGAATACTCCAAAGAGTTGTTCTTCAATCTCTTTCTCTGGTGTATATGGTTTTTGAGTGCAATCGTTATAGTGGCTACAATGGTAGTACACTATGCCTTTCTGTACTTCAGCTGTGATTGTGCCATTACATTCGCCACACTTCATTAGTTTCTTAAATTGGAAGTTATGCCGGCTGTAAGTTGGTGCTAGATGTCTCTGGCGTACCTCTTGAGCTTTATCAAATAATTCTTTTGTAATTATTGGCTCTTGTTTGCCGTCCTTATAAAGTACTCCGTTCCATTTCATAGCACCATAATAAAATACTTCGTTAAGTAGATTTTCAATTGCACTTTTTGCTGGTTTATTACCATTACGAGTTCTAAAGCCCTCTTTGTAGAGTTGTTGTCTCAGTGCCTCCATTGAATAATTACCACTAGCATACATTTCAAAAGCCTTCTTAATAAAACCAGAGAAATTAGTATCTATTACGTGTATCTTGTGCCCTTTTTCTCCAATAGTTTTGTATCCAATTGGAGGTGTTGTAGGTAGCCAACCTTGAGCTAATTTTTCAGCTTGACCCTTTCGTACTTCTTCTGAGAGGTTTGATATAAACTTCTTAGCTAAAACAATTTCAATATCCCAGCGAAACTTTTCGTCTGACTTAGCACCTACGTGTAATACTAGGTTTTGTTTTACGAAATGTATTTTTCTTTCCTTGTCTTCATCTAACCAATCATTAGCAAATACAGCCTCTTTTAGGTTGCGAGTAAGGCGATCAACTTTTTCTACTACTAGATTTTTTATATCGTGCTTTGATATAAATGACATCATTTCAGCAAACACTTTTCTTTGCTTTGAGCCACTAGCACTTTCAGCAACAGAGAAAACTTTTACAACAGTAAAATTATTTCTACGTTCTGCATATTCTTTTAAGAGCTTTTCCTGTGAAGGAAGAGAGTACCCAGTTTCTTCTTGTTCTTTTGAAGATACTCGGCAATATAAAACACAATTGTTTATGTTTGAGCCTTTCATAAATACTATTCTAACATTTTTTGATAATAATCCAGACTTCCCCTTATGATAAATATCTATAAGTGAATGTTGGTAAGAGTAACAAATGACTAATTTGGTGCTCTTGTATGGAATTAGAATATGATAACCAACTAATGACCCCCTTAAGAAAAGCTAGTTTTATAAAAACTCGGCAGTTCACTTTTCTTTTTATATCTTTAGTTTTTATCTGAATACATCCGGTACAAATCAGACGGCTGGGTGGTAAGTCTGGACAACCATTTTCCCAGCTTTCACATTTGCACCTGAAGTATCCTTGTTTTGCCTTTGAATATGAGCCAATTTCAAAGATTTTATAAGAGCCGTTTTACTTCTGTGCCCTTAGAAGAAGGATTTTCTAATTCGTTTGTTTTGTCTTGATCACAAGACGCTGGTAAAGACTTCCCCTTAACCGAAGAGAAGTCTTTACCAATTTCCTGTGAGAGACGTGATACTTTTTGAGTATCTTCAAAATCAAACATTGCAAACATATCAAAGAGACCTGAAAGGTCTGTGATATCTTGGTCAGATAATTTTGAACGGTTAATGTCTATCATAAGTTCAGAGCCAATTTCTTAGCTCTGAAATATCTCTTTATTAAATAGACATTTCAGAACAAACAAAAAAGCGACCATTTCAGGTCGCTTTAGTTTTTATATGCTTGAGTAAATCATAAAAAATAAATTACACCTGAAAGGTGGTCTGTGAGCAGTAGAAAAATCTACGCCACAGGCTCGTCCGGTATCCGGTTGAGCAATTTATTTGTTTATGTACTTACTTAAACATACAAGGTATGTGGTTGTAATTACATCTAGTCAGTAGGGTCATATTTCAGCCTACTTACTGGGTTATCTTTGATTGAAGATTTTTTGAAAAGAGCTTTGTTTGTTAAAACACATCTCTTCAATCCGGTTAATAACGATCCCAGTACATCTCTGTACAGGTACAGTATATCACGTAATACCTATACGTATCAACATAAAATTGAGTATTTTGAAGGATAAGAGTACATAGTATTTATGCATTAGTGAAGTGCAAAGTAGTTATGCTTATATAAAAGAATTATTAAGGAAAGTATTTTTTAATAAAATATAAATACAACAATAATAAATATCTGTGTCAATTTTTCTCGCACTTACTATTTCAATTATGGGTCAATTTTGCTATAATGACTTCGCTGACAAACCAATATCGCACCCTAAAAGACCGACGTCTTTTACTGTTGATTACGTGCTAAATAAGCACCATTGTTTGAGGAAACATAATCAACAGCTCTAGGGCTATTGGTTTGTCAGCACCTCTCTCAGTGGTGCTTATTTAGTTTTTAACCACACATAGAGGTTTTATTATTAACCAAAATCTCTATGCAAAATAGTTTTTATAGAAAATATAATTTAATACTTGTTGTAGCGTCTTTTATTTTTTTACAATACTTTTTTACCCATTTACCACCGGCTGATCAGTGGAGTTTTAAGACTATAGCCCTTACACCGTTTGCTGTTATATCTGGTATTGTTATCTATGATTTATTAGTGAGAGCACGCTTTAGCAACATTGAAAAAGGAAAAGAAGAATATGCCTCTTGGGTACTCAAGCAAATGAAACCAAAATTAGACAGTGCCTTAGATGATATGTGCAGTAAGTTTGATAAAGAAAGATACGAACGATATTTGAGCCCTTTCTATCAAAAACTTAAGGCTTTGTCTGAGATGATGAGCAAAAACATAATTGACTAGTATTTGACACTCTATCGCATACTCTTGTATGTGCAGAACAGCGTAGTTTTTAGAGTATTTTTTTGATATAATAACTCTTATGAAGAATAAGGTACACCTAAAGACATTAGATCTTTATGCTGGCATAGGAGGAATAAGACTTGGATTTGAAAACGCTGGTTTTCAGACTGTTTTTTCAAACGATATTGAGCCTGCTTGTAAGATAACTTTTGATCTTAATTTTAATACTGTACCTCTAACTGTTGGAGATATTGGTGCTATAAAACCTTCAAGTCTACCTAATTTTGATTTTCTTTTGGCAGGATTTCCTTGTCAGCCTTTTTCTATAGCCGGATACAGAAAAGGATTTGAAGACACTGAGAGAGGAAACCAGTTTTTGAATATAGTAAAAATACTTAAAGAAAAAAAACCTATGGGTTTTCTTTTGGAGAATGTAAAAAACTTAAAAAACCACGACGGAGGGAAAACTTTTAAGGTTATTGAGGACGCCCTAACTGCTCTTGGTTATCATATAAAATCTCAAGTTATGAATAGTGCTGACTATGGTAATGTGCCACAAAATCGTGAGCGTATTTATATCGTTGGTTTCAAGAATAAAAAGTTTATAGATAATTTTGAGTTTCCAAAACCGACAAAATTAAATGTTACCATTGCTGATATTTTAGAGACTGATGTGCCGGAAAAATACTACTATAAAAACTCTGCTCTCTACCCTAAACTAAAGGAAAGTATTACAAAAAAAGATACAGTTTATCAGTGGCGTAGACAATATGTTCGTGAGAATAAAAGAGGTGTTGTTCCAACATTAACTGCAAATATGGGTACTGGTGGACATAATGTGCCTCTTATTTTAGATAAAAAAGGTATTAGAAAACTAACACCAAAAGAGTGTTTGAACGCTCAAGGCTTTCCTAAAAAATACAAAATCCCAAAAAATCTATCTGATAGTAAATTATACAAACAAGCCGGCAACTCTGTTACTGTTACTGTGATTGAAAAAGTAGCTAAGAACATTGTAAAGGCAATGAATTAAATCTATATGTTTATAGATAGCCAAAGTAAAGAGAATAAAGAATACTACAAAAAAATGTTAGCCATTATGGGCTCTCTTTCTCGTCTATATTCTGAGAGTGATGAACCATATCTTGATTATAGAGTAGCTGAAAATCTGTTCTGTAAAAGTTTCAATGCTGACAATCTCTCAAGAGACTGTACATCTGCAGACGCCTCATTAAACGGTATTGGTTTTGGAATAAAAACTTTTGGCGAAAAACGTGGTAATACAATGGAAAAAGTTGCTGAGTTTAATGCAAAAAGCTCTTCTTTTAAGGACTTTGATATGAAAGGGCTTGTACAGGAAATTGCTCGTTTAAGAAATGAGAGAATTGAAACTACAATGAAGATCTACGCCCTTGAACAGATGATGTATCACTGTGTTACAAGAACTAAAGGAAAAATGCACGTGCTAGAAACACCAATGCGTCTTATTGATACAGCGAGTATTAAAATACTAGACGAAAGTAAGACCTCAGTTTCTTTCAAAGATAAGCACGAGGAGTATTCTTTTAATTTTTCAAAGAACACTCTGTTTAAGAGATTTATCATAAAAGATACAGTTACAGAAGTTTCAATAAAAATACTTGAAGACCCTTTTGATGTTTTAGCTGGACTGACGTCTATAGAATTACCTGCTATCGCAGATCTTGCGTTTTCTCCAATTGAAACTGAGTACCCCCACGTATTTTTACCACTGTATTCAACTAGATCTGGAGAAGAAAAAGAAGTTGGTGTAGGTAGTGGACTTAATCAATGGAACGCCGCAGGAAGAAAAAGAGATTTAGATGAGGCATATATACCTGTTCCAGCGTGGATACATAGAAAGTTTCCAGACTTCTTTCCAGACAGAGAAACTCCTTTTGAACTTATGTTACCAAATAAACAAACTATGAGTGCCAAAATCTGCCAAGCTGGTGGTAAAGCCCTTATGTCTAAATCAAATAAAGAACTCGGTAAATGGATATTGAGAGATATCTTATCTATTCCACAAGGAGAAGTTGTTACTTATAAAAAACTAGAAGACATAGGTCTTGACGCTGTTGTTATTTATAAACTTCCAGACGGCAAATACAAAATTGATTTTGCTAAAATCGGCTCATATGATGAGTTTGAAGAACAAGAAAAATAATACCCATTATGATAATGCCAGATTACCCAATTGAAGATAAGGACGACGATAAACTTCGTAGAGCTCCACTCGCTAAAAAAGTAGCTGAGCTCATTGCCACTTTTCAAGGTAAAGAAAGTTTTGTTATCGGTATTGAGGGTGTCTGGGGTTCTGGTAAAACATCATTTATAAATCTTGCACTTAAAGAAATAAAAGATGATCCCAATCTGATTTTTATAAACTTTAACCCTTGGAACTTTTCTGGACAAAATGAACTTATAACAGATTTCTTTTCTACACTTCTTGCCAAAATAGCACCATTTATTGAAGATAAAGATAAGGTAAAAAAAGTAAGGTCAATTGTCTCTAAGCTTACAAAGAAAAGTGAGCTTGCTTTTAGCCCAGAGATTACAGTTCTTGGAGGTTTAGTAAATCTAAAGGCAAATGATTTATTTAAGTTAAAAGGAGGAGAAAAAACTCTTGAAGAAGAGCGAAGAGACGTAGATGATTTATTCAAACATCTCGGTAAGAAAGTTGTTATCGTTATAGACGATATAGACCGTCTTGATACAGAAGAAACTAGACTTGTAATGAAACTAGTTAAAATGACAGCTAACTTTCCAAATACTGTGTTTGTGCTTTGTTATGACAGAGAGAAAGTTGCTGAAAAATTAAACACTGAAGGCTCTGGCGAGGAGTATCTTAAAAAGATAATACAAGTATCTTTTACTCTTCCAATGCCAGATGAACAAGGACTACAAAAAATACTTTTTGCTGATTTAGATGAGACCATAAAAGGCGTATACACAGAGGTAAAGCTTGAAGGAAATGATGAGAAGAGATGGGGCGATTTGCAATATAAGGGTTTTCAAAAGCCATTCAAAACTGTTAGAGATATAAAGCGTTATATAAGTTCTCTTCGCCTTAACTGGTCAATCGTAGAGAAAGAAGATGTAAACCAGATTGATTTTATGGCGATTGAGGCCGTACGAGTATTTGCACCTACGCTATACTCTGGTATTTCTGCAAACCCTAATTTGTTTCTAGGATCACACGGCCTTACCGATTATGGAGAGAACAATAAGAAAAATCTACAAGCCAAACTTAAAGAGCTCATAGACGCATTGCCTGTAGACTTAAGGAAACCAATGCAAGGTATTTGCGAGGTACTCTTTCCTAATCTTGATAATGCACACTATGGCAGTGATTGGGATCAGATATGGAAACGTGAGCGACGTATGTGTGTAGCTGAACGCTTTGGTTTTTATTTCCAGCTAGGTATCCCAGAAGGTGCTATATCAGAAGTAGAAGGCAATGCTCTCGCAGAAAGCTTTGGAGATAAGGCAGTTTTTTCAGAAAAGATACTTGAACTAGCGAAAGATAAACGTCTACGTCCTATGCTCGTTAAAATCCTTGATAGAGTAGATACATTGGACGAAACAAAAATGAAGGTTGTTATCTCTACACTATGGGATTTAGAAAAAGATATTGGAGATGAACGAAGTGCAATGTTTGATTTTGATGACATAGAAACCCAGTCTTCACGCATTACTTACCACGCAATAAAACACCTAGTTAAAGAGCAACGTTTTGCTATTCTTGAAGAATTAGTAAAGACGAGTAAAACCTTTTACCCTTCTACTAGATTTGTAGCAATGCTTATAGACCAACAAAATAATCAACAGCGTACAGAAGAACCATTGATCACAGCTGAGGAGGCAGAAAAACTCAAAGTAATATCATTGGCAGATATCAACAAGCTTGCTAGTGATAATAAACTCCACGAGGAAAAATCTCTTGTGTTCGCATTATATCGCTGGAAAGAATGGGAGGGAGAAGATAAAGTAAAAGAATATATAAAAAATCTTATTAGCACCAGAGAGGGTCTTCTAAGCTTATTAAAAGGGTTTGTGGGGCGAGTGATGTCTACAAATGGTAACTATAATAGATTAGACAAAAAAGGTATTGAGCCCTTGTATCCAATAGAAGAAATTGAGGCTCTTGTAAAAGACATTACCGACGAAGAGATTGCTCTTATGAACGAAAAGGACAAAGAGGCAATAAATCTATTTAGAAATCCTCCTGCTAGAGATTGGTAATTTCTTCTTCCTCAAACAAATCATCTAACGCTTTATTTCCAGTAACTAAATCCAGTTTACCGGAATGATATAGTTCTTGCTTGGTAGTGTATCCTTCATTCTTACCAAGACGCTCGCAGATAAACTTCGCAGTATCTTGTTTAATCTTTATCAGTGAGGCGTCAGTAACAACGTATTGTCGTCTCTCTTTGCCTGTACCTTGCCACTCAGCAGTCATAACCGGCATATCTAGAATATCTTCTATTATCTGTTCAGCTTTGCTTAAAAACCCTAATTTTCGCACCTTTTCTACAAACCACTTCTGGCTTGTTATGTGAGTAGCTGAGTTTGCACTGTAACCAGCCTTTATTGCCGATTGTAAGGCGTTTGAGAAGGTATCTGAGCGTATATCTATATAATAATCCCAACAGTATTGCTGACGTGGATCAAGCAATGTAGCGTTTGCTCCGTGTGGGTTTGTTTTAGTATTTTTTGTCATAGTATAAAAAAAGTAAAAGCTGGTTTAACAAACCAGAGCTTTAATTTCACCCAAACTTATTGTTGGATATGGATATTCTTTTGCCCAATCTATTGTTCGGAAATCGTCTGTCAAAGCGAGCCAGTTAGGGGTACTAGCTAATTCTAGTACCAAATTAAACGGAGAAGCTATTGTAAAATATAGCTTCTTTTCGTTTACAGTCGGGTTCTGAAGTATGTAATTCAAAAACTGTCTTTTTCTAGCAGGTTCAGAACTATTATCAAATATTGTTTTTGCTCTGCGTGCTACAGAAAGCACTGTAGCAACAGTAGTTTGGTAATCGTAATCTGCTTTTGAGTGTTCAGACATTTCAATTTCAAGTACTTGTATTTGGTCTTGATACTCTTGATGCTTTTTGTCATAGATGTCCTTAGTAATACTCTGGTCAATATAAGCATCAAGTAATCTGTCCTGTTTTGCTTTCAAATTGTTGTAATCGGTCTGTATGCGACTTATTTGTGCTTTATGGAATACAACCTCACTTTCTGTGTTCTTTCTTAGTTCTGATACGAGTTGATTCTGTGCCTCTTCTGTAATACCCTCAAATCGCTCTAAAACCTCGTATATGTGCTTCAAAAGGTCCTTTTCTGTGATATATACTCTTTTACAAATGCCTTTAGCATTAGTACAAGAATAGTAATTTATACCCTTATGATTTTCTGCGGTAATTGAACAACCACAATTATGGCATTTTAAGAAACCATCACCAAAAATATACTGTTTTTTTGTGAGTGCTTTTGATTTATGATTATTGCGTTTATTGCGTATCTGTTGGCACTTATCAAAGAGTTCTCTTGTAATCAATCTAGGGTATTTATGAGCATAAGAACCATACTTTTTTGTAATTGCTATTCCACAGTAAAAGCTATCCTTTAGGATATTTTCAACTCCGCTTTTTGATAAACTATTTCCTTTGAGGGTTTGTAATCCAAGCTCGGTCATCTTGTTTCTTATAGTTTCAAGTGAATATTGACCCGTTGCGTACAACTCAAACATTTTTTGTATCAAATGTCCTCGTTCTGGATCGATAATAATATCCTTACGTAATCTTTTTTCTGCGTCTAGTTGCACATTCAAATAACCTAAACGGACCGCTCCTGTCCACTCGCCGTTCCTTCGTTTCTGTTCAAATGCTCTTTTTACATTATCACCAATAGCGTCAGAGTAGTATTTAGCTAATCCTAGACTCATACCAAATTGGAATTTTTCAACAGCAGACATTTGATTATTGATAATCTGTCCGTCTGAAACAAAGTGAAGTTCTATTTTGTCTGCTAAAGCCATTTCGTAAAGCATTCCAACTCTTTTATCAAACACACTTCGTGAAAGACGGTCTACTTTATCAAAACATACAGCTATTTTTTCTTTTTTAGCTACTTCTTGGATATGTTCAACTATAACATCGAACTCATCTCTCTTTTCCTTGTAAGCACTTTCTTGGAAGTTATAATTTTTTATTATCTCAAAAGATTTGCTTTTGCAATAGTTAATTAACCTGTTCTCTTGAGCGAGTGGCGAATTATCTTTTTGTTCCTCTGTTGATACTCTTGATATATTTATTGCTTTCATAATTATTCTTCAAGCCAATGTTCAACCCATCTTTCATATGGATTATGTTTAATATCACTTCTTTTCCAATCAATCTCAATTTTCATAGTTTGAGGATGTTTAGATAGTTCTTCAATTGCTTTACCAGACAATTCAACACCTCGGGGGTTAGTTCCTGCTTTTGGAAGTTTAATGTATTCAGATCTACTAATTTTAGTTAATACATCCTCTTGTGCTTTTTTAGGAAATAAGTAAAAAAATCCTTTACTATTCCAATTTATTTGTACTAATAAAATATCACAACTCGGTATATAATTTTGACTGAATGATAAAGCTTTTTGAGCATCTACAGTCCAAATAAGTTTTACTCCGTTAATTTTCTTTCCAGTTATAGTTTTTATTGATACAGGTTTTTCAAAAACAATAGCATCAGTCTCAGCAAATGTAATAGCTATATTAGTTTTAACATTTAATTCACCAAACTTATATATTAAAAGAGCGATAATTATACGTTCCCTTGCTGAGCCAATTTCCATACCAAGTTTC
This sequence comes from bacterium, assembly GCA_027484965.1. Classification (GTDB taxonomy): domain Bacteria; phylum Patescibacteriota; class Minisyncoccia; order Phycocordibacterales; family UBA9973; genus JAIXRY01. Next base: position 180,017 of record JAIXRY010000006.1, on the reverse strand, counting down.
CCGTCTCTTGAATTATCTAGTTCAGCAAGCTGAAAAAGATCAGGTAATTTTTCTTGTATTTTCTTTATTGTTTTACTGTCTGTAAAAAGTGTAGTTAAATCAGCACTCATAAATTTATATATTCTTAGTTAAATAATTTTCAACTGCTTTAGCTATATGCCAACCAAAAACAGGAGGGACTGCATTACCAATTTGCTTATAAGCACTTGAGGTAGAAGGATAAAAGATAAAGTTATCTGGAAATGTTTGTATTCTTGCTGCTTCTCTTGCGGATAATCTTCTCTTTTTATTCCAATGCCACTCTATGTTCCCGTGATGTTCAGCTCTCATTGTCGGAGCTATTTTATCTTTTTTAATTATTGAGTTTCCTTGAGTACCTTCAAACATTTTCGCTCTTGACCAACTATGGTTAGGGAAATTATTTTCTTCAATTTTTTCTAAGTCTTTAATAGCTTCTCCGACTGAAACCCATTTATCTTTAGTATGTGTTGGTTTTGGAAAAACAAATGGTGGCATTTTCTTCTTTTTACTTGTACCAACAATAATAACTCGCTCTCTATTTTGAGGTACTCCGTAATCCGCTACGTGAAAAAGTTTATATTCGACATTGTAACCAAGCTCGGCAAAATCTTTTTTAATTGTTTCAATTGCATCTCCACCATTCATACTCAAAAGCCCCTTAACATTTTCAGCGATAAATAGGGCTGGTTCTAATCTTTTAACAGTTTCAACCATACTTTGATATAGATTTCCTCTTTTTGAATTAAAACCTCTTCTCTTACCAGCTAAACTGAAATCTTGGCAAGGAAATCCACCTATAACAACGTCAGCTTTTTTAGGCATACGAGACGAAAATAAATCTGGGTAATTTCCTTTCAAAACCTCTACTATATCGGCACAAACAATTTCTTTATCAAAATATTTTGAGAAAGTTAAACAAGCATTTTTTTCAAAATCATTAGCCCATATTAAATCAAAATTTCTCTTTGTATATTTTTTACCTAACACTTCAAATCCGCCAGTAAAACCTAAATCCAATCCGCCACATCCAGCAAATAAAGAAACCAATGTATACTTTTTTTGTTTTTTATCTTTCATATTATTTAGTTCTTACTTTCTCAAGAAAAGCATCAAACTCACTTTTATCAATTCTATATTGGCGACCAATTTTGTATGCCTTAATTTTCTTAGCATCAATGTAGCGGTAAATAGTCATAATGTTTACCTCTAATAATTTTGCAAGGTCTTCTGCTTTATAAAATGTTTTATCTTTCATAATTTTATCTTTGTTTACTTAATAATTATACTTTACTCTACTTTACATAGCAACTTTGTCTTGAGTAGAGAATTGTTTTAGATAGAACAGACTGACATCTATCAAAAAGCTCTTTACTAATGAGGTTTGGATACTTGTGTTTATAAGAACCATATTTTTTTGATACAGCTATACCACAATAAAAAGAATCTTTGAGAATATTATTAACACAAGCCATTGATAATTTTGAACCATTACGACCCTTTAATCCCATTCTTGATGCTTCCTCTTTTATTGTTTTAATTGTTTCTTTACCGCTAGCCAATAATTCAAACATTTTTTGTATTATAGGACCTCTCTTTTTATCAATAATTATTGTTTTCTGTGTTTGTGTTTTTTTATTTATAGAAGTATTTAGGTATCCAATAGGTGCAATACCTATCCATTCTCCGTTCCTTCTTTTTTGTTCAAAAGCACGCTTTACATTATCTGAAATGGCTTGATTGTAGTATTTTGCCATAGCTATATTTATACCTTTTTGAAACTGTTTTGTTGCACTTAATTTTTGTTTATTGTTTTTCATAGTTTTTAATTTTATATGGTTTATAATCTTCTAACGCTTTATCTATCTGCGTAACCCAATCTCGTAGCTTATTCTTGGTTATAAGCTCGCTAGCTTCCTGCATATCTTTAACAATCCTATACCAAGTCCTATCGTGGGATCGCTTTGAAACAATAGTTCTTAGTTGTCTCATTCCATTCTCATCTTTTGCAAGCATAAACAATCCAAGTAGGTATATCGCTTGCTTCGGTTTGAGTTTTTTATTAGCTAGAAACAAAGTTTGTAATATATCTTTAATACTTACTGACAAAGAAAATAGTCCAAGATTACGTTCTTTGATAAGTTTTTTCCAGTAATCAGTTACTACCTTTTTACTCATTTCAGTATTGAATACTTGTCTGAAAGTTGGATTTTTCTGATACCCAAAACCCTCTAATACCTTGTTCATTTTCTGCTTTTGGCTCAAGCGTATTTCAAAGCGTATTATTTCTTGCTGCTCATCTTCCTTTATTAGTTCTGCAAATAAACTTCTTTGATATAGTGTTTGATCCTTGTCTATCGCTCGTTTCTTATCCTTATTCAAATCAGATACTTTGTCATAGATAACCATTTGATGTGAGGTAGTATGAGCGTATAAACTCTGTCCGTCATTCATAAATCTGGTCTTAGCAAAATCAAAACTCTTTCTTAAGTCCACCTTATTCATTTCTGAAATCAAATGATTTGCTGTATAGCCGTCCTGAAGCACTATGTTCTTTGAGAAGTGGATCGAGCTTACAGAAGCATTTTCAAGTACTAATTTTGTAACTATTACACCCATAGTTTTTAGTCGGTCCTGCAGGGCTTCAATTACTTCTGGAAAGTCTTTATCTTCCATTTCTTCTAGATTGTTGAGGTAAAGAAGTTTAGGTACTGAAAACTCCATTCGCACATTCGCTTCTTGTGAGAACTTGCGTTTGTATCCAGTAAGTCGTGGAAAGTATTTTCCAGTTTCTTTTTGTGCCTTACTTGGATTACGAACATATTTTTCATACTGATCTGTTTTGGAATACATTTCCCAGCTAGCAATTTCTGAAAGGTAAGTCATATAACCTTTGGGTATTAAAAGACATATTGTATCAATCATCGATTTGATAATTCTTATATACATCATCAATCTCTACCCAATGAGGCTCTTTGTCATTTAGGGCAATTTTGATAGCTTCATCAATAATGTTATTTATTCTTTCTCTAAACTCTTCCATAGAAGACAATGCTATGTAGATTCTAAATAGATATTTTTCATCTAATATTTTTTTTGTCTGCAAGTTCACGTCTTCTGATGTTATGGGGTAGAGTAGTATTTCATTATCTTCAATACTATTTTCTTCAATAAATTTTAAATATTTTTTCATTTTTTTACTGTTTTAATTTTCTTATAAAGTGCAGGATTTTGTTTCTTGTCTTCCTCTATGAGCCATACAAAAGCACCGACCAGCCTTTGCTTGTCTTCAAGAGGTAGTTCGTCTATTTTGAAACTCTTTTTAGTTTCTTGTAGTGAGACAATTTCCTGCATAAAAAATCCCGAAGGATTAACTTCAGGATAATTTATTGTTTACTTTGTTTTACTTATAGTGTTTTATAGTGTAACTATTTTATATTTATTTCTTATGGTTATTGAGCGAAAATTGATAATGAATATATCATCAATACCTTTATCTATAAGTCTTCCATTAAATTGAATTAAAGCATCGTACATATTTTTATCTGTTCTTTTTTTATTGCTATCTAATTTAGAATTGTCTCTAATTTCATCGTAAAAACATTCCTCATAGATGTCTTCTCGTTCAAATAAATACTTAATTGTGTAATAAATATCTTTACCTTTCATTATTTTAATTTCTTTTCCATTGCATATAATTTTTGAAGTTTCATTATTAAAATAAATAATATTTTCTTCGTCAAAAATTTGTTCTCCGTTTTTAAAGTTAGTACTTACGAGACCCTGAAACAATAATACTGGTTCTAGAATCTCTTCTTTTGTGAGGTTATTTCTATCATAAAGACCAATATAATCAGTCTCTCCCTTGTTCCTTAGAGAAATCGTAAACTTAGGTTTTTTATCTGGTTCTAATTCTTTAATTTGCTTAACTAATCCATAGGTATCATTATCATCAATTCTTTCTATATATGATTTTTTGATCTTCTTATCTTTCTCTCTGTGTTTATATAAAGTATCTATTTCTTGGATAGCATTCATTATATTTGTCTTAATAAAAAAATCATTACCTTTTTTTGTTGTCTTGATACTATCCAAAAAATCGTTGAAATTATTCTCTGTTTTTGCAAGCCAGTAGCCATACCTTTCATCACCTTCCATTTTCCCTAATTTTAGAAAATTATATTTTATTTCCTTAAATAGGTTCTCATCAGGAAATTCTATAAAGAGTATATCCTTTTTTTCTTCGATAAAATTAAGTAAGGGAAATAACTTAAAATGCACATATCCGTACAGGCTATTAACCATAAAAGACTCAAATGAGTTATCTTTACCGTCTGTAGAAGTCTTTTTATCAATTTTAGTTAGATTTTCAATTTCAATAGCAAGAAGTTTATACTCGTGATATTTTTCATAAAAATCTAGATCCAGTGGTAGTTTTTGGAGTAAATCATAAACCACTTCTATTTTTGAGATAAGTTTCTTGGCGTCCATAACTACACTTTATAGTAGTTTACATTACATATCAATGTTTAGGGGACCACAAATAAAGCAGGTTCAATATTACAATTAGTGCCACCTTTTACCAACCTCAATACCACCCTTTTGCCCCCATAAAATTATCTGTATATCCACCATTTTCCAACCTTATTTATTAACTGACATATTTCAATAAAGCTATATAAATTAAGCTTTTATAGTTAGATTCACCAAATTAGAACCACAAATCATTCATTGATTCAATTACTCCAGTATTACAAGATGGGCAAGTGCTTCCTTCCTGTAGAAAAAGCCCTTCTTTCTTGCACATTAAACACATATCAGAACCCTTTAAAAAGGGCTGTAATGCTTTACACTCAACGCAATACTGTCTTGTTATATATCCAGCCACAAACGCTTTAAATCTTATTCCAACAGGCAATTTACGCATTACCTTAGGACTATCTGACTTCCAAATAGGAAAGTTACTCTCCCTTACTGTCTGGAACGAGCATTCGCTATTATTACATTTTAATTTAGATACTGAAGCCATATTATTTTAATTGTTGTTCTTCTAAGTCCATCTCAAGCATTACCAAAAGAGTTATGGGTTTCTCATTTGGTTGTAGGTCAGATAGAATTCTTTGTTCTAAACCCTCCTTATCTTTTAAAGCCCAATCATAAAGTATTGGGAAGTGTTCCTTGTTTATCTCAGTATCTAGTATTTTTATTGGTTCGTATTTCATAATATTTAATCAATAAACATACTGTAATTTATGTTATGTATTTCTAATACATTCTTTAATATTTTTACTTTTTTTCTTTCCTCCCAATAAAACCAAGACAGCCATACAAACAGAAAATATCCAGCCAATATTATTTTGTCGTTTAATAAATTATATTCTCCATCATTTGAATACCATCCAATATTAGATCTAATTAGATACATTAAACCAATAGGTATTACTGGAAAAATTAGAAAATAAAACAGAAATTTGAATATATTCTTAATTTTTTCTTTCTGCGTTTTCATATACATAATTTACTTAATCACAAATCACCTTAGTGTATGATCCTATTGCAGCAGCGTGTGCTTTTTTACTAGCACATATTTGTTCTGGTGTTCTAGGTGTCTCTGGTAAACAAGTTGTTTTATATTCTTTATTAAAAATACCCCCAGTAGCTGTTGTTGTGCAGGTTAATTTTGGTGCTGTAACAGGAGCTTGATATGGTGGAATAGTAAAGTTACTGCCTCGTGCTTGTATTTGGTCTGACAAAGATAAACTCTCTTTTCTTGAAGTTAAGTCGTCATCAATGGAATCTAGTTTGCTCTTAATGAGATTAAGCGAAAGAGTATCAATTTCTTTAAGTGATTTTTGTGCATCGCTCAGTGTCTTCTGATTGGAGGTGTGATCTTCTGTAGCAAACTCTAAAGACTGCATAGTGCAATCGGAATCTTTTGACCACTGCTCAAGAGACATTCCTGTACATTTTTTAAGTATATTTATATTAGATTCAATAACTTCACTGACATCTTTATTTTGAACAGAATTGAAAGTATAAAAATCAATCAGAGAATTATATTTTTCAATTTTCTTAAGCACCTCGTCAAGACTAGATGAAACATATTTTTTACCAGCCATTAAATAGTCTTTATCTGTATTGCTTCTTGATAACGAAGCAGAATCATAGAGATCACTATACTTCTTAAAAAGGTCATTAGCTGTATCAGTGGTTTTTTGCTTATGCTCCACCATTATCTTTTTAAGATTTTCAAAATCCGTTTTATCTTTTTGAATGAGTTCGATTATTTCAGTTGCCTTTGATTTATACTGATCTATATCGCTTTGAGTAAAAGTGTCTTTTTTACTTTTTACGTCACTGGTATTTTTTTCTTTTTTTAATGTTTCTAAAAATTCAATAGATTTTGATTTATTAGTATTTTTAGAAAAGCTCCATTCTGAATTTTCTGTAGTTAATTCATCATCTTTTGTAGAAGAATTAGGAGTAGTGATTTGAATAGATTGCTGTTGTGGTGTTTTTTTAAATATTTTCCACGTTAATGGATTCCACCACGAAGCATATGTTACTTGAGGTATTAAAATTATTAGGAGTAAAAATACAAAAACAATGTTAATTTTATTTTTCATAGGATTGCTTGGTTGGGTTATAATCCTTTGTGTATTTGGGCGACAAAAATCCCACCACAAGGGTAAGAGCTTGCGCTCTTTACACCAGTTTCCCGATGTAGCCAACCAAGACAGCCCTATATGATGGGGTTTTTGTCTTGGTTGGACTATCTTGCGACCGTGCCTTAGAGATTCTCTAAGGGGTAGGTCTCTTATTGAGTTGTGTAATCATTATATCATAAATTGTTCTTAACTTAAGTTTTTTAAAATGATATTATTGTAATTATGTCAAATATTAAGATACCGATTGATAGTGTATTGGGTGATTTTGAATCCTTTTTAAATATGGAAGAAAATTCCAGAATATTTTTTTCTGGTCAATTTGGTGTGGGTAAAACATATTTTTTAAATGAATTTTTTGAATTGAAAAAAAATAATTATGAAGTTTTTCACTTGTACCCAATCAACTATCAGATTAGTAGTAATGAAGATATTTTGGAATTGATTAAATACGATATTCTTGTTGAACTTATGAAAAAGAATAATAATATTTTTACAACGAATGAAGTCAATGGAATTGAAGAATCATCCCTCCTTTTTTATTCTTGGGCTAAAGATAATATTTCATTAAATTCTGCACTTCAACAATCACTATCTTTAGGCGAATCTTTTTCTGGTATGATTCCAAATCCAATATCTGGTTTTGTTGGAAAATTAGGCAAATCTTTAAAAGATTTACTTGAATTAGATAAAAAATTTCAAAAGTTTAAGGAAGATTATATCGGTGGAGAAAAAGCTTTAGTTGAAGAATATATTAAAGAGGTAAAAAAGAAAAATATCTCTGAGACGGATTTTTTTAGTCATTTATTACGGGAAAAAATTAAACTAGAAAAACAAGATAAAAAAAGTATCTTAATTTTAGATGATTTAGATAGATTAGACCCAGAACACGTATTTAGAATATTAAATATATTATCTTCTTATTTTGAAAAAGAACACGAAAACAAATTCGGCTTTGATTTAATAATTATAGTTGGAGATTATACAAATTTAAAACATTTTTTTCATCATAGATACGGATCCAATACTGATTTCTCGGGTTATATGGATAAATTTTTTACTATAAGTCCATTTTATTTTGACAATAAAAAAGCAGTATTAAGTATGGTTGAAGAGATATCTAGGAATATAAAAAATGAGGAGCCTAATTTATCCCCAGCAATTGCAGATAGTGGATACATCAAGCTTTTTCTTTGGTATATATTTTCACAATCAGTTAACTATGAGATCGTAAATTTAAGATCATTATTAAAAGCAACTAGGTATCAATTAACTGAATTAAAAAAAGGTAGTTATTATGAAGATCATTTTGCTGATAATTTTCAAAAAATATTTAACATTGCGATAAAAATAGCTATACACAGTTTTTCAAATACTAATGTTTTTTTAGAAAAATTAGAAATTATAAAAAAATCTAAATTAAAAACAGGCAAACGAATGCCTTATGGTAAATATATAGTTACAATGCTAAAGTCTTTTGGTGTACAAATGCCTAGTGAATCAAATCCTATTATAACTTGGAATAAATATGCAATAAGTCAAGATATAACAGGTTCAGATTTTATTACTGTAGCAGAAGGCAATGAGGAATCTTTATTCTGTGATCTTTTGATCGAATACATAAAACAAAAAAAATATATTAAAGATCAAAATGATAGATATTAAAGAATAACTCAATTGGGAATAATATTATGACTATAAAAGAGTATCGTGTTTTAATGAAAGACAATATATCTTCTGATGAAATTATTGTCAGAAGACTTAATTATTTAAAAGGATTTTTAAGAAATATAATTAAAAGTGAATTAGATAAATATGTTAAAAGGTAATAAAATTAACATATAATTATCTTTAGAATAATTTGCTTAGTATAATGGAATAATGTCACACCATATCAGATTAAAAGAATATAATTGCCCAAACTGTAATGCCTTATATGTTCCATATAAGGTAGATATACCTTGTCCTAATTGTAAAAAAATATCTGACAATATATCACAAGAGTATCTTGGTTTTATTGATGAGTTGATTATAAGTCTTAGAATAAACAAGTTAAATTGTGGTAGATATTTACCAGATGCTTGGTATACTGGCTCATTTACAGAATATATTCAAGAGGTTGTTTTCCATATATTTGATGCGTTAGATAAAAATAAAACAGATACCGTTGAAGTATTTATAAAAAAATACCTAGATTCAATAGAATGGGATAAAGAATCTATTTACCGTAAGGAGTACATTCATTCTATTTTTCTTGAGATTTATTCTAGAAAAAATGAGTTATCTGTCAGTCTTTGGACTAAAATATTACATAAGCTATCATTTTAGTGTTTAAGTACACGTAATGATGACAAAACTCCCTCGTACTGTTATCAAAACTATTGTTTTTCTTTACTTTGCTTTATATTGGAATATAATTTAAGTTATGGATTTCCTATTTCGCCGTACACCGAGTGACCGATTAGATTTTGAAACACACCTAAAATACGCAACCCTTATTGCGGAACTTTCTGATAATCTGAAAATCATTTCTACTATTACCCCAAAACTCTCTTCAGCTGACGTTGTGAAGCTCAAAGATAAAATACAGCTTGTAAAACTAACGAAAGCATCAATTGACCAAGAGTATCAAATTGTATCTTTTGATAAGGATTACTCCTCTGCGTCAGTGCTGTGGTTACCGATAAAAACCTACTATCTCCTATATCATCTGCTCTGTATAACAGATTGTCTCATAACAGGAAAATTATCCTCCCTTACGGCTGGACATCACGACTGTATTGATATTTTTACTAAAATGCTTGGCGGTTCAGATCTGCAATTTAATAAACCCTTACTGAACTCTGTCTTTGATGAAAAGATTTTAGCTTTTACCTCTCAATCAGGGGAACACCTTAGAAGAGGTGCGTCAGATGATATTGTTTACCAGCTCATTATGAAAAAGGTTGCTAATGGTAAAATTGATAACTACAAAATAGTAAATGGTCTGTCAGGCAAAAGACATAAGGACAAAATTAGAATTGATGGTTTTAAGAAAAAAATTAGTGTTTCAATTTTTGATTTCTTCCACTTAATGCGTTTAAGAATGAACTATCGCAATTTGAACTTTGTTGATAATATCCCTTCTTCTGATACGAAAGAGTATTTTGAGAAATACTATACTTCTGCAGACAATTTTTATAAAAGTTTCTCTAAGTACATAAATGAACTGATAAAACTATGCCCTTAATAACTCCTACCAAAGAAGGACAAAATAGTCCAATAGTTTTACGTCAAATCACTGATCATATTTTTCAATGTCTGAATAGAATTGAAGATAACATAGAGCATATAGTTTTTATTAGAAAAAACACTAAGATACGAGACATATCGGAAAGATTTTATATAGAGCAAATTGATAGGTTTTCAAGAGACACTCTTATAACCTTCTATCACATACTAGATAAAGACCGTAATGGAAATACATTACACTCTCTTATAGTAAAAATTAAAGACAAGGAAAAAAGAAGGAAGATGGAATTACAACTTGATAAACTAAGAAAAGATGCAGAAATAATTATATTGCATAGAAACAAAGTGGTTGCTCATCACGAAACAAATTATAATTCACAATTGGGAGATTGGTATCCCACACAGCAATTTAGTTATGCTTATATACTGAATCCTTGTATATGTAATAGGGTTCGTCTAAAAACAGCAAAGTTGTTCTGGACACTGAAAGCTATATTAAGTATTGATGGAGTAGGTATGCATTTTTCTGGTGGTATAACCGAAAATATTTTTAAAGCAGAAGCTCTAGGTGCTAGAAAGATTGAAGATAGTGGTTTAATGATTACTCATAAATGTCGTTATAAAAATTGCTTGCTAAAGTAAGCAATCTATTGATTCTGAAGTTAACAGCTCTAAAACACCACTAAACTGTAAATCACTTTTAATACCAGTCCAATTAGCAGTTCTGAACTTGTCCACTAGATGGAGCATTGTAGAAAAAACTGGCGAAAACTCGCTAGTTTTTTCATTTAAGCCTTGTTCTGCAAAGCTTAATTTAGGTTCGAACTTTGGAAATTCTGACTTAATACCTTTTATCCCTTTCACAAGTACTTCTATTGATTTTCTGTTGTAAATACTAAGTTTTTCGTCGTTCCATACTAGGTTCGAACCAAGCTTTGAAAGTATATCTCTTTTTGCTTGAAAGGAGCCGTTTTGTAATACTTCTATAACACCTTGAGTTAAATCAGTGATATCCATCATCTCTTGATACCAATCGACACTCTGCGCATCTATGTTTATATCAGCATATTCTTTATTCAATAGTGCTAGATCAATTTTATAATCGTCTTCTATAATTTTATCATCACGAAGTAACCCTCTCAATTTAGATTTCTTTAATTCATATTCTTCTTTTCTGTTCTCTCTGTCTTTTGATATTAAAACTTTTTCGCTCACTTCTTTGTCTTTCATTTCGTGTATATTTTTTTTAGACCACTCCAAGAGATCGTTGGAAAACTGTAAATTTTGGTCAATATATTCAACCATTTCTTTTAGAATATCTTTTTCTGAAATAGACTTATATGGTAGAGAAGCCTTCTTTCTCTTAACATTGTAGTAGTGAGTGTAATCCAAGTATTTAGGACTCTCCATTTGATCAATGTTAATTCCACATTGAGGACAGTGATTTTTATTTCTGTATGCAAACTTTTTCTTACAATCACATATTACTTGAAACTTAGTATCAGGCCCCATAAAGTTTCCTTCAGCAGACTGTATAAATCCAGAATATGTAGCTTCATGGTGTTGTGATTTAGGAATGTTATTTCTAGAGAGTAATTGTTTAATTTTATTGTGTTCAGATTCTGTTATAAGTCTAGGTAAATTTTTATCTAATTCGTATCTTTTTTCTCCATAAACAAAGAATCCTGCATAGATAGGATCTTTTAAAATTTCATAAATACGGGAACTTACTATTAGAGCACCACCACTTCTTTTTCTACTAACAGTGGTTAATTTGAGCTCATTTATCGCGTATCTATGTAGTTTACCAGCAGAGTATGTACCAGTCAGGAACATTTTTAAAAGCTTCTCTATTTTCCATAGTCTCTCTGGATCTACTAACCATTTTCTATTTCCTTTTTCTTCTGATCGATCATTAAGAAAGCCTAAAGAAGCTAATCCGTGAGGGGTTCCTTTTAACGCTTTTGTTTTTTGTCCTTCTTTTACAGCTTCACCTTTATCATCACTATCTTTCTTGGAAATAATAAATTCTAGACCAAGCATAAATCTATCGTTACCGAAACAGGTATAACATGAAGATGAAGGAGTTCTAACATACATCAACATTTTCTCATCCATAAGAGAAATAATATATGCAGAATCCATAACATTTCTTGAAATACGATTTGCTCGAACAACTAAAATTGCATTTGCTTTTTTACTCTTTATAAGTTTAAGCATTTCTTCAAAACCTTGTCTACCAACAGTGAAAGCACTTTTACTTTCTTGAATAATTTTTACAACATTAAGATTATTGCGTAATGCATAATCTGTTAATTCTCTATGTTGAGTCTCAAGTGATTGAACTTGTTTATCCTCTGTATCACTTGATTTACGACAGTAGATAATATAATTTAATTTTTCTGCGTCAAAATTGTTTTTGTCCATAATAAATAAAAATGAGGTAACGACGTTGCTTTTAGTTGCTACACCAAAGGAAAGTCATTACCTCGTTTTTATATACAAAAATGCATTAAAACAATATCTAGATATGCATTTTTATATTTCCTTTGGTGTAGCTCTTATACTTTATCATATTTACAAGATTTTTTCATTTCTAAGAATTTTTTTTGTGTCACTGGTACGTCGTGTCAAATTTGCTATTTAACACTCCTTATAGGTCATTTTTCTTCATTATCGTGTCGTCCTCAAGGGGGGTTGAAAGATTGGTCAAGAACTTTATTATACCTCTTCTTTCTTTTCTTAAATATTCATCTTTTGGTACTAATTTACCGAAAGCTCTTGTTATTGCACTTTGTTCAAAATTTTGTCCTTCTACGGCTTTTGCTAAAACCACACAAGATCCTAAAAACTTATTATTTTTTTCTATTTTCTTAAATCTCTTTTCTATACTTTTCATAATTTGTAATTTTAAAGTTAACTTATAATAAAATTTTTAACCGGAATACCTCCTAACTTATTTTTGAGGAAAAAGAAAGACTAAAAGCCTATGAAATAAAACTTTTATACCTAACTGCTCAGCAATTCTTTTTACTCTTGCTTCAAACGCAGAAACTATATTTTCCCTACATAAAAGTCACTCTTACCGTGCTTTAACCATTACCTCACGTGCGTAGTTATATGGTGTCGGGCAGGATTATAGTTTTACAATGTTCCTGTTTGTCCCGCTTGTCTCCTTATTCCCGAGGCTAGAGAATGCTGTCTCTAGGCATCTAGACTATGAAGTCTCTATAATTTAATGGCGTCCAAGAGGGGGCTTATAGAGTTCGCCTACCTAATCCTCTCAGTATCTATTCCTATAGGAATTTATTCTTCTTGCTAACTTCAAGTTTTAAACTCTCAGCTAGACAAGTGAGAAGTAATAATCCTATTTCATTTAGCTCCTGATCAGACAAATTAAAATCGCTCCCATATTTGTTTATGAGTTCATTTCGTAGATCTTTAATTGCTTTGTCTGATAGTTGCACAACTCCATTGTTACTCAACTGATTAAATGTAAACGAATGTATAAGTTTTTGAGACAATAAAAAATAACCTTTATAAAATAAGGTTATTTTTTGTATAAAAATCTTAATTTTTCACTTAATCGTTTACTTTTTCATTTTTAAATATTAATTTCTTTGAATCTTCTGTTTTAAATAAATTATTTACATCACTTTTTCTTAATCCTATCTTCTTACCAATACCAGAACTTTTACTTGTAAGATTTTGTCTTATTAGTAAAGATAATTCTGGTTTTGTTTTTCTACTAAATCCTTTAATTTTCTTCAATTCTTTATGTAGATCTTTAAATTGAATTTCACCATTTTTACCTTCAAAATAATCATATACGCATTTTATAACTCTATATAAAATAGTTTGATTACTAATTTTCAAAGGCGAGTTGTTATAATAAAAAATATCATCTTTTATGGTTAAATAATATTTTGATTTTTTTAATAATTTTTCAATATCACCTAAAGCTGAATCAAGTAGGGGCCCAACCATAAAAGTTCTTTCTAGATATCTACCACCACCATCCTCTAAACCACTGAAGAAAAATACAGGATTTGCTATTAAATTAGCAGGAGTTTTAATTGTAATTTTATCTTTTGTTTTAATCACCTCTACTCCTTCTGCATATTTTTCATATTCAGTTATATCTATAGAATCTATACGGTCAGAATATATAGGATTTATTACATTAAGAATCCATGTAATATCTGCATTAGTTAATCCTTGTATCTCATTCTCTTTTATTTTGTAATGACCAATACCAGGTCTTTTTAATTGTTTTAGTAACAATAAAGTTTTCTCTAATTCGCTTTTGTTAAAATCTTTAAGTTTTAGTTTTCTGTACTCTTTTGTTTTATTTGATTGAATATTACTATTCTTTGGTGTAGCTTTCTTCATATTTTAAATTATATAAGAAATAATATATAATTACACTACAACTTAATACGAGACCTAACCCCTATATTTATATATAGGATATGGTCGAAAGTCCGATCAGAGCAAAAACCCCATCATAAAGGGCTTGCTCTGATCGGCCGTGCAAGGAAACTTGCATGGATAGCGAAAGCTATCACCCTTGTGATGGGATTTTTGTTTGGAACACTATTGCAGGGTTATTAGCTAATTCTTTAAACTTTTATGAAAAATAATAAATTATTAAAATCTATATCATTCGATAATGTTGTTATGTTTGTAATAGTTTTTGTAAATATTATATTTTTATTTTTATCTATATTTTCACAAAGTTTTAGAGATTCATTACCGCAACATGATAACAGTGCTTCTTGCCGATGGGAACAAGATTGTGATTTTTAATTGTTAAATAAACTATAAAATATGTTTAATTTTTTTAAGAAAAAATTTAAAGACGAATCTATTGAAGATCAAATCAAAGATCTAGAAAGATTTCCAGATTTTCTAAGTAAAGAATCTATTAATGGTCTAGATTGTAATGTTCTACCAAACGCAAAAGGGGAATTTGGAAAAGTTGCTACAAATCCTGTACCCGTTAATGGGCCAATTGGTGAAATTAAATATCTAAATAGACTGCGTACTGATGAAGGTGGGCTTATATTTCACAGACTTGGATCTGATGGAAATATAGATATATACGAAGTCGTTTCCTGTGGAGGAAATGTGTGGGACATTCTTTATTTAGACATGTACCATCCTCGTAGATCAATAAATATTCCTGAAGGATATGTTTTCAGTGATTTCCATGAGATTTTTAGTAGGTCTTTGATTGGATACGGTGTAAATTCTTTTGACTCAGATTTTCCTTTCGGACTATCAAAACCAATTGAAGATCAAATAGGGGGTACTCTAGGTGTTAGAATTGCAAAAAAATATGAAGAAATTGTTGTAGATCGTTCTAAGTTTGTTAGACCATTTGATCATATTGAGAAAATTAAAAAAGTAAAACTTGCTGGTAATTTTACATAAATAATTAATAACATTAGCTAAGAATACAAATATGTATATTTTAAGAGGAGTAGATAGAACAATAAAGAAATTAAACATACTATCATTTGTATTTTTATTTCTGATAATACCTTGTCTCGCTATATCTTTTCTAGTTATAAACTCTTCTGATTTTACTAGTATTAAAAATATATTGATATTTGGCTCTATATCTCTAGCTTCAATATTCCTTATATTTTTTATTATAACCAAGTCTATAGTTTCTTCTCTAAAAGAAAGTGTAAAGCATATTTACGATGAAGGATATGTAAATGGTGAAAGAGATGAAGAATATAAAAATATACAGGAAGAAGAGAATTATATCTTTACATATCTTGATGAATTGAATCCTGAAAAATTCCCAAACATAACAAAACACTGTAAAGACCAAGACTATAGAATTATGTTGATGGATGGTCTGCGAGAGTCTATAAATTACTATACATATAAAAAAGAGGTGATAGATAATAAATTATCTATTTTAGAAAATTCTTTAAATACTTTTAGTTTCAATTCTGATAAATTTCAAAAACAACTATGGATTAAACCTTCTGATAGATTGGTTGCACTTGGATATATGATAATAGATCGTTTTCATGAAATTAAATCTTCAGGTAAGAAATAATATATGTCTAAAGAAAAATCAATGTCTATTAAAGATAGTTTTAGAATGTACTACATAGAAGAGGGTATTTCAAAGCTTAAAGGTTCAAACAATTCTGAATCTGCTCTAATTGAAAAGAGTAATATTATTTCAGGTATTCTTTCGTGTATGTCTTTAGACTTTACAAATCAGCTTTTCTATCACTATGTTAAAGAAGATAATAGGGAATTAAGGAATAAAGTTGAGTTATATACTTTTGTATCCAATTTATGTATTTTAGAGAGACTTAGAAGTGTTGTAATAGATAAATATCTAACAAACGAACAATATATATTCTTAAAATCAAATATATTATCTTATGCAACAGAAAAATATTCTCTAAATGCAGAAGAGTTATTTGATGAACTATACGAAGATTATCTCTCATATCCTATATATAGTTTAATGTTCAAACCTTTGAATATTGGTAACAATGCGGTTGGTGCACGTTTTTTAGATAAAATAGCCGATCTTATAGGTTATAACAAAGAATATATTATGGCTCTTGAGTTGCTTATGTATCCAAATTTCATGTTTCAAAACCATAGAATGCATTTCGTATTCTCTACACTTTTACAAGTTGTCTAATAAATTAATTTATATTGCAAAATACTTGTTTCAAAAACAATAGAAAACATTAATTAACAGTAATTAACATTAAAAAATGTGATTAGAAAGTAGTAAAAACTACTAAAAAGTAGTGAAAAAAGTTTGGTTCAAAAGCGTTACAAAGCGTTACAAAGCGTTGAAAAGCTTAAAAATTTATAATAGAAAATTAATAAAAATAAACAATAATGAAAAAACAAAGAAACTCATTTGTAGCCCTATGTGAAATAGCCTCACAAAATAATTGGTGCTGGAATATAAATTGTACAACTTGTGGACACAACGCTTTTAAAGTTTCTTTTTCTAAACTAATTCAAGGTGTGCATCCAGACCATACTTCTTTTTGGCCTAATGGTAAAGAAAATAACTCATCTCTAAAGGAAATGAATGATTATAGTAACTTCCTTAGAAACACAAGTGAAGAAAATCAAATTAAATTAGTCTCTATTGTGGTAGAAGCAAAGCTGACAGATATTCAAGTGGTTACTAAGTTTCCTGATTGGTTAGGATATATAGGTCTCGTTATGAATCATTGTCCGAGCAAAAGCGCTTACAAAATTCTTTCAGAATCTTTTTTACCACAGTTTATTGTTTTGATAGAAGATGATGAAGTTATCTGTAAATATCTAAAAGAAAAACAATCAAAAAATGAAATTTTAAATATATCTGATTTAAGTAAAATTGAAAAAAGTACCGCTTTTAAATACTAAAGAATAGTGTCTTGTGAGTCGTTCTTTCTACTCCATCTTTAGGGTTTTTTTTGCTATAATTATCATTATGAACTTCTCACTTAATTCGTATATTAAATATTGTCTAGGATATCTTAGTCTTACAAAACCAACTGGTTTTAATAGAGGTACTGCAATTGATGTTAAATTACCACAAAAATACTTCTCTTTACCTAGTCTTATTAATGGAGATATAGATGGTAACTTAAAAGAAATTGTTAATCTCGACTGCTATTACAACACAGACCCTAAAGATGTTACTGAGGAAATAGCTGATCAATACAAATTAGAAAAAAATCTTGCTTTACAAATAGATGAAGTGTATAGCAAAGCTAAAAATGATACTTTCACTAAAGAGACCATACTACGTTTTGGTCGTTTTGATTTTGAGGTATTAGAAGAAGCAGTAGTTGAAACGGAAGAAGATATAGAAATTAAACAAAATACTGAGGAAAAAGAAGTAGTAAAATTAGTATCAAAACAATTTTATTTATTTTCACTGCCGGTTAGAGTTGAGAAAGAAAAGGATAAAAACAATATAGACATATACTCTGTAGTACCTGTTGATTTTGAAGTTCGTCTCAATTTACCTCCTCTTTATGAAATATTTAGAACTTACAAAAAAGAAGATTTGGTTTACGAGTTTTTAAATGATTATGTAAAACTAGAAAGTGATGGTGGATTTTCTATACCTATTTCTTCTGAACAAATATTTTTAGATTTGTGGCACATGCTTAAAGCAAAACTAAGACTGACAGATGCGACATTTAATGAAGAATCGTTTAATCTTGAAGATTTAAGACTAACACTTGCTCCACGAGCAAACTTCTTTCTTGTTGAAGATCTTACAAAACTATCAAGAGAAAAGGAAGAACTTTTAGAGGATACATCGTTATCGGGTTGGTTTTCAGAAGAAGGTTTGAATGTAAACTCTGATGTTTGTGAAGAAAAAGCTCTATACTTTCCATTTCCATACGACAAATTTCAACGGGCCACCACCACTCTTTTAGGCAATAAAGCCTCTATTATACAAGGGCCTCCAGGTACAGGTAAATCAGAGACTATTTCTAACATAATCTCACACTTAGCTGTTAATAAAAATAAAGTACTCTTCGTAAGTCAAAAACCTCAAGCTTTGCGTGTTGTAAAAGATAAACTTAAGACACTTGAGGTACCTCTATTGTTCGGATATATTCCTAGTGTGAAGTTTGAGCAAGTAAATGATGAGGAGGCAGACACAATATCTTCTCAATTATCTTCACTAGATACATATGGTGCTTATAAAGGTATTTCAAAAGATAGTGTAAACTTAGATGACTTCACTCAAAATATTAATAATAGTCTTACTAAAAGAGATAAAGTTATTTCTTTACAACGAAGTGTGTACGAAATTGAAGAAAAGAAAAAAGAGTATATTTTTTTAGAAGGACTTCCAGATATAAGTGAGCAGACTATATTAACTAATTTTACTGATGATTTATATAGATTGTATTTAAAAACAGAAGAAAAAATATCTCAAAATAATAAATTCTTAAAAGACTTAGAAAGTATTTCAAAAAGATATTCATTAGAAAAAGAAATTTTTTCAGATTATACTTTTTCAGATTTGATTAAAACAGTTATTGTTGATGTTAAAAAAACAGGTTTTGATAGATCTTTTAATCTAGGAAGATACATAAATAATTTTAGTAGAAAGTTACGACTTAAAGAACACTTAAGTCGATTACCTAAAGAGATATATGATGAAATAAACAGTGTTTTATCAAAAGATATTTCTAGACATAATGCAATAAAAGAACTAGAGGAACTTCTAGGTTTTTGTACATATTGGGAACTAATTATTGAAAACGAGAAATTAGAGAAGTCGCTCGTAGAAATAGAGACAAATCTAGAACTCTCAAAAGATGAAATTTCTAATCTATTTAGTTTTTTGAAAGATAAGTCCCTTACAGTTTCAGAATTATTAGAGAAACTATCAGAAAGAATTACTTTAAATCACAATCAAAACAATCTAATTAATGAAATATCTAAACTAAAAAAAGAAGTAACTGATAAGAATCAAATTAGTAGAAAAGAAATCATTTCTCAATACTTATCTGCAATTATTGAAGACAATATAAATAAAAATGCCTCACAGGTAAAAATATGGAGAAAACTTCAAGAGCTACAAAAAGCATTTAAAAAATCAAAGAAAGCTTTTAAAACTTTTGATAAATTAAAAAACGATCCCTCAAACTTTGAAACTATATTAAACATAGTGCCTATTTGGATTATGGATCTAGACGACGCTAGTCGTCTCATACCCCTAGTGGCTAACTTGTTTGATTACGTAGTCTTTGACGAGGCGTCTCAGTGTAATATTGCTTATACAATACCTTCAATGTACAGAGCAAAAAAAGCTATATTTGTTGGAGATCCAGAACAAATGAGAGATAGTACTGTTATGTTTAAATCAAATCAAGCATTTGATCAACTTGCTAGTCGTTACAAAGTACCAGAAAGTCTACAGATAAAACCTACAGGCACAGCTGTGCAATCTGTTCTAGATATTGCAAAAACTAGATTTGGTATACCAAAAATACTTCAATATCATTATCGTTCCCCAATGGAACTTATAGGATTTAGTAATAAATATTTTTACGAGCCTAAAGGTAAGCGTTTGATAGCTTTAAATAATAAATATTTAACATATCAAGATACTAACCGCATAATGGTTATTCATAATATTGAAAATACTGGTGTAGGAGAAATAAGTGATAATACTAACTACGCTGAAGCTCTTAAAGCTTTAAGTCTATATCAAGAAATGGTTAATGATCCAAAGTACGAAGGTAAGACTTTTGGTGTTCTTACATTCTTTAACGATCAAGCAGAGCTGATTAGAAAAGTCTTTGAAGACAACAGAATAAAAGAGGGGGATAGGTTAAAAATTTCAGTCATCGAAGGTATACAAGGAGACGAGAAAGATATTATTATATATTCTTTTGTTATAAGAGATCCTTCTCAAAAAAGGCAGTATCGCCCTCTCACTGGCGAAACTGGTGATATACAAGCTGATATAAATGCTGGTAGAGTAAATGTTGCATTCTCTCGTGCGAAGCTACAAGTACATTGTATTTTGAGTTTACCTGTAGAAAAAGTACCTTCTGGCATTTGGATAAAAAAATACCTAGAGTATGTTAGAGATAACGGAGAGGTATCAGCCTCAAAACTTATACTTAAGAAGTTTGATAGTTATTTTGAAGAAGAATTCTATCATCTATTAAAGAAAAAACTGGGTAAGGGGTATACTATCCAAAATCAAGTAGAGAGTTGTGGTTTCAAGATTGATTTTGTTGCAACAAACTTAAGCACTGGTAAACAACTAGCTATTGAATGTGATGGCCCAACTCACTTTAAAGATCATATAGATGAAGCTTATGGTATTTATGTTGAAAGTGATATACAAAGACAGCGAGTACTTGAAAGTGCTGGTTGGTCATTCTTTAGAATTGGATACTCAGAGTGGATAGAGAGTGATGATAACAAAGAACTTATAGTAAATAATATTAAAAATAATTTATGAAAAAACATCTTACAAAACTATTAAGAAATGACTTAGATTTAAACAAAAAATGGTGGCACCGGCTACTCTCTGTTTTGTTTGTGTTGTTATTTATTATTACAACCACTCTTACAGCTTTAGATTTGTATGGTAATGATAAAATAATTAAATATAAAGAAACAGATATACTGTCTGAAAGAGTTGCTGAAACATATAAACACATAAAATATCTTGTAAATACAGAAGATAAAGAAATTATATATAACAATAAAATTGGCTACATATCAGATCAGGGGTCAATTTCAGCTTTAGATTACTATTGTTCTAGCGATATTTCTAAAAATATAGAAAAAATTGAACAAGATCTTAATATTAATTCTTATGTTTTTGGAGATACTTCTGTTGGTATTAAAGAATTTAAGGAAGGTCTTTACCAACACAAGGCTAAATGTGTTAAATTAAGTGTTTTAAACATTGTTGATAAAAAACATTCTATCAGTGATTATGATTGGAATAAATCCAGCACTCCTGTAATTAATTCTGATAAAATAATAAAAACAGAAAATATTTTATTTTATAATAGTGAAGTAAAAGATTTGAATATATATAAAATATCTATTTTAAATACCACTATAAATATTTTATTACCATTTATAGTGATAATAATTTCTTTTATATTTATCTTAATTTTTTACTATAAAGTTGTTTTGTACATAGCTTTTGGAAGTAAAAAATCTGTACAATAATTTAAACTATTAAATAATGAAAAAAATAAAAGAATTCAAAGGAATAATTATAATCATCTTTATCTTAATTTCAGGTGCTTTTTATTGGTATGAATTAAGACCTATGCAAATTAAAAAAAATTGCCATAAAATATCTAGTACTCGAAAAATAAATTGGGATAAAATGATTTACGAAAATAAGGATGGTTCTATTGGTAAAAGTTATTCAGAATGCTTAAAAGAAAAAGGATTATTTGATTAATATGAAAAAAATAACACTTATTTTAATAGCTGTAGCCTTAATTGCACCAAGTGTATCTTTTGCTCATCCTGGAAGAACAGATAAAAGAGGTGGTCATACATGTCGTACAAATTGTGCTAAGTGGGGATTAAAGACTGGACAGTATCATTATCATTATAAAAATAGATAATTTATGATTAGAATAATATTTTTAGTTATCGTAGTTTCTTTAATGACTTGGTTAATTTTAGATAATTACTACTATTCCCCAAAAGCTCAAATTAAAAGACTTTGGAAAAGAGTTCATAAGTTTTCTGAGTTTATCTCTGTTCTTGAGGAGTCAAACCTCCCATCATATACATCAGATTCAACAAAAGCAGAAAAAAGGAAACTAGGGAGATTGATTAATTCTTTATTGGATTGTCATTTTGATAAAGAAAAAGAAGAAGATGTTAATTACATTAAAGACTATAAATACGTAGATGATTTTATTAAAAATGAGGAATTTATACTTGAAAAAGTAAAAAAAATATATATACAAGAAGAAGATTGGGATAAAATAGATAAATTACTTAAAAATAATTAATTTTTTGAGTCTAAAAATATTTTAATTTATCCAAGAAGGTTTTCCACAGATACTATTGAAAAAGATGTAAAATTAGGTATAATGTAAATATCTCATCTACTTCTAGTAGAAGGAGCCCGAAAACTCGCCCTTCACGGGGCTGTTTTTGTTTCTACTTATATTTTTCGTATTCCTTTTTATACTCCGCTATTTTGTATGAATAATCAATATGAAATGCTGTAACATAGTAATAAGATTGTTTTTTAACTGAAAGAACTACAATATAATTACTATTAGGGAGCAATAAATAAAGACGTTTCTCATTATTCTTAGTTCTCTCATAAATAAGAATTTCAGTCTTAGGAACATTTATTATGATAGGTTTAATCCATGGAAGCTTTTCTGCTCTTTCTAATTTAATATCAGAAATTGAAGGATTGTGTGGATCTGTTATTGTATGCCAAAAACGTTCATGGCGACCATCATTTTCTAATTTTGAAGATATTATTATTTTTTTATTTGATAAAGTCAGGTTTCCGTTCACTAAATCATTAAGAAATATCTCATAAAGTTTATCAGTGTAGTATATTATATCACCACTACAACTAGATAGAGTGAACAAAGTGGGTAACCAGGATGGGTTATTATTCATAAAATTCTAATTATTCATGAGCATTCCAAAAAAATAAATTTAATTTAAACTCGGAAGGTAGAGTATTTACTCTAAGAGTTCGACCGCTTTTCTTTTTTAGATGTTCGACAATCTGTCTTTTTGCCTTACTTTCTTTAATCTCGCCCTTGTTGCATAAGTTAAATTGTATAGCTCCTATTATGAGATCAATTACTTGTATCATTTGAACTTGACTAGAGTGAACTTCTCTAATTTCTTTAATAATATCTTTTTTATAGTCAAATTCTGTATTACATAAATATTCTCTTAATTTATCTATACGAGCTTTCCCTAAAGTATCTTTTTTGTCTAAACAAATTTTATAGGTTGATTCTGAGCGAATAATCTTTGTTAAAAGTTGATAATATATCTTGTAATACCACTCATCGTGAGTTTGATTATATTTAGCGTGATTAAGATTGCTTTTATCGGCAACTATAGCTCTTATTCCTAAATAATCGAGATCAAAAAAGTAACTTATAATATCTATATAAAAAGGTATCCTTTTACTACTAACTTTTGCCCATTTAATTTCAAAATCCTCTGACAATCCATGTTCTTTTTTTATCTCTCTTATTCTTTTATTTACGATTTTAGTTTTTTCTCGAGGGCAATAAAGAGCCCCTAAGACCATAGGTTTTTTGTCACTTTCAAGATGATTACTCTCGTCACAATAAATATTTATCGCTGTCATTAGATAATTATAACATAAGCTGAGGTTTGAATTGATTGCTTTAGATATATAAAAATATACATTATATTTAGATATTTGGGTTTTGTATTAAAATGGCATTTATTTATTTTGACTATTATTCTTTAATAATTACTTTTCGAACATCCTCCCACATTCGGAGCATCATAGAAAAGTCTTACATACTAAGGTATATTTTTTATACCTTAGTATAAATTCAAACCTGGGATATAATAGTCTTAATGTTAGAGAAATTTAAAGAAAAGTATAACCTATCGTTTTTAGAAAAACTTACACAAGAGCCAGATATAGATATCTATGTTTTTGGTGGTGCTATTCGTGATATATATCTTGACCGTGAATGGAAAGAGATTGATGCACGAATTGTGTACAACAAGTCACGAGATGAGCGAGAATATAAAATTGAAGAGCTGTTTAAAGACTTTGATCTTGAAGGAAAAACACAAATTGAACATTTGAATTTAACTGTCTACAGATTTTTACCACAGGGTAGCATCACTGATGCTGAGATTGATCTGAGTCTCGTACCAACACTAAATGATAATGTTCCCGACTTTACTATTAACGCTGTATTCTTCGATTTAAAGAAAGAGAAAATTTTGGATACTTATAACGGTCTAAGCGATTTAGATAAAAAACTGATAAAGACCGTTAAGGAACCTAATACACAGTTCAAAGAAGAACCTCACATAATGTTTAGAGCTCTGAAGTTCGCTTGCCAGCTAAACTTTGATATTGAAGAAAGTACTCTAGCTGCCATTCATAAGAATAAATCTCATGTTCAGGATACGTTCAATCTTATCAACGCTCAAAAAGAAGGGATTTTTGTTGAACTATTTTTAGGAAATATCTTTAAGGGTTTAAAGTCAGATCCACTAAAATATTTCACTTATTTAAATCAGACAGGACTATTTGAAGAGTTTGTTGCCTTTTATGCAAACCAGTCTGGTTTATCTATCCAATCTACACATGAACTACAAATTAAAGATCTAGGTTCATATGAAGAAAATATTTCGTATTTATTGTCAGAAGTTATACACCGACTCAATACTGAGGAAAAAAACAAACAATTTCATCTTCTGGCCGAATCATTGTCAGTTTCAACCCCAAAAAAATACACTGATTTTGTTATAGATACTAGTAAAATATCCTATATTGACTAAATTTATTTTTTGTAGTATTATATATTGAATTTTAAAAAAAAATTAAATAATGCAAAAGTTAAAAAGCTTTGTGTCAGACAATTTATTGTTTTTTGACACTGAATTTTCAAGCCTTAACCCATACTTAGGCGAAATTCTTTCGTTTGGAGCTATTAAAGTCAGTGGCGAATCCCTCTATCTTGAACTCGAATATGACGGCCCAGTGGATGATTGGACTAGGCAACATATCATTCCTAAACTCAAGGAACCAAAAGTGTCAAGAGTAGAAGCTGTAAAAATAATAAAAGGATTTATTGGATCTGTTAAACCATTCGCTGTAGCATTTGTTGATAATTACGACAAAATCTATTCGGATAAATTGTTCGCCGAAGATGAACTCCCCTTTAACTGGATGACTGTTGATTTCTCATCTATTCTTTTTGGTATGGGGCGTAATCCATATTTGTTTCTTCCAGATACTGAAGGGGCCGACATATTCTACAAAGAAATAGGGGTAGATCTATCTGAGTTTGAGCTACATAATGCTCTTGGCGATGCCTGTTTGCTTCGTAAGGTATGGATGAAGATGTTTGAATGTTAAAGAGAATTTATCTTTTAAAGCCACCATTTTTGGTGGCTTTTTATTTTATATTCATTCGAACATCGTCCCAAGTTCGGAGCCAGAAAAATCACCTTAATCTGTAAGGTGATTTTTTGCTACCTTATATCAAGTTCGAACCCATAAGAACCTATTGACAAAAAGATATATTTGTTATAATATAAAGAAAAACAAATACAAAAAATGGAAAGAGAATTTTTAAACGCAGATCAAATTGATAAATTATCTTCTTTTTGTCTTGAGCTTTTTAAAAAGTTTGGAGATAGTCCTATGGGAAAACTAAAATCGGATAACTTTAAGGGAAAGATAAAATATAAATTAAAGTATGATGGAGATGATTACTCCACTTCTAAACTTAAGGATAGTCAGAGATATCTAATACAAGACTGGTTAGATACGAGAATATATTTTCATATAAATAAAGTTGATGAGGAATTGATATTGCTTGAAATGTCAGTGTTACTGAATTCAAGTTACAACATTGAAAAAGGAGATAATACTAACTCTGCTTATTTATTAGGAATAACAAGAGAAGAAATTCAAATAAAGATGACAAGTGAAATAAAATTTTTAACTGTATGTCATTCAGATAAAATTTATCTCTATGAAAAATAATTTTTTCAAATTAAAACTAAAAGGCTGACCAATATGGTTCAGCCTTTTATTATTTCCCTCCGAACATCGTCCCACATTCGGAGCTCTGAAAATCACCTTAACCTATAAGGTGATTTTTTGTTACCTTATATCAAGTTCGAAACTATGGTAGAATTTTAATATGAAAACTATAAACAATAGAACGACTAACTATGATATCAATGATATTTTTCTAAATCGCTACTCTCCACGCGCAATGTCTGGTGAAAGTGTTTCAACAGAAGAACTCATGACTATGTTTGAAGCCGCTAGATGGGCTCCATCTTCTCGTAATGAACAACCGTGGAGATTTCTCTATGCAATTAAAGGAACATCTGATTTTGATTTATTCCTTTCATTCTTATTAGAAAGTAATCAAACATGGTGTAAAAATGCAGGAGTTCTTTCAATTGGACTTTCAAAGAAAACTTCAAGTGATGGAACTGTTAACATTAAACACTCTCTCGATACAGGGTCAGCATGGGAAAACTTAGCATTGCAAGGTGCTAACATGGGATTAGTTGTCCATGGTATGGGTGGATACAATGAAGAAATAATAAGAAAAGAATTACAAATTCAAAATGATTATCAGGTTGAACTTATGATCGCAATAGGTAAACCAGGAAAAATAGAGGACTTACCAGAGAAGCTTCAAGAAAGAGAAAAGCCGAGTCAAAGAAAAAACCTTGATGAAATAGTTTTTGAAGGGAAAGAAGGTGCTAATAATTTATAGTTTATTTTCTTTGACACTCATTCGAACTTCACCTTACATTCGGGGTATATATTGACAAAATTTAAAAGAACTGTATTATTCACTTAATACGGTTCTTTTAAATTGTATTTGATTGGTTTTCAGAGGAGCTTTTGGCTTTTACGAAAACCAATTAAATAAATAACATGGCAACTAAAATAAAAATCCATCAAAACTTTACTACTCTCTCTAAGGAATCATTTCAACTACTTACCGCGAAGTCTGGTACAACACCTAAAGAGATACTTACTTATGCTCAGAAAAAGGGCTTCAGAGAAATCACACTTTTAAATCCCAAAGAGACACTAAAAGCATTCAAGAAACAAGGACACGTAGGACTTACTTCTTTTCTGAATTTAGGGAACAATCTTTTTTTTGTGCAGAACGAAAAAGGAATCAGGGCATTTATGATTAGAGCAGAAAAGTATGCAAAGCAGCGACCATCATCACGGATACCAATAACAAAAAAAATGGACAAACCTTGCTCAATCTTTGTGCGCATTCCTTACCAAGGATTCTAGTAGTATTAAGTCCTCCTTTAATTTTTTAAAAGCCCCTAACAGGGCTTTTTCTATTTCTCTAAATTTATTTTTGAACCTTATCCCAGGTTCGGAGACCTCAAAATCACTTTAATCTGTAAGGTGATTTTTTGATGCCTTATACGAAGTTCAAACCTTTGATATAATCAACACTATGAAAACAAAATTCATACTACATGGAGGATTTACTCCTAAAAATGAAGACGAAGACCTTTCAGATTTTTATAAAGAAATTTTAAAAGATACTCCTGAAAAAGTTAATATACTTATCGTTCCGTTTGCAAAAGATACTGAACGAATAGTCCCGACTACAATAAGAGTTACAAATGAGTTTAATCAAAACAGAGGACAAAAGAAACTTGAGTTTAAGGTTGCAAATGAAGGATCTTTTATTGAGCAAATAAAATCTACAGACATTATATATTTTCAAGGTGGTACAACACTAAAAATACTAGAGATACTAAAAAGACTTCCTTCGTTTAAGGATTTACTTACAGGTAAGATAGTTGCTGGTGAATCAGCAGGTATGAATGTATTGGCAAAGTATTTTTTTAGCCCCAGTGCTAATGATGTATTTGAAGGATTAGGTATACTACCTATTAAGACTATTCCTCATTATAAAGAAGAATATAAAAATGTATTCAAAGACGTTGGGTTAGATCTAGAAAGTGTGTATCTTAAGGAATATGAATATAAAGTTTTTCTTGTATAATTGACGTCCGAACTTCCTCCCACATTCGGAGCCCTCAAAATCACCTTAATCTCTAAGGTGATTTTTTGTTACCTTATATAAAGTTCGAACCTAAATAGATTTAATATATAATATAAAATATGAAAAAAATCGTAGTACTAGGTGTAAGCGCTTCAGGTAAATCAACATTTGCTAGAAAGTTATCTATAAAACTAAATATTCCTTTAACTTTAATTGATTCAATTATGTGGAAACCTGGTTGGAAATATGTTGGTGATGAAGAGATTCAAAAAAGTATCGAAAAAATAAGTACAGGAGATGAATATATATTAGAAGGTTATATTACAAAAAATGCTAGGAAAAAACTTTTTGATGAGGCTGATACTTTAATTTATTTAGACTATCCTGGTTTTATTTCTGCTATAAGATATATAAAAAGATGGTGGAAACACAGAAAATTACCAAGACCAGAACTTGTTGGTAGTCCTGAAAAATTTAGTTTTAAATTTCTAAAACTTGTTTATACAAAAGGTGAATCTTATTCTTTGAATAAATTATTAAATGAGGGTGTGTATGACAATAAAATAATAAGACTTAAATCACCAAAACAGGCTGCATTATTTCTGAATAGCTTATAATTATACTCAACAAAACTCCACAAGGGGACTGCAATTTAATAGACTGATTATAGTCTAAAAAATCAGGATCATCCTCTCGCGTTCAGAAACAGAAAAATCACCTTAATTTGTAAGGTGATTTTTTGATACCTTATATCAAGTTCGAATCTAAAATAAAAAATGAGGCACTTGATAAAAAGTACCTCAATACTTAACCTTGATTAATTCCGTTAAAACAAGATTCCTTGCTTCTTTAATTTCGTAATTTTATTTTCAATCAATTCGTCATCATAGCCTTTATTCTTGAATTCCAGTCTAGCGTCATACTCGCTTCCATACCATGTATTGTAGTAAGTATGAAATCTCCATGAACAAATTGATAAAATAAAACCGAACAACATAGATAAGCTAAACATCCTTATTCTTGTAAATGTTTCAAAAGAATAATTGTACGTAATGGTAATGTAGTTGAGTGCTAATATTAATAAAAGAATAATACTAAACATTATTACAGCCGAATTTGGTAATCCAAGCACTGAAAGTTTGCCTTTTTTAACAATTCCAACACCGTGTCCAGCAGGAATTATCATTGTTGCCATGGCGAGTTTAATCGACATTAAAATGCTTGTAATGAATCCAACCATTAGACTGAAAATCCAGTCACCATCAGTAATTTTTACATAGGTTGTAGTTGTTACTAAAATAATTATGGCAATGATAATTGGGTTGAAAATGGCGTGAACGACTTCGTTGTGCGTTGGGTGTTTGAGGAAATTAGATTCCATTAATTGCTCGTAAGTAATTCCGTGTTTTGAATCTTTGTTTTTTGTTGAATTTTTCATTAGTTGATTTTTTAAATTGTGAATGTTTATTTAAAAAAATATTATCATATAATATTTGATTTGTCAATGTATGTAGATATCTTAAATGTATAAGTGATTTTTTGCTACCTTATATGAAGTCCGAACCTATTGACTTTACAAGTTGAAAAATGTAATGTAAAGAAAAATGTTAAACAATTAAATAATTAAAAAATGGAAACAAATAATATCGAAAATGAACAACCTGATTTAGAAACTTTTAAATCATTATGTAAAGAATTTGAAACACATATCGGTAAACTAAAAATAGAATGGACAAATGACAATAGTCCACCTGAGTTTAGAGATGTTTTGGAGGTATTACGCCCACACGAGAGAGAACAAATAGAAAATCATATTAACCGTTGGGATAAATATATAACACCCATTGCAGAAGCGTGGTGGAAAGAGCGTGGTTATGGGGTCAATTGGCCAGATGATAATTCACAGCCTGTAGGATACTATAGACTCTAGTCTTAAATTCATAAGTAATTTTAATAAAATCACTCCAGAATAGGGTGATTTTTTGTTACCTTATATGAAGTTCGAACCTAAATATCTAAGTTGACACCTAGATTAAATAGTGTAGTATTTAACTAAATTTAAAAATAAATAAAATGATAAAAAATCTCACAGATGCTTTTGAATACGTAAACTCAAAGTATGTTTTTAATGAAGAAAACTATCCTGTTATAGGAAGATTAGAAGGTGATCAGAAAATAATATTTGCATTAAAACACGGACTGCTTCATATTTTAAAATCCGTTAATAAAATTAAAGACGATATCCCTTTTGAAAAGAGTGGTATTCGTAAAATGCAATGGATAGCTCAACCCGATGAAAAGTTGGGAAGTCTTGCTTTGATTCAAAAAACCGCTACATTAAAGATGATTGTTAACATTCTTTCACTTGCAAACACTGTAGGGATTACAAAAGAACAAGTTTCTGAATTTAAAATTCCTATAGATGATGAAATGGTAACGTATGTGCCTGTAAAAAATATGGGGCAACGTATTGTCCCTACTTTTACAGATTCAGTTCAATATTTAATCGAACTTTTAGCTACCATCTTAGAAGATGCAGATCATAAAAATGTATTAGACCAAGAATCTGCTAAAGATGTAATCAAGAGATCTTTATTTGCCATAATGTATTGGTTTGATGATTTTTGGGTTCCAGATTTCTTGGCGCAAATTCCAAATGTAATGAAGAGTAAGTGATTTTTGAAAGCCCACATATCATTATGATGTGAAGGGCTTTTTATTTTCCCTCAACAATACTCATTTGAAACCCAATTTAGAGTTCCTGCCAAAGGTGGGCAGGCTGAACACTTTCGCTAGAGGGAGCAAGTAAACTGCTTTACTTTTGTGCAACGATTTTAATTCTAAATTTGATATAATCAGAATATATGAAAAAAAATATAATTTTTATTTGCGTCCTTGTTGTCTTGATAATTGGATACTGGCTGATATCTCCATTTTTCATTAATAAAAAAGTTTCTGAGGATTTGCCTGTTACTAAAAATGCTGCACAAGTCCCCGATATTCAAGTTGATAAAGATGTACAATCTGCTGTTGTATCAAGCCTGTCTGATCAATTCGAAGAGATTAAAAAAGGAAATTTTACTGGTTTTGATAGGGTGCATACTGGCTCGGGCACTGCACGAATTGTTAGTATAAATGGTAAGAATTATATTCGTTTTGAGGAAGATTTTAATGTAAATAATGGGCCTGATCTGTATGTAGGTTTGGGTAAAAATGGAAGTTACTTGAAGGGGAGTGAGCTTGGTAAATTGAAAGGTAATATTGGTTCCCAAAATTATGAATTGCCTCAAGGTGTCGACCCCAAAAGTGTAGAAGAAGTGTGGGTATGGTGTAAAGCTTTCTCTGTACCATTCAGCAGGGCTGTTTTAAATTAAAATCACTTTGTAAATAAAGGCAATATTTTGTTACCTTTCTAGGAGTTCGAACCTATATATTTAGTGTATAATAATATTATGAAAAAAATATTAATTATAAATGGACATCCTAAAAAGAACAGTTTTAGTAGTGCGCTTGCAAGTAATTATAAAAAAGGTGCAATAGAAGGTGGAGCAGAAGTAAGAGAGATTGTTGTAACTGATATGCCAATAGAAAATTATTTGCGATATGATCACTATAGTGGTAATGATGTTGGGCAAGAAATAAAAGATGCGAGAGATAGTATTGCTTGGGCTGAACATATAATTTTTGTTCATCCTGTATGGTGGGGAAGCATGCCTGCAATTTTAAAATGTTTTATCGATATGGTCTTTTCTGCTGGTTTTGCGTTTAAATATAAAGAAGGTTCTCCAATACCTGAAAAACTTTTAAAAGGAAGAACTGCTCGTATAATAACTACGATGGATACTCCATATTTTATTTACAATTATTTTTTTGGATCACCTAGTATAAATCAACTTAAAGATAGAACTTTGAAATTTTGTGGTATTTCTCCAGTTAAGATTTCTCATTTTGGACCTATTCAATCTTCAACTGATGAAAAAAGGAAAAAATTTCTAGATGAAGTATATAAACTAGGAAAAAATCTAAAATAATAAAAATACTCAATCGAAGATCCTCTCATATTCGTGTTAATAAAATAACCTTATAAATAAGGTTATTTTATTAACATACAATTTTTAATTTTCTTAAAAAATTCTAAAGAATACTTTAATAAATGGAGAAAGGATATAATCAAACCACTGTGGCTTGTGCTTTTTATGATCAAACAGAACAGAATCCTTTTTCCATTTTTCCGTAATATCGATCAATACCGACGCTACTTTTTGATCTTTAAAGAATACTCCTACTTCCGAATTGTAATCAAAAGAAAGGAAATCTAGATTCTGTGACCCCACCATACACTCATCTTCATCTAGTATCATAAGTTTTGCATGATTCATATCTTTCTCCATATAAAAATTGACACCTAATTCGGACATCTTGTACATGTAAAAATAATTAACCCTATCAATTATAAAATGATCAGTTTCTCGAGGTATTAATATATCTACAGCAATATTGCGCAATACAGCATTGTGAAAGAGTGCTTGCATCCAGCGTCTCGGCATGAAATATGGGGTCACCAATACTATACGCTTCTCTGTCTTTCCTAGGTGGTATTTATATATTTTTTTAAGATTAAAAATTTTTTTGATTGGGGAGTGTTCTATTATCCATGCATTCACTTCTACTAAAACATTCTTTCTTTTTTTCTCAATCAATACAGAGTCATTTCCACCAGCATTTATGTATGATTTTATAAACGATTCAACTATATTTTTTACCAATTTGCCACGAATCCTGACGGACAAATCATTCCACCATTGTGATTTTTTATGAATATTCACCCCACCCATAAATGCATATTTCTCGTCTATAATCAGTATTTTCCTATGTGTACGATGTATTAGATAACTCGTGAACAATATTTCTACCCCTGATTTTTTCATTTCTGAGATTTCAAGATTATTTAGACTAAGACTACCGAATGAGTCCAGAACTAATTTTACTTGTAGACCTTCACTTGATTTTTCCGCCAAGATTTTTGAGAAATTGTATTTACCTATATTGCCCTGAAAAATATACATCTCTAGGTATATAGATTTTTGTGCTCCAGAGATGGACTTGAACATGGCTTCCCATGTTTTTTCAGAATTTGTAAAAAATTTATAATTCATAAGGATATTATACACAAGTTTATTAATCTATCTATTATTTATATAGATTAAATGTCCTACTAACTTTATAGGTATAAAAATGTAAAACGATTATCACCTCTTTATTTATACATATTTAAGTTTTTTGTTACCACAGTAGAGTTTATATTTTTTATAAAAATGATATAATTAAAAGTATGGAAAACATAGATTTTAATCAAAATAGACAAGAAGACATTAATAATCTTCGAGAAGAAGCTATTACTATTTCAAATAATCTTGTTAATAAAAACAAACAATTTTTGGAAGAAATTACTGAAATTGTAAACAATAATGATTCTATCAGAAAAGCTCTTTATAAATACGGTCCAATTGATGAAACTTTTACAAATTTTCGAGTAATTCCTTGGGGGCATAGAAATCTTGATAATTGGAGTTTGGACTTAAAAGATATTATATTAGCAAACATACAACATAAACCAATGATTGACGTGTTGCAAAACATAGAAAAAGAATTTGATATCAGAACTAATTATATTAAAGAAGCAATAAGTAATTTTTCTGGAACAGAAGATGAAGCGTTTGATTTAATCCAAAAGATACATAAAGAAAAAAATCTAGAACCTCTTAATACTGATGATACTCCAATTTTAGAAAAGCTATCTTAGTCTTGAAGTGTGACTAATAGGGATATCTAAAGAGTCTTAAAAAAATCACCTTAATCAGTAAAGTGATTTTTTGTTACCTTATATGAAGTTCGAACATATTGACTTTACAAGTTTAAAAATGTAATATGAGGGGAAATATAAAACATATAAATAATTATGGAAATGACAATTATTAACTTAGATACCTCTGTTTCGGTAGTGATTCCAATTACTAAAATTGTAAAAGATTCTATATCTGAAATAGAAAAAGAAAGAATAATAGACTCTCTGAAGGTTATTTTTTTACAATGTAGAGGTATTAAAATTGACCCCTGTATAAAACAAAAAGAAGATCAATACTTATTAAGTTTTAAATTACGTACAGAATATTTATCGAATATAGATTTAATTCTTGCTGGTATATTTGAAAACATAGGAAGAACAGATTTAGTTATGGGGGGAGTTAAAGTGGGGGTGACAAATTGAAAAAAGGCTGTCTGCAAACGCATTCAGCCTTTTATTATTACATCTCAAAAATCCTAATATTTAAACTCAAATCTAGTCTGCGTTCGAATCTGGTATAAAAAAATAGCTAGTTTAATCTAGCTATTCTTGCTTCTACCTTAAATTACAGGATCCACCTGAAGATAGTTCTTCTTCTGTATCAGGTCTACCTAAAGTTTTATCTGAAAATAAAGTAGTTACCTCTATTGTTCCATACTTTGTTACCATAGGGACAAACTTGTCTGCCACATCTTTTTTAATCAATAATGTAAATGCATCAGGCCATACTTCTATTGATTCTTGATTCCACTCATCATTATCAAATATTTGTCCAAGAATTATAGAGATACCATTATTATCGTATATAACACAATGGAATTGATCCCCATTTGTTTCTGATATTGTTTGTACCATACCACAAGGACCTGAACATTGTTCTGGGTAATTTATCCACAGATCTGGAAGGTGTGCATCTTGAGACAAATATTTTTTGTCATTATTGATAGTGCCTAGTACCTCATTTGAGGTTAGAATTAGAATTTTCTTCATATTTATTTACTGGTTTCCTGAATAGGATAAATAGCCTTCTCAGGGGACCAGTAAATAAGATTCAAAAGAACTGTTTATGAATAAATACTAGCATTAAACTATATTTATTCATAATATAATATAAACTCTTGTTTTAATTGGTTTTTATTCATAAATGCCATCCCTCCTCATTATGTATGTATACTAAAAAAACTCCACATAAATGTGGAGTTTTTCAGTATTCTAAAAGAATCTTTCAATGATTATTTTGCCGTCTTTAACTTTGTATACACAGATTTCTGATTCTTTGTTTCGTCCGCGAGTCTTGCTAGTAATATCCATAGTCATAACACAAGCGAAACTATCATCTGCAACAATAGGGTCACTGATGGTCATTTCATGCATTTCTTGAATATCTGACTGCCATTCTTCTGACGAAGCTTTCGCTTCTTCTTTACCGTGTCGTATTGCTCCACCCCATTCAGCAAGCTCGTGAGTCTCCCAATTTGGTGCAAAAAGTTCATCCCATGCTCCTTCAAAATTATTTGCTCTACAAAGTTCTACCAATCTATTTGCTATCTCTTGTGTATTCATAATATTATTTTAATGACTTTTAATATAATAATTGTACTAAAAAAATTATCCAGACGCCATGTGTGATCTTTCTCTTGTATAAAAATAAATAAAAGTATGGTATTATGTAGGTAAATAAACCCTTAAAAATATGATTACAGACGAACAAATGGAGCTAATTTTTGCCGCAGTGCGAAATTCTCCCGATGCCAATGATTTTACCAAAAAGCTAACCATTCTGATGATTCAAAAATCAGAAAAATTTTCTCAACCAGTCAGGATTCAGATTGAACCTAATGGTGTTAATTTAACCCGTGAGATACTTCACTATGAAGTATACGGAGGGATACACGATATGATCAGTAGTGGATTCGACACTAAATTAACACGATTGTGGGGATCTATGGGAGTTGAATATCGCCTTAGTCCTGGAATCAGGGATGGAGTGCTTAGTGTTAGTCTTTTACACAAAAAATTTGGATTCAAATCTGAATATCTATCTGTAGACGTCCCTCTAGAAATCTTAACCTATGAAGATATTATCGTTGTTAATCTGTAGAGTTAAGAAGATGATTTTTAAAATTATATTAAAAAAGCTGAACAAAAAGTTCAGCCTTTTATTTTTCTAATACACTCTGTTTAATTTTTCAAATTATAGTTTGACAATAATATTTGATATATATAGAATTAAATTAAACTTTAAAAATAAATACATGGAAACACAACTACATTTACCTCATTACGATGAGTTGCTATTAGCTCTTGATGAACTAAGTAAGAAAAAATTGCCAGAGGGACAGTTTAAATTCGATGAAAGTTACCCTGCTCTCGTATTTTTAAAACCAAGAAGGCTTTTCCAGCAGCCAATTGTTTTAGAAATGGATCCTGCTTTGCAAATCAATTCAAAAGATCAGAGAAATGATCATTCTTTAAAGCGAAACATAAATTTTCTTGCGGAAGAGATTGAATTTGAATTGAGAAATTATCCTTGGAAAGATAATGTAGAGGTGAAGCTGGTAAAAAAGTGTTTGTATAGCTATCTTCATAAACACTTCATGTCACCTACGATAAGTATCCAATTCCCAGTGGGCAAGGTTTATAATTTGCCTTTAATAAAAGGGATAACAGGAATTAAGGATGAAGTAATATTTCAACTTTTTGACAATGTATTTCAGCCACACTCTAAGTGGAAGAGTAAACAAGGAGATGGTTATCGTATAATGTCAGATAATAATGATATTATCAAAAATTTCTCACGAGTTAAAAATGGGACTGATGTTTTTGCTGTAATATATCTACACATACCTGTAAACTTTAATGAATTCCAGAATCAAATGATATCTAGAAAAAAAGAAGATATTAAGTTTAGGGGAGGTCTTTATAGACTAGATGAAAACGGAGATTATCCATCTTGGCGTTTTTGGTTTTAGACTTAAAAAAGCTGATACTTTTGTATTGGCTTTTTATTATTGACATAAATATATTTTACTTATAGTATTAAATTAAATCATTAAAAAATGGAAACAAAAAAAGAACTAGACATAAAACTTATGTCAAAAGAATTAGGTATATCAATACCTGAAATCAAAACACTACTAGGTATACCTCTTGACGGGGTATGCGATGCAACCACTGCTGAAGATGCGGAAAAAATGTTTGATGAATGTCAGCCAAAGACCGAGAAACAAGTTATCTGTTTTAAAAAATGGGTAGAGCTCACATCTTCATTCGAGGGTGCAATGAAGATAATACAGAAAGCTCCTGATTATCTGGGGTTAGTGTATATTCCAAGTAATAAGGCTATTGAGCTCTTAGATACTATGAAAGAAGTTTTGGATCTTGATTCTGAGATTTCTGTAATTTTTTTCAATGACTATGAAGAAGATCTAACAGATGAAGAAAAAGCTCTTTATTCTGCTTTTATGAATAAATGGTTGAAGATCTATAATAGAGACTTCGACAAAGAACCAACAAATTTTGATGAAGCTATTGAAAAGTATTTAAATGCACCGGACATGCCAAACAGATTTACTCCTTCCGAAAAACTTACCCGTTTTTATGAGGCTTCGTATTTAGCAAAAACTTTAGAAGATTACTCTGTGCTTAATTTTTATAAACCTTATAATATTGATCCAGTAATGGATAATATTTTTAATGAGGAAATGAATCTTCTGGCTTTAGATAGAGCGAATAGCGCATCAAATTTTAAGGATGCATATTATGTACTTAAAAATTCTTTGGAAGGTTCAGAATCTGAGAAGGTTTCTCTTCAAAAATGTTTGGAATTTCAAAGAACTGAAATTGAGACAGAATCTCTTATGGAATTCATTAGTGGTCCAGATGAAATGAATAGAAGACAAAGCTTGAAGTCACCATTTTTTATTGAAAAAATTGCAAGTCATATTTACGGATATGAATTATAATTTTTAGAAGGAGTCATCTTGGCTCCTTTTTTATTTTATTCAAATAGAGTAGTCCTGATTCCGAATAAAACTTACATACATAAGGTCTTATTTTGTATTACGTATTATTGACTTTATTTGTTTAATATGTTATTAATTATACAAATATTAAAAACATGAAAAGTAAAGAAATCAAATTAAAGCTTCTTGAGCTCGCTTTGAAAGACTTGTATGAAAAAAGAAAAGTCGCCACTGAAATTTTAAATAAATTTCAGTTACAGGAAGGATTATCAGAGTCCCTTCTTGTTAAAAATCCAGAAGAAAATGAAATACAAATTACTGAGTCTGATTATTTAGCTCATAAAGTTGGGGTTATATCCCACAATATAAGGGTTTTAGAAAAAATTAAAGACCAAGGAAATTTCAAGAGTAAAAACGTAATTGAGACAGGTAGCTTGGTCACTATTAAAAATGGAACAACTAAACATTACTTCTTTTTGGAAGAAGGTGGTGGTCTTGTGTTAAAACCTGATTTCCTGAATGATGTAATAATTATAGTATCAAAGAACTCAGCGACCTACTTTGGGCTACATAATAAGAAAGAAGGCGATAAATTTTATTTTGAAAATAATTTAATAGAAGTCTTAAAAGTTGAATAGCCTTGAATCTACCTAAATGGTAGATTTTTTTTTATTAAAAATAATTTTGGGACCTATGTTATAATTTTTGTATGACAAAAGATGAAATATTGAAAATGTATTCAGATGTTGATGTAAATGAAAGTGGTGGGTCAGATAACTTTAGACCAGAAGAAGGTATTGTTGAGCGTGATCCTATAGCTGTAATCATCAAGCATTCAACGGAAAATACTTATCTAATTGCAAAATGGAGTAATGGCTGGTGTGGATTTTTGACAGGAGGTATTGAAACAGGTGATTCTGTAGAAGAAACAGTACAAAAAGAGATTTTAGAAGAAACAGGATTTAAAAATGTAAAACACATTGAAGAAATGGATTGTGTATCTCATGGACTCTTTTATCATGTTGTTAAAAAAGTGAATAGACTCGCGCACTATCATCTTGTATTTGCTCAATTAGAAGATTTGGAGCAGGAGACTATATCAGAAGAAGAACTCGCAATAGCTCGATTTGAATGGGTGAATGAAAGCGAAATAGAAGAAATACTATCCAGAAGTGATATGAAAAAGCTTTGGAAGTTCTATTTGGATTCAAAAAATTCTTAATTAGTATAAAATAAAAAACAGATTCAATTGAATCTGTTTTTTGCTATCTGTGAGAACATCCAGCCCAGCAACATGGGCGACGTTCGCCTTTGTTGAATTTATCAAGCATTATTTTAATTCTACGTTCTCTCGTCTCTAATTTCTTTGCGGATTCAATCCAGCATATCCATTCATTACGTGAAAGTGGGGTAATATCTTCCCAAATTTCTAAAAACTTTGGCTTTGAAATAAGAGTATCTTGTACATCTATTGGTGTTTTGTGGACTGTGCCAGTTGAGATTTTTTGTTTCAACATATTTTTATTTTACCAAATTATTTTTAATTATATTAATACAAAAATGTGTTATAATTAAATAATTATAAGTTAATATTTTATATTAAAATATGTTAAAAAATGTAATTACTTCGACGGTACTATTCTTGTTTGCTTTTGTTAATATTTCTTTTGCTCAAGATGTGACCACTACAAGTCAGACAGATAATACAAATTGTGTTGCTTCTGCTATTGCAGTAAGAGAGACAGCAATCCAAACTGCTTTCACTAATTTCTCTAGTTCTATGAGTTCTGCTTTTACAAAGAGAGCTTCTGATCTGGCTACTGGTTCTGTTTTAACTGATAGAATTGCAAGAAATTCTGCTATAAAAAATGCAGGACAAAGTTTTAGAAATTCTTCTATTTCTGCAAAAAAGACTTACAATACAGCTAGACAATCTGCTTGGCAACAATTTTCAACAGCAAGAAAATCTTGTAAAGCTCCAGCAACAGGTGAAAGTGTTAATATGGATTTAATTTAATTTATATTAAACATAAAAAAATACCACAATGTGGTATTTTTTTTGTTTTTATTAAGCTGCTATAATTCATATATGAAAAAATATAAAATACTTTTTTGGATTACTACAGGTATAATATTCCTGTTTGAGGGTGTGATGGTGGCTTTCACTTCACAAAGTGAAATGGCTGTACAAGGTATAACAAGTCTTGGGTATCCAGTGTATTTTGGAACAATGCTTGCTGTATTTAAAGTGCTAGGAAGTCTTGCGTTAATAATTCCTAAAATTCCTCGCCGTATAAAAGAATGGGCATATGCAGGATTCATGATAGATTTTATTGGAGCATTGGTTAGTATTATTGTTGTTTATGGTTTTGGAATTATGGTAATCCTGCCAATAGTATTTATAGGAATACTTATGGCTTCATACATTTCTTTTGATAGATTAAATAATAAAGATTATTTAAATATAGTTAAATAAGATATTTTATATTTGGACTTTTGCTCGGTATTTGTGATATACTAAAAATATTATGGGAAAAAGAAAAAATTCACTTGGACCAAAAAAGACTAATACTCACAAGCCTGCAAAACGTCTTGCGATTAAAAAGGAAATGTTGGCCCAAAGAGCAGCAAAAAAAGCAAAATAGTTAGTAATAAAAAATCCCCTCAATTATTATTTAAAAGAGGGGATTTTTATTTTGACTACTATAGTTTTATTATTTTTCTTTCAGTATGTTTTTCTGATTCTTTCAGTATTTTTTCCATCATTATTATTGCTTCGACAGGGTGTTTTCCTGAAGCACTCTCTTCAGATAGCATTACAGCATCAGTCCCTTCTATAACAGCAAATGATACGTCTGTTACTTCTGCGCGTGTAGGGAGAGTGTTTTCAGTCATTGAGAGCATCATTTGAGTTGCTACTATGACAGGTTTACCAGCTTCATTGCATTTTTCTATAATACTTTTTTCAATAAAAGGTATTTGTTCTAAAGGTACTTCATTCCCAAGATCTCCTCGAGCTATCATTATTCCATCAGAGACTTCGATTATCTCATCAATGTTATCAAAGGCTACTTGCCTCTCTATTTTTGAAATAATTTTTTGATTTCCTTCAAATTTTTTTATATGATTTCTAAGTTCTTCTACGTCGTTTTTACACCCAACGAAAGACATTGCGACATACTCAATATTTTGTTCTATTCCAAATTTTAAATCATACAAATCTTTTTCAGTTATTATTTCTAATACATCTCTTTTGTAAGTATGTTCTTTTTCTTCTTGTATTCTTGGTCCAGAAAGATCTTGTATTATAGGAATTTTCTTGCTTAGACTTTTTTCAACCTCTCTTATGTTGTTTATAGATTCTTTGTGATCATTGTGTGTACCCCAAGAGAAATTTAGTCTAGCTATATCCATATTGTTTGAAATCATTTCTTTTAATGTAGATATATTTTTAGATACTGGACCAATAGTTGCTATTATTTGTGTTCTTGAATTTTCCATTTTATTTTTGAGATATGTTGATTAATCTTTGGTATTTAATCATTCTCTCACTTTTCTTTGGTGATCCTGATTTTATTCCAAAACATCCAAATGCATAAGCAAGATCAGCTATGAAGTCATCGTCCGTTTCTCCACTTCTGTGACTTATTACCAATTCAACATCGTTGTCTCTTGCAAGTTTCATTGTTTCTAGTGTTTCAGATAGTGTGCCTATTTGATTTGGCTTTATTATCATTGCATTTATACTGTCACTACTGATTGCTTTTTGTAATAAATCTTTATTTGTAACAGTTAAATCGTCTCCAAGTATATAAATACCAGTTTCATTTTTAATCATTTTAAAACCTTCAAAATCTTCTTCATTGAAAGGATCTTCTATTGAAAGTAAATTAAATTCTTGTATAAGGTTTTTATATATATCAAAAAGTTCTTCTTTTGATATATTTTTTCCATCTACAAAATATTGTTCTTCGTTATAAAAAGATGAGGCAGCAACATCTAGCGCTAATCTTACTTTGTCTTCTAAATTATTTTCTTTTATCGCTTGAGCAAAATAAGTTAGAGGTTTTTTGATGTTCTCTACATGAGGAGCAAATCCGCCCTCGTCACCAAGCGCAAGCTCTTCTTTACCTAATTCATTTTCAATTATTTTTTCTAGAGAATCTTGTATTTTTATACCTATCTCTACGGCTTCTTCCGTATCTTCTGTAAATGGAACAATATGATACTCTTGAAATGCCAAATCATTTTTTGCATGTTTACCTCCATTTATAAGATTCATATAAAGTAGGGGATTTGTTCTAGATGCTTTAATATTAGAAAGAGTTTTTAGATATTCATAAACTTCAAGATTGTTTGATTTTGCAGCTGTTTTTGCACATGCAATACTAACTCCAATAATTGCATTTCCTCCAAGCTTTGTTTTTTGAGTGGTTCCGTCTAATTCACACATCAATCTGTCTATATTTTTTTGGTCACAAATATTTTGTCCTATAAGTGCGGGTGATATTATTTCATTAATATTTTTTATAGCATTCTTTACACCTTTTTTGTCTTCATCTCGGAGTTCGCAAGCCTCATGTGTTCCAGTACTCGCCCCAGAAGGAACAGAAAAAGAATCACTTGCATTTTCTGTGTAAACAGTGACTTCGATTGTGGGGTTATTTCGAGAATCTAAAATTTCCTCTGAAACTATTTTTGTTATTGGATAATTATTCATGTTTGTTTGTAAATAAAATCATTAAATCAGAAACATTTGCATTTGTTGGACCTGTATCTATTATGTCTCCGATAGTTTTGAATGCATTATAAGCATCAAAATCATCTATATATTTTTGAATATCTATATCATTATTTAAAATTCTTTCTTTTGTGTTTTTATCTATAACAACACCTGCGCCAGGGCAATTGTCCATACCGTCAGACGCTAATGGAATAAACACAGAATCATTATCAATCTTAGATATTGATTTTAGACCCATAAACATACTTCTTCCGCCACTACCTCCACTTTTTGTTATTGTTAATTTTGGTTCTCCAGCTGCAAGTATTACTGACTTGTCTTTTTTGTTTGTAAATATTAAATCTAAAGCATGATCAACATTGCTATATAGTTCAGATGATATTA
The DNA here is from genome assembly GCA_027484965.1 of bacterium. Lineage (GTDB taxonomy): Bacteria > Patescibacteriota > Minisyncoccia > Phycocordibacterales > UBA9973 > JAIXRY01. The sequence continues at coordinate 136,881 of JAIXRY010000006.1, read as the reverse complement.
CGTGAGAATGAAACCCTAATTCTAAAGATTTTTTTGACATTGCTTCCAGCGCTGTTTTGTTTGAGACCAAAACAAAGTTTGTGACTTTTTCAAAGTACACATCTTCTTTTGGGGTTTCTAGTAAATCAAATTCTCCTAATTCATATTTTTTTATTATTTCTTCAACATCTTCTTTTGTTGAGATGTCTTTGTATGTTGGACCAGAAGCCACTTCATCAAAATTGTCTCCAGGCACATCTGAAAATATAAGTCCTATAACTGTTGCAGGATATGCAACTTTTGCTAATCCGCCACCTTTTAATAGTGATATATGTTTTCTTATTGCGTTTAATTCATTTATCGTCTTACCTGTTTTTAGGAATGCGTCATATAATTTTTCTCCTTGAACGCACTCACTTTCTGGGTAGCACAATAAAGCTGAACCTCCTCCAGAAACAATAACAATAATAAGGTCGTCTTCTGTGGCGCTTTTTACTAATTCAAAAATTTCTTTTCCTGATTCTGCGTTTGCTCCAGAAGGTCTAGGGTGAGTACCTGCAAAAGTTCTTATTCTAGGGCAAACTTTTTTTGTTAACCCCACAACAACACCCTCATCAATCTTTTCTTTTAATATTCCTTCTAGTGCTATAACTGCCTCACAAGCACATTTTCCAAAACCAACAACCTTGATTTTTTTATAATTAGAAAGGTCAAAAGAAATATCTTTAACAAGTAAGGTGTTGTTTTCTATTTTTATAGAACGATTAATAACAGTTTCTGTGTTTATTGCATCCAATCCAGCTTCTGCAATTGATAGAGCAATTTTTCTATTTTCTGTTACTGCTAAATCATTGTAATTCTTAATCCATTTATTATTCATAAGAGTTTATTTATTTTATAAGATTTTCTGTTGATCCATTTTTAAAACTAGTAATATTTTTTACTGTTGTGTGAACTATTTCATTCTCGGCTTCTTCTGAATAAAAAGCGATATGTGGCGTAATTATTACTTCTGGAATATTAATAAGAATGTGATCTTCTAGGAGTGTTTTATAGTCTACTGTATGTATATTTCCATTTTTTGTAATTTCAAATTCTTCTTTAAGAATTCTTTCACCTTCTAACACATCTAAACCAGCTCCTTTTATTGTGCCATTTTGAATACCCTCAAGAAGAGCACTTGTGTCTATAAGTTCTCCACGTGCTGTGTTTATTATGTAAACACCTTTCTTCATTTTTGAAATCGCCGCACTGTTTATTAAGTGGTGATTTTCTTTTGTGTATGGAGCGTGTAGGGTGATTATGTCAGATTTTGAAACTATATCTTCAAGAGTTGTATATTGAAAATTGTTTTCTTCTGCACACTTCTCATCTCTGTATAAATCATATGCAATGACATTCATATCAAATCCTTTTGCAATTTTTATAACATTTTTTCCTATACGGCCAGTACCTACCACACCTATAGTTTTCCCTTTTAAGTCAAAACCTTTTAAATTAAATATATTAAAATGATTTGTTTCTTTTATTTGATCTGTTGCTTTAAAAATATTTCTAGAAAGACTTAGAATTAATCCAAATGTAAATTCTGCAACAGTAACACTTCCGTATGTAGGTACATTTGAAATTAAAACGTTTTTTTCTTTGCAATAGTTTTTATCTATATGATCTACTCCTGTAGAGCGACTAACAATATATTTCAAATTCGGCAGTTCATCTAGAATCTCTTTTTTAATTTCGGAATTAATAAATATAGATATAATGTCAGCTTCTTTTGCGAGGGAAATGTTGTCTATACTAATTTTTTCTTCGTAAAATGTAATATTATTTTCTGGCAATAATTTTCTATACTTTTCTTGATCTTCTTTTGATGTCTCAAAAAATATTGTTTTCATAAAATACAGTATAACAGAAAAATAAGCTCACATCTGCAGTTATCAGGGCTTAAAAGTGGAATACCACTTAACTACTTTACAATTTATCTATTATTTGATATAATATATATTATGAAAAAGTTTATTTTTGGATCACTTTTTATAGTTATGTCACTTTGTATTTTTGCACCTAGTGCAAAAGCGCAATATTACTATGGTGGAGGTAGTTCTTTTAATGTGGGCCTTAATTTTAGTTATTCTGATACAACATATTCTGGTTATTATCCTATAAATTATAACAACAACTGGAACAACAACTGGAACAACAACTGGAACAACAACTGGAACAACAACTGGCACAACAACTGGAATAATAACTGGAACTCTTATACTCCTATTGCTTATGTAAATCCTTATGGATATGGAACACCGTCTCCATTCTTATATACTCCAACTCCTTGGGGTCAAGGAGTAATGCCTTGGGGTACAAATTATCGTACTTGGTAAAAAATGAGCACAAAAAATAGCACTAAAAAAGTGCTATTTTTTGTGCTACAATATATTTATTATGATGAAAAAAACAAAAATAGTAGCAACAATAGGTCCTGCGACTCAGAATGTTGAAATAATGAGTAGTCTTGTTTTGAATGGTTTAAATGTCCTTCGTTTGAATATGAGTCATGGTGACCACGTGACACATTCAAAAACGTTGGATGTAAAAAAGTCTGTAGAAAAGAAAACAAAACAAACTCTTGCGATTTTAGTTGATCTTTCTGGTCCAAAAATCCGTATTGGTGATTTTTCTACTGAAACAATCGAGCTTGTTGTTGGTCAGAAATTTATTCTAACTACAGAAAAATGTATTGGAACAAAAGATAAGGTTTATATTAATTACAAAAATCTTGAAAAAGAAATAAAAGTTGGATGTATAATAATGCTTGACGACGGTAAGAAAAAGCTCGAAGTTGTAGATATAAAAGGTACAGAAATAATAACAAAGGTTATTGTTGGTGGTACAACAAAATCTCGCCGTGGAGTAAATATTCCAAATGCAAATCTTAAAATCAGTGCTCTAACAAAAAAAGATAAAGAAGATGCAGAATGGGCTATATCTCAAAATGCAGATTTTCTCGCTCTGTCTTTTGTTCGCACAAAGAAAGACATTCTTGATTTGAGAAAAATCATTGATGCAAAAAAGGGAACTCAAAAAATAATTGCAAAAATAGAGACTCCAGAAGCTGTTGCTTGTATTGATGAAATTATTGAAGTTTCTGATGGAATAATGGTTGCTCGTGGAGATTTAGCTATTGAAATTGGCCCAGAACAAGTACCTTATGTTCAAAAAATGATTATTGGTAAATGTAATCATGTGGGTAAGCCCGTTATTACAGCAACACAAATGCTCGAATCTATGATACATAGTCCTGTACCTACTCGCGCAGAAGTTTCTGATATTGCTAATGCTATTTTTGATGGTACTGATGCTGTAATGCTTTCTGAAGAAACAGCTTTAGGTGAATATCCTATTGAAACAGTATCTCTTATGTCTCGCGTCGCTATCCATACAGAAAGTGTTTTTGATACTCACAAAAGAGCTGAAGTTCACATAAATAATGTTGTTGACTCTGTGTGTTCTTCTGTTGTACATAATGCTGAAGATATAAACGCAAAAGCTATTGCTGTTCTTACTGCTTCAGGGGGTACAGCTTGTATTATTTCTCGTCATCGTCCTACACAGCCTATATATGCTTTTACAGAAAATGAAAATATTTCCCGTCAATTAATTCTTTGTTATGGTGTTTATCCTGTATTTATAAAGATAGGTAAATCTGTTGACGATGCAATGAAAACAGTAAAAAACTATATCAAAAAAGAGGAAATTGCAAAATCTGGTGAAAAAATAGTTATAACTCTTGGAGCTCCATTTGGTGTGCCTGGTACAACGAACACAATGATTGTTCAAACTATTTAATAGTTTGATATAATGTATTTGTCGGAACGTTTATAATTTTTACTTTAGCAAATATGAATATTATCATTAAGGCAACAGGTATCGAACTCACAGATCCAATCAGAGACTACGTACAAAAGAGAATTTCAAGTATAGAAAAATTTATTATACAAAAAGGAATTCCTGTATATGTTGAAATTGGAAAGACTACAGATCATCATAAAAGTGGTGATATATTCCGCGCAGAAGTATCTCTAGAATATAAAGGTTCAAAAATTTATACAGTTGTAGAAAGAGATGATTTGTATTCTGCGATTGATGGAGTAGAAGATTCACTTTATAGAGAAATAACCACAAACCAAGACAAAACTCGTTCTCTTTGGAAACGCGGAGCCCAACAAGTGAAGAATATAATGAAAGGTGTTGTAGCCTCACCAAAAAAGTCTAAGAAATAGAGTTATTAAGTATCTTTTTTGTATGTACATTTATATTCCTAATGTGTATAATATAGATTATTATAAACTACTAATGTTTTTTTATGAATGAAAATTTTGGTGAGAGTTTTAAGTATAGAGGTATAAAATTAGAACAAGAACCACAAGGAGAAGAAGAAAGTGATGTTTTAAAATCTCACAAGTATATTGGTATTAAAAATAAGATAGAAGAATTTACTAGTTTTAAATCTTTAATTGATGATTTAAATATAGAAGATCAAAAAGATATAGATAATGCTTTTGAGAGTCTTTTTACCCTCATAAGAAATAATGGCGAAATTATAACTGAGAAAGATACTTACGAACCTGAATATTTGATTAGTGTAATAAAAAAAGTTACAGATGGAGAATTAGATTTAAGTTATATTACTCGCACTAATGACTTAAGAGAGACTGTTGAATATTTATTAAAACAAAAAAGCAATTTAGCTAAAAATGATTAGTAAATAGAATATAGACTAAATACAAAAATAAGTAATTTTAAAAGAGTGGCGCCGTACGGCGCCACTCTTTGGTATGATATAAATATACATGTATATAAAAGCTAAAGTCTTTCCATATGAAAAGAAAAATGAAATAACCGAAGTCAGTTATAACTCTTTCCATATAAAGGTAAAAGCTCCAACAGAAAGAAATCTAGCAAATGATGCTGTATGCTATGCTGTGGCGGATTATTTCAAATTAGATCGAAATAAAGTGAGAATTGTTTCAGGTCAAAAAAGAGGGAATAAACTTTTATTTATAAGGGAAAATATAGTATAAAAATATTTGACAATATACAAAATTTAATTTATTGTTTAAATTAAATAATAATGTACAAAATGTCAAAGAGAATAAGAAAAAAAGAAAGAAAAGAATTGGTTCTGAGAAAAAATGGACAAAAGATAAAATCAATTTTTCCCCAAGAAGATTGATTCGCGATTAGACGAAGATGTCTTTCTTGATGAAAATCATCTTTTTTATATCAGATATAATTTTTAGTCATAAGCAAATCAAACTAATTATTGTTTGAAAACCGTCCAACTTTTGGCGGTTTTATTTTTTAATTTTGACAATACTTATATTAAGTGTATTATTTATTTAAATTTAAATAAAATACAATGAAAACAAAAGTAAATACATTTCTAGATAAATGTTACAGTTACAAAAGAAATGCCGAAGTTGGACCTAAGTTTACTATTAATTTACTAGCAACTCAACTTTGCTTAACATTGTCTGAGTTGGTTGATGTAAAAATAGAAATACTAATGAAAATTTCTTCAGGACCAACTAGAGACCAAGTAATGAAAATTACTGAAGAACAAATTAATAAAACAGTTATAAAATCAAAAGAACTTTTTGAAAAATTTGTTTCATCTGATATTTTAGATAAAAAAGAGTTACAAGAATTGATTGAAGCTTTTGATTCTGATGTTAAAGGTATAACTGGTTAAATGAAAGCTGTCCAATTTTGGATGGCTTTTTATTTGCGCCGTTTACCAATTAAGAGAGGATATGTTGTGGAAAAGACCTTCCAGCTAATGTATTTTCTATCGTTTACCACTAAGCGAGTGATTTATTTTTGGAAGACATTACGGAGCTTGAGCGAGTATAGTAATTTTTGAGCACAAAAATATACGTGTCTTCTAAAAATAAATTCCGAGCGCTATTTGAACAATTATTGATTTTGTGGTAGAATTTTAATCACTTTATGGAAAATGAAAATCAAAACAAAGAAATTAGAAATATTGCAATTATTGCTCACGTTGACCACGGAAAAACAACTCTAACAGATGCTCTAATGCGTCAATGTGGAATGGTTGGTGAAGGTGTTTCTATGGACTCAAATGATCTTGAAAAAGAGCGTGGTATTACTATTTATTCAAAAAACACTTCAGTAAATTACAAAGGTACTAAAATTAATATTGTGGATACTCCAGGTCACGCGGACTTTGGTTCTGAAGTTGAACGTGTACTTCGTTCTATTGATGCTGTGCTTTTGCTTGTTGACGCTCAAGAAGGTCCAATGCCACAAACTCGCTTTGTTTTGAAAAAATCTCTCGAACTAGGTCTCCAACCTATTGTTGTTATCAACAAGGTAGATAAGCCAGCAGCTAATCCAGGACGTGTTCATGATGAAGTTCTTGAGCTCTTCATAGAACTTGGCGCAAATGACCATCAAATCGATTTTAAGACTATATACGCTATTGGACGTGAAGGTGTTGCAATGAAAACTCTCGAAGAAGAAAGAAAAGATTTGACACCTCTTCTAGAAATGATTTTGGAAGAAGTTCCTGTTGCTGCTCACGACCTTGATCTTACTGGTTGTGCTCAAGCTTTCAATCTTGCTTATGATAACTTTTTGGGACGTCTAGCTATTGCTCGTGTATACCAAGGTGTGATTAAGAATGGTGCTACTATTTTTGTTAAAAAACCAAACGGTGAGACTAGACAATCAAAAATTACTAAACTATTCTCTTTTGAAGGTATTTCAAGAAAAGAAGTAAGTGAGCTCCAAGCTGGTGATATTGGTATTATTGCTGGTATTCCTGATGTGTACATTGGAGAAACTATTGCAATGTCTGCAGATGTAGAACCTCTCGCAGCTATTTCTATTGATGAACCAACAATTAGTCTTAACTTCTTGGTGAACGACTCTCCTTTTGCTGGGCGCGAAGGAAAATATGTTACTGGTCGCCAGATCAGAGAACGTCTCGAACGTGAGCTTGAAGTTAATGTTGGGCTTAAAGTTGATTTTGATGGTGACAACTACAAAGTTTCAGGACGCGGAGAACTTCATATTGCTGTTCTTCTAGAGCAAATGCGTCGTGAAGGTTATGAACTTCAAGTATCTCAACCTCAAGTAATTATTAAAGAAGAAGAAGGTAAAAGATTGGAACCTTTTGAAGAAGTTACAGTGGATGTTCCTTCAGAATATTCTGGAGCAGTTATTGAAACACTTACTCGTCGTCGTGGGATGATTACTAATATGGTAGAAAAAGATGGTGTTACTCGTGTCATTCTTGAAATGCCAACTCGTGGACTTCTTGGATACCGTAGTCAATTTGTTATTGATACAAAAGGTGAGGGAATTATTTCTGCTCGCGTTATCGGCTTTAAACCATTTGCCGGAGAAATCAAGAAGCGTGACGTTGGCTCTATGACATCTATGATATCTGGTAAAGCTGCTGCATATGCGCTATGGAACCTTCAAGAACGTGGAATTCTGTATATTGAGCACGGTATGGAAATTTATGAAGGTATGGTTATTGGAAACGTTACAAAAGGAGATGAAATGGCGGTGAATCCTATTAAAGGTAAAAACCTAAGTAATGTCCGCTCTTCTGGTAATGATGAAGCTATTGTCCTTAAACCACCATATATTATGACTATTGAGCGTGGGCTCGAAACTATGGCAGAAGATGAATATCTAGAAGTTACACCAAAAAATGCTCGTCTTCGCAAGAAAATCTTAAAGTAATATAAATTTGACTTATTATTTATTTGTGATAGTATTATTAGACATATATTAACTAAATACATCAATAATTATAAACAACTATGGCACCAATTAATTTCAAACCAAAACAAGTTACAAAACGCATTCTGTCTGGACTCCAAGAGCGTGCATATAACGTTGTTTTCAATCGCTTTGGTCTAGGTGAAGACGCTGAAAGAAAGACTCTTGAAGCTATTGGTCAAACATATGGTGTTACTCGTGAGCGTGTTCGCCAAATCGAAAATGCAGCACTTCAGTCAATCAGAAAGTCAGAAAATTTTAAAACAGAATCTGCTGTATTTGAAGAATTAAAGACTCTTTTAAATAGTCTTGGTGGTGTTGTCGGAGAAGATGATTTTCTTTCACATATCTCGAAAGATAGAAGCGTTCAAAACCACATTCATCTCTACTTGGTTCTTCATGATTATTTTACAAAACATAAAGAAGATGAACATTTTTCAGCACGTTGGACTATTGATCCTATTCTTGCAGACAAGGTTCATGATTCTCTTTCTGGTATTTACAAAGAACTTACAGACGATGAGTTGGTGTCTGAAATAGAACTTGTAAATCGTTTTATTGCAACTCTTAGAGATGTTGCAGAAGAATATCAAACAGAAGAGGTTGCCCGTCGTTGGTTGTCTATGTCAAAAAGAATAGGTAAAAATCCTTTAGGTGAGTGGGGTCCTACAGATTCTTCAAATATCTCTACTCGTGGAATTAAAGACTATGCATATCTTGTTATGAGAAAGCATGGATCTCCAATGCACTTCAAAGAAGTAGCAGAATCTATTGGTCAAACTTTTGGTAAGAAAACTCATATTGCAACTTGTCACAATGAATTGATTAAAGATGAGCGTTTTGTGTTGGTTGGACGTGGAGTATATGCCCTTAAAGAATGGGGATATAAGCCAGGAGTAGTTAGAGATGTTATAAAAGAAATCTTGAAGAAAAGTGGTCCACTCTCAAAAGAAGATGTTATCGATGCTGTTATGAAAGAAAGATATCTTAAGAAAAACACTATCTTAGTAAATCTACAAAATGCAAAATATTTCAAAAAAGAAAAGAATGGTCTATATAGTTTGAAATAATTTTAATAAAAATAAAACCACCTCTCATAAAGAGGTGGTTTTTCCTTGTGATAAAGCAATTAGTTTTTTATAATAGAAGTATATGAAATATAATCGCGGATTCGCGAATATTGTATTAATTATAATTGCATTTTTACTTGCAGGTGTTTTGTTTGGGTTTTTTAAGAAAAGTAATTTTTTTATAAAACCACCATCTTTTGATGTTGCAAATCAAGATAGTCAAATTGATAATAATACCCCTATAAATAATTATAAGTGTGGTCTCAGTATTCTACAACCTAATCTTCAAAGTGAGCCACTTATGTTTCCTCTGGTTGTCACTGGATATGTGAACGGATGTGGGTGGAATGCTTACAATGGCTACGCTGGTAGTATTCAGGTTTTTGATGGTGATGGTATTCCTGTATCTCTGAATACTCCACTACCATTGACCCCAGAATCAAAATCAGGCAACTCAAATCCTCCAAGTGTCTTTAGTACTAGTATTGAACTTACAAGAAATCCTACATTGAGACAGGGATTTATTATTTTTCAAGCAATACCTGTTGGAGGACTTACTCCCGGTTCTTTTAAAATGCCAATTATTTTTGCACCAAACTATGCTTTCTGATGGAATACAATTTATTTTAGACACAGCCTTTATTTGGGCTCCAATAGTACTTATCATTATTGTATGGAAGGTGTGGCTTTGGTATGTTAATGAAACATATCTTCGGAGTCAGAAATGGACAATTCTTGAAGTTAGAATCCCAAAAGATGTTTTCAAATCACCAGCTGCAATGGAGTTGATGTTTACAAATGCTCTCTATCAAACAGGTGGATTTGGTGATTGGGCTTCAAAATATTTTAATGGTAAATATCCAGCTTATCACTCACTTGAAATGGTCTCTATTGGTGGAGCGATATATTTCTTTATTCGTATTCAATCAAAGTTTAAAGCTATGGTTGAGTCTCAAATATACGCAGGATATCCTCAAGCTGAAGTGAATGAAGTACCTGATTATATGAACGATATTCCACCCTACACTTCTGGAGAAATAGAACTCTGGGGTATGGAATTTTGTTTTGAAAAAAACAATGCGTACCCAATTAAGACTTATGTTGATTATGGTCTTGATCAGACTCTAGTAAAAGAGGAACAAAAAATTGATCCTATAACTCAAACTATTGAGTACATGGCTAATCTTGGAAAAGATGAATATATGATGATGCAAATATGTATTCGTCCTTCAAACTGGGAATTATTTGAAATAGAAGAGGAGGTTGAAGATAAGGAAACAAAAGAAAAGAAAAAGATTAAGAAGGTTGTAAAATGGTCTGACGCTGCAAAAAATGAAATTAATAAATATAGAAAAGCATTTGCAAAAGAAGGGGCGTTGCCAATGTCTAAAGTAGAGGGTGACGTTTTAAATTCAATGCAAAGAGCCTTGCAAAAATTCTCTTTTGATACAGGTATTCGTGCTATTTATCTAGCTAAGAAAGGTTCTTTCGATGCAAACAAGATAGCTGTTGTGGGAAGTCTTCTTAGACAGTACAATACAATGGAACTTAATGGCTTTAAAGGTACTAATACAATAGGGTATACACATGGATTTGAAGACTTGGATGGAAAGAAAACAGCTGAACAAAAAGACTTTCTTCTTGAAGATTATCGTGATCGTCATTTTTTCCATTCACGTTTTCCATTTTCATTTAAAGCAAAGCATTTGAAGTATTGGCTAGGATATCATCCTGGACATTTTATTCCACCAAGTGACAAGAAACTTATGGTGATGAATACAGAAGAACTTGCTACAATATTTCACTTCCCAGGTCGTGTTTCAGAGACCCCTTCATTTAAGCGTCTAGAATCAAAGAAATCAGAAGCTCCTACAAATCTACCTATTTAATATGGAACCTAAAGATAAAAAAACAATATTTAAAAACAAATCATTTTGGTTTGTTTTGTTTGTTGTTGTTTTTGCGTTTATAATTTTTACTCCACCTCAAAATAAAAACCTTCCAAAAACAATTACAGTAAAAAGAGGGGATACAGTTAATTCTATTTCACGTACTTTATATAAAGAAGGTATTATCCGTTCAGAAACAATATTTAAAGCATTTGTTATTTTATCAGGAGGAGAGAACGTAATTGTTCAGGGAGACTATCTCTTTAATAAACCACTTTATGTTTTTGATGTTGCAAAAAGATTTACAAAAACACTTTTCGGTATAGATAGAATTACACTTACAATTCCAGAGGGATATACTCGTGAACAAATAAAATCTACCGCAGAAAAAGTTCTTCCAAACTTTGATGGTGCGCTTTTTCTACAAAAAACAGAAGGTAAAGAAGGATATCTTTTTCCAGATACATATAAATTTTTCCCGTCAGCAAATGAAGATACTGTTATAGATGTAATGACAAAGAATTTTGAAAAGAAAACACAAACTATTTTTGAAAATGCAAAAGCAAATGGAACATCAGAAAAGGACTTAATAATAATGGCGTCAATTATAGAGCGTGAAGCAAATGGAAAAGATGATAGTGCTATAATTTCTGGAATTCTTTGGGAAAGAATAAGAATTGGCCAAAGACTTCAAGTGGACGCTCCATTTTTCTTTTTGTTTGGAAAAGAATCAAGTGAACTTACTCGTGCGGATTTGGCTATAGATTCTCCTTACAATACATATAAATATAAAGGCCTTCCACCTAACCCAATAGGAAATCCAGGACTTCGGGCTATAGGGGCTGCCCTTAATCCAGAGAAGACAGACTATCTATTTTATTTACATGATTCATTTGGTGTTGCTCATTATGGAATAAACTATAAGGATCATCTTGCAAATAAGAGAAAATACATTGATAATAGATAGCACCTCCGATAAAAAATAAAATAATAAATAATTTATTTGCTCGGTTTATATATGAAAAAACACAATTTAGCTTTTATTGACACAGAAACAACAGGATTTAATCCAGATACACAAGAATTAATACAGATAGGATGTGTGATTATGGAACAAGATTGGTCTACTGGAAAATGTGTACTTAAACACGTTGATGAATTCGAATTAAAAATAAAACCAGAACATATCGAGACAGCTGATGCTCAGGCACTTCGTGTGAATGGTTATGAACCAGCTGATTGGATATTTGCTTATACACTCAAGGAAGCAATGCAAATATTTGCCGAAAAGACAAAAGATGCTATTTTTGTGGCGCACAACGCGTGTTTTGATTATATGTTTATCGAAAAGGCATTCCGTCTCGCTGGAGTAAAAAATGAAATGCATTATCATAAGCTCGACACTATAGCTATCGCATTTGCAAAATTTCACCACACAGATGATGTAGATAAGTTTTCTTTGAGGAACCTTTGCGAATATTTTAAGATTGAAAACAAAAATGCTCACACAGCACTCTCTGACGCAAGAGCTCTTGCAGAGGTCTATGAGAAATTGATGCAAATAAAGTAATTTAAAAAAACTACCAGGCAGGTAGTTTTTTTAAATAAATTTTGATACTATGTCAATAATGTTTTCAATTTTTGGAAAATCAAAAAAAGAAATAGAAATACCAAGAAAGACTAAGGTTTTTGTTGGTGTTTCTGGTGGTGTAGATTCGTCTGTAACGGCTGCAATCCTAAAAGATGAAGGTTATGATGTAACTGGTGTTTTTATTCGTACTTGGACCCCAGAATTCCTCGAATGTTCTTGGCGTGACGAACGTCGCGATGCTATTCGCGTATGCGCTTCACTCGGTATTCCATTTCTTGAATGTGATGGAGAAGAAGCTTATAAGAGAGGTGTAGCTGATTATATGATTAATGAATACAAACTTGGTCGCACCCCTAATCCAGATGTAATGTGTAATCGTGAAGTAAAATTTGGAGTATTTTGGAATTTTGCAAAAGATCACGGTGCCAAGTTTATTGCTACAGGACACTATACACAGAATAAAAACAACTCTCTTTGTAAAGGAAAAGACGAATCTAAAGATCAATGTTATTTCCTTTGGACACTTACAAAAGACGATTTATCACACACGCTTTTTCCTGTTGGCTCTCTAGAAAAAAGTGATGTAAGAAAACTTGCTTTGAAATATAATCTTCCAACAGCTACAAAGAAAGATAGTCAGGGAATCTGTTTCTTGGGTGAGGTAGATATGAAAGATTTTCTTATGAATTATATTGAAGAAAAAGATGGAAATGTAATTCATGAAAATGGTGAAATTCTAGGTACACATACTGGGACACTTTTTGTAACTCTTGGAGAAAGACTCTCTTTTAATAATCTTAAAAAGTCTACAAATGATTTACCGTATTACGTAATTCATAAAGACATAGAAAAAAATGAAATTATAGTTTCTAATAATAACCCACTTTCTGATAGTCATAGTGAAGATGGTTTTTATAAAAAAGAATTTGCTTTAATAAATACTGTTTTTAGAGAAGAAATTGTTGAAAATAAAGTTTATGATGCTCAAATACGTTATCATGGAGAATTTTATAAGGTCAAAGTCATGAATGATAAAGTCTTTTTCGGAGTAGCTATCCTGGTTGCTTCTGGTCAATCTATTGTTTTATATGATAGAGACATATGTATTGGTGGAGGAATTGTAAAATAATTCTCCACACCCTTTTTGTTGTAAATAGTCTATAATTTATATATATGGATTTATTTAATACAGAAACAGTTGATATTTTTGTTAAGCTTTTTGTTGCGATGTTTTGTGGAATGCTTATTGGTACAGAAAGACTTCTTGCAAATAAGACTGCTGGAATGAGAACTTATGCCCTAGTTTCAATGGGTTCTGCTTTGTTTGTTGTTATATCTGTTTTGATATCTTCTCAACACCAAGGTAGTGCTAATTTTGATCCTTTACGTATGGCAGCGCAGATTATTGCTGGTGTGGGATTTTTGGGTGCGGGTCTTATTATGATAAAAGATAATCACATTACAGGCCTCACTTCCTCTACTGGGCTTTGGGTTTCTGCTGGTATTGGAATGTCTGCAGGATTTGGATTGTTTGGAATAACTGCAATAGCTACATTCCTTACATTATTTATTTTTATTGTTCTTTGGTTTATCGAGAAGCAAATCCAAAAGACTACTTTTGCAAAAAGAATAGAAGATTTCACTTCTGGTGACAATCACTAATTATGGCTATTTTCCTCGGTATACTATCTGCAATTTTTGCTGCTCTAGTAACTATTTTTGGCAAGCTTGGAGTGAAGAGTGCTGACCCTATATTCCTTACTACAATTCGTAGTTTTATAATGACACTATTTTTAGTTGTCACAACTTTTTCTCTTGGAAAAATGTCGACATCTTTTTCATTTTCTGGAAAAGAGTGGATGTATATAATATTTGCGGGTGTTGCTGGGGCGCTTTCTTGGATTTGTTATTTTACAGCTCTCAAATTTGGAAGTGCTAATTTAGTAGCCGCTTTAGATCGAGGAAGTATTATTCTTATTTTTCTTGCTTCAGCTTTGTTTTTAGGCGAAGCTTTTACTTACAAAACAATCATAGGTTCTATTCTTATATTCACAGGACTTTTGTTTGTTGTTTTTAAATAATAAAACCCGCCTAGCGGGTTTTATTATTTTCCTCTATACTTCTATATATGAAGAAAAATTCAATAGAATTTAAAAAACCTACAGATCTTATTATCTACTTAAACGACACATATACTAAACTTCATAAGGCATATGAAGAATTGTTTTGGATTTCATACATGTGTGACCATTCAATAGATAATGAAAAAGATCAAGCTCTTAATGAGAGAGATTTTTTTAGGACAAATAAAGAACTTCTAAATAAGGTAACCACTTTTTTGGTTATTGCTAAAGGGGAAGAAAAAGAACGTTTATTGTATTGGAAGAAATTTTTTGAATCATTTCAAACACCCGACAAAGCTCTTGAATTAAAAGTAAAAATAAATACTCTTGAATCTAAAATACAACAAACTAGATCTTCTCGCCCTCAATACTATATAGATCCAAAGACAAACAAGAAAGTAGAAAAGAATATCAATACTATTAAAAATCTCATGGTAACTCATGAAGAAGTTGCCGTTAGGAAAGCTTGTTTTGATGCACTTCAAAAACTTTCAGAACCGCTTATTGAAGATTTTTTGGAATTAATAAAGCTAAGGAATGAATATGCAAAAGCTCTCGGGTATGAAGATTTTTATGCGTATAAAGTTTTTATTGAAGAAGGAATGACTAAGAAAGAATTGTTTAGCATTTTTTATCCTTTGTATGATAAGACTAAATATGCTTTTACTCATATAAGAAATTTAGAGAAAACTAGAAAGGGGATTCGCGAACCATGGAATTTTAGTTTTATAATGACTGGTTCTTTTATAAAAGAAGAAGAGCCTTATTTTCCTTTCCAGTTTGGATTAGAATGGTGGGGTAGAACTTTCCAAAATCTTGGTATTGATTTTAAAGGTGGCTCTCTCGTTCTTGATTTGGTAGAAAGAGAGGGTAAATATAATAATGGATTTTGTCACTGGCCAGAGCTTGTACATTATAAAAAAGGAAAGAGGGTTCCTGGTAAAGCTCAATTCACCTGCAATTTTAATCAAGGTATTCCCGGCCAATCTCTTTCTGCAATGAGTACCTTATTTCATGAAGGTGGACATGCTGCACATTTTTTGAATGTGATGACTAAAGATGTTTGTCTGAATAATGAATACGCCCCTATGTCTACTGCTTGGGCAGAAACACAGAGCATGTTCTTAGATACTGTATTTTCAAGTATAGAGTGGAAAATGCGTTATGTAAAAGATATTAATGGCAATCCTTACCCTTTTGAATTATTTGAGAGAAAAGTAAAAGCGCTAGAGCCTTTACGTCCAAGACATATGATGGGGATCATGTCTGTCATGTATTTTGAAAAAGAGTTGTATGAGGCAAAAAAATTAGACAAAGAAAAATTATATAACATCGCAAAGAAGACATATACTACATTTACTGATTTTAAGACCACCTCTTTAACATTGCTTGAAATCCCTCATATCTATGCATGGGAATCGAGTTGTTCTTATCATGGGTACGCACTCGCAGAATTAGCACTTTCACAATGGAGAGAATATTTCTATAAAAAATATGGATATATTGTTGATAATAAAATGGTAGGTAAAGAAATGGAAGCGGTATGGAAATTGGGAGCGTCTAGAACATTTCCTGAATTCGTAAAAATTGCTACAGGTAAAAAACTATCCGCTAATGCATATATTAAAAATATCACTAAGACAAACGAAAAAATTATTGCTCAAGCAAAAGAAAAGATAAAAAAGTTGTCTTCTATTAAATCTATTAAAAAGCCAATAGTGCTTAATGCTTATATTGAAATGGTTCACGGTAAGAAAATAATTTCTACGAATAAGAAGAGTTTTGAAGATGTGGCAGAAAAATATGCAAAATTTTTATTACTAAATAAAAAAGATTAATCATATGAAGAAAATTAAGACTGAATGGGATTTGACTTTACTCTACAAAAATCAAAAAGACCCACAAATAGAAGCAGATATTGTAGCTATAGAGAAAGCATGTGATTCTTTTGCTAAGAAACACGAAAAGAATAAATCATATCTAAGTGATAAAAAATCACTCCTAGGCGCTCTTAAAGATTATGAGAATGTACTAAAGATTATAGGATCTTCAAAACCTCTTGTGTATTTCCATCTTTTAAAAGATATGAATACTGCTGATAGTGCTATATCTGGACAGATATCAAAAATTTCTGAGAGGATTACTCAAGCAGTGAATAAGACAATCTTTTTTTCTCTTAATTTAGGTAATATAGAGCCACAATTTCAAAAAGAGATTAGTTCAGATAATTCTTTAAGTCGATTTATTTATTTTCTTGAACAGTTGTGGTTACAGGCAAAATATCAGCTTTCTGAAAAGGAAGAGAAGATTTTAAATTTAAAATATTTAACATCTTACGATCTTTGGGTGCGTCAAACTGAAAAAATTCTTGGAGAACAAGTTGTATTTTTTGAAAAAAAAGAAATTGCGCTTTCTGAAGCAGGTTCACTACTCTACACACTCCCTAGAAATAAAGCTTTAAAATTATATAAAATAATTGTTTCTAAACGAAAACAAATAGCTTCTTTAATTGAACCAGAACTAAACGCAATTATCCTAGATAAAAAAATAAATGATGAACTAAGAGGATATAAAAAGCCTTATAGCGCCACAGTTATTGGGTATCAAAATAGCGAACAGGAATTTGAGCTTCTTAGAGATACTGTAACAAAATATTTTCCACTTACTCAAAGATTCTTTACTTTAAAAAAAAGTATTTTAGGTGTAGATAAATTAGAATTTATTGACTCTAGATTGCATCTTTATAAATCTAAAAAAGAGTATTCTTTTTTAGAGAGTGTCAACTTTGTTCATGATGCTTTTTCAAAGATAAGTAATGATTATGCTCAAATTCTTGAAAATTTTGTAACCTCTGGACAGATAGATGCTTATCCAAGAAAAAATAAAACAAGCGGTGGGTATTGTTGGGCAGGATATAATCGGCCAACTTTTGTACTCCTTAATCATACAGGGTCTTTTAATGATGTAAATACTTTTGCTCATGAGATGGGGCATGCCATTCATGGTGAATATTCAAAAAAACAGCCTATTTTATATGATGGACATACGATATCTGTTGCAGAGGTTGCAAGTACTCTTTTTGAAAATTTTGCTTTTGATGAATTGTTCAAAACTTTACCTGAAAAAGATAAATTACTTGTATTGCACGATAAAATTCAAGATAGTATTTCAACAATTTTTTTACAAATTACATTAATAAATTTTGAATTGCAATTACATGAAAAAATAAGAGAAGTTGGCTCTATTTCTTATAATGAGATTGCAAAAATGTTAAAGAATCATTTTCAAGCTTATCTGGGAAAAAGTTTTAGTGTTGTGGAAGATGATGGATATTTTTTTGTGCAACTTATGCATATACGTTGGTATTTTTACATGTATAGTTATGCATATGGTGAGCTTGTGTCTCGCGCTCTCTATCAAAAATACAAAGAAGATAATACTTTTATAGAAAAGATTAATGAATTCTTGAGTGCCGGTGAAAGTATGTCTCCAGAAAATATTTTCAAATCAATAGGTATCGATGTGTCACACCCAGACTTCTTCGAAGGAGGTCTCAAGAGTATCGAGAAGGAAATTGATGAATTTGAAAAATTATTAAAACAAAGCCAGTTTAAGTCTAAAAATAAAAAAAAGACTAAATAATATTATAAAAAGGGCGTCAAAATTATTGTAAACAATAATTTTGACGCCCTTTTTAATTTCTTCAATTTTTTGGTATATTATACAAATGCAATCCCATGAAATCCGCTCAAAATTCTTGGCTTTTTTTGAAAAAAGAGGCCACAAAATAATCCCTTCTGCATCCCTCGTGCCTGAAAATGATCCTTCAGTACTCTTTAATACTGCCGGAATGCAACCTCTTGTACCATATCTACTAGGACAAGAACATCCAATGGGTAAAAGAATTGCCGATATTCAGAAATGTGTTCGTACAGGAGACTTAGAAGATATTGGAGACAATCGTCACTTTTCATTTTTTGAAATGATGGGGAATTGGTCACTCGGAGATTACTTCAAAGAAGAAGCCATTTCTTGGTCTTATGAATTCCTTACTTCAAAAGAAGAAGGTCTTGGTCTTGATATAAACCGTCTCTATTTAACTATATTTGAAGGTGATGAAAACGCACCTTATGACGAAGAATCAAAAAAGATTTGGATGAGTCTTGGTATACCAGAACATCGTATTTATGCCCTACCTGCAGACGACAATTGGTGGTCACCTGGTGATAATGGTCCTTGTGGTCCATGTAGTGAAATGTTTTATGATATGGAAGGTAATGTTGGAGACTTAACTCTCGAAGGTTTTATTGAGGCGAACAAAAAGGAGACTGTTATTGAAATCTGGAATGATGTATTCATGGAATACGAAAAGAAAGATGGAAAAGTAATAGGAAAACTTGCTCAGAAAAATGTAGACACAGGTGCAGGACTTGAACGTATTACTGCTGTAATGCAAGGCAAAAAGACTGCGTATGATACTGATCTGCTTTCAGATATAATTGAAAAAATAAAATCAGAATCAAAAGAATATAATGAAAATTACGCTCGTGTAATTACAGACCATCTACGTACAGCATTATTTATGGTTGCTGATGGTGTTATTCCTTCAAATAAAGATCGCGGATATATTCTACGCCGTCTCATTCGTCGTACTGTTGTAAGAAGTTTAAAACTTCAATTCCCACCAAATCTCACAAAAGATATATTGGATATTTTCCTAGAAAAATACAAAAATATCTATCAGAATATTGGTTTAGAAAATAATATAGACGTTATTTTAAGCGAAATTGAAAAATTTAAGAAGACTGTAGAAGATGGTATTAAAGAATTTGAAAAAGGTACAGATCCTTTTCTCCTTGCGACTACATATGGTTTTCCTATTGAACTCACAGAAGAACTCGCAAAAGAAAAAGGTATTGTTATTGATAGAGAAAAATTTAATAGAGAAATGAAAGAGCACCAAGAGAAATCTCGCACAGCAGGTGCTGGTATGTTTAAAGGTGGCCTTGCAAACACTAGCGATATTACAATCAAGCTTCATACAGCCCATCATTTACTTCTAAAAGCCCTTCAGGAAGTACTTGGACCAACAGTTCACCAAAAGGGTTCAAATATTACAGAAGAGCGTCTACGTATCGATTTTTCTTTTGACCGCAAAATGACAGATGAAGAAAAACAAAAAGTTGAAGATAGGGTAAATGAAATAATCAATAAAGATTACAAAGTTGTTCGCCGAGAAATGCCTTTTTCTGAAGCCGAGAAAATTGGTGCCGAAATGGAATTCGGAGCAAAATATCCAGAAGTTGTAACTGTATATTTTGTTGAAGATGAAAATGGAAATGTATTTTCAAAAGAATTCTGTGGCGGTCCGCACGTAGAACATACAGCAGTGATAGGTAAATTCAAAATTCAAAAAGAAGAAGCCTCGTCACAAGGTGTAAGACGCATAAAAGCTGTTATTGAATAAATAAAAAAACCCTAATTGGGGTTTTTAAATGATAACTACACAACAATACGTTGGCCACTTAAGAAATTTCACTATATTTTTAAAAGTAAGTGGGATTTCACACTCCTTTAAATTTTTAAGGTAGAATATTCTCTTAAAAACTATTTTTAAGTTTAATTTTTTAGGTAACGCAAAACGTATTACTTTTCTACCATCAGGATCATTATCTTCTCTTATTTCTCCAGCATCTTTATTGATATAAAATAACATCACATCAATAAGTGGATGAGGTTTTTTAAACACAAAACAAGAATACCAATGTCCTGTTCTGTATTCATTTGAAGGAAGAGTAAAATATGCGAGTAGAGCATCTCCATAGTAAACACCAGACCAATCTACTCTTGCATGTGTGTTGTATAATGGCAATTCTTTTTTCATATAAAAATTGTTTATTTTTATATATAGTTACATTTTTTAAATATTAGGTCAATTACAATCTATTTTTCCTATCCACTATTCGCTTACCCCTCATCACTGCTATACTTGTATATATGTTTAGTAAGCCGAAAAAGAAACAAGAAAAATTTCTTTTGATTTCTATAGGAAGTGGAAGTGTTGCTTTTTCTGTTTGTAATCCTACCACTCCAAAACCTACAATAGAATGGATTACACGCGTTCCTTTTGTGTTGGGTGAAGAGCTCAATTTCAATCTGTTTACTCAGGCTCTCTTTGTATCTTTAAACGACGGTCTTGAGAGATTTATAAAAGAAAGAATAAGTGGAATTAAAAAAGTATATGTAGTATATAGCTCTCCGTGGTTTTTCTCTCAAACTCAAAAGATTTATTTTGAAAAGAAAGTGCCTTTCAAGGTTACAGAAAAGCTCGTCCATGAATGTGTTCAAAAAGAGCTCGAACGCTTTGAAAAAGAAGTTCTTCCTACAAAAGTTGGCAATATTCCAATGGAAATTATTGAAAACTACACCATAGATGCAAGTATAAACGGTTATCGTGTTCCAACTCCATACCACAAAGAAGCAAAAAATATTGAACTTGCAGTATTCTTAAGTTTTGCTCCAAAAGATTTGAATAATAATATAGAGAAGATTATAGACAAACAAGTCTCTCTTGCTGAAAGAAATATTCGTTCATCTACTAATACTTTCTCTTCATATCTATTTCTTCGAGATTTGTTTAAAGATGACCAGAGTTACCTTTTTGTATCTATTGATACAGAAATATCAGAAATTGCTCTTTGTAAAAACGGAGTACTTATAGAAACAGTCTCACTTCCACTCGGGAACGCTGAAATCGTTAGAACCATGAATGCTCAACTCAAGAAGAGTAATATAGAGTCTATTTCTCTTTTGAGTAGTTACTTTTCAAACGCTCTTACAGAAGAGTCTAAAAAACAAGTAGATGATGTTCTAAAGGTTGTAGGTGATGCATGGCTCTCTCAATTCCAAAAAGTACTTGCTCTTATGAGTGATCACCTTACACTTCCAAACAAGGTTTTCTTAGAAGTTAATGGTGATGGTAAAACTTGGTATAAAGACCTTATTATGGGAGAAGCTTTTGGTCAGTACCTCGTGACTGATCAAAAATTCCAAGTAATATCTCTTAATGGTGATTTTATAAAAGAATACGTATTGCTAAAGGATGCTGAGTACTTGCACGATGTTAGATTGATTATAGAAACAGTTCATATTTTTAGACTCTATTATCTCTATGCAAAAACCGTTTAGTGACATAAAAGTAAATACACCAGAAGTACAAGATCAAGAAAGGCAAGTTTTTAAAGAATCTGTTATTTCTCACGAAAGACCTAATAAAAATGGTAGGGCAAAATTATTCTTATGGATTTTTGCAGTTTTATCTATGGTTGCTCTATTTTTTGGTGTATCTGGATATTTTACCAGTGCAAAGATATTTGTCTCTCCTCAAGTTAAGACTTTTTCATTTAAGTCCGAACCTATAAATTTTTCAAGAACTGATACTTCTGGCGTACATTTTGAAATAATGTCCCTAAAAGGTTCTGTTGAAGGCTCTGTGCATTTAGATACTACAGCTACCATGAATGTAAAGGCGAGTGGTAAAGTGTCTATTTTTAATAAAGAAAAGAAACCTGTAACACTTGCAAAAGGTCTATCTCTAAAAACAGACGACGGTCTAGTATATAGACTACAAGAAGGGGTCACTGTTCCGGCTTTTGATGATATTTCAAAAGCTCCAGGTAGTGCGTTGGCACAAATAGAAGCAAGTGAAGTGGGCGATACTTTTAATATCAATAATGCAAATTTTAATTTCCCAAGCTTTGCAAAAACTTCTAAATTTGTAAATGTGTACGCTGTAAATGAAGGTCCTATTTCTGGAGGAATACAGGGCACCGTTTATACTATTGAAGAAGACCTTTATAAGGTTGAAACTTCGAAACTTGATCAATCTCTCAAAGACAAACTCTTTATACAAGCACAAGCGCAAGCCCCGGCTGGATATATACTTTATAAAGATTTGTCAGTGTTAGTTCCAGATGATACAAGTAAAACTTTCCAATCTAAAAATAGTGAAGCAGTAATAAAAAGAGAAGGTAAGTTGGTGGTGTATATGGTAAAAGAAATTTCACTTATGGAGTATATAAAATCTTATACAAAGACGGATTTTTCTACAAAAGAATTTACAGTACCAGAATTACAGAATTTTGTTTTTTCATTTCAACCCTCACAAGATCCAGAAAGTGTAAGTAATATAAACACACTTCTTACTATAGAAGGAAGGATTGTTTCTGTGATTAATATAAAAGAATTAAAGCAACTTTTACTTGGCGTATCAAAAAATAACGTTGAAAAAATGCTTGAAAACTTCCCAACAGTTGCAAGTGCTGTAACAAAAATCACTCCAATTTGGCAAAATGTGCTTCCTAAAGATGAAAATCGTTTAGAAATAATAGTTAATCCACCTAAAGAGTTGACCTCAGAATAAAATTTTGTTATGATACTAATCGTTACCCCATGAGTGAAGAAAACAAACAGACTGTCGTAGGTACAGTAACAGAAGCATTACCAAACACCCTTTTTAGGGTTGCTTGTGGAGGAGAGAAAGAAATTCTTGTGTACCTTTCCGGCAAGATGCGTCTACACCGCATCAAAGTTCTCGTTGGAGACAAGGTGGAAGTACTCCTAGACCCATATGGTGGAAAAGGAAGAGTTGTAAAAAGATTATAAATAGTGTATACTTATCCCCACTTCTGGAAATCAGTTTAGGTTTCCGAAATTTTTTATTATCGTCTATGAAAATCAAGGCTTCGGTCAAAAAAATATGCGAAAAGTGTAAGATGGTGAAAAGAAAAGGTCACCTTCATATTATTTGCGCAAACCCAAAACATAAACAAAAACAATAATTTATGCGTATTTTAGGTATTAACATTCCAAATGAAAAGCGTCTCGAAATAGGTCTTACCGAACTATATGGTATTGGTATTGCTCGTGCACGTAAGGTATTAGATGAAGCAGGAGTTCCTCATGGAAAAAAAGCTGCTGACGTAACTCTAGATGAAGAAAACACAATTCGTAAGATTGTTGAAGCTCTTAAGATAGAAGGAAACTTGAAGCGTGAAGTTGCTGCAAATATCAAACGTTTGAAAGATATTAAGGCATACCGCGGCGTTCGTCATATGCGCAAGCTCCCAGTTCGTGGTCAAAGAACAAAAACAAATTCACGTACAGTTCGTGGAAATGTTCGTAAAACTATGGGAAGTGGTCGTCGTAAGACTGAAAAGACATAGTCTTTAGGATAGCTTAATTATTTTTTAGTATTTATATGGGAAAAAAACGTATTGTAAAAAAAGGAGGATCAAATGAAGGAGGTGCACCAGCACGTAATTCTTCACGCGTTCCAAAAAAGAAAGTTGCTGCAGGAACACTTCATATCGAAGCTACTTTCAACAACACAAAAGTAGTTGTTACTGATAAACAAGGTAATACTATTTTTTGGTCTTCATCAGGATCACTTGGCTTCAAAGGTGCAAAGAAAGGAACTCCTTTCGCTGCAACTAAGGTAGGTGAAACTCTAGGTGAAAAATCAGCTGCTCTTGGTATAAAGGAAGTTGATGTAGTAATCACTGGCGTTGGTTCAGGTCGCGAGCCTACTATTCGTGGATTTATGTCACACAATATAGATGTTACAGCTATTCGTGATATTACACCGGTACCTCACAACGGTCCAAAACCTAAGAAACCACGTCGTGTATAATTTTTAATAACATTTATGACTACATCAAAATATAAAATTTGTCGCCGTCTCGGTCCTGGAGTATATGAAAAATGTCAAACTCAAAAGTTTGTTATTTCTCAAGCAAAAAGAAAGAACGATAAGCGTCCAAAACAACTTTCTGACTTCGGAACTCAACTTATTGAAAAACAAAAAGTTCGTTTTTCTTATGGTGTTAGTGAACGTCAAATGCGTAACTACGTTCGCGTAGCTATGGAATCTCGTGGACTTTCACCAGCAGACAAACTTTTCGAACTTCTCGAAAGTCGTCTCGACAATGTAGTATACCGTCTCGGTATTGCTCATACACGTGCTCTCGCACGTCAAATCGTGGCTCATGGTCACATCATCGTAAATGGTAAGCGCCTAAAAGTCGCTTCACACTTAGTTGGTGTTGGCGATGTTATAACACCGCGTGAAGAAAGTAAAAAGAGTCCACTTTTTACTGAAATTGACAAACGTCTTAAGACATACACTGTTCCAAATTGGCTGAAGCTTGATTCAAACACACTTGTTGCTTCTGTACAGGGCGCACCGAAAAATACTGAAGGGTATCTGAATTTGAACACAGTGATAGAGTTCTACAGTCGTTAATTATTAATACTAATCATATTTTGCGTCCATATGTTAGATCACACTATAAAACTTCCATCAAAGCCTCGTATCGTTAATGAAGAAGGTAATCGCGGTACTTACGAAATCGATGGTCTTTACCCTGGATACGGTCACACTCTAGGAAACAGTCTCCGTCGTATCATTCTTTCATCACTTCCTGGTGCTGCTATTACTTCAGTTAAAATTGATGGCGTAAGTCATGAATTTTCTGTTATCGATGGTGTACGTGAAGATGTTATAAATATAATTTTGAATCTTCGTCAAGTTCGTTTTCAACTACACACTGACGAACCTCAAATCGTAACACTTTCTGTAAAAGGACCAAAGCAAGTTACAGCAAAAGATATCAAGGTTTCTGGTCAAGTAAGTATTTCAACTCCAGATCAACATATTGCAGAAATTACTGATAAAAATACATCTCTTTCAATTGAAATGACAATTGAAAAAGGTCTTGGTTTCGTTCCTTCAGAACAACACCAAAAAACAAAGGTTGATATTGGGACTATTATCCTAGATGCATCATTCACTCCTATTCGTCGCGTGAGCTACGAAGTTGAGAATATGCGTGTAGATGATAATACCAACTACAACCGTTTAAGAATTATTATAGAAACAGATGGAACTATCACACCACGTGAAGCACTTGAAAGTTCTATTATTACAATGATCCGCCAACTCGAATCTATTGTTGAATTCAAACAAGTAGTAGAAGCAAAAGAAGAAGCTCCTATGCTTGTAGAAGAAGACGAAGCTACTGAAAAAGTAGATGAAAAAGAAAGTCTTGAAATGGCAGACATAATGAAGACTCGTATTGATTCAATCGGTCTTTCAACAAGAACTCTTAATTCACTTACATCAGCAAATATCCGTACACTCGGAGGTATTGCTCGTAAGCACTCAGACGACCTACTAGAAATAGAAGGAATGGGTGAAAAGGGAATTCAAGAAATCAAAAAAGTATTAGCAAATTTTGGAATTACTCTAAAATAATCCGCTAATCACTACTACTAATCACTAAATTATTACTATGAGACATCATAATTCTGTAAGAAAATTTGGACGAACAAAAAACGCTAGAACTGCTCTTATGAGAGGTCTCGTTATTTCATTCGTTACTCATGGACGTATCACAACTACAGACGCAAAAGCAAAAGAGCTTCGCCCTATGGTTGAGAAGATAATCACACGTTCAAAGGTCGACACACTTCAAAATCGTCGTTTGGTGCTTTCTGCGCTTTACAACAACGAACTTGTTACAAAGAAGCTTTTCGAAGAAATTGGACCAGCTTTTGCAAATCGCAACGGAGGATACACTCGTATCTACAAGCTTCCTCGTCGTACAAGTGACGGAAGTCTTATGGCAATAATCGAACTAGTTGCATAGTTTTTAAATTATATTATATGAATCACATTATTGACGCAAAAGGAAAAGCAATCGGACGTGTAGCTACTCAAGTAGCGACTATCCTTATGGGAAAGCACTCAGCCGAATTTGCAAAGAACGCTGTTCTAGAAGACACTGTTACTATCATAAATAGTAAAGATGTTCGTATTCTTCCTAAAAAAGCAAAGACTGTTATGCACGAAAGATACTCAGGTCATCCAGGTGGATTGAAAATGGAAAGTATTGAACAAGTGATCGCTAAAAAGGGTCATGCAGAAATTTTCAAACTTGCTGTATACGGAATGCTCCCAGCTAACAAACTACGTGCAAAACGTATGAAAAATTTAATTATTGAATAATATGGAAACAACAAAGAAAACAACAAAAGAATATTTTCGTACTGTTGGCCGTCGTAAGACAGCAAGTGCTACTGTAAAAATGGTTCCAAGTAAGACAATGGAATTCACTGTAAACGGAAAGCCAGGTGCAGAATACTTCATGACAAAAGGTTTGTTCAAAATCCTTATGGACCCTTTTACAGAAAGTAAGATTGAAGATACATTCACTGTTACTGTTCAAGTACAAGGAGGTGGTATCCACTCTCAAGCAGAAGCTGTTCGTCACGGTATTACTCGTGCACTTACTCTTATAGATTCTGAACTTCGTGCACCACTTAAGAAAATCGGATTCTTGAAACGTGATCCACGTACAAAAGAACGCCGTAAATTCGGACTCAAAAAAGCTCGTAAAGCTCCACAATGGTCAAAACGTTAATTATAAAAACACTCTCGATCGAGAGTGTTTTTATTTGGAAAACGTGGGTGAGTTTAGGGAAGGGACCCAAAACGCAAGACCTTTTGAGATATTTTATGAATAACGAGAAATAAAATATCCAAAAGGTGTACTGAATCTGTAAGGTTTCCAAAAAGCCGGAGGTGCCCTCATTGGTCAAAACGTTAAAAATAAAAACTTCCCAAAATGGGAAGTTTTTTGTTGACTTCTAATTTTAAAGGATATATACTTTTTTTAGATGGACATAGCTCATTTTTATAACCTGAAAGTTAGCAGTATTGTTTTATGCATAAACAAATCTTCTTAAGTAAAGGGTTTCTACCTTTAAAAAACTTGCTAGTTTTTACTTTTGAAAGGAGTGTGAAAAACTCATCGCACCCTCTATCTTTTTAGATATTGATTTAGGCTAACAAAAAGGAGAAATCCCAGACCAGAAGCTAAGGTTGACACAATAATATGATGTGCTTTGTACTACATATTAAAATTCAGGCAGTGTGTAGTCTGATACCGAAGCTCTGGACCAAGAGTGTTTTATTCATTGGTGGTAAGGTTATTTTTTTCAAAAAGCGTCCATTTTGGACGCTTTTTAATTTGCTTATATATTGACACTATTAATTTTTTATGATAAAAATACTTCAGAACAGACTAGTGGAATACTAGTTCTTTAAAAACTATAGAAAATAGGAGATAAAAAAATGAATGTACAATCACCAAAAAACAAGGGATTAATTAAACAATATCCCTTTATTACCGAGCTTATGAATGCTCGACTTGAACCATTTGACGGAAATGATGGTTTAACACTTACAAACCTTACTATTAAGGTTGAAAAAGCGGATAAGACGCTTATGTTTCGCCAAGCTGATAATTCTGGACTCGGAGAGAATTCACTTCACTTTTTTTATGATGGTCCTCATAAAGGCCAAGTCATGCGGCAAGGTGAGTATCTTTTTGCTATTAATAGCGAAGGGAAAAGTATTAACAGTGTTCCGTGGCCACGTAATGAACGGGAAGCTAACAAAAAAGACCATGAAATTTTTTCAAAAAGAATTTTTTGGAAAACAGAGAATGAAAAAGGTTGGTTATCGGATCCGTTATGGAATGAGACAAAATGGTTAGTTTGGATTAAAGTTTGTTCATATCACAAAGACATGGGAAATGATGATCAAGGTCCCAATTGTAGATTTGGTGCTTTCCTTGAGCGCTCAATGCAAATTACTATTTACTCTGAACCTGAAGAGGGCTTTGAAAAACTTGACCACAGCTCACATCTTGTTGAGAATCTTTATCTCAATCAACGTATTTTTACAAGAGCTATTATACGTAAAGATAGTGAATTTA
The DNA here is from genome assembly GCA_027484965.1 of bacterium. Classification (GTDB taxonomy): domain Bacteria; phylum Patescibacteriota; class Minisyncoccia; order Phycocordibacterales; family UBA9973; genus JAIXRY01. The sequence continues at coordinate 108,570 of JAIXRY010000006.1, read as the reverse complement.
TTACTATTGGTGGAAGACTAGATGAATTGTGTCAATTCTTTCAGGATGAAGTTTATTTTAACGGTATGAAGGAATTGTTTGATCAAAATAAGTTTCGTGGTATGTCAGGTGAATTTAGTTCAATCAAAGTTATGTGTTTTGAGATGTGTGGTTATCAAAGAGTCACACTAGATACTCCTAATAGCGATATTACATTTCAACTTCGTCCCGAATCAAATAGTATGTATGTACTTAGTATGAACGGTACTTTGCCACAGATTCGTTATTTAGTAAAAACAGTAGTTCGTGTCTGGAATCAAAATCCTGAGTCTAGACTTTTATTCCAATCAGATCAAAATCTTTCTGTCTTTTAGTAAAGTTCTTTTAAAGCGTCCATTTTGGACGCTTTTTAATTTGCTTAAAATAACTTTTTCTTTATAATACAAGCATACCTGTCACGTAGTAATTTATTGATTATAAGTAACAATAAGAAATATACGTGTTCGGTCTTATAAAATATAGGTCTAATTATTAAAAAAATATAAATTTACTACTGTGATGCAAGATGAAGAAGAAATAAAAAATGAAGACTCTTTTGATGATTCTATTGAGTCAGACTTTCAATTTGTCGAAAGTGACGAAGAGGGAAATGCTCTTCCTCAAAAAGACGTAGTAAAAAAACTCCGCGAAGAGAACAAGACTCTTCGCAAAGAACGTGATGAATATCTCGTAGGGTGGCAACGTATGAAAGCCGACTATGTGAACCTTCAAAAGGACGAGGAAGCAAAAAGAAAAGATTTAAAGAATTATGTCACTATTTCTCTCGTAGAAGACCTTCTCCCAACGCTCGATGCTTTTGATATGGCTTTTGCAAACAAATCTGCTTGGGAAAAAGTAGATGCGAATTGGCGTGCAGGTGTAGAATATATTCAACAACAATTCACTCGCACTTTAGATGGATATGGTGTTTCTAAGATTGATCAAGTTAGTATTCCTTTTGACCCAAATCTCCATGAATCTGTAGAAACTATTGAAACTGATAATGAATCACAAGATCATACTATTGCAGAAATAGTTGGTTCTGGATACAAAATGAATGACCGTGTAATCCGCCCCGCAAGAGTGAAGGTTTATAGTTTGAAATAATAAAATCCCCGTATGGGGATTTTATTATTTTATCTGAAATATTTTCTTTAATTCTTTTTCTGTTATTTCATCAATACTATTTGTGGTGATAATAATCATTTCTGTCTCAAGACCTAAATCTTTTTTAATATTCATAAATAAGTGCTCGAGTGGAAAAGGGGATATCCAAGCGGAATTTTTTAGACAGACGAATCCGGCTTTCTTTAAGAGGTAACGAAGACTCTCACGTTCATTCTTTCTTGATTCTGGAATATCTATAAGAATCATTCTCCATTGACCATCCCAAGTAGATGGAACTATGACTGTATCTTCGTCTAATTTGAGAGAAACTAGCTTCTGACGACCTTCTTTTGTAATTCTTAGATAAGTGTCATTGTCTGAGTGAAGTGTCTCTATAAGGCCATTTTCAGCCATATTTTTGAGTGCTCTAGTTACAGCGTATGACTTTGTTTGTCCCTCTGTAGGACTAGGGTTTTTTGTTGCTTTAATTTTATCTACAACGTCATCTTTTATAGAATTAAGAGTGTAAGCCCTTTTATTTTCAAGAGATTTTAAGATTTCTTTTGTAATATGGGGCTTTTTTAACATATTGACAGTATATCATAATTGAATATAATATCAACACATATTTAGCGGTCGCTAAATACTTGTAAAAAAGAAAGTATAGATATATAATAAAACCCATGGATAAAAATGTATTTAAAAATTTATTCGATGAAATTGCTCAAAGTAATGGTTTTGAAAAAGCTTTTAATATGTGGTTTAAAGAACAAAATGAAAGTCTTGTTTCTATAGATCTTCAACGCTCAAATTTCTCAGCTTTATATTATGTAAATATAAATATTTACATTCAAGGTGTTTGGGGTAAAAATTTTAAAAAAAGTAAAGATTTAAAATTTGGATCTGGAGGAGCTGTAATTTTTAGACAGACTCCAAAAGAATACGATGAGGCACTAAATCTTGAAAATTCGTTTACTGATTTAAAGAGAAGAGAATTATTGCAAAAAATGTTTTCAGATTTTATAATTCCTTTTGTTGAAAAAACTTCGACTAAAGAAGGAATAAGGAAAACATACACAGATAATAGTTATTTTTTACTTCCAGCAGTAAGACAAGAGTTAGGTATTCCTTTAGAGGATAGTTAGATAAGATTATTAAAAAATTAGAGTATTATTTAAAAATTACAAAATTAACAATTAAAAATTTATTAATTAATTATATATAAATTTATGTCAATGACTCAAATAGCGCTAATTAAAAAATCAGAACTTCCTAACAAAGAAACATTAGAAAAAGCAATTGAAAAATTAGGTTTTAACTTTAAATTTCTAGAAGATTTTAAAAACTTTGACGGTCTAGATGAAATATCTTGTGAAATAAATGGAGTAAAGACTAGTCTTGAAATTTATCTTAATAATATTGATGATTTATTGAGTGATTTTCCTGAACTAAAAGACAAGTCTAAAGATTTTGATTGCGGAGTTTCTTTTGTTTGGGGTGCTGATTATGCAGCCGGTGCTTGTGTTGGAATAATATCAATAGCTTTGATTGATATATGTAACTCAGAAATTTTTTATACAGATGATGAAATGTGGTATTCAAAAGAAATGCTGATAGAAGATATACCATTTTTCTTAAAAGAATTAGAAAAATAATTATTAATTTAATTTTCTAGTCACTAGAAACTAGTCACTAGAACCTAATACAATATATGTCAAAAATAATCGGAATAGACTTAGGAACAACAAATAGTGCGGTAGCGATTATCGAAGGTGGACAACCAAAGATAATTGAAAACATAGAAGGGTCACGTACAACACCTTCTGTTGTTGCTGTTGCAAAAAACGGTGATCGTCTTGCTGGACTTCTCGCGAAGCGCCAAGCAGTGACAAATCCTCAAAATACAATCTATGGTATCAAGCGCTTTATGGGTCACCGTTTTGAAGATGCGGAAATCCAAAAAACACAACAAACAGCACCATTCAAAATCCAAAAAGGAACTGATGGTGGTGTAGAAGTAAACATTGGAGACAAATGGAATCGTCCAGAAGAAATTTCTGCAATGATTCTCGCGAAGATCAAAGCTGATGTAGAAGCGAAGATTGGTGAAAAAGTTACAGAAGCAATCATTACTGTACCTGCATATTTCAACGACGCTCAAAGAAAAGCAACAAAGGATGCTGGAGCGATCGCAGGACTTGATGTGAAGCGTATCATCAACGAACCAACAGCAGCAGCTCTCGCATACGGATTTAATACAAAGAAAAATGAAAAGATCGTCGTGTATGACTTTGGAGGTGGGACATTCGACGTGTCAGTGCTCGAAGTATCTGATGATGTTATTGAAGTGAAGTCTACAGATGGAGACTCACACATGGGAGGACGTGATATCGACCAAAAGATTATCAACTGGCTCGTAAATGAATTCAAAAAGAAAACAGGTATTGATATTTCAAAAGACCCTCTCGCTTTACAACGTCTCGATGAAGCAGCTGAAAAAGCAAAGATTGAACTCTCTACAACTCCAGAAACAGAAATCAATATTCCATTCATCACTTCAGGTGCTAATGGTCCAGAACACTTGGTAGAGAAAATGACTCGTGCAACTCTCGACTCTCTTGCCGAAGAATATATTACTCGCTCTATCGAGATCACTAAGCGTGCTATGGAAGCTTCACCTTTCCAAATGAGTGAAATCAATGAAATCATCATGGTGGGAGGTCAGACTCGTATGCCTGCAATCGTAGAAGCTGTAAAGAAACTCTTTAATGGAAAAGAACCAAATCGTTCTATCAATCCAGATGAAGTTGTAGCTCTCGGTGCTGCTGTACAAGCAGGTGTTCTCCAAGGTGACGTTAAGGATGTGCTTCTTCTTGATGTTATTCCACTCTCTCTTGGTATCGAAACTCTAGGTGGTGTATCAACAAAATTGATAGAAAGAAATACAACTATTCCTTCATCAAAATCTCAAGTATTCTCAACAGCTGCCGATAATCAGACAAGTGTAGAAATCCACATTACTCAAGGTGAACGTCCAATGGCGAGTGATAACAAATCTCTTGGAAGATTTGTCCTCGAAGGAATTCCACCTGCACCACGCGGTATGCCACAAGTTGAAGTTACTTTTGATGTTGATGCAAACGGAATATTGAATGTAAAAGCAAAAGAAAAGACTAGTGGAAAAGAACAATCAATCCGTATCGAAGCCTCATCAGGTCTCACAGATGCAGATATCAAGCGTATGCAAGATGAAGCCGCAGCTCATGCCGACGAAGATGCTAAGAAGAAAGACTTGGTTGATGTGAAGAATACATGTGAAATGACTATTTACTCAGCTGAAAAATCTCTCAAAGACGCAGAAGGAAAGATAGGAGATGATATCAAAAAAGGTGTAGAAGAAAAAATTGCTACAGTGAAAAGTGTGAAGGAAGGAACTGATGTAGAAGCTATCAAAAAAGCTCTCGAAGAACTCTCAACAGAAATGTCTAAAATTGGTGAAGCAATGATGAAAAATCAATCAGAAGCGCAACCACAAGAAACAGCAACTGAGCCTCAAGCAGAAGAAGTAAGAGATGCCGAAAGTACCGATTCTAACGAAAGTACTGGAGGTGCCGAGAAATAATTTCGAGGTGCAAAAAAGTACTGAAGCTTCTGAAGAACAAAAATAAATAGTTCTTACAAAAATAGCCCTAAATAAGGGCTCTTTTTGTATTTGCATAATTGATATTTATATTATATAGTAAAAAAAACTAAAATTATGAATATACCAAAATTTCCAAGTATTTTTGTTTGGGTTTCATCTGTATTGATTATGTGTTTATTGATTTCAGCAAAAGTAGATCTCTTATTGTCAATCGCTGCAATGGCATTTTGTATGGTCTTGTTTGGAATACTAGATGAAATACGACAAAATACTAAACCAAATTCTAATTAGGATTTGGTTTTTTAATTAATATTATAGATTTAAAATTAAAGACTTTTAGAAAGTCGAAATCCTAAAATAAAAATTGGGATTTTGTTTTGTCTGATATAATTAATTAATGAAAAAAATTCTTATAACAGGTGGTGCTGGATTTATAGGTACAAAGCTTAGTGAAAAATTATTATCTCTTGGATATGGTGTTGTTGTTTTGGATAAAATACCTTCTCGTATTGTGAATCCAAATCTATCTTCTGTTACGTTAGATATTTCAAAAGATGCTTTGAATCTAGATATATTTAATGATGTGTATGGAATAATAAATCTTGCAGGTGTGCCCATTTTTGGAAGGTTTACAAAAGAGTACAAAGAACTGGTTTATAATTCTCGCATAGGTACAACAAAAAATATTGTGGACGCTATAGAGAAATTAGAGACAAAACCAAAAGTCTTAGTCTCTGCTTCTGCTATTGGGTTTTATAAAAGTAGTAAAAATATTTTGAATGAAGAATCAGAAAAAGGAGATGATTTCCTTGCTCGTGTTTGTATTGATTGGGAAAGTGAGGCAAAAAAGGCAGAAGAGTTTGGAGTAAGAACGGTAATACTTCGAACAGCTCATGTGATAGGACCAGGTGGACTACTCTCTGTCTTGAAAGGATTGTTCGAGAAGTGGATTGGAGGATATTTTGGAAATGGGACGCAACATATGCCTTGGATTTTTTATCAAGATATTATTGATATGTATATATATGCGATAGAGAACAATCTTTCGGATATTTATAATACAGCTGTAGAAAGTCCAACTCAAAAAGATTTTATGAATACTATTAGAGTGGTGACTAAGTCTCCTTTGTTGTGGAGAATTCCAGTATTTGCTGCAAAGCTCATATACTTAGAATTCGCAGATTCTCTTGTTTCAGATTTTGTTATAGATAGTTCAAAAATTAAAAAAGAAGGTTTTGTATTCTCTGTTACAAATCTGAAAGATGCTATGGAAAAAAGCTTGTAAAATAAGGTGTATTTAGAATTATTTAATTAGTGTATACTTATACAACATGACTCAAGAACAAGCATTAAAAATAATGAAAACAGGTGTGAATGTATATCTCACTGGTAGTGCTGGTTCTGGTAAGACTTACGTTATCAATCAATACATACAGTATTTGAAGGATCACAATATTCCTGTTGCTATTACAGCATCGACTGGTATTGCTGCTACTCATATTGGAGGTCAGACAATTCACGCTTGGTCTGGTATTGGTATTCGTGAAGAACTCACAGACAAAGATCTTGACGATCTTGAGAGTAAACAATACTTATGGAAAAGATTTGATGGAGCGCGCGTGCTTATTATTGATGAAATATCAATGCTTCACTCACACAGACTCGATATGATAGATCAGATATGTAGTCGCTTTAGAAGAAGTACACTTCCATTTGGAGGACTGCAAGTTATTTTTTCTGGAGACTTCTTTCAGCTTCCTCCTGTGACACGTTTTCGTACCTCAGACACGAAGGATATGGCAATGCATTCACGTGCATGGAGAGATGCAAAGCTTGCTGTATGTTATCTCACAGAACAACACCGTCAGGAAGATGATACTTTTACAGAGATATTGAATGCCATACGTACCGACTCGTTTGACCAGATGCACTATGAACAACTTCAGCAAAGAATGCATGTAGAAATCGAAGGAGACATGATTCCAACTAAGCTTTATACTCACAATGTTGATGTTGATAGTCTCAATCTTCTAGAGCTTTCTAACTTGAAAGGTTATGGTACGACATACTATATGGTAAGCAAAGGTAATCCGAGTCTTGTTGAGCTTCTGAAGAAGAGTTGTCTTGCACATGAAGAACTTACTTTGAAAGTAGGGACTCAGGTAATGTTCATTAAGAATAATTTTGAAGGAGGATATGTTAATGGAACTCGTGGAATTATTGATAGTATTCTTCCAGACAAAACTCCTATAATAAAAACTCTTGACGGCAAGACCATTCATATTCAGCCAGATACATGGAGTATTGAAGAAGATGGAAAGGTTAAGGCTTCAATCAGTCAGCTTCCTATACGTCTCGCTTGGGCTATCACTATTCACAAGAGTCAGGGAATGTCACTTGATCTTGCAGAGATTGATTTGTCCAAATCTTTTGGACACGGTATGGGATATGTAGCACTTTCTCGTGTAAGAAAGCTTTCAGGTATTAAATTGATAGGTTTTAATAATAATGCTGTACAAATGGATCCTGCAATACTTCTCTTCGATGAAAGTCTTCGTGGAGAGAGTAATGCGAATATATCTTTGTTTGGTGACTTATCAGAAGAAGCTCAAACCAAGCTAGAGCATGATTTCATAGAAAGAATGGGTGGAACTCTCGAAAAGAAAAAATTAGAAGCAGAGGAGAAACTCAGTACCATAGATAAGACAAGGGAATTAATTCCAAAATATTATTCTGTAGAAGAAATAGCTAAAAAGAGAAAACTTACTGTTGGGACAATATTTGAGCATTTAGAAAAGATTCTTCTTCTCGATGATGATATTTCTATAAATCATTTGAAGCACGATAGGAAGGTTGTGACTTTTGTTGAGAAATATTTTGAAAAAACAGAAGGAAAACTTACAGCCTTGAAATCTATAGCAGAAAAAGAGGGAAAGAAGTATTCTTTTGATGAGTTGAGATTGGCAAGACTTTTTATAAAAAGATAGTATGCGCAATTTTCCAAAATCCCTTGCGCTTTTATGTGGGGGTAATATACTTAGTATATGAATAAAACCGAAACGATATATTTGGGAGGAGGGTGCTTCTGGTGTACAGAAGCTATATTTAAAAGTGTCTATGGAGTTATTTCTGTAAGACCTGGATATATGGGTGGAGATATTCCTCATCCTGATTATGATATGGTCTCGAGTGGAGAAACAGGGCACGCAGAAGTGGTAGAGGTTGTATATGATCCAGAACTTCTTATGATTGAAGATTTGATTGAGATATTTTTTGAAATTCATGATTCAACTACTAAAAACAGACAAGGCGCAGACATTGGTACTCAGTATCGGTCTGCGATTTTTTGTACAACACAAGAGCAGTTGGGTGTTGCAAAAGATATTGCAAGTAATGTTCAAAGACATTTGGATGAAGGGAAGTTTGTAACTACTGAAATAGATTTTGCAAAAGCATTCTATTCTGCAGAAGAATATCATTCAAACTATTATGAAAAGAATAAAGAATTTCCTTATTGTAGTATTGTAATTAGTCCAAAATTAGAAAAGTTACAAAAAGATTTTTCTGATAAATTAAAACAATAAAATTAACAAAAATAGGAGAGGAATTTGGGATATTATCCCAAATTCCTCTCCTATTTACTTTTATATTCAAATATTGTACAATAGTTTCAGATTTTTCATTTTTTTTCACAACCCAAAAACAAACGATTATGGCTACTAGCTTAAAAGACCCAAAAACATCTCCTGAAAGAGCAGAAGATTGGATTAACAAATTCAACGATTTTTTTACAGACAGGGTTGAACCTGGAATTATTTACATTTTTTCAAATCAACCACTAGAAACAGCTAGAAAAGCTGTATCTAATCAAAAATTTTCCCAACTTAAAGGGAGCTGTCATAAAATTATTTTGTTGAGTGAACCTCTTGGAGAGTTTATGCCGTCAAAAGATTTAGACTTAGTTGAATTTCATTCACGTGTTATTTTTAATAACATTGGAGATGTTGCCTGCTTTTCTTATCAGGCAATTCTAAAAGATTTTGAAGAAGACTTTGTAGTTTTCGAAGTAAATCCAAGTGGAGCAGATAGGGTTCTATTTGTTCTTAAATTCCAGAATTTTTCTGAAGAAGAGAAAAAATGGATCGCTACAGAGGTAGAAAATATGAATTTCAGGTGTAGTTCTTGTGCTTCGGATTCCAAACAAGCTCAACATGATCATTATGGAATTGAGGAAGAAATTGTAATAACTACAGCTAAATTAGGGTCGCGTTAAGCGATCCTTTTATTTTGCCAAGAGAGGATCAAGTGAAAGTGTGTTTATATTTTCACATTGTCCGAGCGCTGTCAAAACAAAGGTGTAAAACCTTATTTCCTAACCTTTATTTTGCTCAAATATAATAAATTACAGTTTAAATTTATTTTGATATAATACAAAAATGAATATAGATTCTCTCATAAAAGAACTAAAAAAACTTGGAAATATTGAGCGCAGTGAACACTCAAAATACTTTTTCAAGACAGGTAAGGGTGAATATGGAGAAGGAGATTTGTTTATAGGTGCAACAGTCCCAGAATGTAGAGCAATCTCTAAAAAGTATAAAGACTTAGACAAGAAGAGTATTTTAGAATTACTAAAAAATCCATACCACGAAGTGAGATTGGTTGCTCTACATATTCTTGTTTTGCAATACGAAGAGGCGACTAAATTAAAAAATGACAAAGAAAGGGAAGTTATATTTAATTTTTATTTCAAAAATAAAAAGTATATAAACAATTGGGATCTGGTAGATACTTCTGTATACAAAATATTTGGAAATTATCTTTTTGAAAATAAGAAGGCGAGTGAAATAAAAGAAATTTTGACTTCCCTTTCAAATTCAAAAAATTTATGGGACAGAAGAATTTCTATAGTCTCTACTTATACTTTTATTAAAAAGGGTGTGTTTTCACACTCTCTCGATATTGTCCTTATTCTAAAGAATGACAAAGAAGATTTGAATCACAAAGCTTGTGGTTGGATGCTTCGTGAGGTCGGCAAAAAAGATGAAAATGTATTAAAGAATTTCTTACAAAAGCACAAAAATTCTCTCCCAAGAACAACCCTTCGTTATGCGATAGAACGTTTTCCTGAAGCAGAAAGAAAGCAGTTTTTGGCAAAATAGTATATTCGCAAAATACTCATTTTATGCTATGATACATACATATTTTTATCAGTAGTCCCATATTTTGGGCATAATTTAAAAACAACTAACTATGTCTAAAAATTATTACGAAATTCTTGGTGTAGAAAAAGGTGCGTCAAAAGATGAGATCAAGAAGGCCTTTCACAAAATGGCTCACAAGCATCACCCAGACAAAAATGGTGGTGACGATTCAAAGTTCAAAGAAGCTAATGAAGCATATCAGACTCTATCTGATGATTCTAAGCGTGCTCAATACGACCAATTCGGAAGTGCTGGACCTCAAGGCTTCGGTGGTGGACAAGGACAGGGTGGTTTCGGAGGATTTGATTTCTCAGGATTCCAAAATGGTGGTGTAGAATTCGACATGAATGACTTCGGAGATATATTCGGAGATATTTTTGGTGGCGGACGTTCTCGCGGACCACGTCGTGGCGCAGACATATCTACTGAGCTTCATATTAGTTTTGAAGATTCTGTTTTTGGAACAGAAAGAACTGTTGTATTGAATAAGACAGGTGTGTGTAAAACTTGTTCTGGATCAGGTGCAGAATCTGGAAGCAAGCAGAAGACTTGTGACTCTTGTAATGGAAAAGGAAGAATCATTGAAACAAAGCGTTCTTTCCTCGGTACATTCCAATCAGAACGTGTTTGTGATACTTGTCGCGGAAGTGGCAAGGTTCCAGAACACAAATGTAAATCTTGTAATGGAAAAGGTGTAGACCATGTTAGAGAAGAAATAAAAGTGAATATTCCAAGTGGTATCGAAAATGGCCAGATGGTTAGAATGACAGGAATGGGCGAAGCTGTATCTGGTGGACAATCAGGAGATTTGTATATTCGTGTGAATGTTCTTGCTCACAAAGACTTCGTAAGACAAGGCTTCGATTTGTACAAAGATGTATCTTTGAAGCTCTCAGACGCGCTTCTAGGTACTACATACAAGCTCAAGACTCTTGATGGAGACCTTGATGTGAAGATTCCAGAAGGTATTACACACGGTGAACTTCTTCGTATAAAAGGTAAAGGTGTTCCAAATCGTGGAAAGCGAGGCGATATCTTGCTCCGCATAAAGATCGCTTTCCCAACAAAACTCTCAAAAAAGACTCGTGAAATAATAGAGAAATTGAAGGAGGAGGGGTTATAAAAAGTAAGCATGCAAATACCAGAAATAAATTTATTCTCTAGAGAAGAAATACAAAAAATAATCATTATTGAAAATAATGATCCACTTATTGATATACACGAAACACAAAATATTTTTTTGAGAAATGATGGGAGTAAATGGCTTGTTCCAAAACTAAGAAAAACTGTTTGGGAAATGCTACAAAATGCATCAGAAAACCTTCCAGAAAAATATTCATTTATGGTAATGTCTGCGTATATTCCTATTTCTTTACAACAAGAAGTCTGGAATAGTAAGTATAAAAAAATTTCAAAAAAATATTGGTATCTACCAAAATTTTTAAAAGAAAAAATAATAAGAAAATATGCTGCTTATCCTAAAATTGGAGAACCTCACAATACTGGAGGTGCTGTAGATGTTGTTATTTTAGATGAGAATAAAATCCCTCTTGATATGGGTTCAAATTTTGGAGAAGCCTCTGAAAAATCACATACTAGATACCAAGATTTAACAATAATACAAAAGAAGAATAGAGAATTATTGTATTGGACTATGACTAATTCTGGTCTTATAAATACAAACCCCTTTGAATGGTGGCATTATTCCTACGGAGATAAAACGTGGGCTATATATACTGCTAAAAAACAAGGATTTTATGAAGGTATAGAATAAAAAAATTATATTTCAAATTCTTTTAAAACTTTATTGTAATCTTCCAATGTATTTATCTGTTTCCAATTTTTTGTTTCGACTGAATTTATTGGATAATTTTGTGTTGCGAGTATTGTTTGAGGAAGTCCTATACTTCCATCAGAAAGCAATATAGGTTCTGTATTAAATATTTCATAATCAAGTACATAAGTACCAGTAGCAATCTTGGCACCTAAGCCATTTTTTTCTTCTTCTGTTTGAGGTCTAAATCCTTTCACTAATCCATTTTCTATTTCTATTGCAAAATAGGGGATATGGGCATGTTGCACTCCAAACGCCCTCTTATACTCAAGATATTTGCCCAGCTCTTCTTTTTCTTGCAAGTCATCTCCGTTTAGCACTAAGAAGCGCTCATCTTTTCCTATGTAAGGCTTTACAGATAAAAGTGCAGCCATGGTGCCTGTGTGAGCAGATATTTGCTTTATAATGTATATATTCTTTTTGATTTGAACTGTTTTTACAAAATCTTCCATTTGTTCTATTAAATAATCAGCTACTATATAGATATCTTCTATAGAGTCAGGAAGAGATATGATTATATGTTCAAGAATTGTTTTATCTTTTATTTTTAGAAGTGGTTTAGGCGTTTTTTCTGTAAGAGGTTTAAGCCTTGTTCCTTTTCCAGCTGCGAGAATGATTGCTTTCATGACTATATTTTAGCATAAAAAAAGACCCGTATACGGGTCTTAAGCTTGAATAAGGTGTCCATTAAAAAATATCTCAATTGAATCAGATAAGCTTCTTTCGAATGGGATTACTGGTTCGCATTCTTCAATAACTCTATGGTAGGCAATAATCATTCGTAAATATCCGAGTCCGAACTCATTTTTTCTTTTATATATTTCTTCAAATGACATAAAAGAAATATCTATAAGTTCTGGGATAAAAGACATTAATTGTTGCTCTGAATACTTTGTACACTCATATATAAAGACTGTTCCTTGTGCAGATTGCAGACCTTTTAATCTCTGGGTGACATATCCAATCAAAATTAAGTCCCTTTCTTCAATAATAATACCTGTTTCTTCTTCTGTTTCTGAAGCAGCTGCGTGTTTGGGCAATTCTCCTCGTTCTACAGCTCCTCCCGGTAACATAAAAAGTTTTTCTCCATATGTTGATCTTCCGACAAGGATTTTTCCCTCATCGTTTTTAATCATTACATTAACACCGTTAATTTTTTTTAGAGCTTTTTCAATAAGTTCTATTTTTTCTTTATCTTCCATTTTTTGTTTTTAAATATATCATTTTTATTATAAAAAGTAAAAAATATAATTTTTTTGATATAATTAATGAATGTTTAATGAAAACATCAAAAGAAGTCAAGATTTAAAGAAAATTCTCGACACCTACGGATTTACTAAAAATGAAATGGGTATAGCTATTATTGATTTAAATTATTCTGAACCAAAAATATTTGGCTATAATATGGATCATTTTATCTATCCAGCATCTGTCTATAAAATATTTGTTGGAGCTGAGGTTTTGAGAAGAATAGAAATAGGTGATTTTTCTCTCGATCAAATAATAGAAATAAAATCACCAAATGATGTAGATAAAGATTCCAAAATATTTCCAGGGGATACAAGGAATTTATTAAAAGAAGGTGATAATGTTTCTATTGATTATTTGCTAGATCTAATGCTTACTCGAAGCGATAATACAGCTTCAAATACTCTTATTGACTTAGTTGGGCGTGAAAGTATTACAGCGAATATTGTACACAAGTATAATTGGTACGGAAGCGAAGTGACGAGAAAATTCTTAGATAGGATTAAGGAAGATAAGGATTATAGATTCTCAGAAACAACACTATCTTGTGTTAGACACCTTGTAGAGTTTTTATGCTTAGTTGAAAAAGAAAAATTAATTAGTTCTTTTGTCTCAAAAAAATTGAAAGAATATATGCTTCGTTTTAATAGACAAGGCAAAAAAGGTTTGTGGTTGAATGATGTGTATGAAAATTACTATGGCAAGGGAGGGTGGCTTGAGACAAATTTATATAGATATAATATGCTTTCTTTGTTGAAAGCTATTATAAAAAAAGGGTGGGCAATTATAAGATGGAGTAATGATGTGGGTGTTGTAAGAGGTAAAAATTCATATTATGTAATTGCTGTAATGTCTGTAAATAAATCTATTTCACCAAAAAGCTATTTTCAAATACAAAAACTTGCAAAAGTCGCATATGATTTTATGGAGAGTAAATAATATTTAATATAAGTATGAATCAAATCACTAAAGTACTTTCAAGAAAAGACTGGGTAAAAGTACTCTGTCATCTTCCGCTGAAGGACCAAATAAAGAATATCGTTATGTATTTGAATCTAAAAATAGTAGTGATGTTATTGATATGAGACATTTCCTTGTTGTAGGTGAAAAAGGAGAATTATTTGGTTTTGCCGTCGAAAATGCTCAGTTAGTAGGTCAAATTGTGCGTAATCAAGGAGATAGTGCTTATCAGACTCAAGATTTTTACTCAAACAATCTTGGGAGTACTTACTATAAGTATTATTATGATAGCAATAAAGCCCCTTCTGAAACCCTTAAAACTTTCTTTGAAGATAGAGCGAAAAACAAGTAATTAAGTTAATTAGTAATAAAATGGAAAATCAAACAAAAAAAGAATTGCATCTAGGTGCAAAAATAATTGTAGGAATAATTGCGACTATAATTTTTACCTGCATTATCTGGTTTATTTATCATGAAAAAACTTTTTCTCAACCAAACTCACTTATTTTAAAAACATGCGAGGAGAAAATACTAACTGGTATATCAAAAGAAGAAGTTATAGATTTTTTAGGTCAGAAAAATATTAGAGAAGAGGTAAAAGAGGATGATTCATCTTATCATATTCTTTTTTCTTATAATGGTCAGTACCCTAGAATTTGGGATTATGAAGCTTACATTTCTTTTGAAAAAGACAAAGTAGTAGATAAAGATTGTTATTGGGGATTTTGATCTAAATTTAGAAAAATAAAAAAAGCGTATCTCGGAGTGAGGTGCGCTTTTTAGTTGTGGAATCTAATTCCAAATAAAATCTTTTGCTCTTTTGAACTTTCCAAACTTGGTTGAGTGTAGAATTCCCATCTTTTTAAGATGTAGGAAATTTTTAATCCATACCCAACATTTGTTTGATATCCAGGACCTATTGCACATTTACCAATATGTCTTTGAAGATAAAATTGATTCCACCATAAAAACTGATTTTGATTTTGTTCAGTGTATCCGTACAAATCGTATTTATTGTTGGTAAACCAAAAGTATCCACCATATGTAGGTTCTGTTCCTGTTTGAAAGAAGTCATAACCAATCCCAATACCAAATTCACTTTGAACTTCGTTTGTCTTAATAAGAGAGAATTTAGGTCCTCCTAGAATTTGACAAACACTTGGTTCAAAATAGGTGAAAGCCCAACCTCCAAATCTTGATTTTGTATCAAGATAGATCATTCCATATATAAGTGGGAAGGTGGGCGAATTTTGGGCGAATATGGTGTTCTGGTGGAATTCGTAAGTAAAGTTAGAAGGTGTTGTATCTTTTTGAGCAAAAGCTTTGTTAAAGAAGCTAGATACCATAATGAATAAAAGAATTATTTTTTTCATTTGATGTAGTTATTTGTCTTTAATTATAGTGATTATTAACAAAAAGTCAATATAGACAGTTTAATCTAAATAGTATTAAATTAAATAAATTAGTTAATTTATGAAAAAATATAAAATACAACCTAAAAAAACCATTAAAAATGTTTGTTTTGGTAAAACAAGAGTAACAAGACATCATTGTGGTTAAAAGACTAAAAGGAGGCAATATGTCTCCTTTTTTAATAAAAAAAAGAACATTAAAAAATAAATAAAAATGATACTATTAATATCTTCACTCGGAAAAAAGGATCCTCAGATATTGTTATTAATTAAAAGGCTCAGTAAAATTGATGATATTTTTGTGTTAGATACACACAGAATACACAAAAGTAAAATTCATTTAGAAGTAGCACATCCTGGATACCTTTTTATAAACAAAAAGAAACATATCCTTACATCTATTGTATTCACTACAAACCCTAGAATAGACGCTATATTAAATAGTCCAAAAGAAATAATATTTCCTAATGATTGGAGGCTACGTCTCGAATCATTTCTAAAAGAATTTTTGTTTTTAAATTTGGATGGTAAAAATTTCCCAGGTTCTATTTTAAAAATAGAACAAGCCGAATCTAAAGGATTGCTTATGAAAAAAGCTCAAGAAGTTGGATTGTTGATACCAAATGGCACAAAAATTGGATTTGGTATAAAAGAGGAATATTCTTGGTACAAACCTTTAGGATTTCCTTTTTCTGTAACAAATAAAAAAGGTCTAAAAAGTGAAGTAACATTAACAGCTTTTGGATTTTATGGTGATGGTAATGATAAAATTGAAAGTTATCCAATACTAGCACAAGAAGGTATTAGTGCTGATAAGCATGTAAGGTGTTTTTGTACACAAGAAAATATTTTTTCTGTATTTAGGGATAATAAGGCAAATGAGAGAATGGTTGATTTTAGAGAATTAAATAGTGATTCTAATCATTGCTTTATATGGAAGAAATACAGCCTTTCAAAAAAGACCACTTTATCATTATTTAAATTACTAAAATCATTATCACTAACTTGGGCGTGTCCTGAATTTTTAATAAGAGATGGAAAAGAGATATTTATTGATCTTAATCCATGCGGGGATTGGTATGGTTTTTTTAATAAAAATACCAACATTAAAATAGCTAATGAAATTTATAGAGTAATTATTTCTTAATTACTCTATTTTATTTTGTATCTTCTTAATATATAAAGGTGATAATTCATGTTCGGTTTCAGGAATTATTTGAAAAGCACCTCCTAGATATTCAGAAATTTTTTTAGAAGTCTTTTGACCTATATCCCAATCTTTTTCGCCGAAGAAAGCTATAAAGTTTCTTATTTTACTTTTCTTATAAGAATTTATTGAGTAATTTTCAAAATCTTTCATTCTCTTTTTTCCAAAGAAAACATAAACTTCTTTTGGAAAATATTTTAAATTTTCTTTATAATAAGGAGAACATGAACAAGATATAACTTTATCAAAAATTATATCTTTTGCTATTTCTTGACTAATTAAAGCACCAAAAGAAAAACCTAAGATTATACTTTCTCTTAGTTCTTCTCTTGAATATTTATCCAGAATCTTCTTTACTTCTTTTATCCAAGTAGATAAAGTATTTCTATCCCAAACAACAGATATTGTAATAGATTTAAATCCTTTAGATTTTGCACATTTTGATATTTCTTTATAACAAGATTCTTTGCCAGTTTCACCAAATCCTGGAACAATAAAAAGATATTTCATGAGTAAATAATAACACAGTTATATTTTATAAAATAATATATTGCGTATTATTGACAAAAAGTCAATAATAATATATTATTTAAAAAAAGGAGGTTTAATTGAAAAAAATAAAAATTATATTAGCCATCTTAAGAGCTGGTGGAGGAATCATTATCCTTGAAATAATCAACAGAGTATTTGATTATATCTACTACCCAATAGCTGTATATAGATTTTCATTTGGTAAAGCATTTGTTATCTTATTTGTTACAGCGTTGATTCTTAATTTTATATTATTAATTACTTATAATTATCTTAAAAAAGATATATTTGGATTTGAAAAAGTAAAATTAATTCAAGAACATAAAAATGGTTTTTGGGCAAAAGTTTTTAGTATGGGAAGGATTCCAAGTATAATATTTTTATCTTGGTACGATCCATTTATGGCGACTGTTTTTATGTCTAAAAAAAGTTTTTATGTCTCAAGATTAGATTATCTATATCTTTTTTTAACTACTTTTATGGGACATACTTTGTGGTTTATATTTTGGAGTCCACTTAAGTTGTTTTAGGCACCCTCTGTTTTATTAACATAGGGTGTTTTATTTTTTTAATGTATAATTTAAAATTCTTGGTATGGATATAAAAAATAAACTCATTATAAAATTTCCTTTTCTATCGTTAAAATTTTTTAGCGGACTTGTATTTTTGGAGATTGTAAATAAAATTTTTGATTATTTTATATATCCGTTAGTTATGTATAAATTAAGTTTTTGGAACAGTTACTTTATCCTCTTATTCTTAGCTCTTATTTTAAACTACTCTCTTTTGTTTTTATACGATTATTTAAAAAAAGATATCTTTGGATTTGAAAAAATAAAAGAAATTAAAAAACAGAGAAGTGGTATTTGGAAACATATATTCAAAATGGGTAGAATTTCAACTATATTAGGTTTGTCATTCTATGATCCATTTTTAGCTACTATTTATTTAAGAAAACCAGGATTTGCTTTTTGTAAGAAAGATCATTTTTATATATTTCTAACAACATTAATTGGACACACAATATGGTTAGTTTTATGGTCTCCAATATATTTAACATTTTAATCAATATTGTGTTATTATATCTTTTATGAATGAAGATAATCACAAAAGTGAAGATAAAAAAAGTATTTTTGTATTTATTATTTTTTTAGTATTAGTTATTGTTTTCTGTTTTTATAAGTATATCTATAAAAAAGATTATCTTTACATGATTGAACTTCCTTGCGACTCTACTAGTGAAAAGTGTTTTATTAGAGATTGTTCTCAAGGGGATTGTCCTCCTAATAATTTGAGTAGTTATAAAAAATACTTTATAAAAGCTTATGATTTTAAAAAATGTGGCGTAGATTCTTGTCTTGATGAGTGTTTGGCAGGTAATGCAGATTGTAAAAAAATAGAATGTGACGAATCTTCTAATGATTCATGTTCTGAAAAATAAATATTATGAAAGATTTTGATGGTATTCCAGATATTGATTTACTAATGTCAAACAGAGAAATTTTTAATAGTTTTGTTTATACACCTATAAATCAAGCTATTATTGAATTAGAAAATAGAAAAGATGATTCTGATATAGATATAAAATTAAAAAAATATGGGAACTTTATAAAGCCTGAATTGTTCTCGGAAGATTTAAAATATGCTGTTCTTTTTAGACAATTAATCACACCTAATTACGAGTTCAGAAGATTTATTAATCTACTAGATCCTTTATCTAATATTGTAAAACCTGTCATTTTTGAATATCATTCTGATAAATTTGTTTCCAATAATGAATATAAAACAAGTTTAGGAAAAATAAACTTTTTTTGTGGTGTTGGTAAAAAAGGAGGGTCAAAGATTAAATCTGTAACTATAATTGATTTTAACAAGAATGGAGGGTTGAAAATAAAAGATGTGGAGACTTTGTGGGGTCAAAATCTAATAGATTTTCATAGAGATTTGTTAAATAAAACTTTTAAACATGGAGAAGATGTTATTTTTCTTGAAGCTTCAGACTGGTTTAAAAAATCTGGTAAGAGCGCAAAAGATTATTATCTAAATTTTATATCTCTTTTTTTAAAAAATGGCATACTATTTGAAAATTTTATGTTTAATGAAGAAGAATATCTTTTTACTAGAGATATTTTTCTCCCAAGTTTTATTGAATTAATTAAAATAACAGGTAAAAAACCTATAATAGTAGCACTTGAACCAACAGATATTGAAGGTGATAAATTTTGGTTTTGTCATCCAGAGAGTTCTATGTATATAATTGAAGACAAGATTAAATAATTCGTTTATAATTAATTTATGGATATACTAAACACTTGTTTTGAAACAACAAAAAACTATCACTCAATAGCTTTTTATTCTCATCTTGTACCAATTTTTATTTCATTGGTCCTAATATTTTTTACGTTAGGTAAAAGTAAAAGTTCCTATATAACAAAAATATTTTCTGTTTTCGTAGGACTTTTCTGTTTGTGGCTTATTGGTGATTTAGTTTTATGGACTTCTCAAAATTATAATTTGGTTAACTTCTCTTGGGCTCCTCTTGATTATATAAATGTACTATTCTATCTTTTTGGTGCATATTTCTTTGTAATTATTGCAATTAAAAAGGATTTAAATATATTTTATAAGAGTATTATTTTAATACTTTCTTTACCCGCTTTTTATATTACTGCTTCTGGTGGTTCTGTTGTTTATTTCGATCAGGCAGTGTGTGAATCTATTAATAATGATTTTTTAACAAAATACAAGTTATTTATTGAATTTTTAAGTGTAACAACAATACTCTTGGTTGGTATATTTAATTTTAAAAAAGAAACAAAGGAAAATAGAAAAAAGATACTAATTGTAGGGCTTTCAATAATATTATTTTTCTCTGTCTTTTCTATAACTGAATATATTTCAAGTGTTACAGGTGTTTATGAAATAAACTTGTATAGTTTATTTATACTACCTATTTTTCTTGTTGGGATTATATATTCTATTATAAACTTAAAAGTTTTTGATTTTAAAGTTTTTGGTACTCAATTAATTGTTTATTTACTCTTTATATTGATTGCTTCTCAGTTTATATTCGTTAGAACACCTGTCAACATTGTACTTACAGGGTTTACACTAATTCTTATAATATTTTTTGGTAATATTTTAATAAATAGCGTTAAACGTGAGATTAAACAAAAGGAAGAAATGGAGGTAATTTCAAAAAATCTTATTGAAGCAAATGAAAAATTGAAAGGTCTTGATAAGTTGAAAACAGAATTCTTGTCACTTGCTACACATCAAATCAGAAGCCCTCTCACTGCTATTAAAGGATACACATCTATGCTTCTTGAAGGGTCTTTTGGAAAAGTTGTTCCTGAACAGCAAGAACCTCTAGAACGTGTTCTCCAAACTTCAAATAGTCTTGCGATTATGGTGGAAGACTTCCTTAGTGTTTCAAAAATTGAATCAGGAGGTATGAAATATATAATCGAACCTTTTGACTTCAAAGAAATGGCAAGCGATACATATTCAGATCTGAAAATTACTGCAGAGAAGAAAGGATTGGTTATGAACTTTAGTTCTGATACAGAAGAACTTGTAATGGTTTCTGGTGATCGTGAGAAGCTTCGTCAGGTTGTTATTAACTTGATAGATAACTCTATAAAATATACTCCAGAAGGCTCAATATCATTAGGTCTTGTGTATGAAAATAATAAAGTCATATTTTCTATAAAAGATACAGGTGTCGGAGTTTCTCCAGAAACAAAAGAAAAGCTATTCCACAAATTCAATCGTGGTGAAGCTGGTAAGATGAATACTACAGGATCAGGACTTGGGCTATATCTTGCAAAAGAGATTATAAAAGCGCATCATGGGCGCGTATGGCTCGAATCAGAGGGATTGGGTAAGGGTACAACATTCTTAGTTGAACTCCCTACGATACCAAAAGAGTAAATTTTTTAAATAAAAATAACCACATAGATTGTGGTTATTTTTATTTATTCCACTATCGACTTTTTAATTTAACATATATACTATACTTATGATTTCTGAGTACACACACAAAAAAGTTCGATGGATTGATGTTGAGTCTCCAACAAAAGAAGAAATTTCTCATCTCGCTGATGTGTATAATTTACCGGGAAGTGTTGCAGAGGAGCTCCTTACGAGTACAATGCGCTCAAAGGTAGACTTGCACAATAATCTCATTTATCTAATTCTTCATTTTCCAAAATATCGCCACAAAGAAGGTGAACTTGATCAAGAAATAGATTTTATTATTGGAAAAGATTATGTTATGACTGTTCACTATGAATTAATCAATCCTTTACACGAATTTTCTAAAAAATTCGAAGTAAACAAAATGCTTGATCGTGGTATTCGAGATGAACATGCAGGATATCTCTTTTATAGTATTATCAAAGAACTCTACAGAGATAGTCTAGAGGAGCTTGATGATATCAATAAAAGCCTTAGAGATGTGGAGCATGATATATTTGGAGAACGTGAAGAAGATACTGTTCATATGATTTCCAAAATAAACAGACGTCTCCTTGATTTCAAACAAGCGATACGTTTTCATCGTGAAGTTCTTCATTCATTTGAAATTGCAGGAAGGGACTTTTTTGGAGAATCTTTTACGTACCATCTTTCGGGTGTTATTGGTGAATACAACAAAGTTCAGACAATGCTTGATGGTCACAAAGATATCTTGAATGATCTTCGTGATACAAATGACTCATTACTCACAACAAAGACAAATGAAACAATCAAAGTCTTGACTATTATGAGTTTTATTATGCTTCCTCTTACTCTAATCACTGGAGTTTTTGGAATGAATACTGATTTTATTATTATTAAACAAACTTCTGACTTCTTTGTTGTTGTTGGAGCAATGACGGTGACTGGACTTAC
This sequence comes from bacterium, assembly GCA_027484965.1. Classification (GTDB taxonomy): domain Bacteria; phylum Patescibacteriota; class Minisyncoccia; order Phycocordibacterales; family UBA9973; genus JAIXRY01. The sequence continues at coordinate 86,513 of JAIXRY010000006.1, read as the reverse complement.
CATGTTCTTATACTTTAAACTAAAGAGATGGATGTAATTAAATTCTGGAATACTAAAACCCGCGGATACGAGAAATTTGTACCTATAAAAGAAGGTAGGGTTTCTATGTATAGTTGTGGCCCTACTGTCTACGACTTCACTCACATAGGCCATATGCGCCGCTACATAGGTGATGATGTGCTCAAGCGCACTCTTGGCTATTTTGGCTACGAAGTGAACCATGTGATGAATATAACCGATGTTGGGCACTTGTCTGACGACGGTGATGAAGGAGAAGATAAGATGGAAAAAGGTGCTCTTAAATACGGTAAGACCGTTTGGGAGGTGGCGGAGTTTTATACTGAGTATTTTGAGAAAACAATGAAAGCGCTCGACGTGCTTACTCCTACTCATTTTATAAAAGCTACAGATCATATAGATGGAATGATTGCCTTCGTTAAGCACCTCGAAGAAAAAGGCTTCACTTATGAGACTCCTCAAGCAATATATTTTGATACAACAAAATTCAAAGAATACGGCGCACTTTCTGGTCAAAAAATAGAAGACAAAAAGCAGGCTGTACGTGAAGATGTTGTGGTAGATAAAAACAAAAAACATCCAGCAGACTTCGTGCTTTGGTTTAAGCGTGTAGGAAGATTTGCTCATCATACAATGCGCTGGGAAAGTAAGTGGGGGGACGGATTTCCTGGATGGCACATAGAATGTTCGGCTATGAGTATGGAATATCTTGGAGAGACTATTGATATTCATACTGGTGGTGTAGATCATATACCTGTTCACCATGAGAACGAAATAGCTCAAAGTGAATGTGCTACAGGGCACGAATTCGTACATTTCTGGATTCACCACAATTTCCTCCAAGTAGAAGGCGAGAAGATGTCAAAGAGTAAAGGGAATTATTACACTATTGATGATATTGTCGAAAAAGGAATAAACCCTCTTGCACTTAGATTCTTGTTCTTGCAAGCTCACTATAGAAAAGCGATGAATTTTACTTTTGAATCATTAAAAGGTGCCGAAAATGCATATGACCGTCTTATTGATATATTTTCAAACTTAAAAGAATCTGAGGCAAAAGCCGATTTTGATTACATAGGACGTTTCAAACGTGCTCTTGGAGATGATCTAGATACTCCAGGAGTAATTGCTCTTATGTGGGAACTCTTACATGATATGAGGCTTGATTCTGAAATAAAAAGAGCTACTGTTCTAGAATTCGACAAAGTTTTAGGTCTCGGACTTGATAAAATAGAGAAAGATATAGCACCAAAAGAAGTTTTGGACTTATTAGAAAAGAGACAAATTGCTCGTAATAGTAAAAATTGGCAAGAAAGTGACGAGATTCGCCACCAAATAGCTTTACTTGGATGGGAAGTGTTGGATTCTAAAGATGACCAGAAAATAAGTCGTTTTAGACCTTAAGATATACTTTTCAAGTAAAAAGGCTTGCAAAAAATATTAAATAGTATACAATATGGTCTCTAGGCTTATGGCAGTAAAAAAGATAACAAACACAAAAGAAACTAACGAATTCGCAGTACTCACTACAGGCGGCAAACAATACAAGGTTGCTGTTGGTGATGTTGTACGTATCGAAAAACTCGACGGCGAATTCAAAAAAGGAGACAAAATCGTTTTCGATAAGGTTCTCTTGGTTGATAATGGTCAAGATACTACTATAGGAACTCCTTATATCTCAGGCGCAAAAGTTGAAACAATTTTTGAAGAAGCTGGAAGATACGACACTGTAACTGTTATTAAATACAGACAAAAGAGTCGCTACTTCAAAAAGAATGGTCACCGCCAACCTTACATGGAAGTAAAAGTTAGTGCAATCAAATAATAAAATCCCTCAGAAATGAGGGATTTGTTTTTTTAGACTATTTATTGTACAGTATTAAAAATTACAAATAAATAATCAAACTATGGTGTACACAGAATTCGACTATCGCAAAATACTAGCGATACTAAAAAAATTGATGTGTTATGTAGAAGAAAATTCTCAAAATGAATATTATCTTCTTTCAATACAAACATTTGAAGATAAAAATTCAGATTGTATTAAATTGAGTGAATTAGAGGAAGGAAAATACAAAAATTTTTTTCAAGAATCAGAGATGTTTTCTTTAATTACAGCCAAATTTTATATAGACAAACAAGGACCTGTATTATCTATATATATTGGTGAATGGCAGTGCTGGCTTAAATCTGAATACGATTTTAGTTTATCTGAAAAAGAGGATTTTAATAAAATAATTCCTGAACTTTTAAATTTAGAAAGGAAGGTATTCGAAGCTCATGATTATCATCAATATCTTTTATATTTTTGTCATAAAATATCGATAATGATTAATAGTAAACTGCAGGTTGAATAAATTTCGGATTAAAAAATAACTTCTAAAATCCCTGTCGGGATTTTTTTATTGTCTGCTTTCTAGAGCGTATTTGATAGTCGCATTGTCTGAATATTCAAGTTCTGTTCCTGTAGAGAGTCCGCGTCCAAGTGATGATATTTTGAGATTGTGCTTTTCGGCTATAGGTCTGAGGATTCTGCGAACTGTCTCATCTGTATGTTCACCAGAAGGTGTAAGTGAGCAAGCAATAATGATTTCTTGAAGTCCTTCTGCAACTTTATTTTCAACTTGTTTTATAAGTTCACGAAGACGTACTACATCTTCTGGTCTTTTCTCTAAAATCGGCACAGATCCACCAAGTACAAAATATTTTCCAAAATAATTACGACTTCTCGATATAGCTTCGTAATCAGAATCACGCTCTACAATTAAAAGCATGGTTTTATCTGCTTGAGGATTCTTACAATTAAAACAAACATCTTCTTTACCAGAAAAGAAGCGGAAGCATTCTCCACATTGATGAACACTTTCTTTTGCGGCATTAAGTGCATTTACCAATCTTTCTTTGTAATCATAGTCTTTTGATAATACAAAATATACAAAACGCTTGGCTTGTCGTTCGCCAATTCCAGGAAATTCTTTGAATAGTGCTGTTAGTTTTTGTATTTCATCCATATATTAGAAGTCACTTAGATCGTACTTACTCTTAGGGTCTTTTACTGGTGCAAAGTCACTATACTCTTCAGTGCTTTCATTAAAGCTTGTGCTCTTACCAAAGAGATTTAGATAAATACTTCCGAGAGCACCATTTCTGTGTTTTGCCACAATGAGTTCGATAGGTTGAACACTATTTCCTTTTTGTTCTTCACTTTGTTCCATTCTATGTAAGAACATTACAATATCGGCGTCTTGCTCGATGGATCCAGAATCACGAAGATCAGATAGTCTTGGCTTGTCATTACGAGCTTCAACAGCACGAGAGAGCTGTGAGAGGGCAATAACAGGCACCTTGAATTCCTTTGCGAGAGCCTTTAGTCCACGAGAAATCTCTGTAACTTGGTTTACCATTGAGTCATAGTTTTTGAGTGGACTCATGAGTTGTAGGTAATCAACCACGATCATACTGAGACCGTGATCTTTCTTGATACGACGTGCAATGGTGCGCATACGTATAATATTTGAGCCGGCCTGATCATCAATAAATATTGGAGCTTGAGAAAGTTCTCCGATTGCTTGCTGGAGTTTTGAATATTCTTCTTCACGTTTGAATCCAGCGCCAGTTCGAAGTTTCCACGCATCTACCTTTGAATGAGCAGCCACCATACGGTCAATAAGTTGATGCGATCCCATTTCTAGTGAGAAAACCATTACAGGAGCTTTGTGAAGAGTCGCAGCGTTGCGGGCTATATCAAGTGCAAATGTTGTTTTACCGACAGATGGGCGAGCTGCAAGTATAATGAGATCTGTACCTTGAAATCCAGATAGCATTTTATCGAGAGAAGGAAATCCAGAACCAACACCACGAAGTGCTCCTGGTTCGTCGTGAAGCTTCTCAAAACGTTCCATAGCATCATGTAGAGCGTCTTTTATCATTATTACAGTAGCTTCTTTTGGGCGACCCTTCATATCAAGAAGGTGTTTTTCCGCTTGATCAAGAGTTTCTTCTATATCTTGATGATCTTCCTTGAAACCAAGATCAGCTATATGATCTGCGACACGCACAAGACCTCGCAATAGAAACTTCTTTTGAACAATTTCTGCATAGTGACGAATGTTTGTAGAAGAAGGTACAGCATCGGTAAGTTCTGTAAGATAAGATAAGCCTCCAATTTGGTCGAATTTTTTCTTCTCTTTTAATTTATTTGCAACAGATAGCAGATCAATAGGATCGTTTTTTAATGAAAGTTCTATAATTGAATCAAATATATCTCCATGCTTTCCATAGTAGAAAGAGTCGTTTTCTAGAATTTCTGCAACTTCAAGAAGTGCTCCAGGACGAACCATAAGAGACCCAAGAACAGCCTTTTCAGCGTCTAGATCGTGAGGTGGAATACGGAGATGTGTTGATTGTTCTTTTGCCATGTAGAAACATTGTAGCATGTGAGGAAAAGAGCGAGTACTGTGTGAAAAGTGTGGGTTTAGGGGGGAAATATGAAATGACTAGGTTTTTTGTGTAAAACAAGTACATAAAAGATTAAAAACTGATTTGACAAAAGTATTAAAAAATATATATAGTTATATAAAAAATATGGAAGTAATTATCTTAACTATTGTACTTATGGCAGCCATAGCTACAGGTATTGGTTTTATTTATTATTACAAAAACAAGAAAAAAGTTTTTTCTTCTGAAGAAATCTATAGTCTTTATAATAAAGACTATAAAAAAGAATGTATTGATCTGGCGTATTGCTTTTTTGCAAGTAATAAAAATCATGCAGAAAGTTGTATATATAATATAACTTTAAAAAAAGACAAGATATACAAACTTATTTTTCTGAAAGAGTTACCTACAAAAGATTCATTTGGATTGAAATTGTACAACAAAAATGAACAACTTTTAGCAGAAGATAAGTATATTGTGTATTCTTATGATACAAGATATTGTTTTATTGTTCTCAAAGAACACTTCAAAGGCAATATTTCTTTGTACAACAAATCGCCACACAATTGATGTGGCGTTTTTTTTATGGTTTTATTATGTTAAAATATACTCACTATGTCTAAAAAAATACTTCTTTCAGGTGTTAAACCAACAGGTCTTCTCCATGTCGGGAATTACTTTGGAGCTATCAAACAATTCGTGGATTTTCAAGACGAATACGAAACAATAATATTTATTGCAGACCTGCATGCTATTACCACTGTTCAAGACAAAGATCTTCTTTCAAAACAGATCTACGATATTGCTGTAGATTATATGGCTTGTGGTCTTGATCCAGAGAAAGCTCTCATCTTTAAACAGTCAGACATTCCTGAAGTTTCTGAGCTTGCTTGGTACTTCAACTGTATTACCACTGTTCCATATCTCGAACGTGCTCACGCATACAAAGACGCTGAGGCAAAAGGCAGAGAAGTAAATATGGGAGTTTTTGATTATCCGATTCTTATGGCTGCAGATATTCTCATACAAGACGCTGACGTGGTGCCAGTAGGAAAAGACCAAAAGCAACACATAGAATACGCTCGGGACACAGCTGAGAAATTTAATCGCGTATTTAATACAGACATCTTCAAACTTCCAAAAGAAATGATTGTAGAGTCTCTTGCTGTTGTTCCTGGTATTGATGGTCAAAAAATGTCAAAGAGTTATGGAAATGTAATCCCACTTTTTGCAGAACATGATGAAGTAAAGTCTCTTGTAATGCGCATCCCAACAGACTCAAAAGGTGTAGATGAAGAAAAGAATCCAGAAGATATGGTTCTATACCAAATTCACAAAATATTTAATGGAAGTGAAGAATTATTTAATTCTTACAAAAAAGGACTTTCATACAAAGAAGCAAAAGAAAAATTAATAGAAGACATTCTCGCATTCAGTGAACCATTCCGCAAACGCCGTGCCGAACTCCATGGAAATCGTGATTATGTGCTTGATGTTTTGAAAAAAGGAGGTGAACGAGCAAAAGCTCGCGTAGAAGCAAAAATGGAAAAAGTCAGAAATGCAGTAGGGGTAAAACTTTATTAAAAATGAAAGATTTTATAACAACAATAAAGAGTTTTCCTAAAATAATTAAAAATGCTTTTTTTGCATTTAAAAATTCTTTCAAAAATTCTAAATTTTATTTTTTAGGTTATATTGTTTTGTCTTTAGTGCTCACGTTTGTACCTTACGCTAGAAATTTTATCCAATCTTTATTGATTAATTCTTTACAAAACTCTCTCTCATTTAATAATTCGTTATGGGTTTTATTTGGTATATTTATTTTTATTATTATCACTCCTAATTTTTTGGAAATAATAAAAACTTTTTGGGAAAAAAATTGGTACTTTAAAAATAATAAATTCTACGACAATGAATTAATACGTAAAGCAATTGAGATAGACCCTCAACTGCATGAAGATAAAGAATTTAACAATTTAAAAAATAGAATATCTAGTAAAGGTGTTTTTGTTGTAAGTAATTATCAAGAAAGATTTTTATTAATTTTTTTAGATATATTAACATTAATCGTTAGCTCTATTACATTATATCAATTTACTCACAAAGGTTTTATTGTTCTAGTAATTACAACAATTCCATTATTATTAATAAAAATAATGTATGGCAATGAATCTTGGTATATTTGGGGTAATGAAGTTGATACAGAAAAACGTTCTAAATATTTTGAGTATAGAAATTATTTTGAGAATTTTGCTACATATATAGAATTAAAATTAACAAAAGCTGGTAAATATTTTAGTACCTTTCGTTCTAATTTTCTAGAAGAAGTTTTTTTAAAGCAATATAGTAACGAAAAAAAATTTGTTTATAAAGGATTTTTTGCTTCAATTATTTCGCAGATTGGTATAGTATACGTCATCTATTTTTTATTTATAAAAGTAATTAGTAAAGAATTGCAGATTGGATCTTTTATATTTGCAATATCCTTGGTTACAACTTTTAGTATTACTCTCATCTCGATGTTTAGTAGAATGGGAGATTTGTATCCTGACTATAAATATACTGAGGATCTATTTACATATATGAATATTGAGCCTCGTATTAAAAATATTAGTAAACTTAAGATTATTGAAACTCCTCCAACTATAGAATTCAAAAATGTGTCTTTTAAATATCCAGAAACAGAAAAATATGTAATTAAAAATTTTAATCTTGTTATTGAAAAGGGTGACAAATTAGCTGTTATAGGATTAAACGGAGCAGGGAAGACAACTTTTGTAAAATTACTTTGTCGCTTTTATGACGTAACAGAAGGTGAAATCCTTCTGAATGGAAAAAATATAAAAGATTACGATCTAGAGTCTTGGTATAAAGCTCTAGGTGTGCTATTCCAAGAATACGGGAGATATCATATACCTGTAGAAGATCTAGTCTCTCTTGGGCGATATAATGGAAAAATTGATTTAGAAAAAGTACAAAATAGTCTAAAAATCGCTGAAGCAGAGTTTGTAAACTCTCTGCCAGAAAAAGAAAAGACAATGCTCGGCAAGCATTATACAGGAGGTGTAGATATTTCTGTCGGACAATGGCAAAAGCTCGCAATTGCTCGAATGTTCTATCGTGACCCTGCTGTCATGATTCTCGACGAACCAACAAGCTCTATTGACGCTGAAGCTGAAGCAAAGATATTTGAGACTCTTGAAAAGTTTTCAAGAGAGAAGACTGTGATTATGATCTCTCACAGATTCTCAACTGTTCGTAATGCTGATAAAATTTGTGTTATCAAAGATTCATCATTACACGAATATGGTACTCACGAACAATTATTAAAACTAAAAGGTGAGTACTCTCGATTGTTTAAATTACAAGCGGAAGGGTATAAATAAAATATATGGAAAAATCAGACAAAGTAAAATTAAGTGATTTTCTAAAAACAGTACTTAAAGTAATTAAAATTTCTATACAAACAGATAAGAGGCGTGTTTCTATTATTTTTGGGACAACAGTTTTAATGGCTGTGCTTAGTGCTATTTCAGCATGGATTCTGTCTCAGTTTATAAATACTGCTATATATAGTGCAGAACAAACTTTTCTAACGACAAAAGTTCTAATTATTTTAGGATCACTTCTTCTTGTTTGGACATTACAATCTGTTGTTTCTATGTGGAATTTTAGAGTTGTAAGTTTTTTCAATAGATTATTCTTTGGTGAAAGTTATTTGAAAGTTGCGGAAGCTTCTAATAGAATAGACATACAAACATACGAAAGTTCTGGTTTTGAGCTTCTGAGAGTGAGGGTAAATATGTATTTTGGAAAATTCCAAAACTATACAGATTATCTTCAACAATTAATTTCAGGTCTTATACCAATGGTTATAAGTACGGCTATTTTAATATCGCTCAAACTTTGGTGGATTCTTCCTTTTGCCATTATTCCAGCTCTGCTTAATTTCTACGTTGAGATACTTGATGGAAAAATGATGTGGGATGCAGAAAATAGTGTCGGTGAGGAAAGAAAAATATGGAGTAGTCATTACGGATTCTTTAATTCAAAATCATATATTGAAGAAATAAAAATACATGGATTGGCAAATATTTTTATAAATAGACTTAAAAACATTAGAGGAAACATAAATACTGTTTTTGCTAATAGGGACAATATTTATGCAAGAAAAAAATTAATCATAAGTATTATTACTAATATTGTTGAAATTGCTGTACCTATTATTCTTATCCATCAAATCTTCACAAAAACACTTCTCGTTGGAACTTTTTTCTTTGTAAATGGAAGATTTGATTCTTTTACAAACAATCTACGTCAAACACTTAGAATGTTTACTAGAATGTACAAAGACGCACCTTATGTGTTTGATATTATTAAATTTATGGAATTCCAACAAGTTATTCCAAATGGTAATGAAGAGATAGAATCTTTCGATAAACTTGAGGTTAAAAATGTTTCTTTTATATATCCAGGATCAGAAAGAGTGATTTTAAAAGACTTAAATTTTTCTATAGCAAAAGGAGAAAAAGTTGCAATTATAGGATTAAATGGAGCTGGTAAAACAACACTTACAAAACTTCTTCTCAGATTCTATTTACCTACAAGCGGAAGTGTCGAATACAATAATATAAAAACTGATGATTTAGAAAAATTTTCTTTCTATGAAAATATAGGGTTCCTCCCACAAGATTTTGCAAAATTTGACTTAACTTTCAGAGAGACCATAGCCCTTGGAAATATAGAAAAAGAAATTGATGATAATAAAGTAATTGAGGCTGCAAAAAAAGCAGAAATTCACGATTTTATTATCTCTCATGAAAATGGTTACAAAACTCAAATAGGAAAGAAGTATAAAGACGGTGTTGAAATGTCTGGTGGGCAATGGCAAAAAGTTGCCCTCGCTAGATTGTTCTACAGAAATACGTCTCTTTGGATATTGGATGAACCGACATCAGCTATAGATGCTGAAGCAGAATCTCTAATTTTTGAACAACTCGAAAAGCTACCGGACGACATAACTGTAATGATGATCTCTCACAGATTCTCTACAGTACGTAATGCAGACAGAATTATAGTAATAGGAGATGGTACTATTGTGGAGCAAGGCACTCACGAACAATTATTAAAACTAAAAGGTGAGTACTCTCGATTGTTCAAATTACAAGCGGAAGGGTATAAGTAGAACAGTATAAAAAGCCTTACTAAGTAAGGCTTTTTATGTGGTTTATTTATTGACTTATATTAATAATAATGATATAATATATACAAATAAATCAAAAAGTTCTATGAAAAAACAAAAAATCAAATCATCGTTTAAGAGACGGTTGGTCATCGTCCGCGTTTTTTGGCGAATTTTAATTCGTGCAAACAAATTCTCAATTAATAATAAAACCAGAAAAATATTTTTTAGACTGGCTCCTTTATTGTTATTTACTCAATTCTCATGGTTTTTCTTCTCCTTCTTTTTTGGTCAAATGGCCAACAAAGCAATTGAAAAAGATTACAAAATTTTCACACTTCTTTCTATTGGATTTGTCGTGTACCTCATTTTAGATGTTGTGTTTTCTCAAGTTATATCTCAAATAGTTAAGAAGCTCGGATACTACATGAACGTTAAACTTGAAAAAGTTTTTTCTGAAAAAAAAGCATCTCTTGGTTATGCAGACAGAAATAATCCAAAAATTAAAGATATTGTAGATCAGGCTGATTCAAACAAAAAGGCTATCACTAATCTAACTGAATCTTATAGAGATATAATACTGTCAGTTATCAGTCTTGTTTTTACATCTGTATTGGTATCTTATTTTGAATGGTGGTATGGTATTTTAATATTGACCGGATCCACATTTCGTTTCTTTTTATTTCGTAAGAAAAACATTCGAGTATATAGAAACGAAAAAAGTCTCCGTGAAATAACTCGATACAAAAGAGAAATTTCTGACCAAATTGAAGACTATGACAATGTTTTAAATAGGTCAATGGATTATTTTCTAAAGTATAGATTGATTATGTTTTCTCAGTTTGAGATGCTCCAAGTCAGGTATTCTATGATGGGATCTTGGTACAACATATTTGCAGGAATAGTTCAATCAGTTATCTATGCTTCAATAATGATACACTTCTTTTTTACTAAAACATTAGAGAATAACTTAACAATAGGAAGTCTTTTAATGGTGGCAAATGGTATAGGTAGCTTCCGAGGAAGTTTCAATTCCATAACAACGTCATTAACTAATATGGACGATCTTTTTAGAAAAGTTAAAGACTTATTCACTCTGCTTGATTATAAAAACATTGTAATTGATGGTAAAGAAGATTTTAACTCAGATAATGGAATGATTGAGATAGAGTTTAAGGATGTTTGGTTTAAGTATCCAGATACAGACAGATGGATACTTAAAGGAGTTAGTTTTGTGATAAAGCCAGGAGAACGTATTGGACTTGTTGGTGATAATGGAGCAGGAAAAACTACTTTAATCCAATTACTTTTACGATATTATGACCCTCAAAGAGGTGTTATATTAATCAATAATCAAGAGATTAGAACTCTCAAGATTAATACTCTGTATAAAGAAATTGGAGCTCTGATGTCAGGATTCTCAGTACTTAATTCTTCCATAAAAGAAGCTATACGTGTTGGAGATGTGGACAGTAAAAATACTTCATACGTTTATGAAGTGGCTAAATACACAAGTCTTGATCCTTGGGTACAAGAACAATCTCAAAAATACAATCAAAAAATAGGGACTTTTTATCGTGGAGGGATTAAACTTTCTTCTGGTACAGCTCAAAAAGTTGGGATGTCGAAAGTTCTTTTCAGAGAGCCAAATCTTGTAATTCTTGATGAACCAACCTCCGCTTTAAGCCCTACAGCTGAACAAGAAATTTTTGATCAATACAATACATTATTTAAAGGTAAAACAACAATAATGATTTCGCACCGCTTCAAATCTTTGGAGCGAGTGGGAAGAATACTTGTTTTAGATGATGGTATTATCGTTGAGGATGGTAGTCATTCTGAACTTATGGATAAACATGGTATTTACCGTAAATTATTCCGAAGCGCTCAATTAAACTTTGTTTGATTTTTAAAAGCCGCATTTTTGCGGCTTTTTTATTTTTATAAAAGTATCGCCAAAAAGACTAATTTTTGCTATTCTATAAACATATGGAACGTATATATATAAAAGATTTGAGTAGTAAAAAAGGTGAGGAAGTTTCTATTTCTGGATGGGTAGACGTTCGTCGTGACCAAGGAAAAATGGTTTTCTTGGACATTCGCGATATGTCAGGCAAGATCCAAGCTGTAGTTCTCCCAAACTATACAGAGGCTATAGAGGTTGCAAAAACTCTTCGTACTGAATGGGTTATAAAGCTTACAGGTAGAGTAAATGAACGCCCAGAAAGAAACAAAAAAGAAGGTGTGGTAAATGGTGATATAGAGCTCGAAATCATGTCTATAATAGTTCTAAACCAAGCAGAGACTCCATCTTTTGACCCAACTACAGACGGTAAAGAAATCGGTGAAGAAGTTCGCCTTGCTGAGCGATACCTCGACCTTCGTCGCCCTCGTCTCCAAAAGAACATTCGCAACCGTCACAAAATGACTAAGTTTATTCGTGACAGTCTCGACAAAGAAAACTTCATAGAAATCGAAACTCCAATCCTTACAAAATCAACACCAGAAGGTGCTCGTGACTATGTTGTACCTTCACGTCTTTATCCTGGAAATTTCTACGCACTTCCACAATCTCCTCAACAATACAAACAACTCTTAATGGCTTCAGGTATGGAACGTTATTTCCAAGTCGCAAAGTGTCTTCGTGATGAAGATACTCGTGGAGATCGTCAACCAGAATTCACTCAAATCGACATGGAAATGAGTTTTGTAACTCAAGAAGATGTAATGGCTTTGAATGAAAAAATATTGATTGAACTTGTTCAAAATCTCTATCCAGAAAAGAAAATCCAAGAAATCCCATTTCCACGTATCTCATACAAAGATGCAATGGAAAAATATGGTAATGACCGTCCAGATATCCGCACAGACAAGACTGATGAAAACTTACTTGCATTCTGCTGGGTTGTAGATTTCCCATTTTTCGAGAGAACAGATACTTCAGATAATCCAGATACAGAAGGTGAGTGGACATTCACTCATAACCCATTTTCTCGTCCAATAGACGCTCATATGGAGAACTTGATGGAAAGAAAGAATATTGGAGATATACTCACAACACAATACGATATTACACTCAATGGATATGAAATCGGTGGAGGAAGTATAAGAAACCACGAACCAGAAGCGTTGAAGCAAGTTCTAAGTATTATTGGACACACAGACGAGAATATAGAAAGAAACTTTGGACACATGCTTCGTGCTCTCGGATCAGGTACACCTCCACACGGAGGAATCGCATGGGGATTCGACCGTCTCGTTATGCTTCTAGAGAATGAACCAAACATTCGTGAAGTTATAGCATTCCCGAAGACAGGTGAGGGTAAAGACCTTATGATGGAAGCACCTTCTCCTATCAGTGACAAACAATTAAACGACCTCTCTCTACTTATAAAGAGAAAATAATATAAAAAAGAAAATCCTCAACTAGAGGATTTTTTTGATTTCTGCTAGGGATACCCCTAAGATTGCAATTGCTACTGTGACTTGATTATTTGTTTGCATAATTTTGTTTTTTTACATTATATATTATTTTTATATAAAAATAAAAAGCCCTTTAGGGCTTAAAGTTAAAGTGAAAATTTACCTGTTTTCTTCCAATTATCATAAAAAGTTTTAGTGTCTAACCCTTTCAATGTTAAGTGAGCTTCAAGCTCTTTAGCACCTATATCAAATTGACTAGCTCCAGGTTTTCCATCTTCTATATCTTTTTTTAAATTGAAAAGATGTAGACATGATTTAATTGTCTCACAGTGTTTGATCGAGGCAATTAATTCACCTTGCCAATCCAATTTGTTAGTACTAGCAGCCATTTCTTCTTGCTTTTGCAGTCCTTTGATATAGTTATCAAAGTCAGGTAAAGGAAGAGAGGTAATTTTCGGATTTAAATTAAGAAATACATCTATATTCATAATTATTTTTTTAATTGTTCATATATAATATAACACCATTTTATTTTATTGTCAAAATAAAATCCCTTTTAAGCTTTTAACTTAAAAGGGATTGTGTGTACTATAGGTATACACTAAATTCTTTGTTCTAACTCATTTTCTACAGCCATCACTTCTTCCATAATAAAGTTCTGTGTTTCTGTTGTAATATCAGGATCTTTAGCACTTTCCACCAAAGAATTCATGTAGGAGTTTAATTCTTCTAAACTCATTTCACTGAGTTCTTTCTTTTTAAATTCTTCTTTTGTTTCTTGTTCAGACATTTTAGTGTTATTTAATTGTTGTTGTATCTTTGAATTCTTTATCAAAAACATTTTTACGAAAATTTTCTTCGCTTGAATCAAGCGATACTTTATCCTTTTCAGATATTTTTAAATTTGTACTTGTTTTACAAGCTATAGCTGTTAAAAGTAAGCTATATAAGAATATTTTTTTCATATGCTAATTATTTTATATATTATAACAATATATAATAAAAATGTCAATAAAATTATTATCAAATTAAAAAGCGCTAATAAGCGCTTTATCTTGAAATGTACAAAGATTGTTTTACAAAATTTGATTCTAACTTAGAAACATTGACACCTAAACCAGTCAATTCATTTTCCAGGTCCTTAATATTTGGTTTAATGTATAGAAAGTCAGGTCCACCAAACTCCAAATCTTTATAAAGATCTTCTAGTTTTTTCTTCTTTCTCTCAATAGAGACTTTGGCTAACATATCATTTAATATGATATTATTAGGATCTTTTTCTAATTCTTGTTTTAAGTTAAAAGATTCTAACGATAGTTCGCGGAGAGTCATAGTCTCTACATTTTTTGTACCGATGTTCATAATTTTATTTTTTAAAATGTTCTTTTGTATTATAAATTATATATAAATTAATGTCAAAGAATGTGTAGTGAGTTATTATTTTGTAAATAAATATAAAAAAGATAAAATAGCTATATGTCATTCGCTGTAAAAACAGCTACTTTCGAAGGACCCCTCGATCTTTTGCTTGATCTAATAGAAAAGCGGAAGCTTTTTGTGGGTGAAGTATCTCTCGCTCAAGTTACGGACGATTATATCAAGTATGTTTCAGAGCTTACAACAGAATCTCTTGAAGAAAAAACCAATTTTCTTATAGTGGCCACAACACTTATCCTTATAAAATCTCGAGCTCTCTTACCCAATCTAGAACTTACAGAAGAAGAGTCCAAAGAGGTGGTGGAGCTCGAAGGAAGGCTTGACAGATACTCACATGTAAAGACAGCTTCTAAATATATTCAAGAACGCTTCGGAAAGTACAAATTATTTGGCGGACCAAAAGAAAGAAATAAAACAGAAATAAAATTTAGATTTGATGAAAGACTAACCACAGAATTACTCAAAGATTTAGCAAATGAAGTCTTAAAGAATGTCCCAAAGGAAGAACCAGAACTTCCAAAGGTAAGAGCAGAGAAGGTGATGAGTATCGAAGAAATGATTACAAGCTTTGAAACAAGAATAATGGAAGCCGCTCAAACGTCATTTAGAAAACTCACAGGACACAATGGAAAAGTATTTTCAAAACAAGAGCGTACTTTGGTCATAGTTTCATTCCTTGCTATGCTTGAATTGGTAAGACAAGGAATAGTGAATGTAGTCCAAGATAATCATTTTGATGATATTTTAATAGAAAAACAAGAACAATTAAAAGATAACAAAGAAGAATATGTTTAATTTATTTAAAAATAAAAAAGATTCTATTAACGATTGGCTTTGGAGACTAAACAAAGCAGAGAATCCTCCAGAAGAGATTAATTCTTATTTCTTTGGTATTTTTGATGATAGTAGTGAAATATATTTAGTTGGTTCAAAAATGTATGGTAAGGATGATGAATGGGCTTGCTATTTGGATTTTATACCAAAAGAGAAGAGTTTTATTTTGTCTAAACAATTTAAAAAAACAAGTGGTAGTGATTGGCAAAAGCTATTATCTGAAATTACAGCCTTAATAAAGGACTTTACTTTATCTGAAAAATACAACGAACATTTTCTTTCAAAAGCTCAAGCAATTGGATTAGGGTTTGATGGTGGTGATCTCATAAGAATTAAATAATTATATGACCTCAATTATGAAAACAAGTTCAAAAATAGAAGCAATACTTTTTATAGAAAGTGAACCATTTGCAATAAAAAAACTTGCAGATATTTTAGAAATTTCAAAAGAAGAAGTAGATCAAGCAATTTTGGAATTAAAAAGTGATCTCGAGGGGCGAGGGCTTGTTTTAATAGAAAACAACGATCATGTAGTTCTTAAAACTCATCCAGACATGAGTGATTTGCTCACAAAAATTCAAAAAGAAGAGACAGAAAAAGAACTTACAAAATCAGCTCTCGAAACATTGTCTATTATTTGCTACCACCAGAAAGCCACAAAGTCTGAGATAGACTACATTCGTGGGGTAAATAGTACAATTTCACTCCGCACTCTCACTATTCGTGGTCTTATAGAAAAGAAGCAGGAAGGGAAAAGTAATCACTACACACCGTCTATCGACCTTCTGTCAGTTCTTGGTATTACAGACAGAACAGAATTACAAGATTTTGAACAGCTCTCAAAAAATATTGCTGGTATAATAGAAAAACCAGAATAATTATATATATGTCAAACGCAATTAAAATTCTCATCCCACTCGTTTCCTCTTTTGTTGTAGGGTTTGTCATAACACCCATACTCACAAAATATTTTTACAAATACAAGCTCTGGAAAAGAAGTTCTCGTTCAAATGCTTCTGTTTCAAAAGAATTCCAAGATATTCACAATGAAAAAGAAGAATTAAAAACTCCTAGAGTAGGAGGAATGATTATTTGGCTTTCAGTTTTTATTACTATTATGGGAATAGCACTGCTTGAACAAATTTTCCCAAACCCATGGACACAAAAATTAAATTTTCTTAGTCGCAGTCAGACACTCATACCTCTCGGCACACTCATACTCGGAGGAATGCTTGGTCTTTTTGATGATCTTGCACAAGTATTCTCCTCAAACTCATATGGAGCAGACGCTCTATCTAATCGTCGTGTAAAAATCGCAATGATTGTGGCAATGAGTCTCCTTGTAGGACTTTGGTTCGTTCTTAAATTAGATCATTCTAGTGTGTTCGTGCCTTTCATTGGCAGTGTTCCGCTAGGGCTCATGTTTATTCCTTTCTTTATTCTTGTAACACTCGCTGTGTTCTCTTCAAGTATTATAGATGGGATGGACGGCCTCTCTGGAGGCGTTCTGGTGCCAATATTTGCAAGTTATACGCTTATTGCGTATACAAACAATCAAATAGACCTCGCGGCTTTCTCGTCTGTTGTAACAGGTTCTATTCTTGTATTTCTTTGGTTTAATATTCCTCCAGCAAGATTTTATATGGGTGAGACGGGAATGCTCGGCCTTACACTTCTTCTGTCAGTAATAGCATTTCTTACAGATGCTGTATTTGTACTTCCTCTTATTGCATTACCACTCGTAGCGACAAGTCTCTCTGCAATCCTTCAAATATATTCTTACAAATATAGAAACAAAAAACGCATCTTCTTGGTGGCACCACTTCATCACCACTTCGAAGCAAAAGGCTGGTCTCGTCCAAAAGTTACGATGAGGTACTGGATTGTATCTATTGTGTGTTCTGTTTTTGGAACTATTATTTATATATTAACAAAATAGACAATGAAGAAAGAGCTTCCTTTTGATAAATTTTTCTTCGGTATAATAATCACTCTCCTTACTATTGGATTTGGTGTTTTCGTTTCTGCTTCAATGGGAATTCTTGCAAAAAATACTGACAAATTTTATCAAGTATTGTTTAGTCAAATAGTGCTTGGATTCGGACTTGGTGGTATTGGAATGTATCTTGCTTCACGTATACATTATAAAGTTTGGAGAAAATACGCCTTCTATATATTTATTAGTTCTATTATTATTACTACATTTGTTTTTATACCAGGACTTGGATTCTCTCATGGTGGAGCCCGAAGATGGCTTGATATTGGACCAATATCTTTTCAGCCAGCCGAATTACTCAAGATTTGTTTTATTATCTATTTTGCAGGATGGCTTTCTTGGGTAAAAGGAAAGGTGAGTGATGTGCGTTTTGGCGTGCTCCCTCTTATGGTTCTTTTGGGGATTATCGCTCTTGTTCTCTTTAAACAACCAGACACAAAGAGTTTTATTCTTATGACTATATCAGCACTCTCAATGCTTATTGTTGCAGGAGTGAAGTGGAAACAAATATTTTTTGTAGGAGGAATTGCTATCGTTGGACTTATAGGACTGTCATTCTTCACTCCATATCTAAAAGACCGTGTAAGGACGTTCATCGATCAAAATCGTGACCCAACAGGCTCTTCTTACCAGCTCCAACAATCTCTCATTGCTATTGGTTCTGGAGGTATTACAGGTAGAGGATTTGGTCAAAGTATCCAAAAATTTAGTTACTTACCAGAACCACAAGGGGATTCAATTTTTGCTGTTGTAGGAGAAGAATTCGGCTTTATTGGAAGTACCTTACTTGTAATACTTTACATAGTATTCGCCTTTAGAGGATTGCGTATAGCAAACAATGCTCCCGATCAATTTTCACAATTACTCGTGACAGGACTCGTAATGCTTCTAACAGCGCAATCATTTATGAATATTGCTTCTATTACAGGACTATTTCCACTTACAGGTGTACCTCTGGTCTTTGTATCACAAGGTGGAACATCGCTCATGTTCGCTCTTTTTGCTGCAGGTATAATACTTCAAGTCTCAAGATACAAGAAGACAGTATCCACGCCTACAAAATCTTAGAATAGGTTATACTATACATACTATGCGTATTTTATTTACAGGAGGAGGTACAGGAGGACATTTTTATCCGATTATTGCTGTTGCCGAAAAAACAAACGAAGTAGTCTCAAATAGAAAAATATTGGGAGCAAAATTATACTTCATGTCTAATGCTCCATATGATAAAAAAGCTCTAGCTGACAATAATATTACTTATATATATTCTCCAGCAGGTAAACTTCGTATTTATTTTTCTATCAAAACAATATTAGAAGTAATAAAAGTTGGTTTTGGAGTTATTACAGCAACAATCAAATTATTCTTCATATATCCTGACGTTATTTTCTCGAAGGGTGGCTACGGATCTTTCCCTACACTTTTTGCAGCCAGAATTCTTCGTATTCCTGTAATTATTCATGAATCAGATTCGTTCCCAGGAAGAGTATCTCTCTGGTCAGCAAAGTTCGCAAAAAAAATTGCTATATCATATCAAGAAGCAAGTACATATCTAAAAGGTTATGAAGAAAAGATAGCTTGGACAGGACAGCCAATCCGTAAAGAAATTGTACACCCAATAAAAGAAGGGGCGCATGAGTATCTCGGCCTAGACAAGAATCTACCTACAATACTTATACTAGGCGGATCTCTCGGAGCAGTAGCTGTAAATGACGCAACACTCAGCATACTCCCACAACTTCTAGAAAAATACCAAGTGATTCATCAGATTGGTAAAAATAATATGGAAGAAGTAGAGACTAGACTCAAAGTAATTCTCAATGAAAATCCAAACAAAGATAGATACAAACCTGTAGCATTCTTAAACCCACTTGCAATGAAGATGTCTGCGGGTGTTGCTGATCTAATAATATCTCGCGCAGGATCTTCTATATTTGAAATTGCGACATGGGGTATACCTTCTATTATTATTCCTATTCCAGAAGAAATATCACGCGACCAAAAGAAAAATGCATTCGCATATGCTCGTGCTGGTGGATGTATAGTTCTAGAGCAGAACAATATAACTCCGACAGTATTCTTAAATACAATCGAAAGTATTATAGATGACGAATCAAAGAAAAAAGAATTGAGTGGAGCAGCAAAAAGATTTGCACGTGGAGACGCAAGTCAGACAATTGCAGAAGCGATAGTCGACATAGCAATGAGTCACTATCAATAAAAAATAGACGACCCGAATTTCGCAAACGAAATTCGGGTCAAATTTTGAAATAATAAAAAGAAAAAGGGGTTTTGCGTAAGCAAAACCCCTCGATAAAGAGCAAAAATTAAAAATCTTTCTTCTCCCTGTAATACAAATCAATTGCTAGAATTAACATTGCAAGTCCAGCAATAAGTATGGAGAAAACTAAACTCCAATAATAAAACTTATTACCCTTGGTTATTAAATACCACCAAGGTGCACCAAAGTTTGGTTCATCAGGGTTGAATCCGTCAAGCATAAAACCTAACAATATCATCCCAAAGAAAGCTGACAATCCAGTACTTAAAAGATTAATTATACCAAGCAAACCTTTTGTAAAGTTTACCAATTTAAAATCTTTTTTTTCTACAATTCTGTAGATTAAGTAAGTAATAAAGCTTGTAACACATAAATAAATAAGTGGTTCCATAAGTTTGTTTTTAATGTTTATTTGAATTTATTATAGCATACTAAAGTATATTTTGTCAATAGACATAATAATGCTTTATTATATAGGTATTTTGATTTATATAAGCATTAAACAAAAAAAGAACCCGGAATTCAAGTGAATTCCGGGAGGCATTATGCAAAACAATTATGAACAAAACGTATTAATCAGATAACGTTCGCTACTATTATACATTTATAATTTAAAAAGTAAATAAAAAAAACGCCAAGTCCGGAGACTTGGCGAGTTGAACAATTAAAAATAAAAAATGTTAACATTTTTAGAATCTTGAGAAATTACTTACTCTGTCCAAAAAGAACACCGATTACTTTAACTTTAGTAACTGTACCACACTTTCACACATAAAGCATTTTGTGGAAATCTTATACAAAAAGAAAAAAACCCTGATTGCGGGTAGGAGACAAAAGTGAGTTAATGCTTTGTCTATCCTACCCGGTCAGAGCAATGGTCTGGCGAACCATTTAGTTAGTTTTCCTATTTTACTAATAAAACTACTTGCTAGGATAAGCAGTAGAGTTTGCAGTATTAGCAAATCCATCTGGAGAAACAATGTTTGGAAAACTTGATTCGAAGAATTGCCGTCTTCGTCTCCTTTATAAGCAATAGCTGTGCTGATTTATCAATACTATAACAGATAAATTATTTATATCAAGCATTTTTAACTTTATAATTTTGTATTCCAAAATACCCTTATTTTTCAATTTATTTTTAATACTGGCTAAATTTAGTGTTTTCTCAAATATCTATAATCTATATTCTAATTACTATATACTTGTGTTACTATTAATCTTATATGTCAGAGAATACAAACACCCAAATCGTCACACGTTTTGCTCCAAGTCCTACTGGATATCTCCATGTAGGAGGCCTCCGTACGGCTCTGTATGCGTATCTCATGGCCAAAAAGTCTGGAGGTAGATTTCTTCTTCGTATCGAAGATACCGATCAAGCGCGCACCGTAGAAGGTGGTATTGAGAATATTACTCACTCTCTTGCTTGGGCAGGAATAATACCTGATGAAGGTATCAAGCTCGATGAAAATGGCGCAATAATGGAGACAGGACACAATGGTCCATATATCCAGTCTGAGCGTCTCAATCTATACAAAAAGTATGCAGAAGAATTAATAGAAAAAGGTCACGCGTATTATTGTTTCTGTACACCAGAGAGACTCGAGGAAGTGAAGACACAAAGACAAGCCGACAAGCTCCCACCAGGATACGACGGACTCTGTAAGACACTATCAAAGGAAGAGGTAGATGTAAAATTGCAAGCAAGTGAAAAGCACGTGATACGTCTCTCTATACCAGAAGTTGGCGCAAGTGTATTCGAAGATCAAATTCGTGGAAGTGTAAGCTTTCAATATTCTGATGTGGATGACCAAGTACTTTTGAAGTCTGATGGATTCCCAACATATCACCTCGCTGTAGTAGTGGATGATCATCATATGGAAGTCACTCATGTGATACGTGGTGAAGAATGGATTTCTAGTACTCCAAAGCACTTGTACCTTTACGAATGTTTTGGCTGGGAGAAGCCACTATTCGCACACCTTCCACTTCTTCTCAATTCTGACCGCTCAAAGCTCTCAAAACGCCAAGGTGACGTCGCTGTGATGGATTATAAAGATAAAGGATATCTTCCAGAAGCGCTTTTGAACTTCGTGGCCTTCTTGGGCTGGAATCCAGGCGACGAACGAGAACTTTTCACTCTAAAAGAATTAGTGGAAGAGTTCTCCCTAGAGAAAGTAAACAAATCAGGTGCAGTGTTCAATCTAGAAAAGCTTGATTGGTACAATCACGAATACTTGAAGAAGCTAAGCAAAGAAGAATTTGAAAGCTATGTCGACAACTTCATGCCAGCTATAGCAAAGGAGAGTGACAATTACAAAGAAGTCCTCCCAAGACTTCTCGGTACACTTATCGAACGCATAGAAAAGGGAACAGATATCACAGATACGTATGAAGAGAATATTTCATACTTCTTCACAAAGCCAAACATACAAGATGAAAACACACTAGTTTGGAAGTCTCTAAAAGACGATGCAGATGGACTTCCAAAATCAAAATCATACATTGCAGAGGTTCGCGAAATTCTCTCAAATCTTGAAGATGACAAGTGGAGCGACAAAGAGGCGATAAAGGATGTAGTATGGCCTCTCACAGACAAATATGGCCGTGGAGAAGTACTCTGGCCACTCCGCGTTTCACTCTCAGGTCGTGAAAAATCTCCCGACCCATTCGAACTTTGTTTTATTTTAGGTAAAGAAGAAGTTTTGAGAAGAATTTAAAATATGGAAAATACAAATACAAAAAATAAATGTAAAGCTTGTGAGAGTTGTCTGATGCCTTTTGATAAGGACTCAATGGGAGACAAAAGAGAGAATCCTAGATACTGCAGCTACTGCTTCAAAGATGGAAAATTGTGTTATGAAGGCACAGATTTGAAAGAATTCCAAAGGGTGTGTTATGAATCAATGCGCAAAAATGGTACTCCATACATACTCGCAAAACTATACACATTCATGATTCGCTTCGCCCCACGTTGGAAGAAATAAAAAAAGCAACCGAAGTTGCTATTTTGTTGTCACGCCTCACCTACAGGACCTCTTCTAAAGTTGAAAAAAGGTTCATGAGCAAAATCATCATTTTCATTATGTATTTCATCAAAAATATTAATGTCTTCTGATACGACAATTTGTCCACCTGCCCGTAATTCAATAGTTTTGTTTTTAGATTCAGGGAATCTTTCCCTGATAAGTTTCCACATCTCATCACTATAAAAATTATGGAGAGGCATGATTGAATTAAGTTTTTCAAGTAAACCATTTAATTCTTTCATTTTTTCATCATCAGTTTCAAAGATCTCACCGGAAAGAATTTCTTGGATAAAAAAGAAAGAATTATGTAAATTTAGCACTTCTTTTTGTTTTTTCATGTAAACCTCCAACAACTCTTCATTTTTTGGACAATATTTTTCATGAAGAAAAAATACTGCAGCTTCAAGAGGGGTTATGGTGCCCAACACAAGCTCATTTTCTTTTACAGGATTATTATCCAGTGATTTAAGAAACTCATTAATTTGTTCATCTGTTACAGATAAGATCTCTCCATATCGAGTACCAGTCATGGTATCGATAATTCTTTTGTTTATATTCATTGCTTTAATATTTTTTAGATTATATAAAATATATAAAATATGTCAATATTTATTTTAAAATAAAATTCATGATCCAAAAACTAAAAATCCCACTGTTTGCAATATTATTCTTATTGTCTATATAAACCATAGAAAATAATTTATAATCAATAATATGATCACATCAAAATTTATAGACAAAAAAGGAATAGAATATACTTTTGAATATCACGAATGTGATGATTTAAACGATCTTCCACAAGAAAGAGTGAAGCAAGTCTATGGAGTTTGTTTTACAGAACCAGACAAAATAGTTTTTGGTTTTGGTTGGTTTGGTGGACATGAAAAATCATGGGGTCTTATCGGTGGATCTATAGAGAAGGGAGAGACTATTGAAGAAACATTTCTTCGTGAAATAAAAGAAGAATCCAATATGAAGGTGTTGGACTTCATACCTATTGGATATCAAAAAGTAACAACAGAAGGAAAAGAACCTATATACCAACTCAGGGTATCTGCAAAAGTAGAACCATTTGGAGAATTCATAGAAGATCCAGCGGGTGGAATTACAGAAATAAAAATTATAGATATAAAAGAATATAAAAATTATTTTGATTGGGGAGAAATAGGAGACGCTATAATAAAAAGAGGACAAGAGTTGTCTTTGGAATTTTTTAAATAAAAAACCGCTCAATGCGGTTTTTTTAATACTAACCTTATGCTCTATTTACAAAAAAACGAAAACTGTTTATACATACATAAAGTATTATTACATAAGGACTCACGTCTCGAAACCATACACCTCCATAGAGATTTGTGATGTCAAACGAAGAAAATAAAGGTAGTAATAAAAGGGTAATTGAACCAATTACAGCTAGAAGGTTAACCGTAATTAAAAAGTTAGCTCTAGTTAAAAATTTTGAGTATTTTGTATTTTTCATGAAACAAGTATTTGACGATAGTATAACATAAATTATTTAAGTAAATTTAGAAGTTTTATAATATTATAAATAAAAAACCCACGCTTTAGACGTGGGGTTTTGGTTCAAATAAATGAACAAAGAAAGAACAGTTAGGAAAACATTTTTAGGGCAACAACCTTTAATTTTACTGGTGCGATTTTTTTCACAATAGCATGAATAAAGAATGTACTCATCCAGCCAAGAATTGAAATTGGAATCAAATTCCAAGATTCAGAAAAAATAGTCAGTCCAGTCAATACTTGAATGATCCTAAAAAGAAGAGAACCGACAAGTAAAGACAATACTGCAATAGTAATATTTACAAACCAAACAGGTGCGGACCAGCTGGAATTCTGCTTTTTAGCTTCAATAAGAAGTACAGCAAAAAATGTACCAACTAAAATAAATGCTAAGAATAAATAAATTCCTGTGGCGCTATAGCGCTCAAAATCGAAAATTGCGTTGTTGTTTTTCATGTTAATGTATTTGTATATATTATATACTATATTTATATAAATGTCAATAGATATACTGTTTTTAAATTGTCGCAAAAAAAAATCCCACGTCGTGAGACGTGGGCCGCTTGTTTAAAAAATGTGTAATCAAATCAATAAACTTAAGCGATAAACAATTAAAAATGAACAGCTAGGAAACAAAAACCTTAACCTATCTTTTTATATTATATATTATATCATAATAAAGGTCAATAGATGTAATTTATATTTGACAAATATCACTAAGTGAATTATAATAAATACAAACAAAAAACAATTTTGAACCCTTAAAAATAAAATAAAAAATGAGCAGAACAAAAATTATCTTATCAGCAATTTGGACAGTGGTATGGTTATTACTGTCAATCTATCTATTCATGCCAACTTTAAGCTTTACAGCTTCAACTGGTATTTACTGGAATCTTTTTTCATATTTCTTAATATTAGCTTTAATAAGTGTAGACTTTGAAAATCAAGAAATTACACCTATTTCTAAACTATTTTGTGCAATATGTGCAATAAGTTTCATTCTAATGTTATCTATAGGATTATTTGGGACATGGGGCGGATTATTTGGGAGAAGTAGTGAATATAGAGCCTTAATAGGCGAAGTAAAAGAAACGACTTTTACATCTAATATTCAACCCATCGCTCCAAATCAAATGATCATTGTAGACAAAGAGATAGCTAGGCGTATTGGTGAAAAAGAGTTAGGATCAGATCCTGGACTTGGAAGTCGCGCAGAACTTGGAGAATTTACACTTCAATCCGTAAACAAACAGCTTTATTGGATAGCACCAATAGAACATAGTGGTTACTGGAAGTGGAACACATTCAAAAACGAAGGAACTCCTGGGTATGTATATGTATCAGCCACAAATCAAGAAGACTACAAAATGGTTACTGAGATTAACGGCAAAAAATTACATATAAAATATCAAACTAGAGCCTACTTTTCTACTGATTTAACGAGACATATTTATAGTAATGGATATGGCTCGACAATGTTTACAGAAAAAACTTTTGAAGTAGATGATAACTGGAATCCATATTGGACAGTCACTATTTATGATTCAAAAATTGGATTTGAAGGAGATGATGCTATTGGAGTATTAACAGTAGATCCAGAGACTGGAAAAATTGAAGAATACCCAGTAGAAAAAGCTCCTGAATGGATAGACAGAATCCAACCAGAAAGTTTTGTTTCTGATCAAATTGATGATTGGGGAGAATTGGTAAATGGATACTGGAATTGGTCAGGGTCAGATAAAATAACGACATCTCAAGGAAATTCTATTGTTCTAGGTAATGACCAGAGATCCTACTTTTATTTTGGACTTACATCTAAAGGGAATGAGAATTCAACTGTAGGATTTATGATGGTGGACACAAGAACAAAAAAGGTTCATTGGTTTAGACAAGCAGGAGCAACAGAAGATGCTGCAAAAAAATCTGCTGAAGGAAAAGTTCAAGAAAAAGGATATGTTGGCTCTGATGGTATTACATACAACATTGGAGGTTACCCAACATATGAATTTTTACTTAAAGATAAAGGAGGATTAATGAAATTGATTGCATTGGTAAATGTACATGATCACACAATTGTTGGTATTGGAGAAAACAGACATGAAGCGATTCGTGACTACACTTCACAACTAAACAATAGAGGAAATAGTCCCACCGCCACAACAAGTGAAATGCAAAAAAATGTACTTATATCAAAAATAAAAAGGTTCAATTCAGAAGTTGTAAAAGGTAATACTTTCTATCACTTTATTTTTGAAAAAGAGCCAAATATTTTATTTAGCACATCCAGCAACATTTCAAATGAAATTCCTTTAACAAAAGAAGATGATATTGTTAAGATTATATACATAAAGAATCAAAACAGTAACGAATTTTCTTTGATTAATTTTGATAACCTATCTTTTGGATTTAAAAAAGATTCTATCATTGAAAAAGTTGAATTTTATACTGATTCCATAAGAACAGAAAAGATTATCAACAAGTCAGAAGGAGTAAGTGATGACGAATGGTCAAAACTTTCACCCGAAGAGAAACAGAAAATTTTGAATTTAAAAGGGAAGTAATTTCCCTGCCGCGCACACTAGTGTGCGGCTTTTTTATTTACAAAATAAAAATTAGGATATATCCAACTATTAGCGTATACTCGCACGAGTCGGTTAGAAACAAATAATCAAAGTCTGGCTAGATTTATTTTAAAAAATAAATCTAGCCAGACAAAAAACAATATGCAAGACGAAGAAATCAAAAAAGATGAAACAACTCCTATGACAGTAGAAGTTTCAGAAACAGAAATTACAGAAACAACAGAAGGTGCAGAAGCTCATGTTGAAAAAGTAGTAGTTACAGGTGCACACGTAGAAGGCGAAGATACAAAAGTTGAAATCGTTACAGAAGAAAGTGAATCTACAGAATCAGAAGAAGTGGCTAAATAATAACTTCTTATTAAAAAGTCCCGCCAAACATTTGTTTGGCGGGACTTTTTTACACACATATAAACTTGATATAGCGTATAATAAAGATATGAAAAAAGTTTTAATCACAATGAGCATCGTTCTTGGAGTAGTGTGTATTATTGCGGCTTTGGGAATAGTATATTTTAATAAAACAAATACAAAAAAAGAAGTGGTGACGCCCATAGAAAATCCGGCAAACAAAACACCAATACAAATGTGTTTCTATCAAGAAACAAAAACATCTCGTGGATTGTATGATGTTTCTTGGGTAAAAATGAGCATCTTAGACAATAGTGTTTCTGGAGAATTTCGTTATTTACCAGCCGAGAAAGATAGTAAGATTGGAACATTCGAAGGAACTGTTGGTGAAGTCGACAAACAAAGTATGTCTCGTACCGCTCTTGTATGGTGGAACACTTTTGCTGAAGGTATTAAGAATAGAGAACAATTACAAATAAAGTTTGGCGAAGGTACTGCTGTAGCAGGATTCGGAGAGATGGTACAACAAAGTGAAGGTGTATACATATACAAAGATATAAATACTCTAACTTATAGTCAAAATATGACTGACGTTTCTTGCGAAGATCTTAATAACAGAATTCTTGTAGAAAAATATATTAAAGAAAATATACAAACACTTTCACCAGAAAAACCAACACTTGGTGGATCTTGGTATATAACAAGTATTCATCTAGATACAGATAAAAAGACGGGGATAATGAAGTACGAAGATGGGCATGTACAAGGAGGTGCACTATTTTCTTATATTGTAAAAGATGAAAAAGTAGTCATTACAGATATTGTTAAAGGAGATGAAACATCACTAACCACTAAGTATATAAGTAGTCAAAATCCTTGGCCGCCAAAAGTAACTACCACTAAAGGCTCTTTTGTTTGTAAAGAAACTCCAGTAACAGAACCAAACAAAATAAATCTAAAAGGAACAACGGTGAAGAAAATTATTTCTGAAAGAGAATACTGTATAACAACAACGAGCGAAGGTGCAGCCGGAAGTACATTTACAACATATTCTTATATTGCAAAAATAGAACAGAAACTCGCAAAAGTATCTTTTATACTTAGAGCTACAGAGTGTATGAATTATGACGATCCAAAACAAACAGAGTGTCTAAAAGAAAGAGAGTCTTTCAATCCTGACACACTTGCAGAAAATCTCATTAACAAAACAATTAATAAGTAATATCGCAGAAAAGTCGAATATCTGTTAGTATGTAGACACAAATGAAAATTACTAGTACAAAATTCATAAAAGGGGTTGTAGGAGAAGACGAGGTACTTCGTGATGGAATTCCTCAGGTTGCTTTTATTGGGCGCTCAAACGTTGGTAAATCGACATTAATCAACACTCTGACAGGTAGTAGTGTTTCTCGTACGAGTTCTTTTCCTGGTAGAACACAAGAAATAAATGTGTTTCTTGTAAATGACAGCTTTTACCTAGTAGATCTTCCTGGGTACGGATTTGCTCGTATGGGTGGACTCGGCAGAGAGAAGATTGGCGACCTTATAGATAATTATCTTTTTAATAATCCATTCGAACAAAAATTAATTGTGATGATTATTGATGCAAACGTAGGAATGACAGACAAAGACATAAGCATGTTCGAAGACTTAAAAGAATACGGCAAAAATTTCATTGTTATTGCAAACAAAATAGATAAGATGAATCAATCAGAATCTCATAAACAAATGCTCGAGATTAAAGCTATTACAAAAGATCATACAGTCATTCCTTTTTCTTCAAAAAAGAGGGCGGGCTTGGAAAAGCTTATTGATACAATATTTGGATAAATTAAAAAAAGGGGGATTATTACCCCTTTTTTAAAAACTCAACTCGCAACACCAAGCCTTTTATTCCGTCAGCATTACATTCTATAAGGTCATCATCATCTGTAAGTCTAATATTCTTTATCTTTGTACCTTGTTTCAAAACAATAGAACTTCCTTTCACTTTGAGATCTTTTATAATAACAACACTATCACCGTTTTCTAAAACATTTCCATGAGCATCTTTTACTATAATTTTTTCATCTTCTTCCATACACAAACAGTATACATATTTTTTTAAAATTTGGTACACTTATATGAGTTAGAGATTTATTAAAAACATATTTAAAAAAATATTATGGCAAAAGGAATAGGTGCTCGCAAAGAAAAAAAGAAACCAAAGAAAGTTGTAGCAAAATAAAACAACAAAAACCGCTCGATATTTTATAAAATGGGCGGTTTTTTGTTATTATGTATTTATGAATAAAAAAGTTCGAGTAAATAACAAAATGCAGAAAGGGTATGTGTATGAACTCACAGCTCCAATAGGTAAAGATTTTGATCCAGAATTCAAACCAGACCTAACTCCGAAACAAATGCTTTCACTGGGAGTCTTCGGAGGTAAATATATGCGTGATTGTACAAAAGAATATCCAGAAGATTGGTTCAAACGTTCCAAATTTGCAAAAGGTGACAAAAAAGATATTTCGTTAAACTTTTTCAAAATAGATGCAAGTCAACCTCTATCTGTATGGATTAAAAAGGGTTGGATAAATCAAGATCACGATCCTAGAGGTTGGTTTGAGTGGTACTGTAGATATTATATGGGCCGAAGATTACCACAAGAAGATAAAAAACAAATAAAAAGATGGAAAGCAATACGAAGACATGTGGGACAAATAGTACATAATTGCCGTCCAGAAGATACAAATTGTAGACCAAAACAAAGACAAGCATTACTCCATTGGGCTTATGATTCAAGGAAAATTTAAAAATACTTGCTTTTTTCTTTTAAAAATTGTATAATATTTCCATAATAGTAATTTGTCTATAAGGTATAGACAATCAACATAGAAAAAATATATGGGAAATTTTGAAAGAGGAGGAAATAGAGGTGGAGGATTTAGAGGAGGAGACCGCGGTGGTCGTCCAGATTTTAAAAGAAGTTTTGGTGGAGATCGTGATCGTGGAGAAGTAACAATGCATAAAACTACTTGTAGTGAATGTGGTAAAAGTTGTGAAGTCCCTTTCCGTCCAACAGGCGAAAAGCCAGTATACTGTAACGATTGTTTCAGTAGTAAAAGAGAAGGTGGAGATCGTGAAGAACGTCGCCCAAGAAATGATTTTACAGAACGCTCACCAAGAAGAGAATTTAATAATGATAGAGCTCCACGTCAAGAATTCGCTCGTCCACAACAAAGTGGAGGAAACGATGAAATGAAGAAGCAATTAGGAGAAATCAGTATGAAAATCGATCGTCTCGTAAGTGCAATTGAAAAAATGAATCAGCCAAAAGTTGAAGCTGTTGTTGTAAAAGCAGTAGCTCCAAAAGCTGAAGTTAAAAAAGAAGTTACGAAAGCAGTAGTTAAGAAAGTTGAAGTTAAAGCTGTAAAAAAAGTAGTAGCAAAAAAAGCTCCAGCTGTTAAAAAAGTTGTAGCAAAGAAAAAGAAATAATCTTTCTCAATATAAAAACCCTCAAAAATGAGGGTTTTTATATTTTTGATATACTATAGGCATATGAAATCTTTTAAGGAAAAAGTTTTAGAAGTTGTAAAAAATATTCCAAAAGGGAATGTTATGACTTATATGGAAGTTGCAAAGCTTGCGGGAAGCCCTGGAGCTTCCCGCGCTGTAGGTACTTTTATGAAAAACAACTACGACGAATCTATCCCATGTCACAGAGTGATACGATCAGACGGGAAGATAGGTAACTACAATAGAGGAGGTCAGGAAGAAAAAATTAGAAAATTAACAGAGGAAGGATATAAAAAAATACCCCTATTTAATAGGGGTATTAGATCCGATTAACGATATTATCGTAATACAATCAACGGTTAATTGTAAGATCACATACAAAATAGCCAACACCAATGTTTTGTAATTTAGTAGTGATTTTCTAAATTCATATTTTTGTTCAAAATGTCTTACATAAAGAAAGAAATCTAAACAAATCAGCACAACAGATACTAATTGATAGAATATAAGCTCTCTTAAGGTTATTATCTCTTTAATAATATATATCTTATTAAATAGAGATACTAGATTGAAAAAAACAAGTCCTAAGACTATAACAAAAAACGACCACAATCTTTCTTCTTTGACTTTCATAATTTAATGTACAATTTATTAATTAAAACAATAACACATTTTAAATAAAATGTAAATATCATATTAATAATAATTAATATTTATAGTAGAATGTTTATATGAACAAGATTATTATCGACGTAAGAACAAAAGAAGAGTTTGACGAGAAGCACGCAAAAGACGCACTAAATATTTCTCTTATAGATATAAGTGAAGGAAACTTAGGTTTATTAAAAGACGCTCCAAAAGACACTGACATATCTGTATATTGTAGATCTGGAGCTCGCGCCAGTATTGCAAAAGAAATACTAGAAAAAGAAGGTTTTACACATATTACAAATCTTGGAGGAATTGATAGTATTCTATAAAATTACAATATGAACACTTTTTTAAATATTCTTCCAACTATCTGGAATTCGGTATTAACGCTTGGTATAGTAAAAACTGCTGTTATTGTAGTAGCAATCGCAATTCTTACAAACTATCAAAAAGTTCTTGGATTTGTAGCTGCTGTATTATTTGTCGCATATCTTGCACGCTTTATATAAAAATAAAAAGCTCTCAATTTGAGGGCTTTTTTGATGGAAAAAGTATTTCTCCATCTTTTTTCTTTTCAGCTATTATCTTCTTCATATCAGAATAGAAAGCTGAAGCGCTTTTATTTTTTAATCCAAGCTTAACAACCCTAAGCTCTTCAATACTTTTTTTTATAATATCAGGGTCTTTAATCAAAGAATTTTCATCTTTTACTCTAGAAACAATTTCTTTAAGTAGAGAGAATTTTTCGTTTGGAGTCGTTTCTATTTGTGACATAATATTATTAAATTTAAATACATTATAAATATTTAATATATTTTGTCAATTTATATTTACTTAATGATTATTTTTATAACTTATCCACAGGAATTTATTTGCGTGTGAACGAGCGTTCACTTATAATAAATACATAGCAGGATAATAATATTTAAGCATTATGAGTAAAGAACAATATCTAAAAATCATAGAAAGAGAAATTCACAACATAAACAAAAAAATTGATATGAAGATTCTCTCAGGTGAAGAATATGCAAAAGAAGCACGTGATCACAAACTACTTCGCAAAAAATTAATCCAACACTCAAGTGGAAATATATTTACTAAATTCTTTCACATGCTTCCACTTTTTTAATTCATGGAACAAAACTACAAACAAAAATTAATATACTTTCACGAAAAAGAAAACAGAATGCCCACATACACAGAGATGATGGCTCTGTTTGGTTTTAAATCAAAGAATGCAGTTGCTCGTCTTGTGGAAAAGTTTATTGATGCAGGTTTTGTTTCAAAAGATCATTTAGGAAGATTAATAGCAGAAAAATCTTTTAATGAAATTCCACTTTTAGGATCAATCAAAGCAGGATTTCCAAGTAATGCAGAGGAAGTGGAATTGAACACTATTAATATAGACTCATATCTAACGACATCAAAGAAGGCTAATTCATTCCTATTGAAAGTGGATGGGGAGTCTAT
Source organism: bacterium (assembly GCA_027484965.1). Taxonomy (GTDB): domain Bacteria; phylum Patescibacteriota; class Minisyncoccia; order Phycocordibacterales; family UBA9973; genus JAIXRY01. The sequence goes on along the minus strand of JAIXRY010000006.1, from coordinate 53,797 downwards.
GATAGACGCTCATATTGCTGACGGGGACATGGTCCTAGTCGAGAAAACAGAAGTCGCAAAAGATGGAGATATTGTTATTGCAGATATAGACGGAGAATCTACAATGAAATATTTCCGAAAAGAAGGTGGTAAGGTATGGCTTGAACCAGCAAACAAAAACTTCAAAAATATTTATCCAGAACAATATCTTCGCATTACAGCAATAGTAAAAGCTGTTATTCGAAAATACTAAATTTAATCATATGCACTACAAAAAATTGGTTAGAGATAAAATCCCAGAAATATTAGATGAAAAAGGTATAGCCTATGAAATTTATACTGCCGACGAAACTGAATTTAGAAATGAACTCATTATCAAACTTGAAGAAGAAGTAAATGAATTTATAAGTGATCAGAGTAATGAAGAATTGGCAGATATAATGGAAGTCATAGAAGCAATAAAAACACTACCGGAATTTTCTAATGTTGAAGAAATCAGACTAGAGAAGAAAGAGAAAAGAGGAGGTTTTGATAAAAAAATTATTGCAAAAGGAGATGACGGTAGATAAACTTAATAAGTATAGATAAAAGAATAAGACTACAAAAAAATAAAAACCACTATCCTTAATTTAGGAGGTGGTTTCTTTGTTTAGATGATTAGCTAGATAAAAAAAATAATTTTTTCCAAAAACAAATACTTCTTTGGCAATTTCGATCCTTTCGATATCTTTTTTATTATCGACATAATTTCTTGCTTGCGCATTTCCAACTTCGCCAGAAAAAATAAGAGTTGCTTTTTTGTACTGATTTTCTAATTCGTTTGGCATTTCAAAATCAAAATAAACTTCGAATACTTCAGCCTGTGAAAGCACATTACTCAAGTTAGAAGCCATAAGAAGATTAAGTTCGTGAATTTTTAAAAGTTCTGGATTTATTGATCTAATTTTTTCCCTCATTTCTTTTTTCAACAAATCCCTCTCTTTTTCTTCAAACTCGTCTATTATAATCGGGGCTAAAAGCATGTCTGATATTTTTTCAAAAATTTCCTTTATTTCTTGTTCAATTTTTTCATTAAACAAAATATTGTTCAAAGTATTAATAATCTCATCGTAATACTGATCAAACCAAATTATTTCTGAAATTTTGTTAAATTTTAAATTTTTTAACTCTTCTGCCAATCTTTTTCTTTTTTCTAAATCTAGTTCCATATGTACTTTATTTGTAAAAATAATAAAACTATTTTAGTTAAAAGTCAATATTAGTTTAATTATATTCATAAATTATGTTTTTACTAATTAGTGTATACTTTACTCATGCAAACATACTCTTGGTATCAAAACTTAATCAAACCAACATGGGCGCCACCGCCATGGATTTTTGGTCCTGTATGGAGCTTTTTGTACTTGATTATTTTTGTTAGTTTTGGAAAGGTATTATTGATGGCTTATAACAAACAAATCCCATTCATAATAGCACTTCCTTTTATATTGAATTTGATATTTAACTTTTTATTCTCACCAATACAATTTCAATTACAAAATAACTTACTCGCATCAATTGATATATTATTAATATTATCAACCCTCATATGGGCTCTGGTGGCCATATATCCATACGCTAAATGGATTAGTCTTGTAAATATTCCATATCTTCTTTGGGTTTCTTTTGCAACAGTACTACAAATAACAATTACAGTATTAAATAGTAAGTAGCTATGTCTAAGGTTTTTTTAATAAAAGGAGAAATTTGGCGCTGGCCTGGTGATGGTGGATGGCACTTTTTGACTGTAGATAAAAAAAATTCAGAAAAAATAAGAATTATTGGGAATCCTTACGGTGCGGGTTTTATAAAAACAAAAGTATCAATAGGAAAATCTGTTTGGGAAACAGCTCTATTTCCAAACAAAAAAGAAAAGACTTATTTAATTTCTATAAAGAAAAAAATAAGGGGACAAGAAAACCTTTTTGAAGGAGAGGTTGTCAAAGTTAGAGTAGAAATTATATAAAAAAAATGATACAATACTCCATACTTTTTAAAAATATGGAAAACAACTCAAATAAAAACAAAATACTCTTATATTACAAATATGTAAAAATAGAAGATCCTGAACTTCTTCGAAAAGAGCAATATGACCTATGTAAGACCCTCGAAATGAAGGGGCGCGTCATAGTGGCAGAAGAGGGTATAAATGGCACCCTAGAGGGCACAGAGGCCTTTTGTAATGCATATATGAATCACATGAAAGCTGACCCTAGATTTAGTGATATTCACTGGAAGATAAGTGAAGGTACAGAAGACATGACGGCTTTCCCGAGACTTTCTGTTAAAGCAAGAAAAGAAATAGTATCACTTCATTTGGGGGAGAATGATTTTGATCCCAACGAAACAACAGGGACGCATTTAAAGCCAGAAGAACTTAATAAATGGTATGAAGAAGGTAAAGAATTTCATATTGTTGATATGAGAAATGACTATGAACTTCTAGTGGGTAAATTTGAAAATACAATCTTCCCAGGAATGAAAAATTTTCGCGACCTGAGGAAGGACTTGAAAAAGATAAAAGAATTGAAAGATAAGCCCGTACTTACAGTATGTACAGGAGGAGTACGATGTGAGAAAGCTTCAGGTTTTTTACTAAAAGAAGGTTTCAAAGAAGTGTATCAATTGGACGGAGGGATAGTAAGCTACATGAACAAATATCCAGGAAAAAACTTCCTTGGATCACTTTATGTTTTTGATAAAAGAAAAACAGTCCATTTTAATAATGAAAAATCTCACCAAACAATAGGTATCTGTAAAAAATGTCACCAGAAAACAGAGCAGTACGTAAACTGTGCAAATCTTATGTGTCACAAACATTTTCTATGTTGTGACGAATGTATAGACAGTGACAAGATGGGTAAAAATGGAGTAATACTTTCTTATTGTGGTATTTGGTGCAAAATCAAAGATATAATTAGAGATACTTTCTCTAAAAAAATAAAATATATACCTGTAAGGTTTTAAATATTAAGTAAGAAAATACCATTTATTAAAAAAGCGGAGGGGTAAATAATTTGAATATATTGTAAACAAAAGAATATTGTGGAAAACTTATTGTTTTTATTATTTTTTATTAGGTACAATATATACATTATGAATAAAAACAATAAAGAAATTATCATAGCGGGAGTGTTATGTGTTTTTTGTATGAATATTGGTATTGCTAATGCGCAAGAACCTATAAATACAGAACCTATAATGACAACCAGTGAAGAAGTTAAAAAGCTAGAAGGTCCAAGACCTCCAGAATTAAGAAAAGATATAAAAGATATTAGATCTGAATATAAACAAAAGAGAGGGCAGGAGATAGAAGATAGAAAAATGAAAGTTGGTGAAGTAAGAAAGAACGGACAAGAATCTGTAAAAAATCTTAGAGACGAACTTAAAGCAAAAGTAGAAAGTGGTGAAATAAAAAAAGAAGACGCTTACAAAATGATTATTGATACTTCAAAAGAAAATCGTCAAAAAGCAGAAGCAGAAATAAAAGATATCCGTACTGAATTTCAAAAACAACTAAAAGATACAAAAGAGAATAAGCAAGAATTAGTACAAGAAAAAAGAGTTCAAATCTTACAGACAATTAAAGAAAAGAGAGATTCATTCAAACAAGAAATAGAAGGAAAAAAAGATAGTATAGAACAAAAAAAGGCAGATCTAAAAATAGAGATTGCCAAAATAAAAGATGAAAATAAAAAAGTAGCTGTAGAAAACATTACAACATCAATTCAAAAGGTAAATGAAAATGCTGTAAATAGATTTACAGAAACAATAACAAAAATGGAAAATACTCTTATTTCTATTGAGTCTAGAACAGACAAGGCAGCTGCAGAAAATATAAATGTTTCAACAATCAGACCACTTATAACACAAGCAGAAACTTCAATAAGCGCAGCGAGAGCAGCAATAGCAGTGCAAGCTGGAAAAGTTTACACAATACAAGTGACAGATCAAACAAATTTGAAAACAACCCTAGGTGCTACAAGAGATCAGATGAAAAATGATATAAAAACAACAAATGAATCTATAAAAAAATCTTATGATTCGCTTAAAAATATAATAAATGCTCTCAAAAAAATCCAAAAAATAAATGAAGCAGGGACACAAACAGCTACTCAGCCGGTCGACCAACAAACACAAGCAACTCAACAATAGAAATATATGAATACCAGAAATATAATTATAATTCTCGTTGTCATTATTGTACTAGGGTTAGGATTCTATATGTTTACAAAAAACAATAAAGAGAAGTTACAACCTATAGAAGATGTAAACTCTGTACAATCTATAGATAATGCAACAAAACAAGACACAACAACAGCCATAGAAGAAAATATTCAAGATATCAATCTAGAGAATTCAGATTCAGAATTTGATTCTATAGATGCTGAAATAAACAAACTATAAGTCTTACATTAAAAAACCTCTCAACAAGTGAGAGGTTTTTTAATTAAATAATATATATTGACTCTATTATAAAAAGGAGTAGAATAGCATGAAACCAAAAACAAAATAATATTATGGGAGCACAAGCACAAACGGTAAAAAATTGTATTGTTTTAATTGCTTTAAACAATACGGGAAAATTTCTCATGAAAATTGAAAGATCAGAACAATACGAAAGCGAAGTTGTTAAATTTTTATCACACAAAAAAGAGTCTCATAAAACTTTTACCCCAGAAGATGAGAAAGATCTTTTAAAAGAAACGATTGCATTATACTTTAAAAGTCAACTTAAACCAGATTCTTTTGAGAAAATAAATACTTTATCAATAGAGAATATTGTGTTTCATTTTTACAAAACGTTTTTAACAAAACAAACCCGTGTGGACGGACCGAGAATTTATTTTGTTGATCCAAAAAAGCTCAAGGGGAAAACAAATTCAATTGAAATTTGCAAAACCCCATGCCTCATCACTGATTCAGTAAGAGGTATTGTTCCTCATGTTTAAAAAGCCTTTTTAAGGCTTTTTTATTTTTAATATACATTACAGAATTGTCAATAGAAAGAAAATATCTCAAATAAACGTATAATATAAAGTAGAGTCATTATATGGATACATACAAGACACTTACAGATAGTGAGCTTATTAAACTGATTTTAAAAAATTCAGAGGTTTTTGGTGTTATTGTGGATAGATACAATGAAAAACTATCAAAATACATAAAAAGAAGATCTCATGCTACAAAGCAAGATGTCGAAGATATTTTACAAAATGTTTTTATTAAAGTTTATAAAAATATAAATGATTATGATCAAAATCTAAATTTTTCTTCGTGGATATATCGCATAACATACAATGAACTTATAGACTGGTACAGAAAAGATAAAACAAGAGCTTCGTTATCACTTGATGATACAGATATAGGTATACTAGAAAAAATATCAGATGACACAAAAGAAGATGATTTCAAAAGATTCGATAAATTAAAAGAAAAAGAATATATTATCCAAGCATTAGAAAAATTAAAACCCGAATATAGAGAAATACTTATACAGAAATACTTTGAAGATAAGTCATATGAAGAAATCAGTGATATTCTCAAAATACCTATAGGGACAGTCGCTACATGGCTAAACAGAGCAAAAAATGATTTAAAAAAAATACTAAAAAAATAATATGGAAAACTTATCAGAAAAAATAATAAATGAAATACAAAGAAAATCACTGAGACCTGTACCTCGATGGGTTTTTATTATTAAAAGACTTGCTTTGTGGCTGCCTGGGATTTTATGCACACTGATTGGAAGTATTGCTATTTATGGAATGATGTATGGAGCGACAAATAGCGGTTGGGAATTTAGACGCTTTACACATCCTTCAACTCAAGAATTTATACTAGAAAATATACCGTATATTTGGATACTGTCTTTTGTGTTGTTTTATTTTTTTACATTTAATTTTATAAGGAGGACTAATGATGGATATAAATACAAGAGAGCTACAATACTTTTATCAAGTCTTTTGATTAGTATTATTTTAGGGGAATTAGTCTTTATTTTAATCAATAAAAAAGTTGTTTCTTATTCCTTTGGGTTTGAAAAATACACAAAACAAACAGAAATGAATAAATGGTCCTCCCCAGAAAAAGGTCGGGTTTTAGGTGTTATTACAGATATTAATAATGAAGAATCAATAGTAATTACTGACAAAAAAGGTAAAACTTGGGTTGTAAATACAACTAAAATTCCAAAAGAAATAAGGGAATCTGCTCAATTAGGTAGAAACATAAGAGTTCTTGGAGATATTAGTGGTCCTGATAATTTTATTGCTTGTGCATTGTTTCCTTGGGATTTTGATCAAAAATCATTAGAAGATAGAAATAATAGAAAAAAAGAGATTAAAAAACGTATACCTCGCAAGCAAAATATGAGCGCTATTCTTGACCAATGTAAAAAATTTGATCTATTCAATAATTGATGAAATAAAAGATAATAGATCATCGTATATATATGTAGGTGCACATAAAGATAGGCACTAATTTATTAGAACTAATCTAAAAATACATATATGGATAAATACACAAAAGGAATGCGCCGTACAGGTAAAAACTTCATTATTGGTGGAACTATGGGTGTTCTAGCTTTTGCTGGAGTAGCAAATATGACTAATGCTCAAACAAGTGACACCTCTACTACAAATCAGACAATAACAACTTCTATAACTCCTGAAAGAAACTCTACAAGAAAGACTCATAAAAAAGCAATTCTTACTGACGCTCAAAGAAAAGCGATCAAAGACGCAAAATCTCAAGCAAAAGCAGGAGATATAGAAAAAGCAAAGGCAACACTCATAGCCGCAGGTCTTCCAGAAAAAGGATTTAAAAAAGGAATGGATAATGGTAAGAAATTAGGTGTCAAAAAATGGAGATTCGAAAATTTAAATTAAATACACAAACTTCAAGTAAAGAGAAACTAAAACAATAAATATACTAAATTAAAAACTGATCAATTTTCTTGGTCAGTTTTTATATGGTAAAATTAAAAAATTAGAAGGGAAGTCACTCTCCTACTTTTAAATAAATTTTATGAAATACTGGCTACTAAAATCAGAAGGCTCTTGCTACCCTATATCAGAACTCAAAAAAGACAAGCGAACTTCTTGGACTGGTATTCGTAATTATCAGGCAAGAAATTTCATGATGAAAGACATGTCTATTGGAGACCTTTGTCTCTTCTATCATTCAAACTCAAAACCAAATGGTGTATATGGTCTTGCAAAGGTATCTAGTAAGCCTCATACAGACGAAACTCAATTCAACAAAAAAGATGATCACTACGATCCAAAAGCAACAAAAGAAAAACCTATCTGGTATTGTGTCGACATTTCATTTTTAGAGGCCTTTAAATCACCTGTGAGCTTAGATCAAATTAAATTTAATACAAACCTAGATGGAATGATGGTCCGAGCTCAAGGATCTAGACTTTCTATACAGCCTGTAGAGGAAAAACATTTTAAGTATGTTGTAGAAAGAATGAAGCCTTAAAATGACCTATAAGCCATGTGTAATAGGTAAAGTCATATAAGTACTCATTTAAAGAGATGTATAAATTATTCCTTCCGAGGAATTTTTTTATTTTTTGACAGGGAAATAATTTTTTGATATTTTTTTAGGAAAAATATTTTTTAGAAAAATTTTAAAAAAGAGACAAAAACCTTAAGAGAAGTGGTTACCGAGCGAAGACCTTATTTGTGAATAATGAATGTGCGTGACAATAATACCAAGTGTTGAATTTAATAGAAAAATATAGTTTTTATAATATGTATATATTTAAAGCTTTATTTTTTATTGTATGTCGCAAAAGATATATTGTGCGACACTATAATAGTTTTCCACACCTATACCCTTAGATCGTGAAACTTGCACATTTGACGAAAATATTTTGATATTATATTCTCACAAATATCCTCTTAAATATTTCTTAGTATCTTTTGTTGCCAATAATTAAAACATATACAACCAATACGCTCTCCCCTTGAGTAAGGTATATTCAAAATATTATTTGACACATGTATTAATTATTGTTGTAATATAAAACCCTAAACAAGTTTAGGGTTTTATATTTATTTAACTCCAGCACAATTATTAAACAGTCTTATTTGATTGTTATATGTGTCTACAGCTTGCTTAATAGTTTTAGATAGTGCATTATACTCAGCGGCTTTTTGATTGTAAGTTGTAATAAGACCCGCAATAGATGGACCTGAAGAATTTGTAGATGCATTACTTATTGTTGATTGTAATAATTTTAGATTAGAATCTAAATCACTAATATCTTTTTTGAATGAATCTATCTGAGTTTTTAATTTTTCATCAATAGGAGGACAAGATGATCGTGGATTACCAAAGTGTTGTACAGACATCCAAACATCTTTACCTTCATATTTTCCTTTAACCAATCCGATTCCGATTTCTTTGTAATTATTTTGTAAAATATTTGCCCTGTGTCCAGGACTTTTCATCCAAGCATCTACAATATCTTGTCCTGTAGTAAAGGGTCCCATTGCAAGATTTTCGCCAACAAGTATATACTCATAATTAACATCTGAAGCAAGATCAGAAACTCCACGCCCTTCAGGTGATTCATGTTCAAAATATTGTTTAGCGAGCATGTCATTTGTTTTTATAAGAGCTGAACTATTTAATAATGTATTTTCTGTAAGTGGTTCAAGTCCATTTTCTATACGAGCATTGTTGGTAGACTCTATAATAGAAAAAGATGTAAGCTCTCCTTTTGTATTATTTTTAATTGAACCAGAATCAACAACAAGAGCTCCTGGGTTTGATAAAAAATCCATTTGAGAAACATTTTTACCAATAGAATCCTCAAGGCCAATTTGTGCTTTTGTAATAGAATCTTTTACATAAGAAATTCCATTATTTAATGCTGTTGGACTGTACTTTTTAATAAAATTCAAAATTTGATCACTATAAATATATATCCCATATAGTACCAAAAGTGTAAAAACGAGTTTAATAATGCGCATGTAAAGACAAGTTTAATGATAATTACTCACAGCTTGGTGAAGCACTATAACCTTTTTGTATTGCTTCTTCGCTTGTACTAAAGTATACCCTATTTTTCAAAACTATACTCGATGCAGCACTGCAATCAACAGGATAAAATCTCTTACCTCTCTTAGAAGCAACATATGATCCAGATTGATTTGAGACTGAAATACTATCTAGAGCATTAGCCTTCCCTAACGACTTATCATATATTGACTTAATATTATTTGATTGTGTGGTTATATTATTATTTGAATTTTCAATATTAACACATGTATTATCCTTATTTTTCAATGAATTCGACATTCTACCCAGTAAAAACGAACTTGTTCCTGTTAAAATAACTATTAAAATAAAGGCTATGATTCTCCCCTCCTCGCTATCCATAAACCCCTTGATTTTTTGAATAAAATTAGTTATACTCATATAACTTAGTATAACAAAGATTAGAAATATAATAACACTATGGCACATAGAAAAGCTGGAGGTTCAGCAAAAAACCTTAACGACTCAAACCCACAATATCTAGGAACTAAACTATACGCTGGAGAACATGCTCAAGCAGGTAGTATTATTGTTCGCCAAAGAGGGACAAAAATCCTCCCAGGAAACAATGTTGGACTTGGAAAAGACCACACTCTTTTTGCATTGAAAGAAGGAAAAGTAAAATTTGGAACAAAAAGAAAAACTCACTTTGACGGAAAAACAATTGTCAAAAAAGTAGTGAACATTGAAATTTAAGATTTCGACCAAATAAAAATAAAACCCGATAAATATCGGGTTTTATTTTTATTTATTTTAGTATGGAGTTTATTTTGAATGATTAATAACAAGAGTAAATACACTACTCTTGTTACCAGCCTTGACCAATATTTCATGCTTTCCAGTAGATTTGATTGGTTTATCTAAATCAATTAATTTTTCATCAACTTCTATATGATTTTTAGATAGAAATCCTACAATGTCTTTTGCGTGAATTCCTGAGAATAGATGACCTTCATTATTGGCTGGAAGTTCTACTTCTACCACAACATCTTTTATTGAAGCTAAATTCTTTTCTAAAAGATTTTCTTGAACAACCTTATCTATCTTAACTATTTCTAATTTCTTTTTAAGAGAAGATAGTGATGCATTATTTGCAGGGATTGCTATTTTTTGTGGGAACAAAAAATTTTGTGCATACCCATCATTAACATCCTTAATTTCATCTTGCCTACCAACGTTTTTTAATGTTTTTAAAAAAATAACTTTCATATAATTAATTATTTAATACTGATATTGCTTTCTCCATCTGCACATCCTTACCTGCTAAGATATCTTCTTCTGTAACAGATACATCAACATCTGGATTAAGGCCATTTTTAGAGATTGATAAACCATTTGGCGTAAACCATTTTGCAATAGTAATTTTTAAAGATGTATCACTTGTAATAGGAATAACTTCTTGTACAGACCCTTTTCCAAAAGTTTTTTTACCAACAAGAACAGCCTTCTTATGATCTTGCATTGCACCGGCAAATATTTCTGAAGCAGAAGCAGAGCCTCCATCAATAAGAATTGCTATTTTGTAATCATTTCCAAAAACATTATATCCTTTACTTGCGTGAATTTTTTGTTCTTTATTATTTCCAAAATCTTCTCTTACAACAATCTCACCACTAGGCAAAAACCAACTCACCATATCAATAGCTGATTCTAAGTATCCTCCAGGATTTCCTCTAAGATCAATGATTAATTTTTTATTTCCTGAAACATAAAATTGTCTTAAAGCTGTTCTAAATTTAGCTTCAACATTTTCTGAAAATGTATAAACGTGAATAATATGAACACCATTCTTATCTTCACTTTCAACAACAGGAACAATTATAGTATCACGAACGACTTTAAACTCTATTGGCTCTTTAATATCTTTTCTTATTATAGTAAGTTTTACTTCTGTACCCTTTTTACCTCTGATCAATTTTATAGCATTATCAACAGATAAATCCTTAGTGAATGTGTCATCTATTTTGAAAACAATATCTCCGGATTTAATTCCTGATTTATACGCAGGAGTATCTTTCAAAGGGGACACAACAGTGAGTAACCCATCCTTTATACCCACCTCCATACCGATTCCACCAAATTCTCCAGAAATTGTCTCAGAAAAAGCCTTATTTTCTTCTGGTGGGAAAAATACTGTATATGGATCATCCAAAGAACTTGCAAGACCTTGTATAGCGCCATACAATCGCTTTTCAGTGGTACTTTCTTTAGCGCTGGGAGATTTTTCATCTATCAATCTCCATACTCGCCAAAATGAAGTTAAATCAGCATTAGCTTTTGAAGATCCTAGCGTTTCAGCGTTAACTATAGAACCCCTACTCCCCGTGTAGTACCCAACACCAAAGATTATAACTCCTGTAATAAAAACAGATAGAATTAAAGATGTTCTTGTTTTTTGTTTTGTAATAAAATCTTTATCCATAGAATTTTATTTTTATAAGTTTTGAAACTGATCTACGGTCTGAGATATTTCTTTTTCTTTGTTCTTATTGTATTCTCTCCAAATTGAATATCCGACAGATACAACCACGAGACCTGTGATTATAAAAATAATTTTTTTCCAACTAGGAGGAAAACCCAAGAAAGGAACTATCATAGTCCAGATACCAATAAAAAGTAGTGTGTAGTCTCGTCTCATATCTAGATAGTATACAAGACCTAGTGAGGTGCGACAATGACCACAAACTCACCACGCAGAAGACGCTCGTCTTCGTCAAATTTCTCAATTATATCAATAGCTTTTCCAGCAAAAACTTGTTCATGAATTTTTGTTAATTCTTTAACAATAATAATCTGATTTTCTGGCAATTTATCTGAAAGAGATAGTAATGTTTTTTTAATTCTATGTGTTGATTCGTAAAAAACAATAGGAACCTCACTTTCTTTCATTTTTTCAAAAATTGTGTTTCTACCATTTTTTTGAGGTAAAAATCCTAAAAAAGAAAAAGAAGATACAGGTATGCCTGATATAGACAAAGCTGAAATAACAGCACTGGCTCCTGGAATGCTTTCTATTTTAACTTCAGGTAAATCATCCTTTATTTGTTTTATTAAAAGAAATCCTGGGTCAGATATGCAAGGAGTGCCAGCATCAGTGACAAGACATAAATGTTTACCTTCTTCTAATTTTGCAATTATAGGAGCAACTCTTTCTTTTGTAGAGTGAGCATCGTATCTAAAAAGAGGTTTTTTGATATTGTAGTGAGAAAGTAGTTTTCCTGTAACTCTAGTATCTTCACACAAAACAGCGTCGCATTCACCTAAAATACGAAGAGCTCGAAGAGTAATGTCTTCTAGATTGCCTATTGGAGTAGATACTACAGAGAGTGTGCCTTTCATACATTATTTAGTATAGCTTAATTTAAATAAAAAACCTCACAATATTTAAGTGGGGTTTTATTTATTGTGCGTGTACTTGGAATCGGACCAAGGACCTCTGTCTTATCAGGACAGCGTTCTACCACTGAACTATACACGCGTTTCTAGAATATACCAAAAAAACCTATATTTAGCAAATAAAATTATGTTATAAATTCATGTATAAAATTATAAAAGCGAAAATATTATAATATTTGAGCAACTTTTATTCATCATCTGAGTCACCCACTGTTCCAGACTGGAGAGCGTCAATAATTTTCTGGATATTACCAAGCATTATACCTGGCAAATTTGACCATGATTGTTTAATACGATGATCAGTAATTCTGTCTTGAGGAAAGTTATATGTGCGAATTTTTTCACTTCTATCCCCTGTCCCAATTTGATCACGACGTTCGCCTTCATATTTTTTTGCTTCTTCTTCATCTTTTTTGAGTTGTAGTTTTGAAAGCAAAATAGACATAGCTCTTTCACGATTCTTTAACTGACTTCTCTCTGATGTACAGCGCACATCTATTCCTGTAGGAACGTGAATGAGACGTACGGCTGTTTCAACCTTGTTAACATTTTGTCCTCCAGCGCCACCAGAACGAGAATATTCAATTTCTAAATCTGAAGGATTAATAACAAAAGTACTTTTAGTACGAATAGGAAGCACAGCAACTGTTACAGTAGAAGTGTGAACACGACCATTCTTCTCAGTCTGAGGAATACGTTGAACACGATGAACTCCAGTCTCGAAGCGGAGAGTTTTATAGACATCTTTACCTTTAATTTCAAAAGAAGCTTCTTTATACCCACCAGCTGAAGAAAGAGATGTCTCAAGTGTTGTCCATTGCCACTTACGAGTTACAGCGTAGCCTTTATACATTTCTACGAGCTCACCAGCAAAGAGTGAAGCTTCGTCTCCTCCTGCTCCAGCGCGGATTTCAAAAACAACCTCATTTGGAAATTCTTCTTCTTCTTTTTCTGATTCCAAAATAGTTTTAATCTGAGCAACAAGTCCCTCTTTTTCTATTTCAAGATTTTTTAAATCCTCTTCAGCTAATTCCTTTAAAGATTCATCTTCTGAAAGAATTTTAGTTTCTTCAATCTTATACAAAACAGACTGAAGAAGCCCTCCAAAATAAGAGGTCTTATGGTCTTTTTTAACTGCTTCTAAATCAAAATCTATTTCCATAATGTATTTATTGTAGCAAACAAAAAATCGCTCTACAAAGCGACTTTTGTTTTAAATTAATTTATTTACCTGCAAGTGATGCACGCTTTTTGAAACGGTCAACACGTCCAGCAGTATCAAGAACTTTCTCAGTTCCTGTAAAGAATGGGTGTGAGGCACTTGAAATTTCAACGCGGAAAAGTGGGTATTCTTTACCATCTGTCCATTTTGCTGTCTCTTTTGTATTTACCGTAGAGAGCACCAAAAATTGAGCTCCGTTTGAATTATCTTCAAAGATAACGTATCGGTTGTTTTTTGGGTGTATATCTTTCTTCATAACTAAAAAATTGTATCATATTTAATATAAATTATCAATATAACTACCTTCTTGAAACACCATATTGTTTTAGATAGTCAATGTCCCCTTGTATTCTTTTTGAAATAGAAATAACAGAATTACCATAAAAAGTATTTGCTGGTCTTTTATTATCACAAGGCCTACCTGAATAATATCTACAAGCAGCATTTCTTTCTGCTGTATTACCACCTACAGCACCTCTTCTTTTAAGATAAGTAGCAGAAGCCATTATAGCATCCTCCGCTCTCCAAGGATTTGCATATGACACACCTAAAAGATTTGAGACTTCAGAACTTACAGACTCCCAAGTAGAAGGAATGAACTGCGCCGGCCCAACAGCTCCACCCCAACCACCACCAGGAGCAGGACAAGAGATAGGTGTAGTTTCAGGATTAAGTCCTAACTTCTCTGTAATTCTCAAGAAAGCTGGCTGATCTCTTGTTGGATGCATAACAACCTTCCAACTTTTAGAAGCAGGATCTGTAGATCTATTACACGTTCCCACATTTTTACCAAGATTAGATTCTTGAGTTAAAATTGCAAGGATAAAAGCAGTCCTAACACCAGTTTTTTCAGAAGCTTTTTCTGCATACATTAAAGCTTCGTCAAAAGGTATTGCTTTTGTATTTCCACCAGCAAATCTAAATAGTGCGTTTTTTATTTCTGTAACACGTTTTTGTCTTTCTGCTAGAACTTTTTGATACTCAGCTTCTTTATTTTTACTAATTTGAAGTAAAGTTTTTTTCTCTTTTTCTGTTTTTTCTACAACTTTTTTCTGATTATCTATAACATCACGAGCGTCAAGTTCATCTTCTTTATTTTTTTCTAAATTTTTCTTTTGCTCTTCATTGTCATATTTAATAATTTTTATATTATCTACACTAGATTTAACAGACTTCTTTAATGAAGCAAAGGAATCTAGATCTTGATAAAACCCAGAAACACTGTCATTAGAAAGAAGCATATACACAACATTTTCCTGACTCAAATCATTGGTTTTTTTAAGAAGTTGAGCAAGAGAATCTTTTGAAATATCAAGCTTATCTTCAAGAATATTGATAGTTTTTGTTCTGCTATTAATATCTTTTGATAATTTATTAATTAATAGATTTTTTGATTTAATTTTTGTTTTGGCTAAATTAATCTGATTTGTAAGCAAATCTACATCCTTTTTTATAGTCCCTGTTTGTTTTCTTTGCTCATTTAATTGTGCTTCTTTTTGGACAATTTCTTTTTGTAAAGCATCAAGTTCTGCGTACAACTTGGCACGTTCATCTTCTGATGTTTGCGCATAAATTACACCAATACTTCCTAAGAACATTGAAAGAATTAGTGAAAAAATAAAAAAACGTTTAATAAACATATGTCTTATAAGTATACCACAAAAAACCACCCTCTTGGGGTGGTTTTTTGTGAATATGTATAGATATTATATTATTCCGCTGAAACTTCTTCTTCCTCTTTTTTACCTTTCTTTTCAACTTCAATTGAAGAGATATCTAGAGGTTCTGATTCTTTTTCTTCTTGTTGTGGAGCCACGAGAGCTACAACTTCTTCTCCATCAGTTTCCATTGTCACATCTTTTGGAAGAATTATATCTGAAACATGAATTTGATCTTCAAGAGTTACTAGTTTTTCGATAGAAACAACTATTTCATGAGGAAGATTTTTTGGAAGAGCACTAACTTCTACTTCGTGAATAACTTTTACAAGTGACCCAAGATTTCCTTTTACTGCAGGTGACACACCTTCAAATGTAAGTGCTACAGAAACAGTTACAGGTTTACTTGCATCAATTGCTAGGAAGTCTACGTGTAAAGGGTATCCTTTTACTGCTTCATATTGTACTTCTTGTACAAGAGCGTCAATTTTCTTTCCTTCAAGATCGATAACAATAGCACTTGATTCACCTGCTATTTTGAATAATTTTATAAAATCGCGACTATTTATGGCGATTGGAGTGTTTTCCACACGTGCGCCATAGATAACAGCTGGTACGAGTCCTTGGTTACGAACATCTCCCATCTTGTCTGTCTTACTTCGTTTTGTTGCGGTTAATATTTGCATTCAAGAATAGTAACACAAAAAAGTTTTTTAGGCAACAAAACCCTTATGAAACATGAGTTTTATCGTGTTTTTCTATCAACAAATGATTTGCAAGATATTCTTTTGTGCCCCCCACTTTCTTACCTGGATTGAATATGTTGAGAGGGTCGAACAATTTCTTTGTTTGAATAAAAAGATTATATATTTCTTTTCCGTACATCTTTTCCAGATACGGAGTTCTTACGATACCATCATTATGTTCAGCTGTAATCGTCCCATGATACCCAATTACAAGATCATACACTTTATCAGAAACCTCAAGAATAATATCTTTTGTTTTTGGATCAGAGAAATCCATCAAAGGTATGATATGGAAATTTCCATTTCCTGCATGCCCTGCAATTGTATACACAAAACCATAACCATCTAAGATATTAGTAAGTTTTGGCAAAAATTCAGGAAGATATTCTGGAAGAACACATATATCATCTATGAATGGTGCTGTATGCTTACCTTTTATATGCTTGCGGAGCATATTGAAACTCTCTCTACGGACACGCCAATATTTTTCACTCTGTTCTTTTGTTTTTGCTAAACGTGTTTTATAACCAAAAGGTTCTACCGCGCGGATGAGTTTAGACATCTTTTCATCAAGTTCTTCTTGATTATCACCCACACACTCCACAATCATAACTAATTTTGGAAGTCCTTTTTGAAGCAACATAAATCCTTCAGGAATAAAAGAAATTCCCATCTTTATGAAATCCCAAAACTTCATAGTGCGCATAAAATCTGGAAAAAACTTTATTGCAAGCTTCAAACTATAGTCATCATAAGACTCAATACTTTCAGGACCAAAAGGAAGTATTATATCTACAAGTTCGCCCAATCTTTTTATGTCAGGCAAAAACATTACAAGAAGTTGTGATTGTTTTGGTATTGGAATTAATTTAAAACTAATTTGTGTTACCACCCCAAGTGTTCCTTGTGACCCAACTATGAGACGACAAAGGTCGAACATCTCTGTATTTTCATCATATATATTCCAAAGATAATATCCAGCAGAATTCTTTGAAACTAGAGGCTTCCCAGCTTTTATGAGGGCAGTATTTTCTGTAATGATTTTATACATTTCTCTATACAACTCACTTTCAAGTCCTGGTTCAGCAATTTTTGCATATAGTTCTTTTTTGGAAATAGGTCTTATTGTATATTCATATCCATCACGGAATACTACTTTCAATTCTTTTATCCAATTTTCAACTTTTCCGTGAGAAATAGACTTTTCACCACCAGCATTATTACCCACCATTCCACCAACAGCACACAATTCTTTTGAAGCAGTGTATGCGGGCATAAAGAGACCTTTTTCTGCTACAACTTTTTCAAAGTCTCTGTAGAAGCACCCAGGCTCAACAATAGCAACATTGTTTTCAATAGAAACAACATTATTCATATAGCGAGTAGTATCCATAATGATTGATTCATTGATGGCTCCACCAGACATACATGTACCAGCCGCACGCATTGTAATAGAAAGCTTAGCCATACCAGGCTTACGCTCTTGAACAAATCTTACTAGAGCTTGAACATCTTTTGAATGTTTTGGATAAACAACAATTTCTGGTCTAACTTCAAAGATACTCGCATCATGAGAATATTTTGTTAAAGTCTCATTGCTAATATCTACATCTCCCTCTATTATATTTTTTATTTGTTCAATGATTTCCATATATACATCATACTAAATTATAGCTTGTTAATATAGTCTTGTTTTGTGGGAATTGTTATTGTGATTAATAAAAAAGACCCTCTTGTAGGGCTTTTTATGCTAATCAATATTATTAAACAATTTTAATTTCTCAATAACTTTTTCTTCTACAGCTTCAACTGTTGGTTTGAGAATTTTATAAGGTGCAACTTCTTCAGGATGAGCTTCAAGACTTTCTTCTAAAGCTTCTTTATATGCAACACGAATCTCGGTATTGATATGCACAATTGCCATACCAGCTTTGATAGCTTCAGCAAAATCAGCTTCATTTCCTGATCCTCCATGAAGCACTAGAGGTATTCCTACAGCATCACTAATCTCTTTAATTCTCTCAATATTTAATCTTGGATCAACTCCTCCTTTAAACATTCCATGAATATTACCCACAGCTGGAGCAAGCATATCTACACCTGTTTCTTCCACAAATCTTTTTGCATCTTTTGCTGTTGTAAGACTATCTAAAAGTACTCCTTCTGGAACACCTTCTAGTATTTTTGAAGATTGACCAATATATCCAAGCTCACCTTCTACAACAACATCGCGCCCACAATTTCTTGCATATTCCACACACTTCTTAGCAAGAGCAACGTTTTCTTCAAAAGAAAGAGCTGCACCATCAACAATTACAGAATCAAAACCTCTATCAATACAAGCTTTTACACTATCGAAAGTATAGTGATGATCTGCATTAAGAAATACGGGTTTTCCTTGTTCTTTCATTGCTTTTACAAGAGCAAAAATTTCATCTCTACCAACAAAAGCTTCTTCTCCTTCCGAAACTCCAATAATTACAGGGAGATTGAGTTTTGTCGCTGCGTTTACTATCCCGTGAAATGCTTCCAGATTTGAAATATTAAAATGTCCCACAGCTCTCCCTTGTGTTTTTGCTTCTTCTATATATTCTCTTAATGTTTTTATTTTTTGTTCCATATAATTATAATAAATTAGCGTTCTGTTTTTTTCTAAATATATTTAAAATTTTCCAAGTATATGTTGTACTCCTTGTAGATAAATTGAAAAATATAGCAAGAGTAAATAATGACAGAGAAAGTTGTATATTGTAAAAACTAATAACGATAGCAAGTATTGCCGCAAATACAGGAAAAAGAATTCTTGTATATGCATGTTCATTCTCTACTTCAGTTACAGGAGTATTTTCAATAGTATTAGAAAGGAGAACATATTTTCTCATCCAAAATAATGAGAGTCCAATACAGATAACATTCACAGCAAAAAATATAACGGATGTTTGAGTGTAGCTAAATTTACCGAGAGTTGCAGCTGAGAAAGGTATTAGACAAACGAAAATAAAAAATAATGCATTCAAATTACTAAAACGAATATCTATATTTTTTGCAAGGACAGAAGCAATATAATGATGACTCCTCCAATAAGTAAACAAAAGTAAAAATGAGAGCAAGTAACTTAAGAACAATGGGTACATTGATATCATTGTCATTAATAAATCTTGATTTGAAATACGACCAAAAAAATCTGGTACGTGTATTTCGAAAACCAAAATAGTCATAACAATAGAAAAAATACCATCAGAAAGTGAATCTAGTCTTGATTGCTTCATATAAGTAAAGTATATCATGTGTTACAATAGTAAGTATAATAAAAGATAAAATTAGAACATTATGAATTTATTTAGTAAACAATATGATTTTTTAGCAATTGGAGATACTGTTATTGACGCATTTATCAAACTCACAGATAAAGACCGTGTGGATATAGTAGGAAGTGCAGGACATGAAGACTACAAAATTTGTATTCCTTTTGCCGACAAGATTCCTTATGAAGAAGTACATGTACTAAATGCTGTAGGAAATGCTGCAAATGCTGCTGTCTCTGCTGCGCGTCTAGGATTGAAAACAGCTCTAGTAACAAATCTTGGAGATGATACATATGGAGAAGATTGTCTTGATAACCTAAAAAGTGAGAATATTTCTACAAAATTTGTAAAAATCAATAAAGGCATAAAAACAAATTATCACTACGTACTCTGGTATAAAACAGAAAGAACTATATTAATTAAACACGAAAAATATCCCTACGAATTACCAAGTATTGGAAAACCAAAGTGGGTGTATTTTAGTTCTGTAAGTAATACTGCTTTTCCTTTTCATAATGTTGTTGCCGAATATCTAGAAAATAATCCTGAAATAAAACTCGCCTTCCAACCAGGTAAAAATGAAATTAATCTTGGTAAAGAAAAACTTGCAAGACTATATGCTCGTACTGAAGTATTTTTCTGTAATGTTGAAGAGGCTCGCGCTATATTAGACATGCAAGATGCTGAAGTATTGAAACTCTCACAAGAACTTTCAAAACTTGGACCAAAGATTGTTGTTATTAGTGATGGTCCAAATGGTGCGTATGCATACAAAGAAAATACACTCTGGCAAATACCTATATACCCAGATAAATCTGCTCCGGTAGAACGTACAGGTGCTGGAGATGCTTTTGCTTCAACAGTAACTTGCGCACTTGCTCTAGGTAAGACACTCGAAGAAGCGCTGATGTGGGGACCTATAAATTCTGCTTCTGTTGTACAATATGTAGGAGCGCAAGAAGGATTACTTAAAAAGGATCAAATGGAAATTGAATTAAAAAATCTCCCTGAAGGATATAAACTAACAAAGATATAGAAAATAAAAATCCGCCAATGGCGGATTTTTATTTTACTTTTTTCTCTCTATTACAGTCTTAACTGCTGACATTATATGAGAAATACCCATTCCATAATATTCTATAAGTTCATCGGGTGTCCCTGATTGTCCAAATAAATCTCGTACTCCTACAAATTCTACAGGCACAGGAGCATACTGCGCGAGACATTCTGCCACAGCACTCCCCATTCCTCCTGCAATCTGATGCTCTTCTACGGTAACAATCGCTCCAGATTCTTTTGCAAGAGTAATGATACTTTCTTCGTCGAGTGGCTTGATTGTTGCAAGATTTGTAACACTCACAGATATTCCTATTTCTTCTAATTTCTTTGCTGCTACAAGTGCTTTGTGGACCAGAGCTCCTGTTGCAATTATCGCGACTTCTGGATTTTCTCCTTTCCAAAGAGTTTGAGATTGTCCTAATTCAAAAGGGGTCTCAAGTGTAGTCATAATAGGTGTCTTCTCACGAGCAAGTCGAATATATGCAGGCTTACCAATTTTTAAAAGAGCTTGTATAGCTTTCTTTGCTTCAATAGAATCACAAGGAGAAACAACAATCATATTTGGTATTACGCGTGTAATTGCAATATCTTCTATTGCCTGATGTGTACCTCCGTCTGGGCCCACCGATATCCCCGCATGAGAACCTGCAATAATTACAGGGCGATCGTTGTAGCAGATTGTAGTGCGAATTTGTTCCCAATTACGTCCAGGAGAAAACATTGCATAAGAAGAAATAACAGGGAGCTTCCCTATTGCTGCCATTCCTGAAGCAACAGACGCGAGGTTTTGTTCTGCAATTCCAATCTCCACAAATCTATCTGGGAAGGCTTCAGCGAACAAATTCATCTTTGTAGATTCTGTTAGGTCAGCACAAAGAGCAACAATATCTTTATTGTGTTTTCCCTCTTCTAGAAGACCTTCCCCAAATCCTTGGCGAATAGGAATTTGCTCGACATCTTGGTCAAACATTTTTTCATTTAATTTTAAATTTTTGTTTAACATATTACCCTTCAATAAGTTCAAATCTTTTAATTTGTTTTCCGTCTCGCTCTATAGTTTCCAAAAACATCGAAACTTTACGAACCCAAATATTTGCACGCTCATCTGTATCCATATGATCGTAGACAACCATATCTTCTAACGTCTCAGAATCCTTGGCGATACAAATAATTTTCATAGTATCACCTTTAAAGTGTTTGTATAATTGTCCTGGTTTTATATTATGGTCCATATATATTTATTATTCGCTAATAAATTCGAATCTTAGAATTTCTCTTCCTTCAATCTCTACTTTTCCAGTAAATAATTCTAGAGGTCTTGCTCTTATCTTCCAGTCACCATTATGTACAAAATCTGTCATTCTTTCATATACAACGAGCCAATCTCCAGTTTCTGAATGTTTAGCAAGGGTAATTATTTTATATGTATCACCTTTGTAGTGTTTGTATAGTTGTCCTGGTTTTATATTATGTTCCATACATTTGTATTTATTTTCTATATACTAAATTACTATTTTCTAACTACTTTACTCCTAGTGGTGTTCTGCTTTAATTTTACCTCCTAAAGTATGAAGTTCTTCTAGAGCCTTCTTTGCTTCATCTTTATTTGGAGCTTTGCCGTGCCAGTGATAATCATATTCGAATTCTAAAACACCTTTACCGGGAATGGTGCGGCAGATTATTACAGAAGGTTGTTCTGGTACTGTATGAGCCTTACCTACAGCGTCATTTATCATTTCAAAATTATGTCCATCAACTTCCTGAACATGCCAGTTGAAAGCAGTCCATTTTGCAGTAAGACTATTGAGTGGCATTATATCTTCTGTATTACCATCTATCTGAATATTGTTACGATCAACGAAAACTATAAGCTTCCCTAGTCTTTCTTTTCCTGCAAGCATTATCGCTTCCCAGTTTTGCCCTTCATTGAGCTCACCGTCACCCAAGAAACAGTAAGTAAAATTCTTCTTATTGTCTATACGAAGAGCAATAGCCATTCCTACAGCTTGAGAGAGACCTTCACCTAGCGGACCAGAGCTTGTTTCAAGCCAAGGCATGAATTCACGATGAGGGTGTCCTTGCAGACGACTACCAAATCTGCGGAGAGTGTTTAATTCTGATACAGGCATATATCCTGCATGAGCCATTGTTGCGTATAACACAGGACAAATATGACCATTAGAGAGCACCACTCTATCGCGTTCTTCCCATTCTATATTTTTTGGATCGTGTTTTAAAATATGAAAATATAAAATAGTAAAAACATCCGCCATTCCAAGAGGTCCTGCTGTGTGCCCACTTCCTGCAGACAAAAGCATTTCTACAATTGATTCACGAATATTGTTTGAGATTTCTCTTAGTCCAAGAATTTTTTCATCATTGAGTTCCATGATGCAATTATATCATGTCGATAAAATTTTGAGCTGTGTATCCTGGGCTTTCTGTGTTAAAAATGGCAGATCCTATCACAAACCTATCTACCCCGGCATTATTTAATTCTTCTATAGTATTTTCATTAACAGCGCCGTCAACACTCACTATCATGTGAGGATATTTTTGTTTTATTTCTCTTACTTGATCTAAAACTTTTTTATCAAAAGGATTACCTTGAAAACCTATTTCATCAATACCCATACATTGAATAAAATCAATTTCTTCAATAAGATTTTCTATTTCAGAAATATTTGTTTCAGGTACTATAGCAAGACCAATTTCACATTGTTCTTTTATGTATGGATCTAGAGTTTCAAAAAACTCTTTTGGATTTTCCAGACTTTTTAAATGAAAGACTATTCTCTTTGGACCAAATCTTATAATAGTCTCTAGTTCTTTTGCAGGGTTTTTGACCATACAATCAATCTCTAGATCAAGAGTTTCCCAGAAAGGCATACCTTCTTCTTCAGAAAAAATAATCTCCAAAGAATTTTCATCTTTAGGATGATATGGCCAGGTCTTAGTGTGCACATAAATACCATCACAGAGGTCTATCTGCACAGTTGAAACAAAGCCATCAACTAGTGACATCTTTTAAAAAAAAAAAAAAAAATTACGTGGCATTATTGCGGGAATTATTTCTTTCATATTATTCTATTTCTTCTATTCTTCTCTTATGTCTTTCTTCTCCAGAAAATGGTGTTTCCAAAAATATCTGTACAGCATCTTTTGCTTCATGTTCTGTTACAAAACGCGCTCCTAAAGATAGTATATTTGCATTATTGTGTTCACGTGCAAGCTTTGGAATATCGAGACTTCCACCATAATATTCAGCACATCTAATACCTTCCATGTGATTTACCACCATTGCCTCACCTTCACCAGATCCGCCAATAATAATACCAAAAGCGTCAGATTCATGAGAAACAAGCGACCCAACAGGGCGCACAAGAGATGGGTAATCATCATCTTCATTATATGTTGTAGGACCAAGATCAGATACTAAATATCCAAGAGATGAAATAAACGGGACTAGTATTTCTTTCAGAGAAAATCCAGCATGGTCTGAAGCGATATATACCTTCATATAAATACAGTATAAACTAAAATCAGTTTATAGTCATTATTATTAGGGTTAATAATAAAAGAGCGGGACCCGAAGGGTCCCGCTCTTTTATTTGACTTAACGTCTTGTAGGAATAAAAGTAAGAGCCTTACCTGTCTTACCTGCACGTCCAGTTCTTCCAATACGGTGAATATATGTTTCGTATGAAGAAGGTATTTCGTAGTTAATAACATGAGATACGTCGTTGATATCAAGACCTCTTGCTGCAACGTCTGTTGCAATAAGAACTTGCACGTCACTGTCCTTGAATTTCTTCAATGAACGTTGACGTTCGCGATGACGCTTATCACCATGAATTGATTCTACAGCAAAACCTCTCTTTTGAAGTTCTTCTGTTAGATCTTCAACGCCATGCTTTGTTTCTCCGAAGATTAATACTTTGTCGAATTCTTTGCGGACGAGCAAGTCATGAAGTTGTTCAATTTTGTGATGTCTTTCTTTATATTCCACAACATCTTGGTCAATATTTTTTGATGTATCACGAGATTTTACAGAAATCTTAATCGGCTCTTTTGTAAATTCATAAATGAATTTTTCAATTGCTGGAGGAAGAGTAGCTGAAAAAAGAAGTGTTTGTCTTTCTGTTTTTGTCTTTTGGATAATTAGACGCATATCGTCGATGAATCCCATATCAAGCATTTGGTCGGCTTCATCAAGCACTACGATATCAGTATCAGCCAAGTATAGAGCTCCACGATCATAAAGATCTTTCAAGCGTCCTGGTGTACCAATAACAATATGGTGCTTTCTTTTAAGCTCGTTGATTTGCTTAAAAATAGGTGCTCCACCTACACAGACTACTGTCCACATACGTTGACCTTTTATAAATTCATAAGCTTCACGTTCAACTTGAATTGCAAGTTCGCGTGTTGGTGCCATGATTATAGCTTTTGTTGCGAGACCTTTTGAGATACGATCAATGATTGGAATAAGAAATGCTGCTGTTTTACCAGTACCAGTATTCGCAAGTCCAACAATATCGCGTCCTTCAAGACCAGCAGGAATTGCCTTGTCTTGAATTGGACTTGGAGTTGTATATCCACGAGCAAGAATAGTCTTTTTGAGTGTTTCATTCATTTCGAAATCTGTAAAAGAGTGTGTTGGAACATATACTTCTTCAGTAGTTGTTACAGCGCGGTTTACAAATTTTGAGAAATCAATAAAAGACCCAGTTTTACGTCTATTACCGCCACCTCCACGATTATTAAATTTTCCTCGTCCAGAAGAGAAAGATCTACTTCCTCCCATAGAACCGAAGCCTGATTTCTTTTTAAAGCCACCAGTAGGTTTTGTAGAGCTACCATTTTGGTACCCCTTTGTATATGTTTTTTGTTCCATAAGTGGTCACAAATTCACCACTTAGAAATAAAAATCTACATTTAGAGTAGATATACGGAGAATCAATGACTTATAAAGAATAGCATACTTAAAGATTAATGTCAAACAAAAGACGCGCCCATAATGGGCGCGTCTTTTGTTTTTATTCTAATTAATCTTTTACTGTTGGAAAATAGTAGTCTATTATCTTATCAGCGCTTACTGTTACTCCATAAGAAGCACTCTTTCCTTCTAATTCTGTTTCTAAAGTAACTTCGCCTTTTTCTTTGTCTATATTCTTAACAATATAATATTTATCTTCACCCTTCATCATTGCAAACATTCCAGGTTCCATTTCTGCAGCTTTTGATTGTGCTTCTGTTAAAGTCTCTTCTTTTGGAGATTCTTCTGCAAACTTACTTTCTCCTACACCAAAACTATAAGGGAGTTCATTTTCATTCATAATATAAAAATAATTAACTAATATTCGCACTAGGTATCGATTCCAAAAATCTACTTATACTAAGTCTAGCAAGATGGACTATATATAGCAATATAAATTATTTTAGCCTGGAAACATTATAAAGTAATACTAAACCAAGCATTACTTCAAAAATTCTTAAAATTGTTCCGTGTTCTAGGAAATCACCAAACGGCTTTATTGTTCCAGTAATGCCAGCAACAATAAACACCATTGCGCCGATAATAGATAAAACTTTTATGACAAAATTCATAATAATATTTATTGATTGATTAATGACTAATTGTTTTTCCTGTCTTAATCACATGATCCACCAAAGTATGCGTATACCCCATTTCATTGTCGTACCACCCCATCACCTTTACCAAGTTTCCTCCAACAACACGAGTCATCTCGAGGTCAGCGATAGACGCATGAGAATTACCTAGAATATCAGAAGATACGAGAGGTTCTTCTGTAACTGAAAAAATGTTTTTCCAATGATCACTTTCTGAAGCTTTTTTCAAGATTTCATTAACCTCTTCGGCTGTTGTGTCGCGCTTTGAGATAAATGTCACATCCACAATAGATCCAGCAGGAACAGGAACACGGATAGATATACCATCGAATAATCCTTCGAGTTCTGGATATGCCTTAGTTACAGCAATAGCAGCACCTGTTGAAGATGGGACGATATTTTGGGCAGCAGCACGTCCTTCACGAAGATCCTTTTTGCTTGGACCATCCACAAGAGATTGAGATGCTGTATATCCATGAACAGTATTAAGAATGGCTTTTTCGATTCCGAGAGCTTCACTCAAAATTCCAATAAGTGGTGAAGCGGCATTGGTAGTACAAGAAGCATTTGAAGTAATAGGACACATTCCGAATTTATCTTCATTTACACCAAGAAGAATTGTTTGTCCGAGAGTTCCTTCACCTTCACCTTTTGCTGGTGCGGTAATCACCACCTTTTTTGCTCCACAATCAATATGAAAATGTGCTTTCGCATAATCTGTAAAGAGTCCTGTTGATTCTACAACAACATCCACTTCAAGAGCTCCCCAAGGAAGTTTTGTTGTATCTTTTTCAGAAACGAAAGTTACTTTTTTTCCATCAATAACAAGATTTGTTCCATCGATTTTTACATCATGTCCCCAATTGCGATACACAGTGTCATATTTCAAAAGGTATGCAAGACTTTCGATACTTCCAAGATCGTTTACGGCTACTATTTCAATTTCTGGTCTTTCCCATGCAATCTTCAAGAAAGCTCTCCCAATTCTTCCAAATCCATTAATAGCAACACGAACTTTTTTATCATTTGAATTAAATAATTTCATATGAATAATTATAACAAAAATTAAAAAGACCTGCATTGAACAAGTCTTAATATAAGTCTATTTACAATCAATACTATGTTTACCCCAAGGTATACGGTTCCATACTCTTTCATGAGCAAAATACATAAATATACTAAAAATATTAGAAATAACAACTAAAATAAAAGTCTTTTCCGCACTTTGAGTAATCAAAAAAGCAAGAGTACTATCAAACATGATACTAATAATACGGTAAGTTATAGCCTTTGTTATCGAACGATTTCTTTTGTCGTGATGCATAAAAAATTATTTAAACCAACTATTCTGCCAAGTTTTCATCATTTCTATCTCTTTTTTCTGAGCTGAGATTATATCATTTGCAAGATTAACAAGTTCTGGTCTTTTTGAATTTATTAAAACATCTTCAGCCATCAGCACAGCACCTTCATGATGAACAATCATTTGTTTTAGAAATTCTTTATCAAATTCTTCACCTTGTTTTCCTTTTAAAGAATTTTTCATATCTTGCATCATTGTATCCATAGACATTTCATGGTGCATATCGCCCGCCATTTTTGAACCATCATTCATTGTATGCTCCATGTTTTTTGGAAAAAATTGAGAACCCACAAAAGAGCCAATAACGAGACAAACGATTCCAACGATAATAGTATTTTTATTTTGCATATTTTAATATTATAACAATATTTAAAATAGAAAACAAAAAAAATAGTAAAAAGTCTTTAGATTTTTGTAGGACTCGATCCTTACAGGATCAGTATCCATGTTTGGATATTTTTGTTCATATATTCCAAAAATATCTCAAACAGGCTTCGAGTCCTGACGAATAGTCTCCCAGACTATTCTTACGGCCCACATTTGCTAAAGCAAATTTCTATCGCTTTAAATAAAGCGATAGAAAACAAAAAATCCATCAGGAGATGGATTTTTTGTTTGTGGACCGTACAGGACTCGAACCTGCCACCCCATCATTGCAAATGATGTGCTCTACCAGATGAGCTAACGGCCCAGTACCAGTGAAATCACTGGACGCGACTGATGTATATAAATATACATCAACCTATTTAAAAAAGAAAGAACGTATGAGGATTATTCTAACTCTTTTTCCTTTCTTTCGCAAGTGCCAAAATATGTGTAATAAAAGTCTCTTGATTTACCCCTGTCTGTTCTAATAATTTATGGAAAATAGAGCCGTCGTGAACTTGAGGTAAATCATCTATTTCCATAAAATACAAACCTTTAGGAGTTTCTCTAAATTGAAGAAGTGTATATGAATGTATACCAAAATCTTTTATAAGTCCTTTCAGTGAAGAATTAAATTCAGCATCTGTCTTTTCTGGGACAAGTCTATAAGCACTATCTCTCTTGGGACCTCTATAGAAAACCTTGTCATGATACATTACAGATTGTTTTGGAAGTGAATACCATGACTCATCTCTCATTCCTTCAACAAAGCCAAACACAACTTCTCTTCCTGAAATAAAACTCTCTACGAGAAAATCTTCTCCTACAATAAGAGCATCTTCTAATATTGTAATCAATCTATGTAATGTTTCTGCATATGCAAGATTATGACTTCCTACACCTCGAAGTGGCTTCACAACCCAGGGTGGAGCAAATTTTGCATGAATAGAAACAGCAAGTTCTTGAGCCTTCTTACGGCAATCATCTATATTCTTAAAAGGCACAAAAGGAATAACTACATGAGGAGCGGTTTTGAAGCCAAGAGATTTTGCACGTTCTTTTGCATGAACTTTATGTAAAGAAAGCGCTCCTCCAAGAACAGTACTTCCTGTGTGCGGTATATGAGCATCATCGAGCATTTTTGAAATTGTTCCATCTTCTCCAAAGCCGCCATGAAGTGCATTCCATACAACATCTACTTTATGAGAAAGTTTGTGTAGAGTTATAGGGAGTCCTCCAGTATAGAAAATACCGTCTTTATCTACTAAAATATCAATAGGCTCATGTCCCATTTTTTTTAAAACATTTAAAATATGTTTTCCAGATAGAAGAGATTCTTCTATATATGTATCACCACCTCGGAGAACTCCAACACATAAAGTATTCATACATATAGTATACATTCAAAAAAGGATTTTAGGGTGTGAGAAAAAAATAAAAACCCCATCTCATTGAGATGGGTAAGGCTTTGCAGAGTCTTTAAAGTATCTGAATTCTCTGAATCACGCTAGCTACCAATTGCTGATAATTTTGGTTTTGTTGCTTTTGATCTCCACAATTTAGACTAGCACAAATATTGCCCATCCAATTTATGGTATATATTTTAAACAACTCACCATTTTTATCGTACTCGAACAAGACGATAGCTTCTTTTGATTTATCATCTGTAATTTTTGCCCCAACAACAGGAGACAAGCTTATACGATGACAGTCTGAAACTGAAAATGTTGGCACCAGTACAGGCCTCCAACCAAAGATAGTTGATTTATAATGACTCAACTCTTTAGTTTCTGATAAAACCTGATCTTTTTTGAGTGCCGTAAATAATGTCTTAACTTTTTCAGGAGAAATGACATTTTGAGCTTGGGTATTCTTAGTAATCCCTACAAATAACACCGCAGTCATGAGAATGATTTTTTTCATGTTTTATTTTGTTTTATTTTAAAATATCTTTCAAAAGATTACTATATAAATATACATATGTCAATTATTTATTTAGAAAATTCTTCCCTCTCTTTTCTCTGTGGAAAGTAATGGCGAATCTATGAGCTTCAGCATTAGAAAGCAAAATTTGTTCTTTGTATTTTTCTATTATTTGCTTGTCTCCTAAAATATCTTTTGGCTTATGTCTTTCATCTTTCAAGACTGATACCACGGAAATATTTTTCCCTAATTCTTTCAAAACTTGTTGCCCTACCGAAATCTGAGCTTGTCCTCCATCAATAACGACAACATCAGGGATTCCCCATTCTTCATGATTAAATCTCCTCTCCAATATCTCTCTTAGAGCTTTCGTATCATCTGCGCCAGTATTGCCACGAATAATGAACTTTTTATATTCATTTTGAGCTTTTTGATTCCCTATCACAACAGTCATGACTCCAACCATGTTTTTACCAGACATATGAGCTATATCATAAGATTCAATACGAACAGTATTTCCAATATTTGTATCAAAATATTCTTTCTTCATTAACGCTACGTCGTTGATATGAGTGAGAGCAAAAATTTGTTTCTTAACGAGAGACGCGCGTTCAAATTTTTGTTGTTTTGCAAGACTATACATTTTTTTCTCAAGCTCAACTAATATTTTCTTTTTCTTTCCAGCAAAAAAATCTCTTATATGTTTTATATTTTCCTGATAGGCTTCACTCACTGTATTTTCTCTTGTGTCAGGAGTAAGACCAAGTTGACGATAGAATTCTTGATTGTCTTTCTTAAGAGAATCACCATCTATGTACGGGAATATTCTTCTAATAATTCTCATAGCATCACGGAGTGCTCCACCATTTGGATAAGGACCGAAAGTATATTTTATATTAAGTCTTTTTATTTCTTCTTTTAGAGTTATATTCCTAGCACGCACAAGAACAACCCTTGGCAAAGTATCATCTGTGATACCTACCATATAAAAACTCTTATTATCTTTCTCTTTTGTATTGTATTTTGGCTGGTGTTTCTTGATAAGCTCAGCTTCAAGGATAAGAGCTTCGAGTACGGAGTCCGTCTCAATCCATTCTATAGATATAGACTGGGTTACCATATCAACAAGCGCTGGACCTCGAGTAGAAATAAGATCTGCACCAAAATAACTCCCTACTCGATCTTTTAGAGAAGTAGCTTTTCCTATATAGATAATTTCTTCATCTTTTTTAAAGAAATAAACTCCTGGTTTTTTAGGTATGTTAAGTTTTTTAAATTCTTGACTTTTCACAATATTATATTACTATATAATAAAATTAATACCAAATGAACCAACATATAGAAATACATGAAATGAGTTTAGAAGAGTTCATTTCTATTTTATACAAAGAAAAAACCGAAAGAAATAAAAATTTTGTTTCTGACAAATTGCAATCCCGCTGAATTAAAGACTCAGAGAGGTATTACAAAAGAAATATTATTAGATATCCAAAAATTATTTTTTAAATTAGGTATCGAAAAATGTGAATTATTTGAAAACTTCGAAAAACCTCATAAAGTCTCAACATCCTAGTAAGGGTTTTTTTTATTTGAATATTTTCCAAAAAAAGAGTAAACTTCTAAAAAGCACCCGCACATGTTTTTCTGGGAAAAGCATACTGCACACTAAAACTCAATAATTTTTTATTTTTAAAAAGCCTATCTCATGCAAGAGGATCAAGAAAAAGTCATCGAAAATTCAGGATTCAGATTTAGCAATCCTACAAATCGACAAACAGAAGCAGTAATTGTAGAACTTTACAAGCCTCAAAAAGAAAAAAAATCTACTCCTTATCTTGTAAGACAAGTTGAGAAAAAATTTAAATTTGATTTATTTAATAAGAATACTTATCAAAAATTTAAAACAAAAAAATTGATACGTATTTGGAACATAATAAAACAAATAAAAGTTCGAGGTAAAAAATCTGTTTTATTTGAAGAAGCAAAAAAAACTTTTTTGGATTTTATCTTGAAAAAAAGTAAATTTCAAAAATTTGACGAAGAAATATTTGTTTATAAATATTTCTTCGTTGCAATTTTAGAAATACGACAAAAAACAATTGTTAGTCTATATGAAAATGATGGTGAATTAATCAAAACAATAGAGTCTAAAAGACACTCTTATTGGTCTGAAAAAGATTTGAGGAATCATCTTATTAAAGATTTACAATACAGCCGCTTATAAAAGCGGCTTTTTATTTTAACTACTTATTTTTCAAAATTTTCTTCAAATATTTCCCAGTGTATGACTTTGGGTTATTTGCAACTTCTTCAGGTGTACCTCTTGCTACAATCTGACCACCACCAATTCCACCTTCTGGGCCAATATCAATAATATAGTCTGAACATTTTATAATATCCATATTATGTTCAATAAGAAGTACTGTATTACCTTTTACCACCAACTTCTCAAGAACTTCGAGAAGTTTTGCAACGTCATCATAGTGAAGACCTACCGTTGGCTCATCTAAGAGATATATAGTCTTTTCTAAGTGAGGACGGTAGAGCTCTGAAGCGATTTTAACACGCTGTGCTTCACCGCCAGAAAGTGTTGTGGCTGATTGTCCGAGCTCAAGATATCCAAGACCTACATCTATAAGAGTCTTTACACGGTCATGGACTGCAGGAATATCAGCAAAGAAAGTATTTGCCTCTTCTATAGTCATTTTTAATATTTCGTGAATGTTTTTCTTTTTGTATTTTACTGTGAGAGTTTCTTTATCAAAACGCTTTCCATTACATACATCACAAGTCACGTACACCGTTGGCAAGAAGTGCATCTCAACTGCAATTTGTCCATTACCTTCACACGCCTCACAACGCCCACCTTTTACATTAAAAGAGAATCTGTTTGATTTCCAACCACGGAAGCGTGCATCCTCACTCGCTGCAAAAAGATCACGTATATGTGTAAATGCTCCGGTATATGTGGCGATATTAGAACGCGGAGTTCTCCCTATTGGAGATTGATCAATCAGTACAGAACGAGAAACATACTCTGTACCTGTAAATGTTGCACAATTAAATATTTTAGCTGTACGATATTTTTTCTCAAGACGTGCTTGAAGATTTTTGTAGACAATCTCGTACATAAAAGAACTCTTACCAGAACCAGACACCCCTGTAATACTTGTCATTCTTCCGAGAGGAATCTCGGCATTTAAATTTTTGATATTAAAAATATTTCCCCCAGTTATTTTGAGAAAGCCCTTATCCCGAGTACGTCTTTCTTCTGGGACTTCTATACGTGCTTCACCGCGAAGGTACGCGAGAGTGCGTGATCCACTCTTATTTGTCTTCGCATCAAGAAGGTCTGTAAGCCATCCATCCACAACAACCTGCCCACCATGAAGACCAGCTTTTGGACCAATATCCACAATATAATCAGATGCAAAAATAGTATCTTCATCGTGTTCAACAATCAAAATAGTATTTCCAAGATCACGCAAATCTTCAAGTGTTTTGATAAGCTTTTCATTATCTCTTTGATGAAGACCAATAGTCGGCTCATCAAGTACATACATCGCTCCTACGAGGCGTGAACCGAGCTGTGAAGCAAGTCTGATACGTTGTGATTCACCACCTGAGAGAGTACTCGCCTTTCTGTTAAGAGATAGATATTCAAGTCCAACATTCAAAAGGAAAGCTAAACGCGCTTCAATTTCTTTTATTATAACTTTTGCAATTTCACGTTCTTGCTCTGAAAGTTTAATATCTCCAAAAAAATTCATCGCATTTTCAATAGAAAGTGCTGTAAGGTCTACAATGTTTGTTTTCTTGCCGCCAAGAAATACGTGCATAGCTTCAGTACGCAGACGAGCACCTTTACAATCATCGCAAACCTCACTCCCTCCAAAATATTTTGAACCTAACCCATTACATGTAGGACATGCACCATAAGGACTATTAAATGAAAATAGTCTTGGCTCAACCTCAGGAAAAGAAAATCCATCATTAGGACAAGAGAACTTTGAAGACATGAGGAATTCTTCATCACCTATCTTTATTATTACAAGTCCGTCAGCCTCAATAAGAGCACGTTCAATACCCTCTGCGAGTCTCATGCGAGCACCTTCAATACTATCAAAAAACTCGTGCACCATAAGAGTATCAACAAGAACATCAATATTGTGTTTCTTTGTTTTTGCGAGTTCTATCTTTTCGCGAAGTTTTTTCATGTCGCCATTAATACGAACATCTTGAAAACCTTTTCCAAGAAGATCATAGAGCATTTGATAATACTCACCTTTTCTACCACGAACAATAGGAGCAAATATTTCTAGTTCTGTTTCATTCCATTCTACACCCATCACAGTTTTCACCTTTGAATTTGTTTTATCTTTTTTGTTATTTTTCTTAAACTCATTTATTTTTTCTAAGACAAAAGAAACAATTTCTTCATTAGAAAGACGCTTAATTTCTTCTCCACACTCTGGACAATGAGGATGACCAACGCGCGCATAAAGAACACGGAGATAGTCGTATATTTCTGTAATAGTCGCCACTGTAGAACGAGGATTGTTTGAACGAGATTTTTGATCAATAGAGATTGCAGGAGAAAGACCAGTAATTTCGTCTACGTCTGGCTTTGGCATTTGATTTAAGAATTGTCTCGCATAAGCAGAAAGAGACTCCACATAGCGACGCTGTCCTTCAGCAAAGATAGTATCAAATGCAAGTGATGACTTTCCACTTCCTGACATACCAGTAATAGCCACCATCTTATTACGAGGCATTTCTACTGAAATATTCTTTAGATTGTGAGTTCTAGCACCATGAACGATAATACTGTCAGATGGAACTATTTTTGTCTTCTTTGATTGCATAAATATGTATCAATAATACCATATCAATAGTATTTGACAAACAAAGCTCAAAGATTTATAGTGTAGAAAATTAAAAAACTAAAAATCATGAAGCCACATTCTTTAGGCAGTGCAGTACTGCTATTTATAAGCATTTGCTTATTTATTATCTCTCTAATAATATTATTGGTAAAGAATATTAATTTAGAAATAAATTTTATTTTATTATTTTTAATCTTTATTGCATTTTGTACTGGAATATTCTCTTCGTACAGACTTGGACATTACAAGCCTGACCAGTTAGAGGAAGGGAGAGTTTATGTTTACAGAGGACAAGACAACAAAAATAACATTTTATTCCTCTCTGAACATATACATTTAGAAATCCCTACAGATATTACTACAAATCCAAATCCTAGCAGTGATCAGGATACAAGTCCTATAGACTACGATGAGCTAAGTCTTTATAGAGGACAATGTTTTTCTACAGACATAAAGGATGGAGATCTCGTAAAAAAACATACCCAAGATAGAGGTGTTGTAGGAGTTAGAAAAATAGAAAAAGAAGAGTTGTCCAAATCTTAAAGCAAGAATTAATATAATTCTTGCTTTTTATTTGACATATTTAATTTTATTTATTATATTATCAAAAAAAATAACAAAATGAATACACAAAAAGAAAAAGTGTTTGTCATTATAGATGACAAAGAGCACTTGAGTTTAGAAATTAAAAAATTCTTAGTTGAAGAAGTTGGACTTAATACAGTTGAAATAATAACAGTTTTTAAATCAACCACTCAGGAAGAAATTCTAGAGAAAGTAAAGCAAATCAATCCTGATATTGTTCTGCTTGACCATAACTTAGAAAATAATTTTGATGGAAGTGATATTTTTAGAGAATTAAAAAAGAAAGAAAAAATTTTAGTGTTAGGTACTAGTGTAGAAGATCAAAATTACTGCAAATTTCATTGGAACAGAAAATGTATTTTGGATAGAGAGGATTTAAGAGAGCATGCACTTGAAAAGTTAGCACATGAACTAGTAAAAATTTTTGAGCAAGAATTAATTTAATTCTTGCTTTTTATTTTGACTTTCTATCAAGAAGTACTCCTATCTCGTCACGCAATATTGCAGCAGTCTCGAAATCTAGAGCTTTCACCGCGTCTTTCATAGCCTTCTCCTTTATTTTTATAATCTTGTCATATACTAAACCTTCACGTTCTTCATCAGAAAGTTTTGCAAGATTACCTTTCTTTCCTTCTTTTGAAAGAGTATTTTTAAATAATTCTATATCAAGAGCAAGTTCAGCGTTCACTGCTTTGCCGTGAGTAGATTCAAAAGCTTCTGTAATATCATTAATTTTTTTCAGAATGGTCTTTGGTGTAATTCCATGCTTTTTATTATACGCAAGCTGAATATTGCGACGACGTGTTGTCTCACCTATTGCACGTTCAAGTGAGCCTGTCATCTTATCTGCATAGAGAATTACTCGCCCTTCAGAATTACGAGCAGCACGTCCAATTGTCTGAATGAGAGATGTTTCAGAACGAAGGAAGCCTTCTTTGTCAGCATCGAGAATTCCAATCAAAGCAACCTCTGGTAAGTCCAAGCCCTCACGAAGGAGGTTCACACCTACAAGCACATCGAAGTCTCCCTTACGAAATTGTGTAAGAATTTGAATACGTTCAATAGTCTTGATTTCACTATGAAGATACTCTGCTTTTATTCCTCTGTCTTTTAGGTATACAGACAAGTCTTCAGCCATTTTCTTTGTGAGAGTAGTCGCAAGCACACGAAAACCTTTCTTTATAGTCTTCTCTGTTTCAAGAATAAAATCTTGCACTTGTCCTATATATTCACTACTTGGAGTAACTGGCTTAATAAGTATTTCTGGATCAATAAGACCTGTCGGACGAATAATTTGCTCTACAATTTTAGAACTCTCTTCTTTTTCATAAGCACTTGGAGTTGCTGACACATATATTACCTGCCCTATTCTATCTGCGAATTCTGGATATTTTAGAGGTCTGTTATCTTTTGCTGACGGAAGACGAAATCCAAAATCAACAAGAGTCTTCTTACGAGAAGCGTCTCCTGCATACATTCCTTGGAGTTGTGGAATTGTTACGTGTGATTCATCTATAAATGTTATAAATTCTGGATTACCTTTTTTGTCGTGAGGAAAATATGACAAAAGAGTTTCTGGTGGTTCACCTTCTTTTTTGCCAGATAAGACACGAGAATAGTTCTCGATACCATTACAATATCCGACTTCACGTATCATGGCGAGATCATAATTTGTTCTTCTTTTTATTCTTTCAGCTTCAAGAAGCTTCCCTTCTTTTTCAAAAAATTTCAATTGGGCATCCAATTCTTTTTTGATATCTTTTATTGCTTTTTCTTTTTTATCATCAGCTGTAATGAAGTGCTTCGCAGGGAAAACAAAAAGATGTTCGCAATCTTTTATGATTGTAGAAGATACAGCATCAATAGCTATAATAGAATCAACTTTATCACCTTTTAGATTTATCTGATACATAATAGTCTCAGACACAGGCATAAGCTCTACTCTATTACCAATCACACGAAATTGTGCAGGCGAAAGATCTGCTTGTGTGCGAGTGAAATGAATTTCAATCAATCTTTTCATCAATTCATTTCTCTCTATCTTCATTCCTTTTTCAATTTTTAGATTTACACTTTCGTACTCCTTTGGACTACCGAGACCGTATATACACGATACAGAAGCAACAATAATCACATCTTTACGTGTAAGGAGTGCTTGAGTTGTCGCATGACGAAGACGGTCAATCTCTTTGTTGATTTGTGCATCTTTTTCAATATATGTATCAGACGCTGGCATATATGCCTCTGGCTGATAATAGTCATAGTATGATACGAAATAGTGTACAGCAGCATCAGGGAAAAATTCACGAAATTCTTGAGCAAGCTGAGCTGCGAGAGTTTTGTTGTGAGCAATAATGAGTGCAGGTTTATTTATTTCTTGTATAACATTCGCCACAGTAAATGTCTTACCTGTACCAGTAGCACCAAGAAGTGTTTGTTTTTGTAAACCCTTTTCTATCCCTTTTACAAGCTCTGAAATAGCGACCGGCTGGTCACCATCTGGCTTGTAATTACTCTTTAATTTAAATATTGATTCTTTAGCCATTTATACATATAAGAATACGCTATTTTGAGAAATAAAAAAAGCCAAATAAAAAACCGAGCCTCACAGTATATTAGAGGACTCGGTTTAAAAAATTTCAAAATTAGCCTTACCGGATGGTGCCGGCAGATTCACACAAAGCATCTCCGACTTCGTATTACTCAGGA
Organism: bacterium; assembly: GCA_027484965.1. Classification (GTDB taxonomy): domain Bacteria; phylum Patescibacteriota; class Minisyncoccia; order Phycocordibacterales; family UBA9973; genus JAIXRY01. Next base: position 15,870 of record JAIXRY010000006.1, on the reverse strand, counting down.
TACTCCCAAGGGAGTCCTACAACCCCATAAAATAGTTTCGCATCGTAAAATTTTTTATGGTTTGGGCTATTCTACTTTCGCTCGCAACTACTCATAGAATTTACTTGAATTTAATTTGCGTACTTAGATGTTTCAGTTCTGCAATTCAAGTATTTTAAAATTTTATTAAGAACAACCCTATGAAAAAATGATAAACATTTTTTATGGGTATACATAATCTATTACTCATATCTTTTCCGTGATGTTTTTTCCGAAACCAATTCAAGAGAATTTGGTTTCCTTTATGTTCGGACGATTGTAAGTAGTAATCTAACCAAAGAGTACCATTTAAAATTAATTTTGCAAATAAAAACAAAGAAGCCACGAACATAAGTTCGTGGCAGTAAATTCTTTAAGACAGTTTTTTGCATGCTTTCACAAGTGGTAAAAATACCAGCAGATATTCATTAAATAAAAAATCCGCTCTTTACTTATTACTTGGAGTTTTAGAATAAATTTGAAATATATCAAACCCCAAAAGAAATTATTCTGATAACTGATTTTTCACAACCCCGCTGATAAAGTATCAACACTAATCAGAATTTCTATATAAAATAAAAACTGAGCTTTCACTATCACCTGTTCGCGATTCAGGTGAATACTCAAAGAACTTAACTAAAAATATTATAGCATATATAAAACAAAAAAGCAAGTATTTTGTATCTTGTATTCATATTTTCCAAATAAACCTTATATACATTCGTTTTATTTACTAACTATGATAAAATTATCTCATGACAACAATCCTTATAATTCTCTCAATTCTCGTTATTATACTTATAGTTTTTGTAAGTATAACTCTCTCAAAAATCTCCAAAAAACCAGAAGTTAAGGAGGACAATACAGGTCTTCAACTCCTCCTTTCTCAAATGCAAGAACTCTCTCGTGTCGTAGACGAGAAAATTGGTGAGAATAACAAAAGCAATATAACCCAAGCCACAGAATCTCAGAAGCTCATTCGTGATATTACAGAGAAGCTCACCCGTCTCGACGAGACCAACAAACAAGTAGTCTCATTCGCAGACCAACTCAAAAACCTCCAAGACATCTTGAAAAATCCAAAGCAACGCGGAATCTTGGGTGAATATTATCTCGAAACTCTTTTAAAAAATGTCCTCCCTACTGGAAGCTATCAAATGCAATACACTTTTCCAGATGGAAACATTGTTGATGCTGTAGTTTTCGTCAAAGACAAGATTATCCCTATCGATTCAAAATTCTCTCTCGAGAATTATAATCGTATTACAGAGACAAATGACCCTGCCGAAAAAGAACGTTTCGAAAAAATATTCTTAAACGATTTGAAAAATAGAATTGTAGAAACTTCAAAATATATAAAGCCAAACGACAACACAATGGACTTCGCATTTATGTTCATTCCTCATGAAGCAATATATTACGACTTACTCGTAAACAAAATCGGCGCAGTCACAGAAGACACAGAAAATCTGATTCAACGCGCCGCTGGTAAATACAAAGTGATCATCGTATCTCCTACTTCATTCCTCGCATATCTCCAAACAGTCCTCCAAGGTCTGAAAGCGATGCAGATAGAAGAAAGCGCAAAAGATATCGTGAAGCGCGTCGAAGAACTCGGAAAACATCTAAAAGTGTATGAAGAATATCACAAAAAATTAGGTGGAAGTCTTGGTACAGTGATAAATCATTACAATAGTTCAGGAAAAGAACTCAAGAAGATAGACAAGGATGTGACCCGCATAACAGGCGCGTCTCCAGAACTCGAAACAATCCTTTTGGATAAAATAGATAGTGATGATGAATAATAAAAAGACCTCAAATGAGGTCTTTTTGTATTTTTTCTAGTTATATAATTTTAGTATTTATTATTTCTATTTTAGGGCTCACCTAATCTTCTTTTAGAAACATATAAGACATTATATGCTGTTTATTAAAATATATCTTTCTGGCAGTATATATAATATTGACAAATATATAAAATTATTTTATTATATAATAAATCATTTTTAATTGAAACCATATGAAAAAAGTCTTTGAATTAATGAAAAATGCTTCTGAAGAGAGCATTTTATATCTTAGATCTCTAAAAGAAGATCCAGATATTTCTTCTGATCTTAAACAGAAATTAATAACACAACTTGAAACTATTGATCAGACACTCTCTATTAGTTCTAATGGAATAACCAGACAATGGGTTTATTTAATGAAGTCAGAGCAAGTCAATCAACATTCTTATGCTCTTGGTCAAATGAGTGCGCTTATTTGCTCACAGTTACCAACTCATCAGATTGAAAAATTTAAAAATATTATGATTGCTACCTCAGTAGTTTCAAATTACCTTTGTTTAGTTTTACAAAAAGAGTTTTAGAATTACAAAATCAATCTACTATCCGCTTTCAGTTATTCTGGTGGCGGATTTTTTTATTGCTTTAACTTGTGACCCTACAGGGAATCGAACCCTGCTTCCATCCTTGAGAAGGATGTGTCCTAACCGATAGACGATAGGGCCATAAAATATTTAACCGATCATTAATAATGATTTAGGTATAAATTACTATAACATATCTTTTTATTTTTTTCATTACCAAATAAAAAGCCCTCAATTGAGGGCTTTTTATTATTGAACAACTTCTACATTTTCTTGAGGAGGCAATTCTTCTGGAATAACTTCTTCCGGAGGAGTCTCTGGTGCTGGTGGATTTTGTGGTGCTACTTGTGGATTTGATTGATTTCTTTCTTGAGATATTTGGTATAGATTCTTAATATCATTCTCACTCAAACATATTCCATCAGTAGTACACAACTCCTTCGTCTCCACCCTGTCACTCTTAACAACCTTAACATAGAGTTCATTGATTCCATTACTTACGTTTCCTAGTACTTCTTTAAGAAGGAAAGCGAATGATCCTTGAAGTGTTGTATCTAATGATGAGAGTTGGTTGAGTTTGATGTCTAGTTCTTTGATACCTTCTATAGCATAAGGTATGAGTCCTATGTAGTTTAAAGACTTGAGGTTTGTTGTAGGATCAGTAGATACAAGAGATGGGAAGATTTGTTCTACGTCTTGTGCGATGAATCCTGTTTGTTGTTGGTTAGTGTTATCGTTTATCCATGTGTATGTTACAGGTTGGAGTGTAGTGATTTGGTTGAGTGTTGTGTTGTTTAGGTTTGTGATGTTTGTTTTGAGTGTTCTGTCTGAGCTACATGAGAGTGATGTTGTTGTTGGGTTGATGTCACATGTTCCGGTGCTGTTTTGGAAACGGGAGACGATGCCGGTGATTGATGAAGAGCCGACGTGGAGGGTGTAGAGGGGGGTTGAGTTTGCGATACCGACATTACCAAGATCATTCACAATAAAGTCAGTCACATTAGAAGCGTCATCTAGACGGAAAATACTTTTCTTTAGATTAATTGTTTGAGATGTCCCATTACCTAAAGCAGTATTTACAGTAAGAGATGTGTCTGATGCTATAGCTGTAACTGTAGCGTAAGTAGATGAAGCAGAAGAAAGAGAGATACGATCACCTATACCGAGAGATGTGGTGAAAGTTGTTCCGACTCCTGTGATGGTTGTTGAAGAACTCGCTGTGGTTGTACCACCGATGTTTGTGGTGTCTGCTGGAGCTGTGACTGTGAAGCGAGAGAGTTTATCTCCAGAACCTACACCAATAGATCCTGCAGCTGTAGCACTAGCTGATACTGAAGTCCCATTATATAGACCTTGGCCGTACAATACATTTCCAATATTCAACTGTCTGCTTCCTGTCGCTAAAATTGGCCTAACATAAGCACCAATTGAAATATTGTTTGCTCCTGAGTATGTTACACCCGAAGCTGCAGCTGAATGACCAATAGTTACATTGTAATTCCCTGTATGGCTATAACCAGCAAATGTTCCTAAAATAGTATTATATGAACCAGTAGCCGAATACCCCGCATTATTACCAACATAGACACTTTCAGTACTTAACCCAGAAGAATATCCAGTAGAAGAACCTATAAAAACATTTGAATTTCCTTGACTTGAGTATCCTGCATTACTACCAATAATTGTAGAGTATATAACGCTTGAGCCTAACCTCCCAGCATTTGTACCAAGAAATACAACATGATTACCTGTAACATTACTAGCGCCAGCAGATGTACCTATCATAACATTAGAAAAACCAAAAACATGTCCACTGCCAGCACCTGTCCCAATAAAAACAAGATTACCACCTTGAGTATTAGTACCTGCTGTGTGACCAACAAGGACACGACTAAGACCGCCCGTCGCTCTCGATCCAGCCAAGTATCCAATATGTACATTTCTTAATCCAGAACCTCCAGATCTAATCTGAAGACCAAAAACATGGCCTGGATTTTTAATTGTCAGTTCTGGACTAGACGGAGTTAAGACTTTTACAGATATATTATCAATAGTACCAGCCCAAGCAGAATCTGGTGTAAATTTAAGTTCTGTTGCATTAGTTGCTTCTATGTTTTGACCTTGAGTAACAGTACCTACAATGTGACCAACAGGAGAACCATTCACACCTCCCATAGAAACAGTAAGAACTCCAGGGCTTGTTGTGTTTGTTGTGAATGATATTTGATATACAGTAGCAGCAACAGGACTACTAGTTAGTGCCAAGTTTGATAGAGTAAGCACATCAGGAGCACCTGCTGTATGAGTAATTACACCAGAACCAATAGTCCAGTTTGAGCCTGTCCAACTCCCTGTATCAGAAGAAAAATCTCTGTTTGCTGTTGCACCAATCATTTCAGAACCCAAGACCGCTAAATCGTTAGTTCCATTAAGTGTTAGGTTGTTAATTGTGCTGTCCCAAGTCAAACCGGTAGTAGATGTCCAAGAAGGATTATTTCCATTAGAGAAGAGTAAAGAACCTGATTTAGATGTTTGGTCTGGTAGAAGAGATACATAACAACCAGAGTCCCCTGGTGCACAGGTAGGGTTAGTAATGTTATCTGTAGGATAGTATATAGCTGATACTTTGAGAGCTCCGTAAGATAGTACAAAAAGCACGATAGATACTATCGTGTAGGCTCGGCTCAAGAAGTACTTGAGAGTACGTAACATGTGTTTATTATAGTATAGATTTTATAGGTTTTTGTGGGGAAAAGTGTTAGAGAAATACAAGAGCGGAACCCGAAGGGTTCCGCTCTTGTTTGATTTTGTATTATAATCCAGGATTTTGAGCATCTGAGACGACCTCGGTCTTCCAGAATTTCTTACGAATAGATACATATGCACTATCGAGTTCTTGTGACTTCAATAATTTGAGGATAATTAATCCGACAGAAGTCCCAACGAGTCCCGCCACTATCCCCTGAAGAAGAATTCCAATAAATGTTGATTGATCATAAAGAGGTACAAAAATATTAAGCGTCATATATGCGCCGAGCCCAATAAAGCAGGATGCTCCAAAACTATATAAGAAAGTTCTTGCTATTGGTTTTATATTAAAACCATACATTTTCATATCTCTAGAAAATAGAATTATAAGAACGAAAGCATTTATGAGTGAACCTATACTATACGCAAGTGGAAGCATTAACACTTCTGTCCCAGGCACATCTACAACACGAAGTAATGATTCTATAAAATATCTAAAGGTATGATTACTAGCAAATAAAGAAGAAAGGAGGTGTGCAGATAATATAATAAAACTAGCTGAAAGAATATTAACAAACAAAGGTTTGTAAGTATCACCTTTTGCATAATACGCTCTCACAAAAAGATGTATCATCCCCTGTCCAATCACAGCAAGAGTAAACAGCGCTAGAGAAGCTGCCACAAGTCGTGTATGTGTCCAAGAAAAATTCCCTGAACCAAGAACAACACGAACAATATGAGCACGAAGAACAACAAAAAGAGAAATTATTGGCAATGACCAAAATATAATCTGCCGTGCAACATTAGAAACATACTCTAAATATTTTTGATGGTCTCCTTTTTTCCAAAGGGATGCAAGAAGTGGAAACACAGCAACAGAATAAGAAAGACCTATAATGGTTATTGGAAATGATTCCATATTAAACGAAAGCTGATACACAGACACAGAACCAACAGTAAATGTTGTAGCGAGAGAAATAATAGCAATCTCTGCGATGCTATTACAAGAAAGCCCTATAGTTCTTGGGATTGAAAGAAGAAAAACCTTTCCTGTTTCTTTCCAAACTTTTGGACTTGATATTTTAGGAACGAAATTATACTTAAATAAGACTGGGAGCTGTATGAGTAAGTGCATAAATGCTCCAATGACAACTCCAAAAGCAAGCCCTACAACTCCAAAGCTTTTGTAAAAGAAAATAATTCCAAATATAACACCTAGATTATAAAAGAGTGGAGCAATAGCCCAAACAAAGAATCTTTTATAAAGCTGAGTGATAGAACCAAATAAATTGGAAAGCCCAAGAAGTATTGGCTGTAATAACATTATTCGACTCACTATTATGACTTGACGGAGCTCTTCTCCAAAAAATCCTGGAGTAACAAAAGGGATTATTTTGGGTAAAAATATCCAAACAATAAATGAAACAAAAGTTATGAGAAGAAGAAAAACTGTAAATATATTTGAGAACAAAAGTCTAGCTTTTTCTTTTGATTCACTATCATTATTTAGAGCATCAACAATAAAAGGTATAAGAACAGTGATAGATACCAATGAAGCAACAGAAACAAAAAGAAAATCAGGAATACGAAACGCACTATAATAAATATCAAGATTTGTAGAAGGTCCAATTATGTTGGCAAGCAACCTATCTCGAACAAGTCCCAGCATTTGAGACAAAAAAGCAGCTACTCCCAAAAGGAGCGCCGCTTGATGCACATTAGAAAATTCGCGACTTAAAACCTCGATAACACGCTTAACCATAGATTATTTTTTCTTTGTGGTCTTTTTATCGTCAGTCAAATTTGCTGAAGTGTCTGTAGATGCTGTATCTACTGTTTCTGCTGGTGTAGTAACTCCACCTTTTATATCATTTAATGCTTTTTTTACAGTCTCACTATCTGGAGCGATTTTTAGAATAAATTCTAATTGTGAAATTGCATCACTCTTTTGGCCTGCTTTGTTGTACGCAAGAGCTAATATATAGCGTGCATCAAGTGATGAAGGAGCAAGTCTTACAGCTCTTTCCAAATCTTGCACAGCAGTATCATAACTTTGTTGATTGTACTTTGTTGCTCCTACAGTAAAGTAAACATTAGGATCGTTTGGATTTGTTTTTATTGCTTGATTCAAGTAATAAAAACCATCTTCTTTATTATTTGCTTCAAAAGCAATACCTGCCAAGAAATAATATGCATTTACATAGTCACCTTTTAGAGAAAGAGCTTCTTTTGCAAAAGATATTGCTCCTTCATTATTTTTGTTTGTCTTTTCTAATTGAGCAAGAGAGAGAGTAAGACTTGGATTGTTTTTACTCAACAATTTTGCTTGCTCGTATGCACTTTTAGCAAGTTCGTATGATTCTTTGTTTTGCAAAGCAACGCCTGTCTCATAAACTTTTCCTAGTTGAAGCCAGTTTAAAAGATCACTTGCGTCAATAACAGTACTTTGTCTTGCTGCAGCTTCAGAGTTTGAATAAGTACTTTGAATATCACTTTCTACAGACTTAAGATTGTCTTTATTTTCACTGAGAAGATTATTTAATTTTGTAAGATACAAATCAGAAAGAGTTCTATAATAAACATCATTATTATTAGACAGACGAATAGCTCTAATTATTTTGTATTCTGCGTCGTTTAAATCTTTTGATTTGTTTGTATTACTAAATGAAGAAATACTTGCATATCTTCCAATAATCAGATAAACAGCTGAAACCGTAATCATTACAGAAACAATAATTGCAAGAATAGCAAAGAAACTGTTTCTTGGATCGTTCAGGTATGAGAAATCATGGAGTGGAAGAAGTTTTCTTTTTACTAATATTGAAACAAAAAGTCCTGTCATTACGAAAGCCATTCCAAACAAAGAAAGACTTGGTACATAAATGATTGCAAATATCCATAGATATAGCGCACTACAGAAAGTACCAATCAACATAAAGCCTCCATCTCTATCTCGGAGACTTCTAATAATCGTTCTAAATCCTGTAAATAAGAAAACCATCAAGAACCATATAAATGCAACAATACCAATCAAACCTGTAGTAAGCATTAGAGATGGAACTAGTCCAAATCCTGAATTAAAACGTGTATCCCAGAACATTGTTTGATTTAAATCTGCAGGACGATATTCTGCCCACATTTGTGAAAATCTATTAGGTCCAGCACCAACAACAAACCTTAGAGGATTTTTGATTAGAGATTTTCCTCCAACAGTAAATGTAGTAGACAGAGATGGGCGAACTTCTGAATTAGAAAATCCTAATTTATTTGAAACAAAATCACTTACCAAACTATTTCCTAGAAGGAAAAATAGACATGCAAGAACAACAAAAAATGGAGCAAGAGGAAGTTGTTTTTCGTTAGGATTTGAAGCATTGTCAGAAGGAGTTGAAATAGAGAGAGAGTATACAAACACAATAAGAGCTATAGTTCCAAGAACATACCATACTGAAGTGAAGTTAATTATACCTAACACTAAAATAGACAACACCAACCCAAGTGATAGTCCAATTTTAGCTATTTTCTTTGTTTCAATAAACTGAAGACCTAGTAGAGAAAGTATTGCCACAAGTCCTGCAAGAATAGCAAAATCATTCCAACCACCAATCATACTTCCACCCGCAACAGGTGCGAAGAAATTTGCAATCATGGCTTTGTTACCGAAGAAAGCCATGATTGCAGTACAAATAATTGCGAGAGAGAAAGTTACAAACAATCCACCAAAAAGCTTCTTGATTCTTGACTCTATTTGAAAATGAGTGGCAGACAAGAAAAAGATAAGGAACATTACAAGCATTGATACAGCTGTACCCAGCTCAAAACCTTGTCCAAATATTGATTTATATGGCGACTTGGAAAAAAGACCTGATATAAAGAACACACCAACAAGAGCAAGGAGTGATGTTATGAGTGGTGTTTTTGGAATAGTAAAAACTCCATCAACCAGTCTTGCAATAAGCCAAAACAAAAATGAAAGAGATACTCCTAATACAAGGATAAAACCTTTTGCAATATCCAAAGAGATTGTTGTTCCTGGAATAAAGAATATAGGCAAAAGAACAATAGTTGATATAAAACTAAAAAATGAAAGTTTATTGAGCAAACTTACCTTTTTAGAGGGTTGTTGTACTGGATCCATATAAAGTATAAATGATAATAATTAACTTCTTGTAACTAAGACATTATACCTCAATCAGCACAATTTTCCGAGTGGATTAAATGACTATATTCACAATCTTGCCAGGTACGTAAATAAATTTTTTAATTTCCTTTCCCTCTATCCACACCTTCACTTTTTCGTTATTTATTGCAATATTTTCTATATCTTCTTGTGAAATTTTTGGAGAAACTATTATTTCCGCACGAACTTTTCCATTTACTGAGATAGGAATAATAACTTCTTCTTGTGCTAAATATTTTTTGTCAGCTTTTGGAAATACTGAAGTGTGAATACTTCCCTTTTGTCCAAATTTATTCCATAACTCTTCTGCTATATGTGGAGCAAAAGGTGCGAGAAGTGAGAGGAATTTTAGGAAATCATTTTTTGATAATTGATTTTCTTTTTCAAAAGTATTAAGAGCAATCATCATTCCTGAAATAGAAGTATTGAAAGAAAAATTTTGTATATCACTCGTAACTTTTTCAATAATAGAATGGAGAGCTCTCAAACTTTCTTTATTTGAAACTTTTATATTATTTTCTAACACACTAACCGATAGTCTAAATACACGCTCAACAAAGCGACGTGACCCAATAATACTTTCTGTATTCCAAGGTTGAGATGCTTCAAATGGGCCCATAAACATTTCGTACACACGAAGAGTATCTGCTCCATAAGTCTTCACTATTTCATCTGGATTAATAACATTACCCCAGCGCTTACTCATCTTTCTTCCATCCGTAGCAAGAATAAGACCTTGATTTTTAAGAGCTTTGAATGGTTCTTCTGTTTTTGCATATCCAATATCTTTTAAGAATTTGTGCCAAAAACGTGAGTAGAGCAAGTGACCTGTTGCATGTTCTGTTCCACCTATATACATATCGACTTGTTTCCAATATGAAAGAGCTTCTTTACTTGCAAACTCTTTCTTATTTTTTGGATCCATATAGCGCAAGAAGTACCAAGAAGACCCAGCCCAACCAGGCATTGTATTAGTCTCATAACCAGATTTAACCCAAGAAGACACACTTGAAAGTGGTGACTCTCCATTACCGCTAGGTTGATAAGATTTTACTTTTGGAAGTTCAAGTGGAAGGTCTTTTTCTTTTACAGTTTCAATGAGACCGTCTTTTGTGTGAATAAGCGGTATTGGCTCACCCCAATACCTTTGGCGTGCAAATATTGCATCACGCATTTTGTACTTGGTAACAATTTTTCCTTTAACCTTTTCGGTAATTTTTGTACGAGCATATTCTGAATCCATACCATCAAAGTCACCTGAATTAATTAATGTTCCATAATCACAAAAAGCTTCATTTTTTCCTTTTTGTAGTCTTTCAATCCAGAAAGGTAGCTCTGAATTAGTCATTTTCTTTGTAAAAAAATCTGAAGATTTAACCCATTCAATATCAAAATTATCTTTCTCTTCTTGAGAAATATCAACTTTTGTTTCGTCAATCAACTCAAAATAAACTCCAGTTGTTATAGCTGTTCTGTTCTCATTCTTATGAGCTGCAAAATATTTTGCCTCAATCTTTCCACCAAGAATTCTTTTAAATAAAAGATTTGAATACCCTGTTTCTTCTTTGACTTCTCGAAGAGCAGCATTAATAACATCCTCTCCATCATCTATACCTCCAAGTACAATTGTATGCCAATCAAATTTTTTCCAACGTAAAGTTAAAAATGAATCTGTTTTTTTATTATAAACAATAACATGAACTGTATTTCTTGTTTTTGTTTCTTTTCCTTTTTGTGGAGGGTTTGAGAGGTCTATAACCGAAGGAATGATTACCTCTTGTATAGGTAAATCATATTTTTCTGCAAATTTAAAATCACGTTCATCGTGTGCAGGAACACCCATAACTGCACCTGTACCATAATTTGAAAGAACATAATTAGTTAAATATATAGGAATTTCAATATCTAAAAATGATTGCTTCGCTACAATACCTTCAAGTTTTATGCCTGTGATTTCTTTTAGATCATTTTTTTCTTGTTTTTTTACTTCTTGTATATATGTATATACTTGATCCCAATTAGTAATTTGTTCTTTTAGTAGTCTTTCAACAATTGGATGATCAATTGCGAGTGCTATATATGTAACACCAAAGAGGGTGTCTGCACGTGTTGTAAATATATCTACATTACTAATAAAATTTCCAAATTCTTTATCTTCAATATAGAAAGTTATTTCTGAACCTTCTGATTTCCCTATCCAATTCTTTTGAGTTTGTTTTATAGAAGAAGACCAATCAATCTCATCAAGACCTGAGATAAGTCTATCTGCATATGCTGTAATTCGCATGAACCATTGACGCATCATTTTCTTTTCTACGGGATATTCTCCGCGCTCAGAAACCATATTTCCATTTTTGTCTTCAATGATTTCATCGTTTGCAAGAACTGTTCCCATTTCCGGACACCAGTTTACTTCTGCATATCCTTCATACGCAAGTCTATAACTCATGAGCACATACTGCTTTTCTTTTTCAGTAAAATTCTTCCACTCAAGCGCTGAGAAAATTGCACTATCATTTGTGAAAGCATTACAATCTTTGTTTCCATTTTTATTAAAATATTTTATCAAAGTCTCAATACTCTCTGCTTTGTTTTTCTTTGTATCATAATAACTATTATAAAGTTGTAAGAATATCCATTGAGTCCATTTGTAATACTCTGGAGAATGTGTCTCCACTTCGCGTGACCAGTCATAAGAGAAACCAATTATCTCTAACTGCTTTTTATATTTTTTTACAAGAGAATCAGTAAATGGACCTGGGTGCTTCCCTGTCTTGATGGCGTATTGTTCAGCGGGAAGACCAAATGAGTCAAATCCCATTGGATGAAGCACGTTGAATCCTTGCATTCTTTTGAAGCGAGCAAAGACATCAGATCCAATATATCCACGAGGGTGGCCTACGTGTAGACCTGCTCCAGATGGGTACGGAAACATATCAAGTACATAATAAGGTTTAAGCCCTTTAACCTTTGCCTTGTCTACAGAGAGAGTTTGATAAGTTTTCTTTTCGTCCCAAAACTTTTGCCACTTTTTCTCTATCTTTAAATGATTATATGTTTCCACTTTTTTCATATACTCCATAATACCAAAAAACCCCCGAAATTTCGAGGGTTTTTAATTTAAATTATTTTTTGTTCAACAATAAAAGAATTGCCATCTAGATCTGAAAAATCTGCTTCCCTATAGCCCCAAGAATACGTTTTTATCTCAGATACATTTCCCCTATTAGATGAAACATTTTTTAAAAAATCTTCTATCTTATCTGTTTCAAAACAAAGACCTTTTGGAGTTCCTAAGTATTTTTTATCCCAATTAGAGGATCTGTCCGCAGAATTTTCTTCAATTTGAAACTCAATTCCATTCAAAATAAAACTTGAAAAAGGCGGTCTCACTTCATCAAAAACGACACCAAAAACATTTTCATAAAATATTTTTGATTTGAGGATATCTTTTACGCCAATCAAAACTGAAGTGAATTTAATTTTCATACAGTCTATTTTTGATTAAATTTTTTAATCGCAAGCCCTATTAGTGAAGCAAGAGCGACAAAAAGTATAAATACTCTAATTCCCTTTTCTGCAAGACTCCAGTAACGCATCGAAGCAACTATAAATGATAGTACTCCACCAAATGAGAGAGCTGGAGCAAGGACAATATTAGAAACAAAAATTCCAATCGCGAGAGATATTACACCTAGTATTACAAGTGTAATAAATACATTTCTTTCGTATATTTTTCTTGCACTATCGTAGTTTTTTTGATTTGTGTAATTTTGATCACACCATCCTTCTACAACTTCTTCTCCAGTTTTTACAGGTTCCATCTTTTGACCTTCACTCCATTGTCCTCCAAGACTAAGACAATTTTCTTTTGTTTTAATATTCTCTATAACTTGAGATTGTTTTATATAATCTTCATATTTTGGTTCACCATATACTAGAGATAGTGTGTAGTTAAAAAACAAATTAAGAACTATAACTATTCCTATAATGAGTGCCCATTTTGAAAATTTTGTATGTGTTTCCATTTACTTATTATACAACAATGTCTTCAGATTGAATAGGAACTTCAACTAGCGAAAGATATTTTATTGTGGAAAAGAATACCAAAAACTTTTAAATATATATGTTTTTAAATATACTGTTATTTTGAAAAATAAGATAAAAATGTTATATTATCGACAGAACCCATTTTTAAATAAACCCCGAATTTTTAAACATATTCAGAGTCTATTTAAAAATGAGTTCTAAAGTAAAACACTCGTCAGAGCGTTTTTTGATTTTTATTAATTTTTAAATAATATATGACACCACACAATAATTTAGGTGAAGAACTACTTCAAATAGTAGATGAACACACAGGAGATCTTGTAGGAAAACAACTCACAAGAAAAGAAGTTATAGGAGACAAGCTTTGGTGCAGAACGACAAATATCTTCGTTATGAACACAAAAGGTGAAATTCTTTGTCACCAGCGTTCTCTGAACAAAGAACGCTTCCCAGGATGGTGGATGACACACTTTGGTGGACACGTTTCTGGAGAAGAAACATACGATGATAATGCAATTAAAGAAGTTGCAGAAGAGATTGGTATAAATGTAGAAAAAGAAGAACTTCTACCTTGGCGCACAAGTAAAAAGGAAGAGTCTCGTCTTTGGGTTCGTGACTACATTACTATTTTTGACGGTGACAGTAGTGAGCTTGAAATACAAAAAAGTGAAATTGAGCAAGTAAAATGGTTCTCACCAGAAGAAATTTACAAAGAACTTGATAACGAAGATACTGAAACAGGAAATGGATGGAAGGCTGGGACACACAATTTTGAACAAGATTACAATTGTATGCGCGCTGTTCTTACAGCAGCAATGCATATGGGACTATTCAATGATAGTTTCCACCATATGAAAAAATGGGCTCCATCAAAAAGAGAACTCTAAAAATAAAGTGCAATAATTAAAGAGCGGGACCCGAAGGGTCCCGCTCTTTTTATTTTCTAATTACTATTTTTTATATTCTTGTCATTAAGAATATAAGAAGAAGAGCTGCAAGTATTCCAAGTCCAGCTTTCTTTTTCAAATCATTTTTTACTGGATCTGTTGCTGTTTTTTGATCTTCTGCTGTTTTGTTTATTTCTGGAGAACCTTTTGGTTGTGTAATTTCTGGAGGTTGTGATGTTGGTACAAATTTTACAATATTAGGTGTTCCTGTTGGGCCTTCTATCAATTTAGGAGTTGAGGATGTGGTCCCTTTTGGTGTATTTGTTACAGGAGTAACTTCTTTTACTTTTTTATCTGCAACAGTTTTAGTACTATCTTTATTAGTATCATCTTTTTTAATATCTAGAGCAGTAACTTCATTAATTGCTTTTTCTGATTGCTTTACCAAAAAATTAATAGGTACAACAGAATTTTTTCTAAGATTTACAGGTACAAAATCTGTAGATGTTTTAAAGTCTGTACTTCCGCAAGAACTATCATTAGAACAATTAAATGATATATATCCAAATACTTGTGACCAAGCATATCCAACAAAATCTCCATTGGCCATAATTCTAACAGTCTGATTTCCTGCTCCTGTTGGTGCAAAATTAACCCAACCAGCCTGTGGACCCCAAGCATACCCACTCAAATATCCTTCTCTATCTATAGTGACTTTGTAATCTGAAGAAGCACAAGAGTTTGTATTTTCACAAGTAAAAGAAATCCATCCTGTTGCAGCACCCCACATCCATCCACTGATTTTAAAATCTGTTATGAGACTATCTTGGCTATTTTGCGTTACAAATTTACCAACAGTAATCTCGCGAGATATATTATTTAATCCTCCATTATTAACCAAGTATGCTTTACTAAAACCTTGATTTTGAGGATCTATAGTTCCTATAGATTGACTTGCTGAAGCAAATGAGAACATACCCAAAAACAATAGCGTAGGTAATAATATTTTCTTCATCATAGATTTATTATATATCATAAATTATTTTAATTAAAACCTATTCTGTGGAATTAGATTCTTCTTCTATTACATTTTGATCAATAGGATTTTCTGAATTTTCATCAACGACATTATTTTCTGAATTTGGGATATTTTTAATAACAGATTCAATAACAGGTGTCTGTTGGTGAGTTTTAACAATTTCCAAAAGTGTACGAACATCTTGTTTTGTAAGACATGTTTCATCATCAATACACATCTTATTTTCACCAAACAAATTATCAAAAAATACTTTTATTTTATCTAATCTAGTTTGATCATTATTAAATAGTAATGCTTGCTTATTAACCTTAATATCAAGCTCTTTGATACCTTCTATAGTGTATGGAATGAGACCTATGTAGTTAAGAGACTTGAGGTTTGTTGTAGGATCAGTAGATACAAGAGATGGGAAGATTTGTTCTACGTCTTGTGCGATGAAACCTGTTTGTTGTTGGTTAGTGGTATCGTTTATCCATGTGTATGTTACAGGTTTAAGTGATGTGATTTGGTTGAGTGTTGTGTTGTTGAGGTTTGTGATGTTTGTTTTAAGTGTTCTGTCTGAACTACAAGATAGTGATGT
>JAIXRY010000013.1 GCA_027484965.1 bacterium | reverse complement strand
TATAAGGGGGGCTAAACAAAATTTCCTTTTTTGAATTGAGGGGTGAGGGTAAGTATTTGATTTTTTGAGGGTTGCGAAGGGGGGACAAAAAACAAAATTTCCGATGTGTTGGAAATGAGTAGAACGGCAGTGCAATTCTTTAAAGGGGCTTTAAAGGATGGAGGGGGTAAAGTAGATATGTGGTATATAAATAGGGGCGGGATGCCCTTTTTTAGTGCCTAAAAAGTGGGTTTAAAGGTGCTTTAAAGCAGATTTAAAGGAAATGCAGGGCAAAGCACCAGCGGGATAGGTGCGCCTTTAAAGTACTTTAAAGGGTGCTGAATAAGTTGTAAGGAATGGGCGGTATAGGCTTAAAAAAGGGGCTAAAAACGGGCAAAAACAACAGTAAAATAGGGGTATAAATAGGATATTTTACAATATTACGGGTACATTTAGTGGTACATTTAGTGGTACATTCGCCGTATAGGCGGTTTGGGTAGTTTTTTGCACAAAAAGAAGATTGTGGGCGTTTACGTAGCTTAAAACAAAAGCCTGATAGGCTATCAGGCTTTTTAAGAGAGGGATGTATTATTCTGCCGTTATGGCAGGATGGTTTTAGAGAAAAGTTTGTTACAGTTGGGTTGCCGAAATAATGGTTCCTTCTTTGGTATAAGTAAAAGTGAAGGTTTGTAAGATGTAAGCTCCAAAAGCGTTCTTGGCTCGGAAGGTAGCGGTGGTTGTAAGTAGGCCGTCTTGTTTTTCTATAACCTTGGTCCAGCTTACTGACTCGTAGCTGCTGCGATCGTTCAGGCGTTCTTTAATATATTGCTCGCAAACAAATACAGATCCATCGAAAGAGCTGTTGGTTATCTCGGGGTTAATTTTTGCCGATGGGTTTTTGTCGCTCAAGGCAATTGCTAAAACAATTACCAGTCCGATTAAGGAAATGGTGGCAATAGCAACTGTTCTTTTGGTTCTTCGCTGTTTTGGGGACTGATTAAGCCACTTAAGTTGGTTGTTTATTAGATCCCACTTTACACGGGATGCTTCAACTTCTTGCCAAGCCTTCTTTTCAAGAGCAAGCATCTTTTTAAGGTCGGCTCGTCTGATGTTGTGGTTTTGTTTTTCCTGATCAGATAGTGGGTACCATAAACCAGATTTAAGTGCTTCTAATTCTTCTTCAACCTGTTTCTTTCGTTCTTCAAGTTGTTGGGGTGAGGAGAATACTTTGATGTTTGGTTTTTGCTCTGGTAACATAGCTATTAATGGACTGGTTGGTTTAAGATTTGAGTTACCTTCCAGATGGCACGGATGCTTTCTGCAGGCAGAGTAAGGTTTGGATATTTTGGGTTATCGGCTTGGAGGGTAATAGTTGCTGGGGTGCCGAGCAAGTTGTTTTGGGCGATACGCTTAATAGTAAGTGTGTTATCGGTATCAAAAAAGAATACGCCTTTACTTATACGCAGCCATTGGCCGTGTGTAAGAGGCATAAGGAAAACAGTGGCACCATCTTGAATTGCAGGCTCCATTGAATCGCCATATATCTTAACCGCTACTCCTTTTTCCTGTTCTTCGGCTGTAGGCTGAAAAGAAACGGGCAATAACTCCACTTGGCTACTGGTAAGCATATCGGCATAACCAGCAGATACCATCATATCAGGCAGGTAGCGGACCGTTGCAGTTGGCGTAATAAAGCCAACGGTAGATGCATTGGAATAACCAGGCGGTGGTTCTTGAGCGGTACTATAGCCGCTTTGGTTAGTAAATGGAGATCCTTTGCCGTGTAGCAACCAAAAGGGATTTACCCCAAGCCTGTCAACGATTAGTGATATTAGTTCAGTTGAGGGTTCAGTGCCGTTTTTTACGACCTTATTGAGCCTTTGGGGGGATATGCCAAGTTTTTCTGCTAATTTTCTTTCAGAAGTTTCCTTTTGAGTATCAACTACATAGATAAATCTATCCCGAATTGTTAATAAATTATTATCAATAAATGTTGACATATCCCGTTTTGTTGTTATGTTTGCATCAGTCGAACGAATGTAGTAAAAAACGAATGAGCAAAGAAAAAGAATTTAACACAGTGCACTCTAAAGTAGTTGCAGACCTGTTTTTTCTTGGTGAGTATCACTGGGAAACTATCTATAAGCAAGTAAATGGCAAGCTTCCGTTAAATCCTAGAGTTGCTATTGCCGTAGATATTTATCAACAGGCGGTGGTAACCATTGAAACTACGCAAGAACAACTTCTTAATGAAGCTGCCCGCAGATTCAGAGAATTAAAAAAAGAGGAGTTTGAAAAAATACATAGTAGTCGTGAAGGCTATATGTATGTAAGCCAAGAGAACCCGATGGCAGATGCTAGCGAAGGGGTGGATTTAACACCTGAACAGATAACTGCTAATTACTTGAATGCACAGCGACAACGAGAGGGTATTGAGCTTTAAAAACCGAAACGCAGCGGGAATGGTGAGGCTAGGTAGGCACAGGGGACGAGGTTCAACTCCTCGCTAGCCTCCACCAATAGCTGAGAGTAATGACAGAGTTTTTTTTAGTGAGTTAACCCCGATGTACTGCATCGGGGCTAATTAAAAAGCGATAACGGTTGCCTTCGGGTTTGGGTTCGAGTCCCTTAGTCGCTTCCAAATTTGGTGTATTAATATGGTAGTGGAACGCCCCCGGTTATTGACTGGGGGAATGTTTTGAAGCCAAGGAGGCACCTCAACACTTTAAACAGTAAGGCTTTGAAACTTATCAATCAAACACTTTTCTTGGAATGGTCTGAATTGGAAGCCTTGGGTGTATCTGAAAATACTATTTTCATTGGCACTAAGCGTTTCAGGTCGGGCAAGGGCAAGGGATGGGAGAACATTAGTGATCCATCTGACAAGCGCAAGAACTTGGTTGCTTATGCGAGCATCCCTGCTGCAACGGTAAAGGCCT
This sequence comes from bacterium, assembly GCA_027484965.1. Taxonomy (GTDB): domain Bacteria; phylum Patescibacteriota; class Minisyncoccia; order Phycocordibacterales; family UBA9973; genus JAIXRY01. The sequence continues at coordinate 33,482 of JAIXRY010000013.1, read as the reverse complement.
GCGGGTTACCGACACAAGCGGAGATGATGGCGAAGTATAGAGCGCAAGCCCAACAGACTGGTAAGATGGCGATATTGAGAATGTTGCCAGCTGCTACGGTGGAGGATTTGCAAGTGTTGAATACGTTTAAAGTAACTCGTGAAGTGGCGAATCCTGCCACAGGTGAATTGCAAGGCAAGGCACTGGGTGGATTGCCCGAAGCAAAAAAACAGGAATACATTGCAGTAAGTAGGTGGCTGAATTTAATATCGCTGCCTTGCTTTCAGAATAAAGCGGAACGTGAGCAGTTGACAGGTTGCAAGACGTGGAAAGATTGTCTTTCGTTTTTAGTGGATTGCGCAAGAGCAGAAGGAGTAAAACTTCCTGCAACTGTAAAGCAGATAGAGGCGAAGTTGCAAGCCTATCACGAGGCGGGAGCGATTACGCTAATCCATAGCAGCTTTGGCAATAGAAATGCCGAAAAGCTATTTGAGATAGGTGAGGCGTACCTAATAGACCTTGCCAGCAGTAAGAATAAGCCAAGTGCAAGACAGGTATTTGCAAGCTATCAGAAAGAGGCTGACAAACTTGAAAAAGGTTTGGAGGCGATATCTTATAACACCGTTAAACGCCGTTTAAACCAGCCTGAAACAGCGCAAATAGTAGCGTTGCAGCGTGATGGCTTACAGGCCCACAAAGCAAGGTTTGGGTACACGTTAATGACACGCAGACCAAGCTTTAGCGATGCGATATGGTATATAGATGGCACTAAGCACAATATGTACTACCAAGAGGCAGACCGTGCGGGCAAAATGATTGCCAAGGCAAGGTTGAATATGATCGCTGTAATGGACGGACATTCAGATTGCTTCTTGGGTTGGGTGTTTACCGAAAAAGAAGATAGTGCAGCAGTATCGCAAGCGATGCGCAAGGCGATGGAAGTGGCGGGTAGGTGTTTTCCTCATCAGGTGATGTGGGATAATGACGGAGCTAATAAAGGCTTCTTCAACCACTACTACCAAGGCACTCACTTCCCTGCGATGCCGAATAACGGTCAGTCGAAATTGATTGAGCGCACGTTTGGTCGCTTCCAGGATACTATCCTTAGAAGCTTTGACAGCTTCACAGGTATGAATATAACAGCACGAGGCTCACGCAGCCGAGTGAACAGTGCCAAGACTACCTACGATAGGCATTTGAACGTACCAGTTGACCAGCTACCGACAAGGGAGCAGGCGATACAGTTGGGCGAAGAAGCACTATTGACTTGGAATAATACACCAGGCAAGGACGGCAAAACCCCTTGGGAACGCTATAAGGCGGGTAAGAGCGATGTTGCAAGAGCCTATACCAAGGACGATGAGTTGGCAATGTTTTATATGTGGCGTGAGGATAGCGTGGTTTATGGTAAGCAGGGTATAACCCTAACGACTAGAACTGTAAAGCATACTTACGAAGTGTACAAGGAGCAAGTGAACGGCATTTGGTACGCCGATACCGAGTTCTTGCTGCGCTATACCAATGAAAGGTTTTGGATAAAGCAAGATCCGACAAACTTGGATGCACCAGTGGCACTCTATATCCAAGATACCAAAGGCGACAAGCGATTTATTGCCTGGGCGAATGTGAAAGTAGCCACCGCAAGGGCGATAGCCGATTACGATGCTACCACAGTGCCACAAGTACAGGCAGGATTAGCCACCAAAAAGGAACAATTGCGCAGACTGAAAGAGAAAGCAGAAGAAGCCAAGCAGATTACGCAAGAGGCGGGATTTGAGGGCATAAGCTACTACTCCAAGAAGGCGTACAACGAAGGCGAAGCCAGTATGTACGAGCAGATGTTCAACAACAGCCAAGAAGCGGAGGAAGAAGAGTTGGTGCCAGTGGTTGCTGCTCCTTCTGCGCCGATACAAAGCATAGATAGCCATTACGAGCGAATGATGCGCTTGGCGGATAGAAACTTTAATCAGTAATCAAATAACCATCAAATAACGAATGAGCAAAGAGGAAAAAGAAAAAATTGCCCAAGCCGTGGAACGCTTTAAGGCAGAGAAAACAGTATCTAATGCAGAATTGGCAAAGAAAGCCAAGATTAATCCTGCAATGATTACCCACGTACTGGGGAGAAAGTTTGACGATTATTCGAATGGCAGCGCTATCCCTGAAAGTGTGTTTACTTCACTTGCCAAGGCGATGGGCTTAGGCGTGGATGTGGTAGAAACCGATAGTTACAGGTCTATTATGGGCAAGCTGGCAGAGTTAAAGCACTGGTCGCTTGCGGGAGTAATAGACGGCAATACCGGAGCAGGCAAAACCTTTGCAATCAACTCCTTCATTAGCAAATACCCGATAGGCACTTATAAGATTACAGCTGCAGCGGACTTTACACCAAAGAAGTTTGTACAAGTATTGGGTTCGTTGCTAGGCTTAGGCATCTATGAAAGTCAGTATGACTTAAGAGAGCATATCCAAGCCAAGCTATCGGAAGTAAAGAACCCGATTATAATAGTGGATGAGGCGGAAAATCTGACTGACCACAACTACAGCACCATTAAAGCTATTTACGATGCCTTGGAAGGACAATGTGCGATAGTATTGGTAGGTGCCAATAACTATTGGAGCAATCTGCAAGCGAAGGCAAGGCGCAACCGAATGAGAGCGCATTGCTTCCCGCAGATAGTAAGTAGGTTTAGAGCGCAAGTGCTACACGTACCAGGAATGAATTTAAAGGACGTGGCAGCAGCAGCCAATCAGTTTGGTATTACGGACAAAGCACAAATACAAGCACTGCATCAAAAGAGTCCAGATTTCAGGGCATTGTTTGGGGAGTTGCAACATAACCAACGTATGGCAGAATTGGAGGTGTCGAATGGCTAGTAAGGAATACTTCAAAACCAAACTTAGGAAGCTAAGAACGAGTGCAGAAGGGCATCTGTTTGATGCGAAAAGCACCGAAAAAGAACGAGCCAAAGTAGTACTCCAAACATTAGATTACTTGGAAGGCACCGAAAGCAGTCCCATCAGTATTAAAACCGAAAAAAAGAAATGACACCAGTAGAACAGGAACAAATAACACAGCTGCATTACTTGAGAACTAAGTTAGCAGGTGCTCTTGAAACGGCTGCAAGGAACGTGGACTTTCCTGATGTATATCCGCTTTGTCGGGATGATGTTAGGGTGGCTGAAAAGAACCTCACAGACTTCATTGAGGTGATGGCAGGCGGTGGCAAGGAATGGGAGTCAGTGTCTGTAGTAGTGAACCAATGCGAGGCTTGTGTTGGTCAGGGTGTTTGCTCTTGTGGTAACGGTATAGACGGATAAGGCGATGACAGAAGAAGAATACTACCAAACGGTTTATAAGGGCTTGACCAACTATTGCAGAAGCACGAATAACGTATTCATTGCTCCGAGTAGATCGGAAGTAAACCAATTTTATTACGACGGCGTGCGGGTTCAAACGGCATTGAAGAACATCATAGAAGAGTGGTACACAGATGGAAAATAGATGGTATGAATTGCGGGAATTGAAACCCGAGGCAGGCACCACCATTTGGGGTTACCTGTACAATAGTACTCACGCCCGCAAGCGGTTGGCGGTAACTAAAGAGCGCAGTGGCTTGGTATTTACGGACGACAAGAGCGTTAAGTACAAAGAGGAGCATTTGAAACAGTGGAAGCCGATATTTTGAGATGGCAGAAACATTTAGCTTTCAACGATTAGCCAAACGCCAGTTTAAAAGCTATGACTGGGACGGCTTTCTGCTTGAAACCTTAGGCAACTGCGAGCGTAACTTCTCTATGTTGATTTGGGGGCAGAGCGCACAAGGTAAAAGCACCTTTGTAATGATGCTGATGAAGGAGTTGATGCAGTATGGCAAGATCTACTTCAACAGCATAGAACAGGGGGAAGGATTGAGTTTGCAACAGGCCAGTGAGCGGTTAGGACTTACGGAAGTGAAAGCCACCGAAATAAGCATTGGCAACAAGCATAGCTACAGCCAAATGTTAAAGACACTGGAGAAGAACCGAGCCAACTTCGTAATCATAGACTCTATTGATTATATGGGTTTATCGGCGGACCAGTACAGAGAGCTCCGCAGCCAATTCCCGAATAAGGCATTCATTATGATTAGTTGGGAGGGATATGGACGGAAACCACAGACACAGGCAGGGAAGGACATCAGGTATATGAGCGACATTAAATGCCGAGTGGACAGTGGGGTGGCGATAACAGAGAGCAGATTTGGCGAAACGAAGCCATTTGTAATACTGCCTGAAAAGGCGAGGGAGCATCCGAAGTTTAAGGAGCTCGTAGAATTTGAAATACCCATTCAAGATTAATTAAACCCCATTTAAAACCAGTTTAAAATGAGTACAGAATTAGAATTACCCGTATTAACCCCTGCCCAAGAAGAAGCAATGAAGCAGAAGTGGCAAGCGGAAGAGCAGGCGAAAAAGGAACTTCAAAGAAGTGCTAGAGCCTTGTTTGAAGAAGAAGAAGATTTAACAGTTACCGAGATTTCCGAAGAAGCCAAGGAGATATTGGGGGGGCTGCAAAGTTTCAAAAACTATGTTTTTGATAAGCTAGATACCCTAAAGAGGATTATTAAGGAATCTGAAAGGGATACCACGCAGGCAAGTTATACCTTCAAAAACAAGGAAGGTAACTTTAAAATTGAGTATGCTACCCAAGGCGTAGGTGAGTACGATGCGCGCAGTACCGAAGCGGTTGCCCTGATTTCGGAATTTGTACTTGAGAAGTATGCCGATGATGAGGTAACGAAGGAATTGGTAATGTCGCTTCTTGAAAAGAAGAACGGCAACCTTGATCCGAAACTCGTACAGAAATTATACGCAATGGAGGACCGCTTTGAAAATGAGAAGTGGAAGCGTGGGTTGGCGTTGCTGCGTGAAAGCTACAAAGTGAACTCTACCAAGAGTTATGTGCGCTTCTTTGAAAAAGTAGCGGGTAATGCTTGGCAGGGTATCAAGCTAGATTTTGCCGTGTTGCCGGTGCTTCCTGTGGTAGTTGAAACGGTGGAGGCTGACGAGGTAGAAACCGAGGAAGGAGGGGCAGATGACGCTTCCTTATGAATGGTGGCCGTATGTGCTTGTAAGCGGTATGGCGATGGGAGCTGCCCTGGTTGTGGGGGTGATGGGCATAGCCATCTACATAGAGACTAGGCGGATAGAAAAGAAGTACAAATAAGTAATAACCCCTACTGGTTTAGCCTTGGCATCGAATGCGGGTAGGGGTACAATCGGGGAGACGGACGTGCCGAATAAAACAGTTATGAAAGTGCAAGCAAAATTCAAAGTTAATTCAATTACAAAGCTTGAAGGTTCTGAAATCTGGGCAATGCAGCCTGTGATTGGCGATAGTGAGGAAAACAAGAGCTGGAGCAAGTGGACGCCAGCGGGCAGTTTAAGTATGACCGTTACAAATACGGACTTATTCAACAAGTTCAATGCGGGGGATGAGTTCTTGATTACCCTGAATAAAGTAAAAAAGTAAAACACAACCCCTACTGGTTTAGCCTTGGCATCGAATGCGGGTAGGGGTACAATCGGGGAGACGGACGTGCCGAATGGGAATGAGAGATGAGAAATATTTATAAATTCTGCATGGTTGAAACTGTGAAAGAATCAAGGTTTAAAGATTTTGTAGTTGAAGCTGAAACTGATAATGAGGCATTAGACAAAGTAAATAGCTATTTAAAAGAGAAGGGTGGTATCTCTTCATTGCCTAGTTATTCGCTTTCCGAAAGTGTTGAAAAAGTTGAGGCCCAAAGTTATACCGTTGTTGAGGAGATGGATGATTTACACGGTGATGAGGTTTATGTTGGCTGCGATTCAAAAGGCATACAGGCAAAATTAGAAAACCAATAAACCTTTCTAGGTAAGGGGACTAAAACAAACGGAACGAATGGCAGAGCAATCAAATATTGAGTGGACTGATCATACTTGGAACCCATGGTCAGGGTGTATGAAGGTAAGTGCAGGGTGCTTGAATTGTTATATGCACCGTCATGCGCACCGTTGGAGTGGTTACGAGAATGCAGGTAGGCAGTTAAATAGGGCCTCTGATAAGACGTTTAATGCGCCTTTGAAGTGGAAGGAACCTGCGTTGGTTTTCACTTGTTCAATGAGCGACTTCTTTGAGTCAAGGGCTGATGAGTTTAGGGCAGAGGCTTGGGAGATTATTAAGAAAACGCCTCACTTGACTTATCAGATATTGACGAAGCGACCAGAGCGGGTGTTGGAGCATTTGCCAGCTGACTGGGGTAGCGGTTATGAAAATGTTTGGTTGGGGGTGAGTGTGGAAAATAATGAGGTATATGGTAGGGTTGGCTTCCTTGAAAAAATACCTGCTAAGGTTAAGTTTTTAAGCGTTGAGCCTATACTTGAGATAGTTCGATTTGAAGGTACTTTTCTTCCTGACTGGATTATAGTTGGTGGGGAAAGTGGAAACGACAAAGGACCGTTTGGTTACAGGCCATCTACTCTCGCATCTATTGAAGAAGTGGTGGCATACGCAGAGCATTACGAAGTACCTGTTTTTGTAAAGCAGTTGGGTACTGGATTAGCTAAGGAGCTGGGTTTGAAGGATAGGCACGGCAGGGATATAAGTGAGTTTCCCGAATACTTACAGAGGCGGGAGATGCCGAAGGGGTATAAAAACAGAAAGGAGGCTTTATGACGGTTAGACAGTTATTGGAAAACATTAAACAGCTCAGGCGAGAAGGAGCTATCAATCTCGAAACTGAAATTGCTATATGCTATCAAAGGTCAAGAGATGATGTGTACTGGGATGAAGAATTGCCAATTCACAGGCTTGAAGTAGAAAAAGCATCTAAGAGCTCTCATTTAAAAAAAGAGAAGCAGTATTTAAAGCTATTCAATTAAACAATCAATCCCCGCTGGGTGGACCTATGCAGCGAATGCGGGCGGGGGTTCAATGCCGAATGGCAGGAAGTGGTAACCCGATGAGGTAAGGATTAGGTGCTTGTCGGGTGCCACTTTAAAAGTTAAAACAGAAAACGGAACAATGACAAAGGAACAAAAAGAACAAAGAGAGCAGATAGCCAAGGAGGTGCTTATGGCGATGCTTACAGGTAATAACACTACACAGTATGGTGTGATTAAGCAGGCTGCCAATGCTGCGGTTTATGCTGCTGATGCGCTTATGGAATCGTTGGCAGTGGAACATGGGGAATCAATTTTTAACGGTTAAGGATATGAGCACAAAAGAACTTAAGGAGGCATTGGTTTCTGAATTTTCAAAAGCCGTTTACAATGATTATTGCACACGTTCACCTTTCTTTTTTGGAGAGGAAGCTTTGAAAGCTACTGAAAAGAAGAAGATTGATAGGCTTTTAAAGTGTATCAATCTGGAAAAAATAAAGGTTTTTATTGACTTGACTTTAATTGAATGCGAGCATTTAATTAGAAAGCTGATAAAGATAGAATCTGGCAATATTATACCAATTGCTAAATCATTGTATTCAGGCAATCCCGAGGGTTTTTATGTTGCAGATTATGCCATTCGATTTAAGTTTTTGGTGGAACTTCAAAAAAACATCAATCCGATTTTCGCAAAAGTATTTGACCTACCTCATCAACATTTAAACGATTAAGGGAGATGCCAACGGTTAATTTTAATAGTCAGTTTGTTGAGGCGGTGGTGCTTGGCACCAAGAGCAGAACGATAAGGGCATACCGCAAGCGGTTGTTTAAGGTTGGGGATAATCTGTTTTTTAAGAGTGGTCCTCGGTTTAAGCCTGTGCGGATTGGTGAAGCGATTTGCACTAAGGTTAGCGATGTGGCGATGTACAATCCTGCAACGGGCATTGAGGTGTATGTGAATAAGGAGCGTGTGCAGGACTTGGAAGGGTTTTGGCGGGCGGATGGATTTAAGAGCGAGGCTGATTTTGAGGCTTGGTTCTTTAAAGCGGGTAATGTGTTTGAGGGGCAAATGATAGAGTGGTAAAATGACAAAAGGACAAAACAGCAGATTACACCAGTTATTAAATCAGACTGGTCAGGTACATTTTAAATCGGAGTTAGTGGCATCGTTTACAGGTGGGAGGAGTTCCAGCAGTAAGGACCTAACGCCGAATGAAGCGAGGGAGTTAATTGCTTACTTGGAACGCCAAGTTGTGGCGGGGGCGGAGCCTGCAGAGCCGAAGCCTGGTGAAAAGATGCGGAAGAAGATATTTTCGCTTTGTTGGGATATGGGCTTTTGTCAGGAGTCCAATACCAAGGAGCAGAATAGTGCGATTGTGAAGGGGCTTGTTGAGCGGTTGGGGGTGTTGAAGCCTAAACCGTTGAATAGTTACACGGAGCAGGAGTTGCCTAAGCTGGTAACGCAGTTTGAGCAGATGAAGCGTAATAATGAGTATCAGTCTGCAAGGGTGTTGGTGCGTGAACTTTTGGAGGGGGTGTAAGGTGGTAAAGTTAGATAGGCAGATTAGCTTTATTAAGCTAAAAGAAAAGGGGGCTGATGAACTTGATAAACCCTTGTATGGGGCGGTTTTGCGGACTCTGAAAAAGATAGAGGAAGCGGATAAGTTGGAGGCTGGGGACCTTGGGGAGTATCAGAAGGTTTACTGGGATTTTCACCGAAGGGAGCTTGGCTTTGATCCTAAATGGGACGGAGTGCATACTAATCATCTAAAACAGATTATTAAGTATCTGAACAGTCAGGCCAAGGACGGCAGCGGTATCACGGTGTGGCAGTTCCTGTTGGATAACTGGGCTTTACAAACGCCATTCATAGCAAAGCAGCGGACGGTTCCGCAGATCAATAGAAATTTAACTGAAATGTTAGGGGTAATCAAAAAGAAGTACAATGAGCAACAATCAGCTACAGACGAACTCGAAGAACTTAGAAGGGCTGCAGGTAAGTAAGAACTTACCTGCTCTGCTTGCGGTAAAATCGGTTATGCCGACTCATAAGTTGGTGAAGGTGGTGCGTAAGCGGGGTGAGTTGCTTTTGGAAAAGGATATTTTGGCTAAGAAGTGTTTGCACTTGGTTAATCTGATGAAGGAGTTGGAGCAAGTGCAATTTGCCAATGATGAGGATTATTGCAGGGCTTTGAAATACTACGATGACTTGCATATTGAGTTGAAAAGGGCGGAAGCGGAGGGCTTGGAAGTGAAATCGGAATTGGAGGCGATGCCAATTGAATCGGTATCGTTTAAGGAAATGAAGGTTGCGGTTGCGGAGTATGAGGTTGCGCAACTGCTTACTGGGTTCTTAAAGCTGTTGGGGATGGATTCCGATAAAAACAAGTTGGGGGGATTGACTGAAAGTTCTGCTGTAATTGTTGCCTCGTTTGGGTGGTTGACGATTGAAGGGCTCGCTACGATTTTTAAAAGGGCTATTACTGGCGAACTGGTAATCTATGGGACTTTGAATTTGCCAACGATTTGTAAGTGGATTAGGGAGTACGAGGAAGAGTTTAATAAGGCTTGGATGAATGAGAGCGTAAGTCTCCACTTGCAAAGCAAGGGTGAAGGTAATAGGGGTTGGGAGCAATTGGAGGCAAAAAGGGATGCTAATATTCGTATGGCGAAGAAGGATAGGGTAAGAGAGGAAGCAAGCCATCGGGTACAGGTGGAGCAGTATATGAAGAAGTTGCGGATTACAAAGCCTGAATAAATAGGCTTTAAAATAGCTTTAAAGGGCTTTAAATTTTGCGCAAAGTTGGGATAGGTAGTTTGGGAAGGGCGGATGTATTGGAGGCGGGAAAGGGGCGGTAAAAATATTTTCAGTTTTTTTGTCTGAATGCTTGACAAGTAATATAAATTTATATTACCTTTGAAACATCAAATCACAACAAGCTCTGGTCAGGAGGGTAAACACGGACGAAAACACAATGGCTACATTAGAAGCAACCCCACAGTACAGAGTTAAAGACCTTGCAAATGTTTACGAAATCTTTGGATTGCCAATGGTAAACTGCTTGACAGTTTGGAAGTCAAGTATTAAGAACGGTAAGCAAAAGGGCTATCATACACTTAGAACTTGCAGAAATGTAGAAGCTGCGCTTAGAGCTAGAGAGAAGTATGGCAAGCCGTTTTTATGTAAAGTAATAAAATCGGGTAAATTGGTACTGGCTTGGACAAACGAAGAAAACTAAAGTTAACTTAACAGACCCGCAAGGGGCTTTTATTTATGAATAGACTAAACGAATTGGCGATTGATGCCCGCAAGCAAGCGGGGCTCACGCAACTGGCTTTGGCTGAAAAGTTGGGGTGTAGTAAGAACTTGGTATCGGTTTATGAGCGTAGTACGCCTATGGGTTGGGCTATGTTTGTGAACTGGGTATCGGCTTGCGGAATGGATTTTGAAATAAGTATTAAACCTAAAAACGATGAGTAAAAAAATTGAGTGGAAGGGGGTGCTTAGGCAACTCCCTAAATATTGCATTGCGCAATATGACTTGGAAGCCAAGTTGCCTGACTGGATTGAGGAGATGGGTGCGGAGGTGATTGTGAGCACGGAACGTCCTGCCACAATTTACGCTGGCTTTGAGTGTATAGAGGATTGGGACCAGGACTTGTTACACGCTTGGGTGAAGGAGCAGGGTTTTATGGCCAGTGGCTTTACCTTGGTTGAAGAGGGGCTTGGCACTATTGTGGTGCTGCTTGGATTTTTGGAAGAACCGAGTAATACGGACGATAGCAAGTTGAGCTCACGGTGCTTGGAAGTGGCGAAGTGGTATGAACGGTTTATATGGTTGGAGGAGCAGGAGGGATAGGCAATGAAGATTTTAAGAATTTTACTTGTTGCTTGTTTGCTTTTTGGGTGCGAGGAGAATAAGTCCCAAAGTGAAAAAGTAAAAAAACGAAGTGGGAGATGTAGCGAAGGGGCGGATTGCAGGGCTTGCACCTCTTGCTCCAGCTGCAAGCATTGTAGTAAGCAAGGTGGTACTTGCTCGGTATGTGTAAAATAAAAGGGGCATTTAGCCCCTTTATTGTTTTTTTAAAATACGTTGGATAACGATTGGAGTTAAATTGAACTCGTCAGAAAGTATGTTGATGCAATCGTCGTAGCGCATCCGCTTTTTTTCATAGAGCACGTTAAGCCGTGCTTTTAGCTTCTCATCTCGCCTTAAAGTATTACTTCTTCTGGTTGCCCCTATCGTTCTCATTTCCATACTGTAAAGTTACAAAAAAGACATATCTACCAAAGGGGTAGCAGTTATTTTTTCATAGACTTCTGTGCCAGATAAATCGGTGGCAAGGCAGGAATAAGAGAGGGTAGATTTACGGAAGGGACCAGGGCGATGGTCTGGACTTATGGAAGTACGAGAAAGCGAGTTAAACAGTTGCTCGTTGTCTGCTTCTGCTACCTCTGGGTAAATGTAGATTGCCTTTGCGTTGAAGTTTGATAGGCTGTTGTGTACATCGTTTACCAGCTTGAAGTGTTGCAGTGCAGCTTGTTGGAAGCGGGTTTGCTCGGTGGTGAACTCTTGGGTAATCACGTGGATATTGATACGGAGCGTACCTTGCAGCTTACCACGGGCTTGGGTTTGGGTGGCAAAGGGTTGGAACTCTATGTATGCAGCGGGTAGCTTAAACATAGGGGTTTCAATAAGCGCAAGATCGTCTTGGCCAGTGTACCAGTCCACTTCTAAGAAGGGAATATCGGTTAATAACCGCTTGCGGAGGGCGAGGTAAGTAAGATCAAACATTGTGATTAGGCGTTGTTAAATATGGCTTGAATGCGGTTGCTGACTATGCGGGTAACTACTTGGTCTAATTGAGGAGTATGCCCAAGGAAACGTCGGGCAGCGATAGTGAATGAAGCCTTTTTGGATAAGGCAAGGTTCTTCCAAAAATGGTCGCCAGTGGTGATGTACATCGCCCAGAAATAGCGTTTCATTTTTTCGGTCTTTGCAATAATGCCACCTTCGTTGTGCAGCTTGGCATACGGTATCTCCGAAAGGTTTACACCGATGCTGATTCGGTTTGACATTAGGACATAGCGGATACTATCCTTAAGGTTGCCCGATTTGGTGAGTATTGGTCTGCCTTGATTACCGGGTGTGCCTGGTATCCGCAATTGCCATTTATCTACACTGCTGCCATCGTCAAAGCCTTCGGTACCTGTGGCGAAGTTGTTGCGGGCAAGTCGCACTCCTTCGGTGCCTACAACGGTAGGTAATATTCTAAGCACCTCATCGAATTGACGACGGTGGCGGTAAAAATCTTGAAGGAGTTGGTCAATGGTTTGCATAAATGTTGTATGTTTGTAATCGAACTGCGATAGGACTGATTAAACACCAGCGTGCTATCAGGGGGAACTACCTAGCTAATTATTGGTTAGGTTTTTCTATTTATTAGCATTCCTTTTCTTCTATTAGGCAGGTTTTCAGATTTAATGTAAAACCAAGTTTCCATTTCAAGCCCAATTTTAGTAGCATTTACAGGCACAAACAAAGCTCCATCTTTAGTATATCTTAAAAAGGAATAGTCAACAAATCCGTGCATATTAACCGTTGACCATACCTCATCTGGTTTTTCTAAGGCATATATTGCTTCTTTGAAAATTGCCCATCTTTCCTCTAATATTCTTCTATCGTTATCAAAAGGGTGTCTTTTTAACTCGTCTCCTAAAGCGATATAGCTATCCGTAAACTTGTTTTTTAGTAAAAATCCATTTTTTTGAAAAGATTCGTTTTCGGATTTTAACTGCTGCCAATACGCTTTATACTCTTCTGGACTGTCTAATAGGTCAGGACTTGGCAACTTACTTGGATTGCGATAGATAGCTTCATAACTACGCAGTCCATAGTTATCTTCTGCTTTTAAGTCTAGGTTTTTATTACCTGGAACAGCTGTAAAGTAAGGATGGTTTTTATATTCAAATACACGGCTTTTGCCGGGGTTCTTTTTAAAATACTTGTCAGTAGTTTTTGAGGCAACTTTAAGTTGAGGGCTATTATCTGGTGTAATAGGAGCAGAGTCCGTAAGCAACTGCTCCACAGTGCATCGGCATCGCCAGCCATTAGGCGGGAAATATTTATCCCAAAAGGTATTATCTACAGGGAGGGTGATGCCATTTAAGCCTTGGTGTTCTGGACGTACACGGTTATCGCCAATGGTGTTGTAGCGCAATAAACCATAAACGGATTTGTCTGCTTCTATGACGTGCCACTTGGCAGCCATAACAGCGTGGCGAAGGGTTGTTTGGTATTCCGCTTGGAGCCATTGTTCATTGAACTGCCCGACAATTTGTGAAACCCCTTTGCGGAAATCGGTGTAAGAGCTGGTAATGCCATCTTTCACAATAAGGTCTTTGATTGCCTGAAATTGGGCGTAGGTTTTGGCAGCCGAGAAAGCGTAAAGGTTCTGCTTTAGAATAGGCAAGAACCGATTAGGCGCATCGGTGAAATCAAAGTCGGTTATTCTGCCACCTAATTCGCCTGTATAAGCCTTTTTAAAAGCACCGTATAGCAGGTTAGCGTAAGCATCGTAAATGCTTAGGTTTAGGGTTTTAAGCAAGATATTGAACTGCTCTTTATCTGCACGGACGTTCCACAACGAAGCAGCCCAAGACTGAAACAGCTCTATTACTTCCAAAGAAAAAGAGGCAGGCAGTACCTCGTCTGGCGAAACGGCAAGGTGAACGTGGCCACAACTTTCTGCATACATCGCAGAAAGGTTGCCTTTCAGATGAGCCAAGCTGAAAGGCTTATGAAAATTTAAGCTAAGATCTTCTTGGTCTGCTTCCTTTTTTTCGTTTGGCTTTTTGGTTTTGGCGAGGTCGTCGGCATTTGGCTCATCGGAATAAGCAGGATCGGTAACCTCTTTTAACCAAATTTTAAACACGAATTGAAACCCCTGTAAAGGGTAACCGTGCTTAATCAATAACGGGAATAGGTTGAAGTTAACCCAGTCTTGGAAGCCACGCATATCTTCGGCACCGAGGGTGTTTAATATACGCTCGTGCACTTCTGCTTGAGAAAGAGAGCTGCCGTTTTCGGAGGTCATTGTTTGACCTACAATAAGCTTTGATACTTCTTCATTGCTCATACGCACCATATTTTCAAACAAGGTTACCGTATTGCCCGAAGTGGAAGGGGTAAGCAGTGAAATATCATCGTCCTTGCCAATGATACCCCAGCCATTAACGCCCATATTGGTAAGCATATCTTGCTTGGCTGTGAGCTCGGTGTCGTTGGAGTCGTCGGTTTTAACGAGCACCATTGGCAAACCAAACTTCTCATTGTAGCGAGACCAGTCTTTGCGTCCAAATATCTTCCAAGTGATTTCCTTAAGGGCAATATGTAGTAAGCCTAAGTTGTGGCTATCGCCTGCCTCTAACATCCAGTCAGATAGTGGAGCTTCACGGTATAAGAAGCCATTAACATCGTACTCTGATAGCGTAATAATGCCATATTCAGGCTTTACGTTGGCACGAGGGATAAGGGTTACCTTATCAAATTCCTTCACGCTGAATTTGTTTTGGATGTTTTTACTTGGCTCTGGAAACTCAATTAGGGAGTGGCCGTAAAAGATGCTGTCCAAATAATGCTTAAAAACTTGGCGGAACCAAGGACGGAGCAGGAGTTCAAGTCGGTCAGTATCTACGGTTTTATTGTCCTTATTGATGATTAAATAAGGTTGAGACATAGAAACATTAAGGCGGGTGCGCATTACGCTTGCCAAGTGGGCATCCTTAATAATCTCGTTGTAAAGGAGTAGGAGCGGACGGCGGTTGGCAAGGTTAGGCTGTTCTGCAGAAGTGATAGCAGCATTGATTTCCTCCATACCAAGGTCGGCACGGGACTTATTGTTAAGCCTGATTTTAGAGCTTATGGCAGGGTTCTTCTTTCCTTCGCCAGTGTAAGGCAAGCCCCTGATAATTTGCCCTGGTTGCACAACTGATAGTTTAACCGAGCCATTAAACAAGCCACGAACTGTATCTATAAAACTCATAATGAGGTATGTTTAAAGGTGGTTTAAAAGTGTTTTCTTGGTGGTTCAGCGGAACCGTATCGGGTGCGGACTTTATTAGTGCCATCGTCTTTAAGGCGGAGGGGTAAATCGGCAACCGCTTTATTGTCCCGCAGTTTTTCCAAGTAGTCCAAGGTTTGTTTGTACTCCATTACTGTGAGGCTTTGTCCACCGTTTTCAAACGGGGATTTGGGCAAACGACGGTGAATGATATAGGCGGCAATGTTTACTACGCAGCGCACGAGATAGGCGTGGCGGTCGGTTCCAATGGCGGAGAATATCTGATCCGTATCGTAATACTGGAATAAATAGTCTTTGGCTTGGCTTTCAGCTGTGGTGAGGGCAAGGTTTAGAACGCCAGCATCGGAGTCTATAATTCTGGTAAGCGTTTCGTCTCGGCATATTGCCAAGAAATCTTCACGGTTTGCAAACATAGGGGTAGGTTGTTAGCGGTTAGGGTTTCGGGCATAGTTGCCAAAGCGTGGTACGATTTTACCGCTTCGGGCTTTGGATGCCATTTTTGAGAGGGCACCTTCCAAGGCATCGGGACCATCGTCGTGTCCGTAAGGGAAAGAAAGGAGTTGCTCTTTAAGCGTATTCATATCCGTATCGGTTCTGCAATCCTCATTGAATATTATTTTTTTACGTTCAAAAAGGGGTTGCAGGTTTTCAATACGGGAATATTTGTCAGGCTTTTTCTCACGGTCTGGACGGATAGCGAGGGAGTAACCACGGCTTGCGCCTTCTGTATCGTACTCGTCCAATAGAATATCCTGCAAGAAGTTAGCCTCCATATAGTGGCGCACGGCATACCCTTTGCAATGCTCGTGCATATCGTAGTGAGCTTGCACCATAGCCGAAGTGGTGGCTTGGCGTACAAATGCCCGAATGATATAGTAGTTGGTGCCGATACGACCGACAAGTACCACGCCTTTGTAATCGTTCTTTTTAGTGTCTTTAAAGGATGGATCGCAGTAGCTTACAAGCTGCTCCATCGCTTTAAGGGGTGGGCATTTGCCCCAAATAATATCCTCGGGTTTGAATACGATGCCCTGTTCTACGTGCTCGTGGAAGTATTCCCGACAAGTAGAGCGGTAACCGATTTTATTAAATCTATCTTCAAAGTGCTCCAAAGTATAGCGTTCCTTCCAAGCAGGTTGCCCGTTGTGGATTTCAGCTCTTTTGTGCGCCTTGGTTTCAATGGCAAATACTTTGAGGTGGTAGATGAAGGGATTAACAGGATCACCTGGTTCAATATCCTCCACTATCTTGGCAAGGATAGACTTCTTATGAATGCGGTTACCGGCAATGACTAAGCGAGAGCCAGCCAAGGGCATACAGTTCATAAAATCTTCCTTGATCCAGTTTACATACTCATCTACACGTTGCTCATTGCGTACCACAGTGGCATCGTCAATATCGTCAATTACGCCATAGTTTGGTCGGTTTTCACCTACCCTTGAACCACGTGCAGACTGATCACGACCGAAAGCCCAGAAGCCAATATTGTCGTTTGTTTGGAAGAAGCCATCAGACCAAGAACCAAAACCCGATTGCTTGCCAAAGTCGTGGATGAAGCGTTGGTTGGATAGTAGTTCAGCCTGAATATCGCCCAGTAGCTTTTGCGCCTTCTTTTCGTTGGCAGAGGCAACCATCATACCTGTAAGCTCGCCACGAGCTTTGAGGAACATTGGGATAAGGACATCGGCAAAGATGGACTTGGCGTGTTCACGTGGCCACTCCAAAACGGCAAATATTTTAGGATCATTAATTATGGCTTTGGCAGCACGAAGGTGGAACCATCCAAACTTTGACTCTGTGAAAGCAGGGAAGTAGTAATAACAGAAATCTTCAAAAGAGGCAAGCAGGCGTTTGATACGTGCTTGTTGCTCCTTGGGGGTTTCGGTGGTATTGATAGCGGTGCTTTTGCTGATACGGTCGCACAAGGCAAGCCACTCTTTGTAAGCCTTATCGTTCTGATTCATATTAGGCGACCTCCTTACGTTTTGCCATAATGTATTCGTTCACCAGAGGCATTAGGAGCTTGGCTAATTCGGAATCTTGGGAAGCCACGAAATCAACCAATTCACGGACGTTATTGACAATATCTGCCCAGCGTTGGGTTTTGCCTTTTACCATTGTATGTAGCTTTTGAGCAGCATCAATATCGCCTTTGTCCATCTTTCTAGGCTTGCCAGTTTCGGGATCTACACCAGTTTCGGACAATGCCTTTAGTTGGGTAATCAATAGATTTTGGGCTAGGTCAGTAATGGTTTCAGCCTTTAAACCTTCTTCTGCTCTAAGCTCTTGCCACTTGCCAGCAATAGCCCACTGGCTCATCGTTTTTACTGAGACCTTGGTAATTTCAGCAATTTCGTTTTGGCTGTAACCTAACATAAATAGGTCCTTTGCTACTGCCTTAAGCTTGGTATAATCTGCTGCCATATTACAAAGGTGCATACCTATAAATGCAAGGGCGAAAAGGTGGTTACTAATGATTAAAAAAGCGGCATAAACAATGATTAAAAAAGCATCAATAGTATAGTTCTATTTTTTGAGGTGCAGATAGGGTTGCAGCTTTGCAAAGTGAAAAAGACCTTCGTACTTTCAGATGAATCGGTAAACCGTTATGCCTTTAGGGTTTTGACGGCAGGCATTGACTTGACTGGTTTTATGAAGAACCCAGTGATGTTTTATAACCACAATACAGGCTACGATGAGAAGCCAATTGGTAGGTGGGAAAACTTAAGGGTTGAGGGGAGTAAGCTTTTGGCGGATGCTGTTTTCGATGAGAACGACGAAAAAGCAATGGAGGTAGCCTCCAAAGTAGAATCAGGATTTTTGAAGGGTGCGAGCATCGGGTTTTTAGTCCGTGAGACAAGCGAAGATCCAATGTTGATGTTACCAGGGCAGCGGAGACCAACAGTTACGAAGTGTAGTATTTATGAAGCTTCCATTACTGGTACTCCTGCTAATCAGAACAGCTTACAATTGAAGTTTGAAGGTGGTATAACCCTTTCCGCAGGTTTTGACGAAGCCTATTTAAACAAGTTACTACCCACTGTAACAACAGAAGAAGATATGAAACAATTATTTGTAAAGCTTGGATTAGCTGCAACGGCCACCGAGCAAGAAGCACTTGCTGCTGTTGACGCATTATTAACCAAGCAAGCCGATGTTGCTGCAAAGGTAGAAGTGTCTGATACCATTGTAAAAGCGGTTTTGAGCATTGGTACTACCAATGGCTTAGTTACGGAAGCCAATAAGGCGAACTGGGAGAAACTTGCCAAAGCTGATATTGAAGCGGTTACCGAGGTGCTTGGTGTGAAGCCAGAAGCAGGAGCGGGCGCAAAGCCGTTTGATATGAACGAGCTTATTGAGAAGGTAAAGCTATCACTTGGCGGTGAAGGCGGAAAGAAGGACGACAAGGACGATAAGAAGCCAGTGGAAGGTCAGGCAAGTGTTGTAAACCTGATGTTGGACATCAAAAAAAGAACCCAAGGGAATTAGGTAAAACCTAAGCTCATAAAATTTATTCTTAAGAACCATTTAACAAACGAAGCTGATGCCAGGATTCGATATTAAAGATACCAGTTATGCAGGTAAGGCTGCAAGTGCCTTCATAAGCACCGCACTTACAGGCGCAGACACCATTCAGAGCGGAAGCATAATGGTGATGGATGATATTCGCAAGAAGTTTTCCGTGCCTACTATGGAGGTAGAAGGGGAGGTTTTTCAGGAACGTCAGGCAACGCCAACAAGTGGTAATACGATTACCATTGATTCTGTGGTTTTAGAGCCACAAGATATTATGGTTTATGCCGAGTTTAACCCGAGAGACCACGAGCAGGGATGGTTTGCCGAGCAGTTGAGCCCAACTATTCTTAATAGAGGTTTGCCTCTTGTGCCTGAGGCTTATATGATAAGCCGTATTTTCCAAAAGGTTGCCAAGGAAACGGAAGCTTTAATTTGGAGAGGCGATATGAGTATTGAGCCTGAGGTAAGTAAGAGCTTAAGCCGATTTAATGGTATTGAGAAGCGTTTGAACGATTCAACTAATACTGTTAAAGTAGAAACGCCTGTTGCACTAACTGCAGCAAATATTGTTTCTAAGTTGCAAGCAGGTTATGCTTTATTGCCAGATGCCTTAAAGTTTAATCCTAACACGAAGGTGTTTATGAACTATAAGTCGGCGGCACTTTATCAGCAAGCCCAGCAAAACCAAACTAACAAAGGCGTTAGCATTGTAGAATCAGCCTTGTGGCAGTTGAACGGCTTAAAGGTTGTGAAGTGTGCTGGCATGAGCGATGACTGCTTTATTATCACTGTGGGTATGGCCGATATGAGTTCAAACTTGTGGATGGGTATTAACAGCAGCAGCGACGAAAACTCTGTACAGTTAGACCGTTTACAAAACAACTCTGAGTTGCACTTCGTAAAGATGTTGATGAAGGCAGATGTAACAGTGGCATTCCCAAGCCAGTGTGTATTCTATAAGTACGTTGCACCAGCAGCGTAAAAAATGTTGAACTGCTCTAAATATTAGAGCAGTTCAACTACTATATCAATCAATATTATTTAAATCCAACATAAATAAAGACACTATGAAAAAGCTGTTCTTCTTCCTAATACTTATTACCTCGTTTCTTGTGCAGCCTGTGATGGCGCAACGCTTTGGAACTACGCCAAGCCAAGATAATACCTATCGTCCGCTGAATTTGGGATTGGTAACCTACACTTTAGCGACTGGGGTTGATACCTTGAAGCTAACGCCAAGGGTTTTTGAAACGCACGTGCGATGTGCCACTACCTTAAGTGATAGCTTGGCGGTCCGCATTCAATCGGTTGCGGGGAGCAAGCTAGGCGATAAGGTATATCTACAATTTAGAAGCGATGGCAGTTCGCGAAAATTAAAGCTGGTGAGTAGCACTAATTTAATCGTGGGCAGTACCACAAGCATAACCTTAGCTGCGAATAAATCGGTTGTTATTACCCTGTACTTTGACGGTACGAGGTGGATAGAAGCCAGTAGGTTTGTGCAGCCATAAAGAGTCCTCTACGTTCATTCCAAGGGGTGGCGAGACCTTGTTTTGCTGCCCCTTTCTTTTAAACCATCAACAACCCAACTGCTTCAATGCAACCAATACAACACGATGCTCCGACTGGTCCAGTATTAGGCTTAGTAAGTGGTGCGATAGCTAATATGATTGGCTTAGACACGATTGCAACGGTGCTTACTGCTTTGGCTTGTGGTTTTGCGGGTGCTGCTGGGCAGATGCTTTTCAAGAAGATAGTTCACGCATATCACGCTAAGAGGAATGAGAAGGATTAGATACATCGTAATTCACTGCAGCGCAGGTCAGCCAACTTCTACGATGGCAGGAGTTAGAGCTCATTGGGCGAAGCTTGGTTGGGATAGACCAGGTTACCACAAGATGATACTTGCGGACGGTGAAGTTCTTGAGCTAAGCAAGGATGAGCGATTCACCTACGGAGCAAAGGGCTTTAATGCCAATTCAATTCATATCTGCTATATGGGCGGTGTGGATAAGGATGGTAAAACACCGAAGGATACTAGAACTCCAGCGCAAAAGGCAACAATGGAGCAGCTTGTAAAGGAGTATATGTTGAAGTACCCGAAGGCTCAAATTTTAGGGCATAAGGACTTTAAAGGGGTAAAGAAAGCTTGTCCAAGTTTTGAAGTAAAGGACTGGTTAAAAGAAATTCATTTAGCATAAATCTGGAATAAAACGATGTTTAAATTTTCCAATTTTAAAGAGCCAGTAACTACCCTATTGGGTGCGTTGGTGATACTTGCCAGTTTGGCGAGTGTGTTTGTCCTTGAAATAGGATGGACGGAGGCAAGCATTGGCATTACTGCAGGTATTGGTTTGTTGTTTATGAAAGACAAGGGGAATGGTGGCAAGGCTTTATTGCTGATGGTGCTTATCCCTACGCTGTTTTTCAGTTGCAAGGGAAATAAGGCTCCTGCTCCGCAGATAATTACCGTTCATGATAGCACTTGGATAAGCCAAGAGGCTTTTAGGGATACTACTTATTTGCCTGGTGAAACCTTGATAAAGTGGCTACCTTATAATTGCGATAGTGCAGGTAGGCTTACAATCAATCATAAATACAACAATCAAGCTAATGGGAAAAGAAGCCAAAGGTTGAAAGTAGAGGTAGATAGCATTCGACGGCAGATATATGTTGCAGCTGATTGCGATAGCCTGATAAAGATAAATAGTACCCTTACGAGTAAAGTCAATAGCCTAAGAAATAGGGTTTTGATGCCACAAGCTTCGGGTGTATCAGACTCAAAATCTAAGACCACTCTGGAGTTAGTAACAGATATAGCTACTTACCTGCTCGTCCTTTTGGCGGGTGTGGGAATTGGTAGAATTACAAAGTGAGTTGTTAAGGATTACTTAATAACTGAATAAAACGAGTTGTCAAGGATTACTTGACAACTCAAACATACAGCGGAATGGAGCAGTTGGTCAGCTCGCTTGGCTCATAACCAAGAGGCCGCAGGTTCGAGTCCTGTTTCCGCAACATTGAGATTTTGAGAGCCCCTTATGAATAAGCAAGAATTGATACACGGAGCCACGCCCGTATTTAAAAGTCATCCTAATCAGAAAGTAGTATTTGCTACCACTGATGGGCAGTACTTCTTAAACAAAGCCGAAGCAGATTTGCACGCTTCTACTTCTTCTGTTGAAGTGGTAGAAATAGCAGCCAAAGAAGCCAAGGTTGTTGAACAACCATCACCTGTAAATCCTGCATAGTTATGCCATTACCAAGTGTAAATATTGAACTGCAAAATGGGCAGTTAGGTGGAACAGCCAATACCGCTGACGGTGTGGCTGCAATCATTGTTACCGGTGTTGCGGTAAGTGCAGCTGGGGCAGTGTTGGGTGTGGTGTTAAATACACCTTACCAAATATTCAGCTTAGCGGATGCCGAAGAGCGAGGCTTAACAGCTGCTTACGATACTACCAACTCGGTAGAAGCGCATAAGCAAATTAAGGATTTCTATTTGCAGGCACCAACTGGAGCAGAGCTTTGGGTAATGGTTGTTGCTAATACAGTAACCTTGGCGCAAATGGTTGATAAGACCGTGAACACTTATGCTCGTGCGATTTTGAACGCAGCAGGTGGAAGGGTTAAGTTATTGGCAATTACTCGCAGTCCTGCGAGTGGTTATACTCCTACTATTACGGACGGTATGGATGGCGATTGCGTAACTGCAGTTGCTAATATGCAAGCCTTAGCGGAGGATTATGCCGACCAAAACAGACCATTCCGAGGATTGGTGCAGATACGTTCAGGCGTGTTGGCCGATTTGAAGAACTGGGCAGCCACTACCAATAATGCAGTAGGCTGTGTAATTGGTGCTACCGCAACAGGTAATAATGCTGCAGTAGGCTTGGTGCTTGGTAAGTTGGTAGCTGTTCCTGTGCAACGCTCTATTGCAAGAGTGAAGGATGGGGACTTGGGCATACTTACTGCCTTTATTGCCAACGTGGGTAATGTGCTTTCACAAAACAAGACCGTTTTAGATACCCTTCACGATAAGGGATATATCTTCTTTAGAGTTATTGAAGGCTTGGGCGGTTACTATATCAGTAATGATAATACAGCCACAGGTGCTACCGATGATTATAAATTCATTTCACTTGGAAGGGTGATTGATAAAGCAAGGGTGCTTGCTTATACGGCGATGGTTCAGGAATTGAACGACGATGTAGAAGTAACTGCAGACGGTAAGATTACTGCAGGAGTTGGTAAGGCATTGCAAGCGGCTGTGGAGCGCACGTTGAACACCAATATGGTGAACAATAGTGAGATAAGCAGCGTGAGTGCTTACGTTGATTTGAATCAGAATATTTTAGCCACCAGCACTACCGAGGTAGTAGTTGGGATAGTGCCTAAGGGTACAAACCGCACCATCAACATCAAGCTCGGCTATGTAAATAGTGCGAACGCCTAATCTTTAAACGCTATTTAAAGCTATGATAAACGGGATTGAATACGCCTTTCAGGACGTTAAAGTACAGATGCTTGGTAAGCCAGTTATTGGCTGCACAGGTGTTGAGTACACGACCAAAAGGGAAAAAGTAAACATTATGGCGAGGGGCAGTAAGCCAGTAGCCAGAGGGCGTGGCCCAAAGAATTTTGAAGGCAAAATAATGGTTCTTCAAAGTGAGTTGGAAGCGTTACAAGTGCTTGCAGGATCAGGCAATGACATCACCAATATTGGGATGTTTGATGTCGTGATAGCCTATGCACCAGATGAAGGTGGTGTGGTTAAAGTTGATACTCTTGTGGACTGCGAGTTCACGGAGGTGAAGAAGGGATTAAAAACAGGCGATATGAATATGGAAGTAGAGCTTCCATTGATTATCGGCGATATTAAGTATAACCAATAACCGATTAAGGCGATGAGCGGATTAAAAGGAGCAGTAACTGCACAGCAAGTACAAGAGTGGAAAGAGGAACACGGTGA
This sequence comes from bacterium, assembly GCA_027484965.1. GTDB lineage: Bacteria > Patescibacteriota > Minisyncoccia > Phycocordibacterales > UBA9973 > JAIXRY01. Next base: position 10,024 of record JAIXRY010000013.1, on the reverse strand, counting down.
TGTGTTTGCGTTAGAGGCTGGCGATGGCGTTTGCTACTTAAAAGCACCGAGCAGGGTGGTATTAAGTGCAGCCAGTAAGTTTGCGCAAACCGATCCATTGAAGTTTGGCGAGACCTTACTCAATAACTGTTGGTTGGGTGGCGATGAGACCATTAAAACCCACAACGGTAAGTTTTTAGCAGCTAATAGCCAATTGAATGCGTTGCTTGAGATACCTCACGCAGCCATAAAAAAGCTTTAGCCCAGTCGAAAGTTTGGATTAAGCAAGATTATATAGGTTGGGGTAATGCGCTTATCAGGTACTATATGCCTGGCACAAACCCCGACCTATTAAGCAATGAGGACTGGGCCTTCAATATTAGAGCAATAGAAGAGTTGAGAAAACTGGAGAACGGAACGAACTAATGAATACCTACGGTTATATTGTTGAATTGGTGAATAGAGTTACAGGCCCAGCAGCGAATGTTGCTCGGGCTTTTTCTGATATAAACCGAGCAGCAACCATAGCAGCAGGTGGGCAGAATGCTTTGAGGGATAGCCTTCGTACTACCAATGGGAGTATGGAGCAGATGCGCCAAGCAAGAGAGCGGTTGATTGCTCAACGGGATTTGGTAGATGCGCAGGACATTCAAAGTATAAGGACCTACAACCAAGAGATACGCAGGCTTGACCAGCAATTGGATAACTTGGGTAGCACTGGCACGAGTGCAATGGGTGGGTTGCGGGAGCAGTTAACACAAGCCGTGCCACAGTTGGCATTGTTGGGTAATCCGTTGGTATTGGCTGCGGGTGCTATGACTGGCATCGTTACGAAAAGCGTAGAGTTTGAAACAGGTTTAGCCAAGGTAAACACTACGGCAGGACTTACAGAAGAAGGTCTTGCAGGCTTAGGCGATAGGCTTAGGGGTTACGGCACCGATGCGGGTTATGCCAATTTAAGTGCGATACCAGAAGCCTTCGACAAGATTTTAGGTATTACCAACGATGTTGCCAAAAGTGAAGATATTTTGCAGGTGGCATTAAAGGGAGCTGCTGCAGGATTTGCGGATGTGAATACGGTAGGCTCTGCGCTATCCAATGTAATGGGTAGTTTGGGAGGTAGTAGTGAATACACGGCAGAGCAGATAGGTAATATCCTTTTTGCAGCTAAAAGAGTAGGAGCGGGCGACCTTCAACAGTTTGCCCAAGAGATACCTCAACTGGTTGCTAGTAGTAGGAACTTAGGGGTAACACTGGAAGAGAATGCGGGGCTATTTGCTTATTTCACGGCTGCAGGTAATGGAGCTGCGGAGAGTACGACCTTAATTAAGAACCTGTTTACTGCATTAGGTAAGAATGATGTGCGTGAAGCCTTCAAAGGGATTGGTGTGGATTTTCAAGATGCAACAGGTAAGGCAAGACCAATGATTGAGATTGTTGGGGAGTTGCAGACCTTACTTGCCGGTAAAAGTGTAGATGAGAAAGCCAGTATATTAGATAGTTTAGGGCTAAGGGATGCGCAAGCGAACCAGGCGATAAGTGTGTTGATTAATGATACTGCTAAGCTGGGAGAAGTGCTTGGGGCAATGAAGAAGGATGTTGACGAGGTAGGGACTGCCTTTGGTAATAGTCAGCATACTATGCGGGAGGTAGATAGGTTACTTAGTATGGTGAGCAATACCGCTTTGGTATTGGGTAGCTATATGTTGCCTCCACTTAATTTGGTGCTTATCGGGTTGACTAACACCTTCGGATTTATAGGGGATAATCTGTTCTGGATAACTCCGCTATTGGCGGGGCTTTCAGTTTTGTTTTTGGCGTTAAGTGTTAATATGGCATTGACTACCCAAACAGGTTGGGTGTTTAGTGCTTGGACGAAAGCGCAAGCATTGTGGAGTGGGATTTTAGCTTTGGCAAATGGTACTTTATCGTTCAGCTTCTTGGGTGTTACGTTCTCTGTTGAGGCATTCACCTTGGCTATTTATAATATCCCTCTCGTGGGTTGGATATTGGCTGCGATAGCTGCCTTGGGTACAATGTATGTAATGTGGGATGATTTTAGAGGGGTTGTAAATGGCATAGCCAATACGATTTGGAGTATAGTTAAGGCGGTAGGATTGCTGTTTGCTGGGAACCCTGCGGGGGCATTTGAGGAAGTGAAGAAGGCGTTTAGCGGTCAGGCATTTATGGAGTCTTACAATGCTGCAACTGCCGAAGGTAAAAAAGAAGCAGAAAAGAATAAGGCGGGTGTAGTACCGGGGCAACCAGGCACGGCCACTGATCCAAATGCGGAGGCAAATAAGGCGACCATAAATAGTGCGGTAAGTGATAGCGCAAGCGGAGGCACGAGAGCCACGCAGGTGGTAATTAACTTAAAGAGCTTGGTGGAAAACCTGACTCTTCAAAGTGATGATATGGCGGTAAATTTAGAAGAAGCGGAGGCACAGATGACTGAATTGATGTTTAAGGTTTTGAACAATGCACAATTAGCGACCAGTAGATAATGATTAACAACGCAACGCCATACAGTCGGGAAATTAATCTAAGGGATTTGACAGCGAGGATATTCGGTGCCAATGCCCTGCCGTTTATTGGTTTTGGGTTGTTTACGGATAGCCAAACGCCAAAGGATGCAAGTAAGTTTCCGAATAAGGGCGTATTGGCGGTAAATGAAGCGGAGGTATTTCAGGATGAAACGACCTTGTTGCAGAATGTGGCCGATGAGTATTCAGGTGCTACGGTTTATCCATCTGCAGGGGCGGGTGTGCCTTTGGGTAAGTTCTATTTTATGCCTACGACTTTGGGAACTTATAAGTTGCCAAATGAGCCATTGGTAAGCTTGCAAGTGCAGAAGCGCATTATTAGGACGGTGGTTGCGGGTAGCACTCGCAGAGGTACGGTTAAAGAGTTGGTGGCCACAGAAGATTATAAGGTAAGTATTAAAGGAGTAATAGTAAATGAAGTAGATCCCGAAGCCTATCCTGAAAGTGATGTGAGCGCATTGCGTAGGTTGGTAGAGCAGCGGGTGGCGGTGAGTATTGATAATACGCTCTGCCGATTGATGGGTATTAATAAAGTAATAGTTACAGGCTTAACGCTTAATGCTGATGTGGGCTTTGCAGGAATGCAGAGTTATGAATTGAATTGTGAAAGTGATAATGACTTTGAGTTTGAACTGTTGAAGTAATGCTGGTTTTATCGTTTGAAATAGTTGTTGGCAAGTTCAAGTTTACCCAAGTAACTGGGGTAAGGTTGGAGAGCTCTTGGAAATCACCAGGAGCAAAGGCAACTATTACCTTGCCGGGGCTGAAAGGTTTACTTGCTAAGGGCACAAACGGAATAAAGCGAGGCGATGCTGTAGAGATAAAGCTGGGCTATAATGGTAGCTTAGTTACTGAATTTACGGGCTATGTTACTCACGTTTCGCCAAACATCCCGATGACGATTGAGTGTGAGGATAGTTTGTTCTTGCTTCGTTCAGTCGAAATCAAAAAGGATGGTGCCAATACCACTTTAACGGAAGTACTGAACCTTATTAAAGAGAAAGTGCCAAGTATAGAGCTGGCTGGTAAGCCGTTGGATATGCAGTTTACTGGGTTGCGGTTGAATTATAATGCAGCAACGGTGCTTCAAAAGTTTGCCGATGAATATAGTTTGGTCTCCTATTTCCGAGGCAATAAGCTGTATGTCGGCTTGCCTGGACTGGTTGAAGAAGCAGGTAAGACGGTGATTTTTGCCCAAGGCAAGAACGTGATAAGCACCAATTTGGAGTTTAAAACCAAGGAAGAACGTAAGATCAGATTTAAGGTTATCGGGATAGATCCTAAGACCAAGAAGCGGATTGAGTTGAATATGGGTGATGCGGACGAAGAAGGGGAATTAAGAACCCTTTTCTATGTGGCCAAGGATGCCGAAACGATGCGCAAAGTGGCACAAGCGGAGATAGATGCTTATAAATACGATGGTTATGAAGGAAGCTTTACAGCTTTTGGATTGCCTTATGTGCAGCACTCTGACTTGGTGGAGTTTCAGGATCAGTATTTTCCAGAACGTAGTGGCACCTATGAAGTAGATGCCGTGCGGGTAAGTAGCGGAACCAATGGTTACAGACGTGAAATCACTTTAGGAAGGAGGGTGTTGAACTAATGGCCAACGGAGCAAACAGAACTACGGAAGTGCGCAAGCTGCTTAAGAACTTGACGAGTGGGGATAAACCTCACTATCTGGCGGAAGTGGTAAGCGTGGATAAAGCCAATAGACTGGCGGTGGTGCTTCATTTACAGGAAGGGACTACGCAAGAAGTAAGGTTGCAAAGTGCGCTGGCGGAAGCTGGCTTATTACTGATTCCTAAAATTGGTACTTGGGTACTGGTGGCACAATTGAATAGCGATGGTGCTGGTAGTATAATCCAATGTGAAGATTTGGAAGAAGTGCAGCTGCTGATTGGCGATTCTGAAATGACCTTTAAAGATGGTTTAATAAGCTTTAATGGTGGTGAGTTTAAAGGCTTGGTAAAGGTGGAGCCTACTGTGGATGCCTTTAATGATTTGCAAAAGGAAGTAAGCGATTTGAAGTTAAGGCTTACTACGTTTGAGACCTTATTTAATAGTCATACTCACGTATCGGCTGCTCCTGGTGTGCCTACTTTAATCCCTGCGCCTCCGACAAGTATTGGCGATGGTGCACCGCTTATTCAGACACAAGTAAATGATTTGGCTAACGAAAAAATAACCCATTAGTATGAAGGATATAATAATTGGGGCTGATTTAGACCTTGTGGTACAGAATGGGGATTTTGTAATTGGTAATTCAACCGAGCAAAATAAGGCATTGATATTGGCAGCGCATCAGGGGGAGTTTAGGCAGAACCCTGTGGTGGGTGTAGGAATAAGGAGTTACTTGAATGACGATAGCGGTTCGCCATTATCGGCTATTCAATTACAGTTTGAATTGGACGGGATGACTGTAAGGCGTTTGGAATTAGTAAATGGCAACCTGATAAACGAGGCGCAATATGAGTAAGTATGTAGTTGTTGCAGGTCAGAATTTGCAGGATGTGGCCATACAAGTAACAGGCTCTGTTGAGGGGTTGATTGACTTGTTGGCGTTGAATGGTTTGGATTTGGCAGATAGCTTAACGGCTGGTCAGGAGTTAGGAGTTCCTGCAGTGGTTGATGCGGATATGTTGGATTATATAAATACCAATTCAGTGGTAGTTGCCACTGGTCAGGCACCAGATGAAGGTGCATTTAATTATGATTTTACCCCTGACTTTGAATAGATATGGCAAGGACGATAGCACAGATATATGATAGTTTGGTGGCTTTTAAAGAGAGCGCTGCCGAAGAATTAGGGCTTACACCAGTAGGCACTGCCAATTATGAAACAACTACTGCTGCATTAGATAGTGGCAGTAAGGTGGGTATTTGGCGGTTGTGGCTGTATGTGGTTGCGCTTGGTACTTGGACTTTGGAGAAGTTCTTTGATACGTTTCAAGCGGAGGTGGATGCCAAGTTGAGGTATAGTAGTGCTGGCACGGCTCCTTGGTTTGTGTTCAAAAGTAAGGCGTTTCAGTATGGCGATCCGTTATTGGTGAATGCGGACTATGTGCCGTATTATGCTGTGCTTGATCCGACTAAGCAGATTGTGAAGTACGCTGCTGCGGTGGCTGGTAATAGGCTTTTGCAGCTTAGGGTAAGTAAGCAAGTGAGCGGTGCTCCTGCTCCATTAAGTAATGATGAGTTGGCAAGCTTTAACGCTTATATCAATAATATAAAGCCTGCGGGTTTACCGGTTACAGTGGTAAGTAGGACTAGGGATGCTTTGACGGCTAATGTTGAAGTGCACTATAATGCGCTTTATTCTGCTACCATAGTGGAAGCGGATTGCAGAGCTGCGGTTAGTGCTTACTTGAACTCTTTACCTTTTAATGGGATTGTTGAGGTGCAGGAAGTTATTGATGCTATACAGGCGGTAAATGGGGTTCAGGATGTGAAGTTACTGCAGCTTAGTGCTATGAGTTACTTCGCAACTACAAGCGAGATTGATGGTACGGTTATCTTCTATCAGCTTTCGACTGGTACCAATAGCAGGCGTTATGAAACGAGGAGCGGTAGTATAGTTTTGGAATCTGCTTCGACATTCACTTTAATATCGGAGTAATATGGTAACTACATTCCCAACTTTCAAGATTATATATGAGGCCTTGCCTTTTGCGTTGCGCAAGGCGGGGATGATTAGGTGGTTAGCGGTGCTGTTTCACGGGCTAACGGCTTTACATAGTGAGTTTATTACTTATGTAGGGATGAGCAGAAACCGATACAATTGGCATAGTGGTACCTTGGCTTTGACTGCGCTGCTTAATGAGTTGACGGTAGATGGGCAGGTGGGATTGATTATTATTACCAATGAAAGTTCTTACCAAGCTTTATCAATGTATTTAACTACAGAACTGGGGATTGAAAGGGCTACACCAATGTTTTTAACCTCGGAATCGGGCGAGGATCCTGCTATGTTTTTGATTACTGAAATAGGTAGCAATATTGGCTTTACGGTTCAAATACCAGTGGCTTTTACAGGCACTCCTGAACTAGAAGAGGTGCTTTTTAGATTAAGAGAAACAGTGCTTGCGGGCATCAATTATAACGTGATATACTACTAAGATGGATCAATTAATAAACTTTCCAAACGGCAGAAATGCAGTAAATGAGGACTGGATTGCTTTGCAAAACCAGCATTTGCATACCTACTTAATTTATAGTGGCTATGGCAATATTGTGGTGACTGGTTGTAGGGTTACGCCTAATGGCAGTAACTATAATATAAGTAGTGGAATTATTTACTTTGATAACGCTGGTACTGGTGTATTGGTAAGGTTTGCTGGTGCGGTTGCTGTGGACTTAAGTTCTCCTAAGTGGATTATCCTGACAAGGACTGAAACGGTTCAGCGTAATTATCAGCTTTTAAGTAGCGAACAGGCTGGAATTGCGAGATATACTCTAAGTGTGAGTGGTACGAATATAGGGAGTAGTATTGCGATTGGTACAAGTGGGCTTGCCCAGTATTTTAGCCATATACCGAGGGGACCAGTGGGTAGCTATTTGCACGGTGATTTTAACGATGCTTTGTTTGACGGTACTGGTTTGGGTACTGGCATTTTGCTTGGTTGGGCGTTGTGCAATGGCAACAATGGTATGCCTAACTTGAATAATAGGTATTTAAGGGGTACTACTGGAACTGTTGGGGTTGAGGCTGGTAGTGCTACGCATAGGCATAAAATTGGGCAGAATGATATTACTAATAATACATTCTTGCTTGGTATTAATGATGCAACTAGTGGCGGTGGGCTTCAAGGAGCGAGCCAAGTATCGGCAAGTGGTAGTGGTTCAACTGTAATGCAAGTTGGGTTAACTCAAGTAATAGGTGCAGGAAATGAAGAAATAGGATCTTATGAAGCTAGTTCGATTGATCCGCATCGCACGACTAAAATAATCAGGAGGATTTATTAATGAGCTCTAAAACACGGTTATCGCTTCAAACGCAAAAGGATGTACTTTTTCCTGACAATAATAATCAGGAGATAAGTGCGGGGGATTTGCGTGCGCATATTTTGGATTTGCAGGACTCGGTTTATATTAAGTTGACGGATGCAATTCGGTTGGCTTATAGTGAGTCAATCTTCTATGCGGTGGGCGATAACTGTGTTTATAGTGGTGCTTTGTACGCTTGTACGGCTGCCACTAATGGGGTGTTTGATATAACTAAGTGGACGAGGTTGGGGAATAATATCACCAACTTTACGCAGCTTGGGGATGTGCCGAGTAGTTACACTGGGCAGGGCTTAAAGGCGGTGAGGGTGAATGCTGCAGCTACGGCTTTGGAGTTTTATACTCCTCCTGGTGTGCCTCAGTTGTTTATTGATTTGGCGGATGTTCCAAATAGTTATACTGGCCAAGCGGGTAAGTTGGTTAGGGTTAATGGCTCTGGAACTGGTTTGGAGTTTAATGATTCTAATTCAGTAGATCCTAATAAGTGGTTTTGGGCACAACATTTTAATGATGTTGTAGGCTTTAACTTGGTTAATGCTTTAAGGCCTGATGCTGCTACTGGTGCTATTGCGGGTAATCCTGTTGGGGTGGCTTGGAATAGGATTGAAACCAATACTCCTTACGCTTCGGTAATTAGAAGGGATACTACTAATGGTGGTAACTACCCAATGCACAGCGGAAGTTCAAAGTTTGTGTTTAATATGCGTTGTAACTTTGAGGTGTTGCCAACATCGGGGGCGAATTATAGAGCGGGATGGAGTTTTTCAAATACGACTGGGCCTTTTTCGGATAGTCGTTTTTCTGTTTTTCTTACTAATAATGGTGGTAACTTGATTTGGCGAATTGCAGTTGCGCAAAGTTCGATTTTGTTTACGGAGGTAGATGTTGCTGCTACGGTTGCTGCGAATACTTGGTATAAGTTTACTGTTGAGATTGATAGAGCCAATGCTGAATATCGGTTTTTGATTAATAATTCACTTATTTATGCCTTTACTCCTGCTAATAATGTTCATCAGATTCCTTTGGATTTTTATGGATTTATAATGTATTCAGAAACTACAACTACTAGGGCTACGGCCACGAGGGTTTTGATTGACTACTATGAGGAGTATATTACTTTAAACACGCCAATAGTATGGTAGAGATAGGTTTTAAGACAAGCTATGTGGCTCCATCTGGTAATGTGTATCAGGTGCCGTTTGCGTTGACTGATGAGCGGTTGGCAGAGTTGGCTGTTATGAGTGATGAGCAGTTAGCAGCTGCTTATACTTATTTAGGTAAAGTGTAATTTTTTGCTTGCAAGTGATTTTTTATGAGGGTAGATTGTTAGAGTCGGGTTTGATTAAATAATAATCTTCTAACTTAACTACTCCTTGATAAAAATGAAAACACCTGTAAGTTACTACGGCGGTAAACAGCGGATGCTGCGCCATATTATCCCTTTGATTCCTGAACACAAAGCTTATTGCGAACCGTTCTTTGGTGGCGGTGCGCTGTTTTTTGCGAAGCAACCGAGTGAGACGGAAATTATTAATGACCTGAATGGGGAGGTTGTGAACTTCTATCAGATACTTAAAACAAGGTTTCCGAGGCTTAAGGGCTTGGTTGAGCAATCGTTACATAGTAGGCTGCAGTACGATAAGGCTTGGCACGTGGTGAAGTATCCGCAGTTCTTTAATCGGGTTACCAGGGCGTGGGCGTTTTGGCTTTGTTGTACGTTGGGCTTTAGTAGTAAATTAGATGGGACATACGGATATGGTAAGGCTGATAACACGGTGGCCAAGAAGCTGAATGGTAAGAAACTGATGTTTGATGATAGCTTGCAGGAGCGGGTTGAGGCGTTGCAGATTGAGTGTACTGATGCGCTGCGGGTAATAAATAGCAGGGATACAGATGCAACTTTCTTTTACTTGGATCCTCCTTACTTTAATAGCGACTGTGGCCACTATAAGGGTTATAGTGAGCAGGACTTTATTGACCTGCTGGAGAAGTGCCAGACGTTAAAAGGGAAGTTCCTATTGAGTAGCTATGATAGTGAGGTACTGAAAAGGTATGCCGATGCGAATGGCTGGCACCAAAAGAAGGTGGAGCAGGTGTTGGCGGTGAATGGCAAAACCACCAACAAGAGCAGGACTAAAGTGGAGGTGCTTACTGCTAATTACCCGATTTAAAGTGGGTTTAAAGTTGGTTTAAAACTCCATTCAATTGGTGTTATTCTATAACAAAAACAAAGCAGACCGATGAGTATCGGTCTGCTTAATTATGACAGTATGGCAGAGATAGAAATAGTATATTATGGCTTGGAGTTGGGATATTTTATTGCACTATACCAAGGTTGGTATTTGCGGTTTGAAAAGTTGTCGAAATGGAAGAAATGAATTGTAAAAAGGGAAATTTTGTTTTGGCGTGATTATATATTTGAATACTAAAGAATATAGCCGCAATAATAATAGGAAGTGTTCCGTAGCTATCTAGGTTAGCATAAACCTCATTTACGT
>JAIXRY010000004.1 GCA_027484965.1 bacterium | reverse complement strand
GGATAGTATACAGCTGATACTTTGAGAGCTCCGTAAGATAATACAAAGAGTACTATAGAGAGTACTGTGTAGAAGTGAGTGAAAAACACTTTGAGAGTCTTTTGCATGTATATAGTATATCAAAACAATGGAGGAGAAAAAGTGTTTGTTATTGGGGAAAAGTATGTAAAAAAGTGCGACCCTTCGGGTCGCACTTTTTATACTCACACTATATATATTTATTCTTAATTACATTTTCTCAGGCACTGTAATTCCAAGTAATTCTATCCCCTTCTCTAGCACAGCAACAAAACAAGATGTTACAAAAAGATTGTGTTCTGTTTCTTCCTTATCTTCAGAAATAATTTTTGTATTTCCATACCAGCTATTAAATAAGTGAGCGGCTTCTATATCATAACCAGAGATATGATGAGGTGCCCATTCATTAATACTCTTCTCTACTATACTTGGAAAACGTGTAAGATATTTTTCCAAAATTCCAATTTCTTTTTCTGGATTATATTTTGGTTCAAACCCTTGCTCTTTAGCTTTATTTAAAACAGATTTTGCACGCACAAGAGTGTACTGCAAGTATGGCCCTGAATCACCTTCAAAGGATAGAGATGTTTCTGGATCGAAGTTTATATTACTACCCGCTTTAGCACGAAGGATTGTATATTTGAGAGATCCAATAGCAATCATGTCTGCACTCTTATTATCTATATCAGGATTCTTTTCTTTTACTTCTTCTACCACAGCATCAATAAGAGTTGCAGCAAGAGGAACACCACCAAGACGTGAAGACATCTTTTGACCTTTGAAAGTCATTCTTCCGTGAGTTCTGTGGACTGTCTTTTCTTCCCATTCTTTATTTATCTTGCCGGCTGCATTTTTTACAACTTCAAAATAATTTGTTTGTTCGTGGTCTGTTATGAATATTGAAATATTAGGATTATATTTTTCAAATTTGAGAGACATAAGACCTATGTCTTTTGATTCGTATGTTGGGTAGCCTTCACTATTTATAAATACACGAGTATGAAGACCTTCTTTTTCTCCTTCATATACAACAGCTCCGTCACTTTTTGTAAAAATTTCTGGAATATTTTCTTCTACAATCTTTTGACCCACCTTCCCTGCTTCACTTTCAAAAATAAAGTTATCAAAGTGTGACCCAAGACGCGCAACAATATTTATAAAATATTTTAGATTTATTTCTTTACCTATTTCGTAAGCATCTAATTCTGGAGATGAGATTTTCTCATAAAGATTTTTTGTGATTTCTTTTACGCGAGATTTTACTTCGTCACTTTCTTCAAACATCTTCGTACCTCTGACATAACATTCTCCAAGGTATGCAAGCTTCTCTGTATCAGTATCTAAACTTTGTATTTTTTCTAAACCATCCAAAAGCATTACATATACAGCTTTACCAATACCGAGAGAAATATCTGACGGATACGAAATAACAGAAACATCAGCACCACTTGCACTTGCAATACGAGTGATTGATTCCCCTATTGTATTGTTCATCACATGACCAATATGAAAAGGTTTGAAGAGGTTTGGACTTGAGTGTTCTACAAGAATTTTCTTTCCATTATATATATCACTCTTTCCATAGTTTTCTTTTTCGGTATTTATTTTTTCTAATTCTTTAAAGAAGTATTCTTTTGAGATTTTGAAGTTTATAAAACCAGGACCCGCCACAGAAATATCTTCTATAAGATTTGATTTTTTATCATTCATTATAGATACGAGCTCGAGCGCAAAATCCTTCGGATTTTGCGCTCTTCCCTTTGCGTACAACATCGCCACATTAGTCGCAAAGTCACCATGAGCCATATCTCCCGGATATTCCACCAAAACATTCTCAGTTTCTATTCCAAGAGACAAAAGTGCTTGTTTTATAAGATTTTCTATTTCTTTTTTCATTACATACCAAGCATAGCAAATTTACTCATGTTTATAAAGATTTTTGACAAATTTTTATAAAAGTGTAAAGTAAAGGAAAATTAAAAACAAAATGAGCAACACAATACAACAGTACACTTCTATCACAGACAAAGTGTTAGAGCTTTTTTTAAAAAAGCAAAAAGATTATGGTTTGTCTTGGAGAATTTTGAGAAAAAGTTCTATGACAGACCAAATTTTTATCAAAGCCAAAAGAATACGGACAATTGAAGAAAAGGGTTCGCAAGAAATCTCAGATTCAATTGAAGGAGAATACTATGGAATCATTAATTATTCCATTATGGCCATGATAAACATTCGTCACGATTTCAAAGAAGAACTAACCTCTGATCAAGTTTCTGCTTGCTACAAAGAAATTCAAAAAGAAGTTTTTGAATTAATGCAAAAGAAAAACAGTGATTATGGTGAAGCTTGGCGTGATATGAAAATATCAACCATGACCGACCTAATTTTACAAAATCTTTTAAGACTTCGCGCAATCGAAAACAAGGAAGAATTACTTGCCTCAGAAGGAGACGAGTCGAAATACACCGACATGATTAATTATTCAATCTTCGCCCTTATTCTTCTTGAAGAGAAAAGAGCTTAAGCCCTCCCCTGCAGGCGGGCTTTTATTTTTGACAATTTTGTACAAAAGTGTAAAGTATATGCAAACCAAATTAAAAAATAAATATGAACCTTAAAAAATTATCTAAACTTTTCACTAGAAGAAAAACTTCTACTGGTGCAAACATCACTATTTGGGACGAAATGGAGCCCGAAGAAAGTGCAATGGTCCAAGCCCTAAATTCCCGCAGTCCTGGTGGATTTTGGAAAAATCTACTTCTTGTAATAAAAGAAGGTGCTGAAAAATTCATGGAAAAATTCTACAGCAAATACGGACACAAGAGTATTGCTGATTGCGCTTCAACAACAGCAGCGTTTGACGATATTAGTATGCTCGCTGCAAAAGAAGTCCAAAATTTCTGGGCTTACAACGGACAAGAAACAAGTACTCGCTACATTGATGTAACTGGTCTTGGATATCTTGACCCATTAGGAACCGAGCAATCAAAAGCTATTATGGAAAGGTGGTTTGATTTTTACAAAAAATCACTTGAACCTACAATGGCGCATTTGAAAATTGTCCGTCCTAAAAAAGACGATGAGGACGAAAGCAAGTACAGTACAATGATTGAAAAACGTGCTTATGATGTGCTTGGGTCATTTCTACCAGCAGGAGCAAGGACAAATGCGAGTTGCCACATGGAACTTCGTAATTGGGATGAAAAATTATCTTACATGATTCATCACCCACTTTCAGAAATCAGTTCCCTTGCAAAAGAAACATTCGATGGACTCTGCGAACGTTACTCCAGCACTTTTATCAAAAAGAAAGTGTATGAGGAAAGCGAAAATTATCGCAAAGATTTCATGGAGAAGTTTTCCTACGAAAGAGCAAATTTGGAATATAAAAATTCATACAATGCTCTGAGAAAAGGTTTTGATTTTTCAACAAATTTCCAGCACAATATTATGCTTGAAACACATTATGGAGATTTGTTAGAGAGTCGACCAGTAAAAACCGATGTTCCTAAAATTGTAAACGAATGCGGAAGTTATCGAATTGAATTTTTGATTGATTTCCGTTCACATCGTGATTTACAACGCCAGCGTAGTGCACTCCAGAGAGTTCCATTACTTACCTATTTTTATGGATTTGAAGAATGGTATTTGGAACAATTACCTGAAGATGTGAGGAATGGGGCCTTAAGATTGATTGATGAGCAAATTATTGCGATCGAAGGACTTGATTGTAATGATGAAATTTCTCAATACTATCTTGCAATGGGTTTTAAAGTTTTAGATGTATTTACTGTACCGCTTGCAGATTTGATTTATATCATCGAACTTCGCACAGCAACAACAGTTCATCCAACAGCTCGCAAAATTGCACTTCAAATGTACTCTAGTTTAAAAGATTCTCTAAGTAATGTAAAATTAGATATTCCAATTTATGCAGATGAAAGTGAAGATGATTTTGATATCAAACGCGCTGATCAGGATTTATTTATAGGAGATAAAAGGATTTCAGAAATTACAAAATAAGAAAAAGCCAACCAATGAGTTTGGCTTTTTATATTACCAAAAATAAAAACTCCCCGAAGAGAGTTTAAACCTTGAACTGTTTTGCAAGTTTTGGACCTGTTTGAACTTTATAGTTCGAGTCGAAATCCTGATAATTAACATTTGCCGGCTCAACAAGCCATTCGTATTTTATACGAGCAATTGGCTGTTGATTAAATAGCGTCATCTTTCCGAAAGGACGAACTTCAAGCGTGAGAGGAAGACCTCTTAATCCACCTTCACTCATTCCCCATCCTGGATCAATAAATCCAGCATAGTGAGCTTTGTAGTCACCAAGACGGTCGTCAGTTGGACGCATTTCGCAAGCCATTGTGTTTGGAACTAAGACATTTTCCCAAGTGCTAAGTATATAAAACTTACCTGAATCGAGTTCTATACCTTTTTCATTTGGCTCAAGTTTAGAAAAATAATTTTCCCACGGATAATTTCCAATACGTGAAATATCAATCGGTTCCTGATTTTTGAAATTTTTTGCAACATAACCTGGAAGAGGACCTTCCAAATCAATAGACAAAAGAAGAGAATCAAGATCATAATCCTGAGGAATCAAATCTTGAGAAAAAATCTTTTGTTTAAGTGCGCCACTATAAATTGGCTTTTTGTACAACAAGTTATCATGACCAAGAGCAAATTCAAGTTCGCTTCTCGAAAGTCTAGCGTCTTTGTTAAACAAACGAATTTGATTAAGAGAGTCACCTGAGTTCAGAATAATCGGAAAACTTTTTGGAATTACCAATACCCACAAATCACCTTTCCATCCACCTGGTAACGTATCGTATGCACCTACACAGTCAGCTAAAAGCCTACAATGTAAATCTAAACGCCCACTTGAAGATTTTGGATTTGCATATCCGTAAACACCAGACATAAGATTTACTTTGTCTTCTATTTTGATTAGATATGCTTCTCCAACTTCCAGTGGATTTTGAATCGAATGGTCTTTAATTAGTGAATTATCTTTTGCAAATTCAAAAATTGATTGGCCTTTTTTTACCTGAAACGCTCCTCTTGGAAGATGATATATTTCATCAGAAATTACAGTATCAAAAGATGCTGGTTTTATCTGATTTTCGTGAATTTGTAAAAATCCACCGTCCTTCAATTCATGAAGGGTTTGAACTGGAAATGCTCCTCGTCCTTTGTTTTTATTGTCAAACATTTTTTGGTTTTATTTGCCCAAACTATACATCAAAAACAAAAAGACCGCAAGAAGCGGTTTTTTTGTTTTTGATTTAGTCGATAACAGTAATACCTGCTGAACGAGCTGAACCTTCGATAATTTTCATAGCACCTTCGATATCTTTTGCATTCAAGTCCGGCATTTTGCGTTCTGCAATTTCTCTTACTTGAGCTTTTGTAATCTTACCTACTTTTGAAGTATTTGGCTTACCTGAACCTTTTTCGATTCCTGCAGCTTTTGTAAGAAGACCGATAACTGGTGGAGTTGTAATACGGTAATCGTAAGAACGGTCATCGTATACTTCAATTTTTACACCAACGATATCCCCTGCCATAGCAGAAGTCGCAGCATTAAACTTTTGACAGAATTCTGAAATGTTAATACCGGCTTGTCCGAGTGCAGGACCAAGTGGTGGCGCAGGAGTTGCTTTCGCTGCGGCAATTTGTAATTTGATTTTTTTTATTATCTTTTTTGCCATAAATGTTTTAAATCTATAATTAGATTAACGAGAATATATTGGACTAATATACTACCGAGAAGCTTATACTTTATACCAAAAAAAGCACTATTTTGCAAGGCTCCAAAAGAAAAGCCCCGTTTAGGGGCTTTTCTTACATTTTTCTTATTTGTAAGAAATCGAGCTCTACTGGAGTTTCGCGTCCAAAGAGTGATACAAGCACACGAACCTTTCCACGTTCTTGATCAATAGATTCAACACGTCCTTCACTATCTTTGAATGGTCCATCAGCAATAATTATTGTCTCACCTATTGTAAGTTCAATATTATGTTTTGGAGCATTCTTATCCATACGTCCGAAGAGCTCATCAATTTCTTTTTGAGAAAGTGGAACCGGCTGAACACCAGCACCAATAAATCCTGTAACACGAGGAGTATTACGAACAACGAACCAAGTATCTTCAGTAACAATCATATCAACCAGTACGTAACCTGGAAAAATCTTTTCTTCTACTTCACTACGCTTTCCTGCTTTGATTTTTATTTTCTTTTCTGTTGGAACCACAACATCAAAAATAGTGTCGTGCATACCAAGAGAATCAATACGTTGTTTCAAATTACGCATTACCGCATTTTCATACCCAGAATATGTATGAATTGCGTACCAATTTCGTTCTGCGCCTTCTTGTTGTTTTGCCATAAATTATTTTGTAATGATATACCCAATACCTTTTGCAAAAAGCATATCGAGGAAACCAAGATAATAAGCTACGACCCCAGAAATAATAACCACTGCAAGTGTATAGAAAATTGTTTTCTTGCGAGAAGGCCATGTAACATTAACCATTTCAGCACGTGTATCTTTTATAAATTGAAACATAGAGTTTTTAAAATTAGGCTTTTTTAAAACGCCTTTCCGGGCGTCTATATATGTATAATACATTTTTAAGAATTTTATGTCAAATTAAATAATATTATTCAGTTAATATAAAAAGAACCCAATTCAAATGAATTAGGTTCTAGATAAAAGTAATAGGTAGAAGGTTTAATCTTTTAAGATTTTTTTATAACCAATGTATTGGTCATTGTTGTAAATCTTTAAAAGATATAGACCAGAAGGAATCTCCGGTTTGATAATCTCTTCATTACTTTGAAGAATTGTTTCAAATATAGATTTTCCCGTTAGGTCAAAAATAACAATTTTAGAACCATTTTGATTGCTTATAGTAAAGCTATCAGTAAATGGATTAGGATAAGTAAAAACTTCAATCAACTTTGAGATATCATTTAATCCAGTAGTTTTTCTTTTCAGAACAACTATTGTATCAGTCGATTCAATTCCAAATGATGAAGTTGAGTTTATAAAGTAAACTCCTTCAGTAACATCAATATAAGAAATTTCGTTAGTTCTTATACATTTGTCCTGAATCAGAACCCCATTCTTTGTAACTTTCCAACATACAACTGCTTTATAGTCATTGTATGACTTAAACAGTGGAATTTGAACACTATTACTGCCTGCGTTCAATACAACAGTGTCTGAAGAAATTACTTTAGGAACTACGACACACGAATTTGTGCTTAGAGAAGATTTACACCCTCTAAAGTCAACAAACTGTACTTGATAATTCCCTGTAACTTTAGGGTAAAAATAATTGTTACTATTAGTAGCAACGATATTGCTATCAATATACCAATTAAATGTTCCTGTTAAGTTAGTAAAAAGTTTTTGATCACCGAACTGAATAGTAGGAGTAGTCGCTTCGTAATTCTTTACGATCATAGTGTCACTAAAAACCATACAACCATTTTTGTCGACAGCTCTTACACATAGTTTTTCATCTGTGTATTTGTCTAACTTTAAGGTGTCCACTTTATTCATAGCTCCATACCACCAATGGTTCGAAAAATTTTGAAGTGAATCCAAAGTTAATTCAAAATTGGTACTCCCACAATGCAATCCACCCATTCCTGCTAAATCAACAATGCGTGGTTTAATCGGATTTGAGTTTCCTAATGACACTACAAGAGTGTCGAAGTTAACTGAACCAAGTAAAGTTGATGTAGTTTTCACCACATAAACCCCATTTGATACATTTCCTAGGTCTGCACTGAATAAGAAACCGTGACTTGGATTGTGTTCATACCAAGTAGCTTGATGTTCAATATTACTACCTAATTTTACCCACGAAATGTGAGTTATACAAGGAGTAAAGTTAACAATGTGCATAGTTACAAAAGAATTTTGACATCCTCTGAGGGTGTCATTATTCTTCATTTCAACGTAAGTCAATCCAGAGAACGATATTCCTGGGAAAGATCTAAAGAATGTAACTCTTGGTGTAGTATCAGCTACATTTATATCGCTACTTGATTTTGCGTTTACTGCACTTGTTGCAAAAATCATTCCGATAATTGCAATTAAAATTATTATTTTTTTCATTTGTTTGTTTTTAAGTTGTTTAACAGAAAGGATGTAGACCCACTCTGTTAAACAACTTATTTTTTAAACAATTCTACCTGTCAAAGAACTAACCTTATCTATATAAATTATACCACATAATATACTATTTTGTCAATATATATAAAAACCCTTCTTTTGGAAGGGTTTTTATTATTTGAATGAATTTTTAACGTATCTCGTAAGTAATACTTACATTTGAAGTTATTTTTTGTTCTCCTTGTGGAAGACTCGCCCCTACTGAAGAATCCATTGTCTTTTCCATACGAATCGCACTTCCATAAGCCATAGGCATTACAGCGTTACTATTTCCATCTGAAAAAGAAACAATACGAACTAATTTTACACCTAAGTCTTTTGCAAGAACAACTGCTTTTGCTTTTGCTTTTTCGATAGCCTCTTTGCGAGCTTGTTCTTGGTATTGATCTATATTATCAACAGTGAAGTTTGGACCAGAAATTTCTGTCACTCCGAGTTTCCCAAGCTCGTCTATTACTTGTGAAGCTAAATCTGTCTTTTTAATTTTAACTGTTATAGTTTGAGATACTTCGTACCCAACCATTACTTGCTTCCCTTCTGGTTGTGGACAAGGAATTGTAACACATTGTATTGTTTGTTTTTGCCATTCATATTTTGGGTACGAATTATAATTTGCTGTCTTAATATCTTTATCTTCAACTCCAACTGATTTTACATAATCAATAGATTTCTTTGTTATTTCATTAACTTTTTGTTGAGCTGTGTTCATTGTCTTTTCTGATGCACGAGCAGTGAAACTTATTTCGGCAGTATCAGGAATAGCAAACGCTTCACCATCACCTGAAACTGTAATAGTATTTGTTGGTGTATGGTCGGAACCTATGGTCTTATAATTTTTAAACTCTGTTCCTATTTTTGCAATAAAAAATACAGAAACAATAGATACAAATACAAAAGCCATTTTTAATAATTTGTTTTTTTCTTCTTCATTTATCATATATATAAGTATACCACAAAATAAAAACGCCCAATCTAGGATTGAGCGTTCTCAACTTTTTTATCATTCAAATATGCTTTTATCAAATTTGGAACTATTGTTGATACATAACTTGAAATTTCTTCATAATCATTTGAAAAAACTATATTCAATGGAGTCATAATACAATTAGACCCTAAAATTATATTTTTTTCAAACACTTTTTCATCTTCACAGGTATCAAAAATTAATTTTACTCCTGAATCATTTTTAATTATGAAAGAAAATTCAATCTTAAGCGATATAGAGTCAATTGCTACAAATTTTCCGATACAACCTTTTGATTGTTCAGATTTCTCCTTGAATAGATATATTATTTTCATTTTTAATGGATTTTAGTTTAATAAGATACTAAACTAAAATACACACAAAGTCAAAATATAATTTTACCTATTAAGAGTATCGCTGACTATTTTACCATCAGCAAGATGGATAGTGCGATGTGCCATACGCGCATATTCTTCTTCATGAGTCACCATTATAATTGTTTGTCCTTCTTTGTTAAGTTCTATAAAAGCTTTCATTACTTGGGCTGAAGTTTCAGAATCAAGGTTTGCTGTTGGTTCGTCAGCAAAAATAATCTTTGGGCTATGAGCAATAGCACGAGCAATAGACACACGCTGTTGTTGTCCTCCAGATAATTCACTTGGGAGATTGTTCATTTTGTTTTCTAGACCAATTTTTGTTAAAGCAATTTTTGCTTTTTCTTCTGCTTCTTTAATATCATATCCTTGCATAAGAAGTGGTAACAATGTATTCTCAAGAGCTGTCAAAGAAGGGAGGATTGCATAGTCTTGGAATATATAACCAAAATCATTGAGACGTATCATTGTTCTACCCTCTTCATCAAGATTTATAAGATCTTTTCCATCCATTATAACTTGTCCACTTGTAGGCATATCTAAAAGCCCTATCTGGTACATTAAAGTAGATTTTCCAGAACCTGACTTACCTGTAATAGTAACAAATTGCCCTTCTATAATATCAAAGGAGAGATCATTTACCGCAATAGTTTCTTGATCTCCACTTTTAAATTTTTTTGTAAGATTTTTAATTGTAAGCATGTTTTATAAATTTATATAACTAACGACCAAGAATTGCACTAAGTGTATTTTGCTTGATAACCATCCTAGCAGGTATAAACCCTGCAATAATAGTTGTAACAAGAAGTATCCCGGCACGAATTAGTGTTCCAGATAATGTTGCAACCAATATTCCATCAGAAAAAGGAAAATTAATTGGGTTTGCAGCAAAGTAAGGTTTTATTAAAAAGAATATCAAAATCATTCCAATAATAATTCCAAAAAATGCATATATACAAGCTTGATATATATAAGAATAAAGAATCGCTCTTTTATTTATACCAATACCCTTTAAAATTCCAATAAACCTTCGTCTTGTAATAGCGTTAACGAAAATAACAATAAAAATAGTAATTGAAGCAACTACAAGTCCTATTGCAGAAATCATAGATCCTAAAATACCAAAGGTGTTTTTTATATCTTTTAAGAATTTAGGAAAAGCCTCTTCTGCTGTTTGCACACGAGCTAAATCACCAACACCAGAATCTAATAAGAAATTTTTTACAAAAACAGGATCTGTACCTGGTAGTAATTGTATTGCTATAGTACCAGCATTTAAATCTGTTCTACCTGTCAATTTACGTACTTCAGACTCAATCATTATTATTGAACTATCAAAATCAACTTTACTTTGAATAAAGCCCTTAACAAAATATTCACGAGAAGTGTTACCTACTGTAATTTTTACACGAGAACCAATAGAAACATCTTTAAGAGTTTGAAAACCTGGAGCTTCTATGGGTGTAAACTCATACAAAAGATTTTTACCAATAAGAACACTGTCTCCATCTTGTGGATCCAAATAAGAACCTCGTGTTACAAATTTTGAAATACCAGAAAATTTTTCTTCTTCGATTGGATTGATTCCAAGAAGAGATCCTCCAGCCCCATCCCTTTTGTCGCCCGGTTTTACAGTGTCGCGATAATTTGACTCTATTTTAGCTGATCCAGAATATCTAACTGTATGATTTTTATACCCTGGAATATTTTTAACAATTTCAACTATTTGAGGAGTTTGGTCAATTGCACTACGACTTAACAATGGAGATATTACAATATCCCCTATCTCGTATTTTTTTTGAGCATCTTCAGAACCTTGAATAAGGCCTACCAATATTCCAGACACAACGATTAAATTTAAAAATGTAAGTGTCATAACAAGAACGATCAGTCCTGTTGTCCAAACACTAGCACGCTTAATATCACGCTTAGCCAAAAACCAGCCGACTTTAGCGTTTTGCTTAAAAGAGCTTTCTATTTTTTTTAGATTATTAATCATTAAATTCTAGAAACAATTATTTCTTCTCCGACAGATAGACCAGAAATAATTTCTACAAGAGCACCGTCCCCAGTAACACCTGTTGTAACATTTCTTCTTTCAGATTTTTTATTTTTTGGATTTATGACAACCTCCACATAAGAACCTTTTTCATCTTTTTTTATAGAAGCTTTTGGAGCAACTATTGTATTTGGTTTTTCATTAGCGTCTATTTTTATATCAGCATTCATTCCAGGTCTTATAAACATATCTTTTTCATTAATAGAAATTTTTATTTCATAATTAACAATTCCATCTTCAATCTTTGCTGCAGGATCAATATGAACAACTTCTCCAGTGTAGTTACCAGGAAAAGCATCGAAAGTAATTGATACTTTTTGACCTAAAGATACAGTTGTAATATTTGATTCATTAATGTTTGCCTTGATATATAGATTATCAATATCTTGAAGCACTATTGATTCTTTTTGTGCCTGAGAAAGCTCCCCTACTTTGTTTACAACCTTAGTAATAGTTCCATCTCCTGGAGATCTTATTACAGTTTTTTCAAAATTAGCTTGTGCGTTTTGTAAATTACCTTCAGCAGATAAAACATCTGCTTGTGAAAGAGATATGTCAGCATCGCGAGCTTTTGCAACTTTTAGATTAAATTCTGCCTGTCTTGTTGCAACCTGTGATTCTGCACTTGATATCTGACTTTTTTGTGTTTCTAATGCAGAATTATATGTATTAACAGCTGCAATATAACTTGCTGATTTTTTATTTGGAATATCAAGAGTCCAAGAAGTAGATAATCCTGAATTAAAGTTTGATGGAAATTTTATAAACAAACCTTTTGTTCCAAGAGGATTAAAAGTCGCAGTACTTATAATACCGGTGCCAGTCTCAATACCGTTAAAAGAGAAGTACCCCCCTGAACCACTTGAAAAAGGGGTTATAATATAAGTTCCCACTTCACCGGTATATGTACCTGAAAGAGTTGGAGTGGTTAGAGTATTACTTGTATTATCTGGATACATTTCAAGTCCAGCATTGATCATTGTGCGTCTTGCATTCTCTACCAAAGTCGCTTGAGCATTTTTTGTTTTTTCTAAATCAGTCTCCGCATTTGTAAGTGCAGTTTTTGCAATCGCAACTTCTTCATTTGTTGCACCCTCAAGAATCTTTTGGTATTTTGCACGAGCAGCAAGAAGCTGACCTCTAGCCTGAGTAAGGACAGCTAATTCATTACCTTGTTCAAGACTTGCTAGAATTTGTCCTTTTTTAACTTTTTGACCAACAACAACTGGGATGTTTTTAATAACACCAGAAGAATCAAAAGAAAGTGAAAGATCTGTAATACTAGTAACTTGACCTGTAGCAAGAACAGTTTGAATTAATGTTTTATTTTCAACTTTTGAAGTCACAATATTAGCAGCGTTATCTTTCATTATCAAAGGTACAGCAATCAATATTACAATAATTGCACCTATCCAGTATCTTTTTTTACTAACAAAAACCTTAAAACCATCTTTAATTTTTTGGATTATATTCAAATTCATATAATTCATTATATCATATATAGAATTTTTATAGAAAAGACGTATAGAAAAATATCACCTGGTGGTGATATTTTTCTATACGTCTTTTTTGATATCTTCTAGATATTATTTAACACCAAGGAGTTCAACATCAAAATAAAGAGTTGAACCTCCAGGAATAGATGCGTAGTCATTTGGACCGTAAGCTAAATCTGAAGGTATTATAAGTTTACGCTTTTCGCCAACTTTCATACCAAGGACTCCTTCATCCCATCCTTTAATTACGCGTCCAGCACCAAGAGGAAATGAAAAAGGTTGTCCACGATCTACACTTGAATCAAATTTCTTTCCGTCTGCAAATGTTCCTGTGTAGTGAACTGTTACCGTTTTGCCGTTTTCTGCTACATCACCACTACCCTCTTTTATGGTGGTAATTTTAAGTCCATCTTTTGTTGTTATTGTATTTTTATCATCCATAGTTTTTTTGTTATCTGGTAATATGTCTCCATTTGGAACTGTTTCTTTTGGTACATTACTTGGTTCTGTAACATCTATTTTTGTTGGAATATTTTTTGCTGTATTACCACCTTTATTAAAAACGAGAAAATAC
Source organism: bacterium (assembly GCA_027484965.1). Classification (GTDB taxonomy): domain Bacteria; phylum Patescibacteriota; class Minisyncoccia; order Phycocordibacterales; family UBA9973; genus JAIXRY01. The sequence continues at coordinate 26,403 of JAIXRY010000004.1, read as the reverse complement.
GCACCAATCCCACCAACAATAAGTACACCTATAATCCACCAAATTGCTTGTATATCATCATTATTGTTTTCCATATAGAGTATTCTATAAAAAAAACGTATAATTGCAAAATGGAAAATCAACAAGCACCAAATTTTACACTACCAGATGAAAATAAAGAAATTCATACATTAGAACAATATAGAGGTTCTTTTGTGTTATTGTATTTTTATCCAAAAGACGATACTCCTGGCTGTACCAAAGAAGCTTGCAGTATAAAAGAAGATCACGAAGCATTAAAAAATCACAACCTTATAGTTATTGGCATAAGCAAAGATAGCTCAGAATCACACAAAAAATTTATTTCTAAATACGAACTACCTTTTACTCTTTTGTCAGATAAAGAAGGTTTGGTATGTGCTTTATATAAAGCTGATGGAATTCTAGGAACAAAAAGGATTTCATATATTATAAATCCAGAAGGAATTATAATTAAAGAGTATTTAAAAGTTAACCCTGAAAAACACGCGGAAGAAGTTTTAGATTACATATCGAGAATATAAAGTATGAACATTGTAGATTTTAAAAAAGAATTTGATATTTATTTTTTAGATAAGTTAAGTAATTATATCGAAGAAACAAAAAAAATTACGTCTAATGAAAGATTACAAAAAATATTTGATCATATACTCATATTAGCGAAAAAAGGCAAAAGAATTCGTCCTTTCATAATCGCTATAGGATATCAGGAAAATAGAGAATCTTGGAAAGATATACAAGATGTACTCGTGGCTATAGAATTAATCCACATTATGGCTCTTGTTGAAGACGATATTATGGATGAACAAGAATTACGTCACGGAACAGAAGCTATTCATACCTACTCAAAACAACTATATAAAGAACCCATAAACAAGCATCAGGCAATATTGGTTGCAGATCTTCTTTTTAATTGGGCTTACGATTCTTTTTTTTCAACACAAAAATCAAAAGAGAGCTTACTCGTTTGGAAAAAACTAATAGATGAAGTTATTGTCGGTCAGATGATAGATCTGGATAATAGAGATAAAAAAGGTGTCTTAGAAAAAGATATTTTTGAATGTATGCTTTTAAAGACAGCAAGATACACTTGTACTCGCCCATTAGAACTTGGAATTACACTTTCTGGAAATAAACCTAATGATTGGATTTATTCTTACAGTGACAACCTTGGAATATGTTTCCAAATAACAGACGACTTGATTGATATAATGAGCGAAGATGATGACTTAGGAAAACATGGTTTTACTGATATTATAGAAGGACAACCAACACTTATTAATGCAAAAATTAATAATCAAGACGATCAAAAATTACTAGAAGAGTTTAATAAAATATTTGGTTCAAAAAACAGAAATCTTATTACAAAAGAATTTAAAGAAAAAATTAGAAACAGTAATTTAATACAAGAATTGAGAAGTGAGGTTTTTGAAAAATTAGAAATAGCAAAGAAAAGTATTGAGAAAGAAGACATAAAAGATCATACAAAGGAAGCCCTTTTTAATCTTGTTTCATTAATAGAAAAGAGAACATCATGATGTTTACAAAAGAACAAATAAATAACGCCAAAAAAATAATCAAAAGGTATAGTAGTACTTTTTATATAGCCACCCTATTCTTCCCCAAGAAAGAACGTTATCAAACTTGGATTTTTTATGCATTTGTAAGGACTGTGGATGAGATTGTAGATACTGATTTTAAAGACGAAGAAGCAAAAATTGTTTTACATACATGGTGGAATGATTGGAAAAACAATCCTGAAAAAAATATTGTCCAGCAAAGTACGAGAATTTTGCAAAAAGAAATTGGTTTGGAAGAAGAATTTTTTGAATCATTTTTCAAATCAATGGAGAAAGATACTGAAAAGCATATTTATAGTGATTATAAGGAAGTTGAAGATTATATGTATGGTTCGGCTGTTATTATAGGGTATGCTATGGGTTATATAACAAAAGCAAAAAGTGTTTGGGAGCCACACGCAAAAGCAATGGCAGAAATGTTTCAATTGGTAAACTTTATTAGAGATGCTAGAAGTGACTACGAAGAAAGAGAGCGTATATATTTACCTCAAAATGAATTACATGATTGTGGTTTAAATCCGTCAGATTTTATAAAACAACTATCATCGCAAGAAAAAAAAATAGCTTGGATAAAGTACATGGACATACAAGAAAAAAGAACTAGAGAACTTGGCGTTATAGGAAGAGAAGGTATAAAACTTTTGCCTAGGTATACAAGATTTGCTGTTCTTTTATCGTATAATAGATATTCAAGATTATTAAAGAAAATAAAAGAAAGTGGTTACAATATTAGCAAAAGAACAAGTTTAAACAAAAAAGAGAAATTTATTGTTTTTATAAAAACAATTTTAAACAAATATGAATAAACAGAAACACATAATTATTATAGGGTCAGGAATTGGAGGTCTTGCTTCTGCTTGTTTACTTTCAAAAAAAGGATACAAAGTTACTATTTTAGAAAAAAATGACATGCCTGGAGGCAGAGCTTCTTTAATAGTAAAAGATACAGAAAAAGGAAAGTTTATCTTTGACAAAGGACCAAGTTGGTATATGATGCCAGATGTTTTTGAAGATTTCTTTAAGGTGCTAGGAGAGGACATTAACAAGCATCTAGAACTACAACTACTATCCCCTTCTTATAGAGTTTTTCAAGAAGAAGGAAAATCTTTTGACTTTTTTGCAAATATTGAAAAAAATAAAGAAACTTTTGAGTCACTAGAAAAAGGTAGTGGTGATGTGCTTGAAAAATTCTTATCACAAACAAAATTTCAATATGAAGTTGCAAAACAAGAATTCATGTATAAAAACTACGACTCTATTTTTGATTTCTTTAATAAAAGAGTTATGACTCTCGGGAGAAAATTACCTCTCTTTTCAAAACAAAGTACAATTATAAACAGACTCTTTAAGAATGATCTTCTACAGAAGGTTATGCAGTACCAGACAGTACTACTTGGAACATCACCTTACGATACTCCAGGTATCTATACACTTATGAATTATGTGGACTTTGGTCTTGGTGTTTGGTACCCAAAAGGAGGACTTTATGAAGTAACAAAAGCTTTTGTAAATATAGCAGAAAAACATGGTACAGAAATAAAAGTTAATTCTCCAGTTAAGAAAATAAATATTGATAACGGAAAAGCTACAGGTGTTACATTAGAAAATGGAGCAATAATTGATGCTGATATGGTTATTTCAAATGCAGACTATCACCATACAGAACAAGTACTGATTGAAGAAGATAAATACAGAGAACACAGTCAAAAATATTGGGACAAAAGAACTCTTGCTCCAAGTGCATTTATTATGTATTTAGGGATAGATGGAAAAATTCCAACACTATCACACCATAACCTATTCTTCCCTAAAGCATGGAAAGAAAATTTTGATAAGATTTTTAAACATCCAACATGGCCAGGATATCCAGCTTTATATGTATGTGCCCCATCAAAATCTGACGATAGTATAGCTCCAAATAATACTGAGAATATTTTTGTACTAGTTCCAATTGCGGCAGGTCTCTCTCATACAGAAGAAGAGAAAGGGCTATATGCTGACAAAATACTTTCATTAATGGAAAAAGAATTAGACATACCAAATCTCAAGGAAAGAATTATAACAAAAGAAATTTACAGTGTTGATAATTTTATAAAAGACTACAATGCATTCAAAGGAACAGCTTTAGGTCTTGCTCACACTCTTCCGCAAACAGCAATATTTAGACCGAACAATATATCTAGAAAAGTTGAAAATTTATTCTTTGTTGGAGCTGGAACTAACCCTGGTATTGGAGTTCCTATATGTATAATATCGGCTGAGTTGATATATAAGAGAATTGAAAAAATATCTGATCCGGAACCATTAAAAGAAGTTTAAATAAAGAAATAAAAACCTCACAATGTGAGGTTTTTATTTTATAAAATTATTTTCAACAAAAGACTCCAAAAGAGCACCATTCCAGAAAAAGCATTCAACATTGGAAAATATTTATAAAGTTTAAAAAGAAAAATTTCATCAGCAAAATATGATTTATACATTATAAACAAATAAGGAATAAGTAAAATTGAAATCCACCACCCTACCAATAAGGATCCTATGATTGATGAAATTGTATAGAGCAGAGAACAGAGTAGTATGGTTTTATTTTTACCTAAATAAGTTGCAATTGTCGCCAAACCTCCGTTTGCATCAGACTCAATATCAGGAACAGCGGAATAAGCATGCATAGAAATAGCCCAAGACATTCCAGCTACAATTCCCCATAAAGGAAAAGAGTGTTCGGGGTTCGTTAAAAAATATCCAAAGACACCTGTAGCTACATAATGTCCTGCAGAAAAAAATGAATCAAAAAAAGGACGAGCTTTTGCACGGATAGGTTTTGCTGAATAGAATGTAGCAAAAAACACAAAGAAAAAAAGTGAAATTATTGTAGACGTAGAAAGATTAAAAATAAAAAAAATAAAAGGAATATTTGTCACTAAAATCCAAAAGTATATCTTCTTGTGATCTGTTGGATCCAACAGATCTTCATAATTTTGTTTTTTTGGATTTAATTTGTCAGTATCATAATCATAAATATCATTTATACCGTAGATCAAAATGTTTGCTGAAATCAAAAAATAAATACCCCAAATAGTGATAGACATTATCGGTGCACCAAAAAATCCACCAGCAACAATTCCGATAAAAAATGTTCCTAGTTCATAGAGCCAAAATCTAGGTCTACTTATTTTAATTACTCTTTTTAGTGTGATACTCATATTACTATAGTATGTATCATTATTTAAATAAAAACAAAACCTCCTAGAAGGAGGTTTTGTTTTTATTCTGTAACTTGTACTTGAATATTTGGTGAATCTATAAGCCATTTATAAATCATAAATCCTACAGTGAAGCCTATAATTGGTCCTAATAGATAAAACATATCAAACACACCTGACGCAAGGGCAACTGCAGGATTAATAATTCCGTAAGACCCCAAAAGACCTGCCATAGATATTCCAACAAGAAGTGACAGAGCTACAACAATACCACTTCCTGAAGATGTTACTTTTTTGTAATATACAGCACCAACACCAAAAGAAAAAACAAAAGCTCCAAGCGCTTCAGCGACTCCAGACATCATTGATACAGAAGTTGGAAGTAAATTTGTGTTTGCATCAAGAAGTCCTGCAACAATGAGAGCAAAAGCTCCGCCTAAAAATTGAGACGCAAGATATGCAAGACCTTGTTTTCCAGGAATTTCTTTTGTTGCAAGCATTGCAACAGTTACGGCAGGATTTAAATGTGCACCAGATATTGTTCCAACAGCATAAACGAATATTCCTACAACAAGCGCAGCGAGTACTGGTATAGGTATAGAGAAAGCTCCCCCACCCACAGCAAGAGCAACGACGAGAGATAAGATAAATGTTCCAATAAGTTCTGATATATATTTCTTCATAATGTATTTAGTATATCAAACTAACAAGGAAGACAAAATAAAAAAACCGAATTCTTTTGTAAATTCGATTTTTTATTTTATAAATTATTATTTATTTGAAAATAAGTCTGTTTCTGGAAAACGAACTTTTGCACGAACTGTATCACTTTCTGATCTATATCCGATAGGAAGAAGAACTACAGGAGTTATGTTTTCTGGAAGCGCTAGCGCTTCTTTGTAGGCAGCAGCATCAAATCCTTCCATAGGACAAGAGTCTATTTCAAGTTCTGCACAAGAAGCTAAAGCAAATCCAAGAGCGATATATGCTTGTCTTGCAGCCCATGAAGCAATTTTTTCTTCTGACATACTTTCTGCAAAATTTTTCATCATTGTCTCATATCCTTCCATACCCTTTCTCACCTCTTCATTACCACCTGAAATCATCTCAAAGTAAGTATTAATCCTAGCTAAAACATCTGTTCTATAAGAAAAGACAAGTACTTGTGAAGATGTTCCTATTTGAGGTTGGTTCCAAGAAAATCCTTGAAGTTTGTCTTTTAGTTCTTGATTCTCCACAACAGTTACATGGAATGGTTGTAGCCCAAAAGATGTTGGAGCAAGTCTTACCGCTTCTAATATTTTTTCTACATGATCACTTTCAACTTTTTTGTTTGAATCAAATATTTTTGTTGCATAGCGCCATGAAAGATTTTTTATGAATGACATATTTTTATTTAATTAATCTAATACACATCTATACTATCATAAAAAAATAAATCTACACTAAAAGATTAATTAAATACTATGAAACTAGCATTTTTAGATTATACAATGTATATTTTGTGTATATGGAAGATTTTTTTAAAGAACTTTGGGAAGGAACAAAAGGGAGCAGTAAGGATATTTCTGGTGTTGTATTTACAATACTAGAGAAAACTCTTAAATTATTATTCTTTTTTGTACTGGCTCTATTTTTTATCCCCTCTTATTTAATTGTTACGAATTTTAATAAATTGTGGAGCACCTTACTAAAAGACCTTTTTGGTTTATAAAATACACAACCAATAAAAAACACCCGAACGGGTGTTTTTTATTGGTTGTGTAGGTTTTAATTAAATAAACATCAACACAAGAGCTCCGGCAAGCAAAGATATGAGATCATATCCTGAGTGAACCAAAGCAAGCTTCCAAGACATCTTTTCATAAAGCATAGCTGTAAGATACCCAGGAACAATAACTGTAAGCCAAATAACTGAAGCCACAACCAATGGCATAGCACGTGTTGCTATAACAAAGATAAAGAGGCCAAGAGTTGCAAGGATTCTTATAAGAATACCAAAAATCATTGATTTTGCATTTCCTCCTTCTTCCATAGTTTTACCAGAAAGACGTGACCATAATGGACCAAAAGCAAACGGAGCATACCAAATCATACCAACAATAACAGAAGCGATTGTCGCAAGAAGTAAAATACCTATAAATGACAACATATAATACAGAAAATTAATAACTAATAATATGTTTACATTATATAACAATATTATTAGTTTTTACCTCTTCCTTTTTATCGATAAGTGTGCTTTACTTAGAGAGTATCTAATTCTACTGCTTCGTATCGAGTTTTCTCTATAGGTGCTGTTAGTTTGGGATACGGTCGAAACTGATAAACTAGAACATATACCTATGGAGAAAAAACTTTACATTGGATCACTTGCTTGGAAAACAACAGATGATTCACTACGTTCATTCTTCCAAACAATCGGCACTGTAGAATCTGCAAGTGTGATTATGGATAAAATGACAGGTCGCTCAAAAGGCTTTGGGTTCGTTGAAATGAGTTCACCTGAAGAGGCAGAACGTGCAATTTCAGAACTCGATGGAAAAGAACTCGATGGACGCGGAATCCGCGTTTCAATCGCTCGTCCAAAAGAAGACCGCCCACGTGAATAATATTCACAAATAATAAAACTCCCCTTACGGGGAGTTTTATTATTTTATATTTATAAAATTAATTGTTTCTTTAAATAAAATTTCTTCGTGATCAAAATTATTAAAATTATGATCGGCACCTTCTATTATTTTCAAATCTTTAGAAGAATTAGTTTTTTTAAAATATTTATTACAATGATTTTTTGCACCCTTACCTGCACCTATAAATAATACAGGTTTATTAAATCTTGAAATCATATCTCCACAGTTTGGGAAATTTTTTAATTCATTAACTAATTTTTTACCAACAATATAAGTCACACCCCAATCCTCAATATAAGAATCTATTTCTTTTTTATAAACAAATCCTTGATCTTGATCTTTTTCAATATATGAGGGATCCCAAAAAATAAATTTTGAAACTTTTTCTTGATTTGCAAACAAAAGCGCTGTTCCTCCATAACTATGTCCTACAACATAAATTTTCTTATATTTTTTGAAAAAATAATCAACGACAGTATTAATATCTTCGCCATTTAGAGAAATTGTGTAGTCTAACATATTTCTAGCTCCCTTATCACCTGCATATGAATCAAAACGAAAAGTATCAAATCCTTTATTTACAAAAAATTTTGAACCATTAAATAAAATGTGTTCATTTCTGTGACTTGTAAATCCATGAACAAAAATTACTAATTTTTTGGAAATTTTATTTGGAGTATTTAAAGTCCCGTATATATAGTGACTGTCTTTAGTTTTTATCTTTAAATCTTTCTGCATGTCTCAAATATACCATTTGTTTTTACAAATTAAAAAGAGTAGACTGTATATAATAAATTCTTTAAAGTTATGGAAGCAAGGCTTATGCAAGTACCTCCCCACTGTAAGTTGGCTTGGTATATCAAAAAAGACGAGTATGAAAGTTTAGAATTTGAATCCGAAGAAGAGGGTTGTAATATTGTTGATCAAATGTTTAGAGATGAAATTATTACAAAAAAAGAAAAGCGGAGACTCAAAAAAATAATAAGGATTACAAATCTTAAAGAAAGAAAAGCTGTTGTATATACTAAAACAATATTAGACATACAAAAACTTCCAACATTTAGGTACAACTAAAAAGCCCCAATTAAGGGGCTTTCTTTTATTCTGTAGTTACTCCATCAAATTCTTCTTCGTTGTTCATCGCGTCTTCTTTTGTCTCTCTTATGATCCCATCTTTGTGATGGGCTGGAGTATATATTGTATAGAGTTGCAGAGCAATACTTCCAGTATTAATGACATTATGCTTTGCACCTTGTGGAACGATCACGACATCACCATCAGAAACTTCATATTCAGTATCGTTAATCACAACCTTTCCAACACCAGCTTCGAAACGGAAGAATTGATCGTTTTCATTGTGAATCTCTTCTCCAATATCTTCCCCTGGAAGCAAACTCATAAGTACGAGTTGCATATGTTCTGCTGAATAAAGCACGTGACGGAAATTTGTATTTTCTAATGTTTTTTGTTCAATATTTTCTTTGTGTCCTTTTTTCATATATTTTTTAAAAATTAATTCCTAATAGTGACAGTATAACACTTGCAAATGGGTCAGCTGTTGTTCCATACACCATTACTCCCCCAAGAAGCCCTGTAAGTGAAATAGTTATAACACCCACAACAGCAAGAATGATTACTAAGTATTTATTTGTAAGAAGAGTAACCAGAACTCCGTAGATATTTAAAATTGTTTTATTTTGAATTTTACTATTTACATAAGAACCACAAATAACCATAAGTTCTCCAAGTAATATAGCTCCATAAATCCAAACAGATGCATTAGCAAAAGCAGAGTGCATTTCAACAACAGATTCGACAGGACTTGTCAGATGTTCAGCAAGCTCTCCTGTCTGAAGCGCAAAAAATCCTCCAATTATTCCAGCGATGAGGAGAGTTCTTTCTATCGCTTTTAAAGAAATACTAGAGACCCATCTTCTAAGTGGGAGTATTTTGATTAGTGAGTAAAGCATCAAAAATGCTATCGGAAAATGAACAAAGATTGGATGAATATTGTATTGCATAAATTATAAGATTATAAATACAGTATATACCTAAATAAAAAAGTGTCATTTTAATTAATATATTTTTTAAAAAGTTGAAAATTATATTAAAATATGGTTTAATCGACAGACAATCAAATAATGTACATGGGGATTATGGTGTAACGGTTAACACTGAGGTTTGTGGAACCTTCAATCTGGGTTCGATTCCCAGTAATCCCCCCCCCAAAAAAAACTATTTATTCCTTTCTATATCCTGGAGGTATTTCTGAAACACCAGCTTCGTGATTAAATAGGCGCGAAAGAGCATAGAAGACACTTGAGAGACGATTAACATAAGAAAGTGTATATTCTCCCACAATATCCTCTTTTTCAATAGAAATACGCACTAGAAGCCTTTCACATCGTCTTGAAATAGTTCTAATAACATCAGAGAGTGCTGCAATATCTGTTCCACCAGAAATGAAGAAGGTTGTTATTGGTGGAAGAGTATTTTCTATTTGATCGACAATGATACTTATTTCATCGGTATGTTTCTTTTCTACAGTCATACCAGCACCGGCAATTTCTGCCTGAATAATGAAAAGTGTTTCTTGAATATTGTGAAGTATGTGAGCAATGGACTTTTCTTCATTATCCGTAGAGAATGTCATATTCTCGACTTTTACTTTTAATAATCCAACATACGCATTTAATTCATCTACAGTTCCAAGCGCTTCAAAAGTAATATCCCCTTTTGAAACACGTTCACCGCTTGGAGTATTGAATAATTTTGTTGTTCCTTTGTCACCTTTTCCAGTGTATAGCATATTATGAAATTTTTATTTTCTTATTTGATAAAACATACTCAAAAACCTGACTCCCTAAAATAGCAAAGATAACAACAACTAGATATACTCCAAGAATTTCAAAAAGTGTATAAGAAATATTTTTTAACATTGCCAAACAAAATGCTGTAAGCCATGAAGATAGAGATATTGCCCCGAGAGCAAATGCGAGTTTTCTTTTTTTAGAAATATCTCTCGAAAAAGGGACTTCATTCAAAAAGTTAATTGATACTAATTTTGGAGAAATAATAACATTGAGGAATATTCCATTTACAGTAATAACCAAAACAGCTATCATTTTTGCAAAAAACTTTGGAGTATTATTGTATTCACTAATATTTGTAAAATATATAAATATTCCAGAAACAATTATTACAAACAAAGCTATCCAGATTATTTTAGAAACTTCATCCATAATGTTTTTTTCTTCTTCTGAAATATTGTAATCCTTCAAAAATTTAAAAAAGAGTCTATCTGTAACAAAAGCACTTCCCATACCCACAATAACAGCAAGAACATGAATTATGATTAAAAATCTTTTAAATAGAGAAATGGTAACAAATACTTCTGGAGTCAAAGATACAAAAGAAATAACAAAAAGTATAGTAGATGTTATTGCAGACAAAACACACCAAGAACACCAAGACTTAATAACAAATGCTTGAAGAGCTATTAGGTATACTGAAAAAACTGCTCCAACTACAGAAATTGTTATAAGGATTGTCTTTAATAAGACAACATCTAAAAAAGGAAATGCTATTGGTGCTGTATAAAGTAATGCAGACAAAAGATAATACCCTATTCCAAAATATTCCAGAGGAACTCCGAGTATTGAAGAATACTTGCTTTGAATTACTGTATGACAATCTGCACGAAGTGGACAAAAAGGTCTTTCTAATGCTTTCTTTTTACGTAAAAGATACAAGGCTATCAAAAGCCCCACAAGAGAGAAAAGTATTCCTAGTAAAAAATGTATATTCATTATTTTTATATAGTATCAAAATGTGCGTTATTTTCAAAAAGAAAATCCCTTTTAGGGATTTTCTTTTATGTGCGCAAGAGAAGACTTGAACTTCCATGCCCTTGCGGGCGCTACCACCTCAAGGTAGTGCGTCTACCAGTTTCGCCACCTGCGCATATGCTGACAATATACATTAAAACAATGATTATTTCAAGTCATATAAATACTCAAAAGAAAAGTGCGACCCGAACGGGTCGCACTTTTCTTTTTAACTATTCCGCACTTTCTGAAGTGTTTTCTTCTGTTTCTGATTCAATCAATTCTTCTTCAACTGATTTTCCTTTTTGGAAAGCAACCACTACACTCTTAAGACGTTTTGCAACTTCTTTAACAGCTTTTTCGCGGATGAAGTATAGTTTTGAACGACGAACACTTGATTTCTTCAAGATTTCGATCTTGTCGATACTTGGAGAGTATAGAGGGAAAATACGTTCTACACCAACACCGTTAGAAACTTTGCGAACTGTGAAAGTTGCACCAGCTTCTGTACCATGTTTGCGAGCAAGAACTAGTCCTTCGAAAGCTTGAAGACGTGTTTTTCCTTTTTCTTGGATTTTATTCCAAACACGAACAGTGTCTCCTGCTTTTATATTGATTTTTTTGCGTTCTTCTACATTTACTGTAGGAGAAAAGCTAATATTTGTTGTTGCCATAAGTAGAGTGAATGTATCACATTTTTAAAGCTTTTGCAATAGTTTCAGCATTTTTGAAGTCTTCTGGAGGTTCTGCAGTAAAAGTCTTCCTCTCTCCCCCAGGAAAAGCAAAGTCTAAAGACAAGGCGTGCAAGGCTACTCTTTCAAATCCAAGAAGTTTTGGTTTATTTTGAGAATATAAGAAATCAGATACTATTGGATGATTTACAAACTTAAAGTGAACACGAATTTGATGTGTACGCCCTGTTTGAGGATACGCTTCAATCTCACTCACCTTCTCATTAGTTTCAGGATCTACAAAACGAGCAAGTACTCGATATCGAGTCTTTGCTTCTCTCTTCTCACCTCGTGCTCCACGTCCAGCATTCCACATACGAATATCTGTAGAACTTCTTCCAATAGGTGCATCAATCATTCCTATGTCGTGAGTCATATGTCCATAGATAAAGGCTCTGTATGTTTTTTTGATTGTGTGTTCGAAGAATTGTCTTTTCAAAAATTTGAACATTGCGTCTGTCTTTGCAATAACCATAACACCAGAGGTCTCCTTGTCTAGACGATGCATAATACCTGGTCTTTCTATTACAATTTCTTCTTCGCCTTTTTTGATAATCATTTTTTCACCTACATCTTTTATTTCTGGTCTATTGAGAAGTATCCAGTCAGCAAGTGTTTCTTGTTCTCTTTTGCCGTCGGCGTGCACGATTAAGCCTGCTGGTTTGTCTATAACCAAAACAAGTTCATCTTCATATATTATTTTTGGGGTTTTGATATTTTCCATGTGTTAATGTTACAATACAGGAATAACTCATATAAAACAATATGGAAAACCAAAACACTAACAATGTTATAGAAGTTCAACCTTTAGAAATACCAGCTCATTTTGATACAAATTTTGCACCTTTTTGGCGTAGAGCTATTGCCCTAATTATTGATGATACTATTGTGGTAGCCTTTTCATTCACAATAACCGTTATTCTTATGGTACTTGGAGGTGGTCCAAAAATTATTTATCTATTAAATGCTGTATTTTTATTTTTTATTTCAGGAATAATTTATAATGCAGTTATGATTTCTGTTGGATATGAAGGGACATTTGGAAAACAGCTACTTAATATACAAGTAACAGATCTAGATGGAAATAGAATTTCTCAAAAACAAGCATTCCAAAGAGAGGGTGGAAAAATTATCACACGAGTTATTCCAGTATATATTGGATGGCTTATATACTTCTTTACAAATAAAAAACAAACACTCCACGATTTAATTGGAAATACAAAAGTTATAAAAATTAATGACTAAAAACAAAAACCACCGAAAGGTGGTTTTTGTTTTTTTCAGAGTTTTATCTATGCTATAGTTTATTTATGAAAAAAGCTTTATTAATAGTAATCTTAGTAATTATATTTATGTCATTATTTTCATTTTTCAAAAAAGACCCTTCAGTTACTCCTTCAAAGGATAGTAGCGAATCAAATTTCATTATTTTAACAATAACTCCAGGAGTTGAGCCAGCAGAACGTGAGTCTAAATATGGCAATCCAATAAATACCCTACTCCAAGAGAAAACTGTAGGAGAAGTTACAGGAGGAGGTACAATGTTAGGAGAACCAGATAAAGACAATAAACAAACATTTGAGTTTTCTGATATTGAAATAGAAATGACTTCACATTCAAAAGATGGGCTCAAAATACTTTTGAACGGATTAAGGGAAAATAACTTCCCAGAAAATACAGAAATAATGCTCTGGGACTCACCTCAAACAAAGTTCAGTAATATTACATCTTTTAACAATTATCTCGAAACAATATAGCAAACTAGTATATTATTTATATCCTTGAGAGGAATCTCTCCTTACAGGAGCATTACACCTTTTGCATTTATTCAAATCACAGATTTTCATAAATAAGCAAAAGCTTTTCGATTCCTCGACGTATATGAAGCAGTTCATATACTCTCGGGCACAAATATAAAAAGACTCATTTTTTGAGTCTTTTTATATTTGTGCCCTCGCGAGGAATCGAACCTCGAATAACGGCTTAGAAGTCCGCAGTTATATCCATTTAACTACAAGGGCATATTATATTTACAAACTTAGTGTGTTCAATTTATATCTCTTAATACCACAAGGGCAATATTGCTATATTATCAAATAAAGACAATTTAATAAAGCCTTATGATAAATGTTGTATTTTTTAGAAAATTATTGTAATATAGCCCTATTGGATACAAATGTTTCCTTTTAATAAATCGGGCGATTAGCTCAGTTGGTAGAGCAACGCTTTTACACAGCGAAGGTCAGAGGTTCGAGTCCTCTATCGCCCACAAAATCTTAAGTCTCACTCTGAAAGAGTGGGGCTTTTGATTTTTGAGGTATATAGAGGAAGAGAAAGACGGAGGCATGTAATCGGTTTTACAAAAACCGTTGCCGAGTCGGGGTCGCAAACACTTTATATTTTTAATGCATTAAGAAAAATATTTAGTGATTTGTGACCGAGTCCTCTATCGCCCACAAATAATAAAACTCCCTTTTAGGGAGTTTTATTATTTTATAGAAGGATCAATTATCTTGGAAATTATTTCTTTTGTAGTTAAAAAACTTTGCTGTCTCTTACTAAAGTAACTTTCAATGACATCAATCTTGTCGTAAGGCACTCTCCTATCTATTCTCTGAATATCTTTTGGTTCACCTTTATAAATAGGATCACTTATGGTAAAAAACAAATTTTTTACATATATTCCAACATACAAAGATGCTCCAATAAAAACACAGAGAATAAATATCCAAGCAACAAAAACAATCGCCAAAGGATTTCTTTTGTGAAATTTTATTTTATTATTAAAAAGAGATTGTATATTCATATCTACTATTGATTAGGAGTGAAGCTAAGAATTTTTAAAGAATATTCTGCTTTCCATACAGGTAAAGGTACTGTATATTTTTTCTTTGGATCGACAATTTGCTGAGCAGAAGTATCAAGAATGTTTGATACTAAAAAGACTCTAGTGATTTTAGAATTATACGGCAAAGAGTCTATGTAATTAGTAAACATTGTAATTGATTTAAAATCACCAGTTGCTTTGATTGTTAATGTTATAAAATCTTCTGCGTTAGCACTAGTTGTAATACCACTAAATTCAACGGGGACATTTATAGTTTTTCCATAAGCTTCTATTTGCTCCAACAAATCAGGTATATTATTTTCTTGTACAAAATATACGTCCAAAGTATCTTGAACCTTTTTTAAAGATGATGTTGCTTTAGATAGTGCAGCACTTCTCCCTGCACTATCTTTAAGTAGAGAAATATTTTCTTCTATATCCAAAATTTTATTAGATATTATCTTTATTTTAAACAATCCAAAGAAAAATATTCCCGCAGAAAAAATCAAGAAAACACATGAGACAATTAGTGTAATTATTGTTTTTTTATTAATTTTATTATTCATACTTTATAAATCCCTGAATCGTATATTCAATATCTTTTCCTTTTACATAATTAGATATTGGCAAATTAACTTTCTCAAAAAAAGCACTCTTATTAAGGTCTTGATGAAATTGAGAAAGAATTTGTCTTGAAGGAGCTTTACCTGTAATAGTTATATTTGTTGTATTTGCACCTTGAATCTCTTCATACAAAAGAGAGGTTATAGATACTTTTTCTCTTGATACTTCAATGAGTGGGTTTATTATTTCAGCAATAAAAGAATGATTTTCTTTTAGATTATCAAAAGTTTTAATTTTTGAAATTATTTGTTCGCTATCTTTTTTAGCTTTTTCTTCTTCTTGATTTAATGATGTTTTATCTTGAAGATCTGCTTTTGATTGAAAATTATTAAGCTGTTCTTTTCCTATAATATATGTCGGTATTAGAAGTATACTCCCAACAACAAAAGCCATTGCTATTGAAGATATAAAAAGGGTTCCTAATCTTAAGAAAAGTATCTTTTTTATATTTTTTTGAGAAGAAAGTGGTAATAAATTTACCAGAGAATTATCGTCAGCAAGAGAAAGTCCAATGGCTGTAGGATAAGAAAGAGCTGGCCCTCTTTCGAGTTCTGGTATGTAGGTTGTTCTATCTGTAATATTAGTCCACGGATCTGCATGAATAACTGCAATACGAAGAGAAGCTGAAAGATACTCTGGAAGCCCTATAAGGTTTGCATTACCTCCACAAAGAAGGATTTTATCCACGGGAGGACGAATATTACCAAACTCATCTTTATGTGTATGCCAAAAAATAAAGTGCTTATTTATCTCGTCACGAAGAAGAGCTGTTTCACTCAAGATTGCCTGAAAAAACGCTTCGTCTTTATTACTCTTCAATAATCCATTTTTCTTTTTTAGCTCCTCTACAGTCTTAATATCCATTGAAAGTGCACGAGCAAGTTCTTTGTCTTGCATAGAACTTCCAAGATCAACAGAAGAAGCAAATCTTACAATACCATCAACAACAAACGAAAGTCCTGTACGAGTATTCCCGTAATCAACAATCATGTAAGTATTAGTATCTCCATTTCTTATCACAGCACGAGCCATTGCTTGTGCTTCTAATTCAAATCCAACAAGCACCAACCCAGCTTCTTCAAAAATAAGCGCATAGTCTTCCACAATCTTTGAGGGAACAGCAGTGACTTCAATGTTATAGTGAGATTCTAATTCACTAATAATTTGATAATCAAAGACTGTTTCCCCTGCTGGAATTGGAACATATTCTTCAAGCAAGAGCTCAATAGTTTCTCTTATAGAATCTTCTTTTACTTTTGGAATTTGTACTGAGAACAAATAAACTTGTTCTTCTGGTATAGAAGCACGAACAAAAGTAAGTTTATGTTCAATCTTTAGTGCTTCTAGAAGCTTAACCAAGCTATCTCTTTGAATAACTTTACCATTTGAAATAATTCCTTCCTCAATGTTTTTTAGACCAAATCTATCTAACTTTTTTTTACCAAAAGCATCGTCTTTGAATTCTATAAATCTAACCGAGCGATCGGAAATATCGATACCGACAGAAGGTATTGTTAAGTACGCGGGAGGAGTAATAATTTTTGCAAAAAGTTTTCGCATTACATACTAAGTATAGCAAGGATATTTTTTATTCTAAAGAGAAAAATAGAGAAACCCTGAGGAAAAGTGTCTAACACTTTTCCTCAGGGTTTCAATTTTGGAATCTAACTTACTAAAGATCCTGGGATTAGTTCTTTGTTTGGTTCTAAGGTTGTCAGTATTTCACCTCCTTCATCTTTTTGTATTCCATACAGAATCATTCCATTTGAAACATGTCCGCGAATTGTCCGTGGTTCTAGATTTGCAATAACAGGAACAGTCTTACCTATCAACACTTGTTCGTCAGGGAAATAAGCACGAACACCAGAAAGAATCTGCCTTGGACCTGTTTCCTCTCCAAGATCAATATTAAATAAAACCAATTTATCAGAACCTTCCACAAGTTCAGCACTCAATATCTTCCCAAGCTTTATTTCTAATTTTGCAAAATCATCAATTGTAATCATATGGTGTATAAGTAATTATTTTATATTAGTATTTTTATCCAGACCTCTTTGTAATATAAGCGCCGCAGCTTTTGCATCTACTAAGCCCTCACTTATTTGTTTTGTTTTTCTATCATTAAGAGAACTTTTATCAATTCCAATTCTTCCATGAGAACTTGTAAATGATTCTATAACAGTCTCAACAGGCACACTGGTTATCTTCTTTAATTTTTCTATAAACAAATCAATATTTTTTTGAACTTTATTCTCTTCTCCGAATAAACCTAGAGATTTCCCTATAAAAATTTTTTCAATATTATTTTCTAAAATAATATTAGATATATTCTCAATAAGAGTTTGGTCATTTTTGATAATCTTAAAAGGAAAAGCCATAAGACCTTCAGGGTCAGACATAGCAAGTCCTACCTTTTTTGTTCCATAATCAATTCCTAAAGACTTCATATTCATATCCTATCACAGTATTTTGAATATTGCTCTCTTGTCATATTTTTGATATAGTACCTAAACGTTCAACCAAAACGTAAATCACATGGAGGTGTGGCTGAGTGGTTGAAGGCACCTGTCTTGAAAACAGGAGACCCTTTACGGGGTCCGGGAGTTCGAATCCCCCCGCCTCCGCAAAACAAAAAGTACTATCATTTGATAGTACTTTTTGTTTTGCGGAGGCGAATCTCACCTATTCAATCAAATCTAGACAGTAAATATTCCTATATAAACAAAAAAGGGTGAAATTAACTCTTTTTTGCTATTTAAAAGTATTTTTCCACCTGTTAATATTAAAATTATTGCTACAATGTATATATGGAACAAAAAACTTCTTTATCTTGGAGCGCTCTCCCCTACGAATTTAAACCAAAAAGTATTGATTGGTATTGGGCTATGGGTATTATTGTTATAGCGGGATCTATTGCCTCTTTCTTTTTTTCAAATTTTCTTTTTGGAATTTTTATTCTTATAGCAGGATCTCTTATAATATTTACAGCGCACAAAGAACCTGAGATTACTGATTTTGAAATAAATGAAAAAGGAATTTCTATAAACAATGAAATCATTATTTGGAAAAATGTTGTTTCTTATAATTTTACAACGAGAAGAGATCAGAGACTTCTTCTTATTAGTCGTAATGTTGGTATAAATAGAATCGTTTCATTCCCTGTATTAAACATACATGAAGAAGATATGGAAAGTATGTTGAAGACATATACAACAAAAAATGAGGAGCTTGTAGAAAGTATACCTGAACAACTTTTTGATTATTTTGGTATATAAACATGAATCACCTCTCCCTTCGGTCGAAACGCACAATTTTTATAGTCGTTTTACTTCTTAAAAATTGGCGCCGAGGTTCGATTCCTACCGAGAGCGTTTAGAGATATAAAAAATCACCTAATTTATTATTAGGTGATTTTTTATATTGTGCTCTCGGTAGGAATCGAACCTACATCGCAACTTCCGCAAAGTTGCGTCCTATCCATTGAACGACGAGAGCATATTGATAATGAGTATCAACAACAAGTACTATACAGCAAAAAATGCTTTTTGAAAAGAGTTTTTTGCTGTAACAATCTTAATATAAATTCCAAATAAAAATCCTTGTCATACGACAAGGATTTGTACCTAGTTATAACCAGGCCATCTCCACGCATTCCAAGTTTCTGGTTTGCCAGGAACAGTTTGTGCGGTGAAGTTAATAATCTTTTCCCAATCAGTTACACCTTCTGACGCGAGTACTCTTCGCTTCAGATCATTAATATAATTTGGAAATAAAGACTGAAATGAAGGATTTTCTTCAATACAGGTTGCTTGTCTCAAGAACGTGTCTATATTCTGCGAGTAAGGTTTCATAACGAGAGAAATCCAAAAGCAAGTTCTTCTTGGGTCTTCTGAAAGTGAAGTCTTGTAGAATCTCTTCTCCATTACAATAAATGATTTGCCAGTTTCTTTGAAAAATTGTTCTGATTGTACTTTGTATTTTTCCAAAAAATAGACATATTTCCCTTTCTCATATCCACTAATAACTCCGCCGTCCCGATCATAACCGTCCCAAGAACCGCGATATGGAATAAACGTATTCCATTTCGCAACAAAGAACACTTTTGCTTTGGTAGAGTCAAACACGAATTTATGATTCTTGTTCTCTTTGAACATTTGGATATCTTCCACATACTTCCAGCATTCATCAGAATTACCGCATTTTCGCAGATTCCTTTTAAAAGAGCAGTTGGTAAAAGCAAACACTAGCAAAAGTAGTGTGATAATTAATGATAACTTTTTCATTATTATTTATTTTTAATGGTTCTACAATTTATTACGTATATTATATAATAAATTATACTACTTTGTCAATAAATTTAATGTAACTAAAAAACCCTTAATTTATAAAGGTTTTTTAGTTGACAGCTGTTATAAATTTAAAACTCCACAGGGATTTCTATAGTCTGAAGAATCTTTTCTCCACTTGGGTCATCTTCTGTGATTATTAACTTACCTATTCCCTTTGCAATATCTTTCTCGTCTTTTGAGATTGGCGCTTCAGCTTCATACATTACAGGGAGAGAAGTCATCCACTCAATCCCTTCTTGAACTTTTAATATTCCACTTGAGACTTCATTACCTTGAGAATCAACTATTTTAAATGTTCCGGCTTGCCCTTCAAAAACAGTCCACCCACATCCGAGTTCTACCCTCTTTGAATTATCAACAACAACAGACACCTTTTTTATAACATCAAACTTTTCACCAATTGTTGGACTTTTTACAACAATTCCACACCCTACTTTTTCTTCCACTATTGGAACAATGCTTGTTGTTTCTGTCTTATTTTCAGCAACAGGAATATTTTCATCTAACGTATTTCTATTTTTCATCATCAAAAAAACCGCCGTCAATATAATAATAAAAAACGTGATAAGTAGCACTCCTATAAAATGTGTTTTGTGAGGTTTGTTCATAAATTTAGTATATTACTTTCCTAGTGCCCAGTCACGTATTTCTTTTTCTGATACTTCCCCACAAAGAGTCTTACCTGTTTTCTTATTTATAAAAAAAGGTACACCTCCACATTCATTCTTAGGGTCAAGTTCTTCAACTTTTTTCATGTTTTCATAATTATGCCAAACTTCAAAACGATTGATCGTTACACCTATTTCTTTCTCAATCTTCTTTGAGAGTTCTTGCATTCTCTGGCAGTGAGGACATTCGAGTCCAAAATATTCTTCAAGATAAACTTCCATATATATTTACTCTAACATATTTAAAGCATATCGATAATATCATCTACATACTCTCTAGAGTTAGACAATATAGGAACTTTGTTTTGCCCCCCTAATTTTCCACGTTTTTCCATCCATTTATCAAAAGTATTTTCTGGTAAATATCTAAAAACAGGTTTTCCTAAAATTGAATCATTTGCTCTTTTTGCTTCGTAGTCTGAGTTTAATTCTTTGATAATTTCATCAACACTATTCTCAAATAAAGATACGTCAGAAGGTTTAATTGACCACTCTATAAGCCACTCATGAGCACCACCATTACCGTCTTTCATATACAAAGGAGCAACTGTAAAATTTTTTATTGAACCTCCAGTTTTTTGAAGTGACTCTTTTAGAGATTTTTCCACATGAAAAGCTTCAAGTTCTTCACCAAAAGCATTTATAAAATATTTTGTACGACCAGTAAAAATTATTTTGAAAGGATTAAGATTAACAAAAGAAACAGTATCTCCAATAATATATCTAGAAAGTCCTCCGTAAGTTGTAATTACAACAGCATAAGAAATGCCACAAGTAACATTTTTTAAAGATATTGCACGTCTTTCACCTTTTGAGAATTCTGAGAGTGGAATAAATTCATAAAAAACACCCGACAAAGAAAGTAACATTTCTTCAGGCTTGTTAAAGTCGTCTGAAAAAGCAAAAAACCCTTCTGAAGCATTATATACTTCGACATAATTAATATTTTTATCAGGAAGCAGTTCTCTGAAGAGAGTTTTATAAGGGGCAAAAGAAACAGCTCCATGAAAAAACACTTCCAAATTTTTCCATGACGCACTTATTGGTTTTTTTGTATTTTGATTTAGTCTATTCAATATAACAGAAACCCAAGTTGGCGTTCCAAGTAAAGCAACAACGTTTTCTTTTGAGGAAGCGTCAACAATTTTTACAACTTTTTCTTTCCAATCAGAGAGTAGTGCTGTTGATAATTTTGGAGTCCTGATAACATGAGCCCATTTTGGAATATTTGAAGCAAGTACAGCAGAGACATCACCAACCATAATGTTTTTATTACCAGATGGAGAATAAGAAAGACTTCCAGTGATTGAAAGTGTTTTTCCAAAAAGTAGCCTTGAATCTTTTTGATTGTTTAAATAAACAGAAATCATATCCATCCCTTGATTAAAGTGATTTTTCTTTAAAGAAATATCTGGAAGTGGAATATATTTACTCTTCGCATTTGTTGTTCCAGAAGACTTGGAAAAATTTTTAACAAGTCCTGGCCACAAAATATTTTCTTCACCATTTAACATATCTTCAATAAATGGTGCTATTTCTTCATATTTTGAAATAGGTACAAATTCTTGGAAATCTTCTATGGATTTTATTTCTCTATATTTATACAGACTTCCCCATTTTGTATTCTTTGTTAAATGTAAAATTCTAAAAAGTTCATCTTCTTGTTGTTTTTCAAAATTTTTATGATCACCATAAACACGCTTTATTCTTTTGAAGTAAAAAACATAGTTAACGAGCCTGCGAAAATATTTCATGAGTATTTATAGTATAGCAAAGAAAAATCCCTCATAAGAGTTGCTTATGAGGGATTTTTATTATCCAACTTTTTTTGCAAGTTGTGATTTTTTGCGAGAAGCTGTGTTCTTTTTCATAACACCGCGCTTTACCGCTTTATCGAGAGCACTAAAAGCTTTTGAGAGAGTTTGTTTTGAATCTGTAGCTTTTGGATTTTTCTCCACGGCTTTTACTGATTCTTTGACTGCTTTTTTATTGCGGTCATTCATTGCACGTCTCTTAAGTGAAACTTTAAGTGCTTGTTTTGCTGATTTTGTAATTGGCATATGTTTATTTAAGTGTTTGCTTATATCGAGACACGATCATTGCGAACAAAAGATACTATAGCATGGAAAACGACAAAATACTAGGGTTTTCGCACATAAGACTCCAGTAGACACAGTATGAGATACAATTTCGCAAAATCGACTAGTCCCTATATACTATATTTATATGATTGGATCAATTACAGGAATTCCTCGCTCCCTTAAAGAAAACGTTGCCCTTGTAGACGTTCGCGGTGTTGGCTACAAAATACACACCACAAAAGAAACGCTCTTCTCAATAAATGATAATTTGGGAAACCCAATAACATTCTTCACGCACCTATCAGTACGCGAGACTGCTTTAGATTTATATGGATTTACAAAGATAGGAACTCTCGAAACATTCGAATTACTTCTACAAGTCTCAGGAATAGGACCTAAGTCTGCTCTCGGAGTTCTAGACGCTGTAGATAGTGAAACACTTATTAATGCAATAGCCTCAAATGACGCATCCCACCTGACTAAAGTTTCTGGTATTGGAAAAAAAACAGCAGAGAAAATTGTTCATGAATTAAAAGACAAAGTAAAAGGTGTAGTAATGACAAAAGAAGAAATGTCTTCTGATGGAGATGTTATTCTTGCTCTTGAAGCCCTCGGATGGAATGGTTCTGAAGTGCGTAATATTCTAAAAGATATTCCAAAAGAAGGTACTACAAATGAACGTATACGTTCTGCATTGCAATTATTGGGGAAATAAAAAAAGCGATTTTCTAAAAAGAAAATCGTTTTTATGATTAAAGACAAAATACAGAAAGTATAGAGTCCAAAGTAATAAGTACTTACTTGCGGACACCAGCAAACCACCAATAGTAGCTCCAAGTATCATAACTCCGACCTATACGCAGTCGACGCAAGTGTTTTCCTGCCTTATAGAAGCGCGCAAAACACCATTTTCCGTCTTCGTTTTTCCAATGTGTTCCATTCGGATAAGTATCAGCGAAAGCCGAATCATCTTCATTCACTTTTGCTAAAGAGTACGGATCAACTGGTTTCAAACCACGTAGTTCGTATTCTTTATCTAAATCGTTATCATTTACATGGTGATCCAATTTGAAGAAAAATACTTCTGTTTCTTCACCCTCACCTTTCGGCATTCCTATCACAATACCACTGTCGTTATATTGTGTTCTTCCTGTAGCGTTCAGTACTTCTTTCGGAGACTGATTGCGATTGACTGTAACTTTACGGATAATCAAATTACTGATTGCATCCACTAGTTTGTGGATTGAAGCAAAAATTTCATCCAAAAGAGTTCCATCTTCAAGTACTTTCTGAAAAAGATCACTTGGAATAGAAGTTTTATAATTCAGCAGTCGCGCTGTTAAATTTTGGTTTAATTTAGCGATTTGACCCTCACTAATAGGTTCTTTTGATGGTGTCAGTCTGCCATGGTGCTATCTATTTAGTTTTAAATAACCAGATCATTTGTTCACTGGTTTTTACATATTAGAGCATATTAAATGATAAATTGTCAATACAGTATAGATTATATAAAATAAAGTCTATTTTGTTATACTCTGATATATGCCAGAACTACCTGAAGTCACAACAACAGTAAATGGATTACAAAAAGTTTTACCAAAACTCATCATAGAAGATGTGTGGACAGACCTTACTCGCAAAAACCCAATCAAACAATTCAAAGACACAATAAAAGATGAAGAATTTTTTAAGAAATTTAAAAAGATTATAATTGGTGCCAAAATCAAAAAAGCCGAAAGACGTGCAAAAAATATTCTTATACATCTAGATAATGAACATACAATACTCATTCATCTAAAAATGACAGGTCACCTACTCTTTGGAAAATACACTTATGACAAAAAGAAAAATTCTTGGTCTGTTGCAAGTGAAGAAAAAAACGAAGCATTAAAAGATCCTTATAATAGATTTATTCATGTTGTCTTTTCTCTATCCAATGGAAAGAATTTAGTTTTTTGTGATTCTAGAAAATTCGGAAAAGTCACATTAATAAAAACAGATTATTTAGAACAAAGTATTCACTTGAAAGGAGTTGGCCCAGAACCACTAGAAGAATCTTTTACAGAAAAAGTATTCTTAGAAAGATTAAGCAAAAATACAAATAAAGCCATCAAGACAGTCTTGATGGATCAGAGTATTGTAGCTGGTATTGGGAATATTTATTCTGATGAAATGTTATGGTCATCATCTATTCATCCAGAATCTACATTCAACAAAATTCCAAAGAAAAATCTTTCTCTGCTTTATAAAAGCATGAAGGAAGTTTTAGAAAAAGGAATTGATTTTGGAGGAGACTCTATGTCTGACTATAGAAATATAGAGGGACGACGTGGAGAATTTCAACATCATCACAATGTATATCAAAAGAAAAATGAAGTTTGTGGTAAACACGGATGCAAAGGAATTATCGAAAGAAATATGGTAAACGGTCGTAGTACTCACTTTTGTAATAAACACCAAGTGCTTTATAATTAAAACATATGGAAGAATTTAAATGGCTATTTATAGGACTTGTTGTTTTGTTTGCTCTTTGGTATTGGAATGGTGGAGCAACAAAACAATACACTTCCCCTTTTATAGACGCTCCTCAGGAAGTTAGATAAATAAAAAACTCTCATGCGAGAGTTTTTTATTTATTCAAAATTCTAAATAGTGCTACCCCAAAAGAAACAGACACATTGAGAGATTCTTTCCCTCCTTGCATTGGAATCTCAGCGATTATATCCATCTTATCTAAAATATTTTTGGGAAGACCTTCAACTTCATTACCCATAACAAAGACCATCTTATCTACCTTCTTCACTTTCTTATAATCAACAGATCTTTTATCTTGTTCAATAGCTACAAGTGTATACCCTGCTTTTTTCAGACGAGCAAATCTAGCACTCAAACTATTACAATGAGTCCATGAAATAGTTTTCTCTGCACCGAGAGCGGTCTTTGCGATCTTACTGTTTGGACGATTAAATTTATCTATCGGATCTGGAGTGATTCCACCAAGAACGATTTGATCAATTCCAAGCGCATCTGCGGTACGAAAAATAGATCCGACATTCTCAGCGCTTCTTATATCTGGAAGAATCACTATTGTGTTTAGTTCTTTGTTGTTAGTTTTCATATATTGAATATCTGTTGAATCCCTGTCTTATACAGAGTATACTAGCATATATGGTTACAATATTTCCAAATTTACTTTCTTGGGGCCTAATTGCTCCACTTATACTCCGCATAATAATAGGACTCTATTTCTTTTTGAGAGGATTTCGAACATGGAAAAAGAGAGACGGAACATGGCACAAATGGTATAGCGGATTTGAAATTGTTCTTGGTGTTCTTTTTATGATCGGCGCTCTAACACAAATCGCTTCACTTTTTGCTATTTTTGATACAACAATTCGTTTTGGTAAAAAATTAAAAGATACAGATTATACAGAAAAAGCGCTCTTCATCTTTGTTATTGGAGTAGCAATATCTCTTCTTTTCTCAACCGCTGGTTTTTACGCATTTGACCTTCCGTTCTAAAAATGCTATTTTAGTATACATATTCTCTCATTTTCCAAAGATTTGAGAGGGTATATCCGCTCGTTAGCTTAGATGTAGCAACTTCAATTAAAAACATAATTATATTGTGTTTTGTTAAAGACTATACATCTGTTCGTTAGCTCGGATGTAGCGGCTTCAATAGAAAATAGGTTATACTTACTATTCTGTTGAATGCTTTAAATACATCCGCTCGTAGCTCAGCTGGTAGAGCAGCTCCCTTTTAAGGAGATGGTCGTAGGTTCGATTCCTACCGAGCGGACAAAAAAATAAAAAACATCTGATTTAAAAATCAGATGTTTTTTATTTAATACTAGAGTCC
>JAIXRY010000010.1 GCA_027484965.1 bacterium | reverse complement strand
TTAATTTATTATTTAATTTAATTTGTTCCACGTGTAACATTCAATCAAAAAAAAATTGTTTACAATTGTTAGGAATTAACAAAACACTTATTATATTTGCGCCTGTTGGAACGTTTCCAGCACCCTAAAACCAAAACATATATATGTTACAACACACTTTTAAAAACGGCATTGTGTTACACACGCCTAAGAACAAACCTCATTTTTTTGAAGTCCCAGCAGGAATGAACGGAAAAACTTTTAATAGCTGGAGAAAAAAGAACGAAAACCATATACAGTTAATTATTGAACACTTAATGGAGGTTTTAACTTTAGAATTAACCTACAAAGAAGGAAATGTTAGCACTATTGGTTTGTTAAATTACACTGAAATTGTTAACATTTTAAGAATTTCCGAAGAAATAACAGAAATAAAATATGTTATTATTTCACCAACTGGATACAGGTATAAAAAACAAGAATTACAAGAAACCGAAATGAGCGGAACTCATGAACTATAAAACCAATAAACAATGAAAAACAATGCAAACGCGCATGAAGCACCAGCGCAAGAAACAGCACAAACGGCAGAACTCGAAACTGTTAAAAATTTCGATGAAATTTTACAGTCATTCCAAGACCCGAACAGCGAATTCGAGCCTGTAATGAATAAAGAAGCTTTTAGTTTTAGTAATTTAGAAACAAAAGGAGAATTTCTCGAAGGTGTATTTTTGGGAGATTACAAAAGTTTTTGTGAGAAGGCAAATGTAACACCCAAGCCAAAAATAAAAGGATATGTTTTTTTAAATGAATTCGGAATTCAAATAGTGGGAGAATATCACGCGCTGGAAAAACTTTTAACATCTGATAAATTTGGAAAAAAATTAAGAATTTTAAGAGGTGAAGAAGTAGTAAAAGACGGAAAAACAAAATACGTGAATTTCCACGTTTTTGTAAAAAAACAATCGTAACGATTTATTTTGCGCGTGTAGAAACACTACACGCGCTTTTTTATTTAATCAAATAAACAATTTTATGAGTAAAGAAATTAAAATAACAAAAACAATTTGTTTGCCTTTATCAATTTGGGAAGAATTGGATAAAATGGCAGATAACACAGCAACAAGCAGAAGTAGTTTAATATTTTTTGCTATCATAAAAAAATATGAAGGCAAAAGAATAAATAAAAGCTGGAAGCTTAAAAGCCTTTCGATTAAAAGCGAAATAAATAGTATTTAGTATGATTTTTCGGGATAGTCGCGGAAGATTTAGAAACAGCGACAAAACGCCACGAGAAGTAATAGAAGCTATTTATGAAGGTAAAAAAGTTGAGATTCCCAAAATTGAAAAAGTAATTGAAGGAAGGAAAAAAATAGAACTTGATACTGTTACAAAAACAGGAAAAAAACGTTTCAAGTTTGAGGAAATAATAAAATACAAGCAAGGAGATTTTTTCACAACTGAAAAAGCTTTTAAGCAAGCGCAAGAATTAAAAAAAATAATTCCCGAACTCGAAAAAAAAGAAGAAATCTATAAAATAAAAAAATCTAAAATCACAAAACAGGAAAAAGAAATAATGTTACAAAAAAAGCAAGAGGAACTA
Source organism: bacterium (assembly GCA_027484965.1). Lineage (GTDB taxonomy): Bacteria > Patescibacteriota > Minisyncoccia > Phycocordibacterales > UBA9973 > JAIXRY01. The sequence continues at coordinate 6,943 of JAIXRY010000010.1, read as the reverse complement.
AACAAGATTTTATTAGAGCCTAAAAACGTTGATACTTTTTTACGATGGGACATAATTCCCAAAGTAAAAAACGCAAGTACTCAAAATTTGGAAATAAAGTTTAGAGGTAAAAAAATTGGAAGCCTCGAAACATTTATAAAAGAATTAAGAGAAACTATAAACGATGCAGATGCAAACGAAGAAGGAAACTACGATATTTTATTCGAAGTTGAAGAGTATGATGATGAAATTAGAATATTAGATTTTAAAGAAACCGACTACGATGAGCAATAAACTTTTAACTATTAACATTCGAAATAAAAAACAAGCTGGTGTTTATCCATTTGATAAACATTTAAAAAAATATTGCGAAGCTGAAAAAACATTTACTCACTTTATGACAGGGTATACCGATTCATTGCATTGTGAAGAAATAAATACAATTTTCAGTTTAGACGGAATGAACCTAAAAGTTTTTTTAGCTAAAAATAAAATAATTGCTGACTATAAAGAATGCGATATAATTATTGAAAACATACCGCGCTCAATTATTCACTATTACAAATTAATACCGCACGAATTTAATTTTGAAAAAGCTATTTTAATTGACATTAATTCAGCCTATCCAACTATTTTAAAAAACTACGAAATAATAAAAGAAGAAACGTTTAACTTTTTAATGAAGTTAAAAAAGCGCGAAAGATTAAAAGCAATTGGAAGCCTTGCAACTCAAAAAATAAAAACGGAATATATAAAAGGTGTAAAACAGGAAGCTGAAATAATGCCACGCGGAGAATATTCAGATTTATATTTTTTTTGCGCATACGAAATAGGGGAAGCTTTACAGTTTGCAAGTACTATTTTGCCGAACAGTTTTTTATTTTATTGGTTTGACGGTATTTATTTTAGATATGAAAATAATGAGCAACTTTATAAGGTAATGGATTATTTTAGAGAAAAAAACTTGGCGCACAAATTTTTAGTTATTTATGATTTCATTTCTGAAATGGATAAAAAAGGAAATTTTAAATTAAGCTGGATTGAAGCACCAAACGAGATTGATAAAAACAATAAAGAAAAAGCCAAACAAAAAAAAATAACAATTCCCAAAAAATAAAAAATGAAACTAAGCAAATATTTTCCGCCTTATTTTAAAAAAGGCGCACTCGACAAATGCAGTTTAAACACCAGCTTTATGAATTCGGCAGGTGTTTATATAATTAGAAAAGGAAGCGAAGTAGTATATGTAGGTTTTAGCGGTACTAATTTATACAAAACAATGTACAGACACTTTCAGACGCATAACGACAAACGACAAGAACGTTTTATTTACGGCAAATACGAAACAACGGTAAGAATTATAAAATGTACGGCATTGCAAGCTGAAAAGCTGGAAAAAAAATTAATTCTTAAATACAAGCCTGTTGATAATAAAATGAAGTATGAAAACTTAAGTTTAAATTTGCCGCCTGTAAATTTAACAGAAGATTTTAACCCGTTTCCGGATAAACAACTTTTAACTGAAGATTTTCCTTTTTAATTTAACCCTCAAAAACCAAATAAAATGTTTTCAAAACTAAGATTAAAAAAACAAGTAACATTAAACGCACAGACAGCAGCTTTAATAATTGAAACAGTTGTTAAATTTCGATTGATTGATAACATACTTGAAAATGAAAAATTAACAGTAACGGAAAAAACTGAATTAATTAAAATTTTAAATAAATAAATAAAATGAAAAACGAAAAAACAAAAACTTTCAATCAATTAGATATAATTGAAGAAATTAAAACAAACGAAGAACCAACAAACAGAAACGAACCAGCACAGGAAGAACCTGTACAGGAAACACCAGCACAGGAAGAACCTGTTAAGGAAGAACCTGCACAGGAAGAACCTGTACAAGAAACACCAGCACAGGAAGAACCTGTTAAGGAAGAACCTGTTAAGGAAGAACCTGCACAGGAAGAACCTGTACAGGAAGAACCTGTAAAAAAAGAAACACGCGGAAGAAAGCCTAAAAAGCCAAACGATGAACAGGCAAGGAAAAACGCGTTCGGCAGCCAGCAACAAGCAACCAGCAACCAACAGCAAGAAGAAAAAAAGACAACGCAACAGCTTATTTTTTTAGACGGTGAAACCTTAGTAGGTCTTATTGATTTGGGCGGTCAGGCAGCAGGTGTACTACTTGGAAAATTTACAGGTAAAAAAATAACACCAGAAAATTTTGCACTAACAGAAAACGAGAAAAAGGCAATTGAAAAGCCAGCGCATGAAGTAGGAAAAGACCTTTATTTGACACCTGTGCAAGTTTTAGCACTTGCACTTACATCAATTTATTACAACAAATACGCTTCTTTATGAACATATTTATTTTACATCACCCTGTTATAAATATTAGTTTTTTTGTTGTTGCACATTGCATGGGCTGCGCTTTAATTTCATTTCAAAAAGACTTAAATAATAAAGGATATAATTTAGAAGGTTTTATGCTTTTTAGTGAGAAAGAAATAAAACACTATAAAAGTTATTCTAAAATAGAAAAACAACTTTCTGAATTTAAAAAAAACTTAATAATACATTTAAATTAATATGGATTGTTATATCATAGTAGGAAACACAGGACGCGGAAAAAGTACAGTTTGTGACGAAATAATTAAAAAGGGGATAGCTGCAAAGCTATCTCCTGTAATTTACGACCCAAACGGTGAATGGAAAAAATATACAGGAGCAAAGCCCTTTGTTTATTTTGATGAATTTATCGAAAAAGTAATTACATTAAAAGATAAAATTATTTTATTCGAGGAGGCTACTATTTATTTATCCAATAGAGGAAACAATAAATTCCTTAAACAGTTAGTTGTGCAAAAAAGACACTACAACAACACAATTATTTTAAATTATCATTCACTTAGGAGCGTTCCAACTTATTTACTTGACTTTTGTAATTATTTAATTTTATTTAAAACAAATGACAAGCCCGTATTTATTGAAAGGGAATTTCGTGGTTTCGATGAAATAATTGATTCATTTAATTATTTAAATAATTTACCCGACGATAATAAACAAGATTTTCACGCTAATATTGTTTTGGAATTAAACAAGCCCGTTAAAAAAAGTTTTTAATATTTGCAGCCTACTTTAAAAAACTTTTAAAAATGGCAGACGCACCAGCAGGCAAAAAAAGCCTATTTAATCTCACAATCATTGTGAGCGTGTTAGTTGCTTTAGTAGGCTATGACCTTTTATTAAAGGGAGCAGTTGAAAAACAAGCAGCTAAAATGAAAAAAGAAAATCTCGATGATGAACTTTAATCTTTAAAAAAAGAACCATGAACGAGGAAATGTTAGAATCACTTGCAAGACAAGGAGCAGAAATGAGCAATTTTGAAGGACTTGAGGAATTCGAGGACTATGTTGCCCAAAAATACGGTATGAACGCAAACACAAAGCGAGCGTTAAAAGAAAAAATTAACCGTTACAGATACGGTAATGCACGCGGAAACAATCCAACTAAACCTTTTCAAGGACAGTCAAGTGGAGATTTAACGCAAGGAAACGCGCTTACATTCACATTAAATGTATTAAGAAAAACAGCAGGAATTGCAGCAGTTTTACCCGTTCCAATGTTTGGAATGATGGACTTACAAAGCGCATATTCTAAAGTATTGGGCGGTAAATTACCAGCTGGTGTTACTTTGAAAGGTTTTAAAATTGGTTATACCGCAGGTGTATTATTCGCTCAAAAAGCTGAATTTATTTACACAGACGGAACAAACGACGATACAATAGAAGTAACCTGTCCAAATAACCCGTACCCATCATTGATTTTAGCAACACAAACAGATGTGATGCAAATGAGAGGTATTCGCTACTCATTAAGCGACAAAACAAAGGTTGCGCAATTCTCAACAGATTTAACAGTTGAACGTAGAAGTTTAGCAGGTAGAAGCACACAAGATAATTTGAGCCCTTCAAACTACAAAAGCCCCGACCAATTTCAAGACGGTATTATTGATATCAAAGAGATAATTTCAATTGATAAAAACAGCACAATTGTAACTGGAATTATTGCACAAGCTTCTTTTAGCATTGATTTAAATTTCTATGCTGGAAGAATTGATAAACTTGATGCTTCAAACGAATTGCGATAAAAACATACTTTTTCCTATTGGTTTTAGGGAAGTTAGCAAAGGGAAAAGATTAGTTTCTTTTCCCTTTTTTTAAATCATTTAACTTTAAAAAAATGGCAAAAAGAACAAAGGCGGAACGCAAAGCAAGACGCCAGCAAATAAAAGAAAGAATTAAAAAAGGAGTAAAAGCAGTTGGAAATGCAGCTATTTTTGCGCCTTTATTACCTTTTAAACCAGCAATTCATACCGCTGTAAAACGTACAGGAGTAGAACCCGAAAAACGTTTACCTAAATTAGTTGAACAATTTAGGGAGCGCGTACTTAAAAAAGAAAAGTACGACAACGAATATTTTGATTATACAGGAAATTACGATACAATACATAGCGAGAATTTAATAGATGACGCTGGAAGTATTGTTAAAGTCATTATTGATTGGATAAGAGGAATAAAAAAGAAAAAAGAGGACGGTAAAAAATTAACCGAATTAGAGGACAAAATAGCAACACACGCGGAAGATGTTGAAGAAGTTGTAAGAGAAGAAGCAAAGGACGGAATAGAAGAAAAAATAGGTGAAAAAGTTACCAGCCCCGTAGGAATTTTGGTAATGGTAGGAATAGCTTATTTTCTTTTAAAGAAATAATTTTTTTATGCGTGAAATATTCATTTCGAGAAAAGGAACTTTTTTATGTAATGAAAAAGTAATAAATATAAAAGATGAAAAAGGCAAAGACTTTTATTTTTTTATGCCTAAAAAATTTCCTTTTACTTTTAATATGCCGCGCGGTAAATACTACACCAACAACAAGCTTACACGCGTTTCATTTTATGACCCTGCAAATAGTATTAATTTACCACCGAAGCAAAAAAATAAAATCATTCCAAAAAAAATACAGGAATTAAGATTTTCAATAATTAGAAATCCAAGCAAGGCAAGCATAGCAGTTGACAAACACTTTGTTATGATTGACCCTCAAATGATTAAAAAAACTTTGCCCGAAATACTTTTTATTTTATTTCATGAGTTCGGACATTATTATTATTTTGATGAAGAAAAATGTGACGCCTACGCAAAAAAACAAATGTTAAGACTCGGATACAATCCAAGTCAAATCTCAGCAGCAATAAACAACACACTTTCAAATAAACAATGCGAAAGAAAAAAACTAATATTTAACAGCTTTAAAAATGGAAAAAATTAAGCCATATTTACCTTATATAATTCTTGGAGTATTTGTTTTTTATTTCTTAAACAAAGGAGCGCAAAAATTAGGACTAACAGAAAGCAAAGAAGATAAGCAAGCCGCAGGACTTTTGTTTTCAAAATGGTTAAACCCTCAAACATATATTGATTGGAGAAAAAAAACAGGTTTTAACATTCCTAAACAATTCGAAGATTTTTTTATAGCTGGAATAACTCAAACAATTTGGGATTCAAAAAACTTTTTTAACGATGATGAAGAACAGCTTTATTCGCAGTTTAGAAAGATTCAATCAAAAATGCAATTCTCATTAATTTCGTATTATTTTCAAACACAATACAAAAGGAATTTAGGAGAATACCTTAACAGTTTTCTATCTTCAGACGAACTCTTAAAAGTCAAAGCAATAATAAACAGTAAGCCCGATATAACAGACCCTTTTTACAAAATTTAAAATGGAAATTGTATTTATTCTTATTGGTTATTTTGCCGCTCAATATTTTAATAAAAAGCCATCAAAAAAAATGGATACAAAAAACTTGACAGACCTTCAAAAATACGTAGCACAGGAAGCTGTGAAAAAAGGATATGACCCTCAAATAGTATTAAGACAAATTTCCGCTGAAAGCGCATGGAAAACAGACGCAAAAAGCCAAGCAGGTGCGTATGGTTTGCCGCAGTTTATGCCCGCAACATGGAAAGACTACGGAAGCGGTGATATAAAAAACCCGTACAACCAAGTTGAGGCGTATTTTAAATTTATGGACTACCTTAAAAAGAAGTTCAAAGGTGATATAAGGTATATGTTAGCAGCTTATAATTGGGGACAAAACAGAAAATTATTAGTTAACGGAATCAAAGAAAATTTAAACTTTTCTACTCAAATATTTCCGAAGCTACCGAGTGAAACAAAAAATTACATAACTAAAATATTTAAAAAATGAAAGAGCAAATTTCAGAAATCGTCATTACTTTAGTGTTTTTAATAATTAGGTATTTTGAAAAGAAAAACTTAATCAAAAAGAAAGACGCGGAAAAACAAGAAACAGTTGAAGAAATGCGCTATAAATTTGCGCAAGAAAAAGATGCAATTTTAAACGGTACTAAAAGGTTTTAATATGCAGTTTAATAACGAAAACGGATACCTTATTGCAACAATAAGTAATAGCGCAGTACAATTACAGGAAGAAAGCGAAAGCCGTTTAAAAACTATAACGGAAATAACAGCACCTTCAACACTTGAAACAGTTGTAAATGCTTTTTTTGGTTCACTTTCAGACGGTAATTACTTTATGAAAATACAAGCCGATAAAGCTGGAAAAATAATAATTGATGCAAGCGGAGTGGCAACCAACGTTGAAGTGAATGATTTTTCTTGCACTTTTTCAATTATTGACGGTGTTGTTTACAGACCGTCAACAATTGCAATAAGTTCAGTAGGAAATTTGATAGGTTATTTATTTAAAATAAGTAAATAAATAAATAATTAATTTAATACCGAATTAATTTAGTATTTAAATTCTATTTAATTCGGTATTTATTACTGATTTTTTCAGTATTTTTCACTAATTTAAAAAGTATAAAACAAAGTATATTAATTATACTAAAAAATCAGAACAAGCAGATACAGAG
>JAIXRY010000003.1 GCA_027484965.1 bacterium | reverse complement strand
TTATAAATTAATTAATATAAAAATATGAAATGTCCAAATGACAATACACAACTATTATTATCTGAAAGACAAGGTGTAGAAATTGATTATTGTCCGCAATGCCGTGGTGTTTGGTTAGACCGCGGAGAACTAGATAAATTAATTGAGAAAGCCAGCGCTCAACAACCAACTCAAGAGCAAGTTAGAAATTCTCAAAATGACATTCAGAATAATAAAAAATACGATCGTGATGATTATATAGGAGGTACACACAAACGCAAGTCAATACTAGGTGAATTTTTTGATTTTTAAGTTTTTTAAAATCATTACTCTTGTATTGGTTTACCACAGGCTCAAACTAAGCCAGAGAGTGAACACGAAGCAAGTACGACGTGAGTATAGTTCAAGGAGTAAAGCAACTATGAATCCACTTTCGCAATATAAAACCCTCTAATTTTTGAGGGTTTTATATTTTTTCAACAAACCACTATTTGTGTTTTGTAAAGTATTTATATTTTATTTTTTTTGATAAAATTAATCTCTATTTTTAAATATTTTTTATGAAAAAACACATTATATATTTGTCTGAAAAAATGAAGAATAATTGGAAGTCTGGACTTACTGTTTCGCTCGTCTCTTTACCTCTATCTGTGTCTCTGGCCGTTGCTTCAAACGCTACTCCAACCATGGGTATAATTACAGCTATATGGGCAGGTTTTTTTGCTGCATTGTTCGGTGGTAGTCATTATAATATTGTTGGTCCTACAGGTGCTTTGTCTGGTCTACTTGCTTCTTACGCTCTTTTGCATGGCGCAAAATCTCTTCCAATGCTTGCTATTGTTTCAGGTATTTTTATTTTAATTGCGTGGAGATTTAGATTGGAAAAATATATAAAACATATTCCAGAACATACAGTTCAAGGTTTTACTATTGGGGTTGCCATTACTATTGCTGCCACACAGCTAGGTGGAGCTCTTGGGATATCTACTCCAGATAATATAAAACATCAGTTTGATAAAATAATATATTATTTTACTAATCTTGATAAAATAGATCTTGTAACTTTCTTTGTCTTTTTTATATTTTTAACTCTTCTCTTTATTCTTAAAAAGAAAACTCCAAAATTTCCTGGAGCAATAACTCTTTCTCCTTTTGGAATATTGCTTGGTTTTCTGTCTGTTAAAGAGCTTATACCTGTACACATAAAGACTCTTGGGGAAGTATTTACTGTTATATCTCCTAAATTAGCAGAGAGTACTACTTTGTTTTTTGAACCATATTTACTAGTACCTGCACTTGGTGTTGCTCTTGTTGCTATTATTGAAACAGGTATATCTGCAGCTGTGGCAGACAAAGCAACGAGTACGATTCATAATCCTAAAAAAGAAATTTTTGGACTAGGATTAGCAAATATTGCGTCTGGTATTTTTGGTGGTATTCCGGCAACTGCCGCTCTTGCTAGAACATCTCTTAATATTAAAAGTGGTGCAGATCATAAAGTGTCTGGAATGATAAATGCTTTTTGTATTATATTAATATCTTTTATTTTTTTAAAATATTTTACATATATACCTATATCTGTAATATCTGCAATACTTACTTTTGTAGCATATCAATTAGTTGAGACTGAATATCTTATAAATGCTTCAAAACATAATAAAAAAGAATTAATTACAACAATTTTGGTTGTAATTATATGTATATATAAAGATACAATTATAGGTATCGCAACAGGTATTGTAATATTTTTGATAGGTAAATATATACCAAAATCAAAGTCCGTTTTATTTAAAAATAGTTTATAAACATTTCTGTATTATTTATAGATTTTTTAGGCGTATACTATAGGTAGTACTAGTTAAATATTTATTGCAGGGTACATACTATTAATTATTTTTTATTTTATGAAAGCTTTAAATTTGTGGTGGTATAAGTTTATTAATTTTTTTACACACGATAAACGCTCGAGTATTATCTGGTTGTTTGTTAGGGTTTATGTTGGATATGAATGGCTTATTGCAGGATGGCATAAGTTTGGAGAAGCTGTTTGGACGGGTCCACAAGCAGGTGTGGCTGTAACAGGATTTCTCAACGGTGCACTTGCAAAGATGGTAGGTGAACATCCAAATGTTTCAGAATGGTATGGATGGCTTATTACGAATGTATTTCTTCCAAATGCAGAAGTTATTTCATACTTTGTGGTTTATGGTGAAATACTTGTAGGTATTGCATTGATACTTGGTTTGTTCACAAGACTTGCTGCTTGGTCTGGGGTCTTTATGAATTTCAACTATCTATTTGCAGGAACAGTAAGTACAAACCCATTACTATTACTTCTTGGACTTATGCTTATGAAATCATATAGAGTTGCAGAACATATTGGTATAAAATGGGTGATTGATAAAGTTAGAGGGAATAATAAATAGGAAAAAATTATAAAAAATAAAGAACACCAAATGGTGTTTTTTTTATTTTGTAGTAAGCGTATTTGTTGTGGAGATGTGTTCATGGCCAACTTTATTCAGCTTGAACCACATTATCATAAATATAGTCGCGCAATAGATCTTTGTTTTTTGGCTGTACTAATTAAATGCCAGAGGAGTAATACACTGTAATGATATTTGGGTGTTATTTTAGAGTTTGTATTTCTAAACGACTAATTTTATTTAAAATAGCTTAAAAATGGTATTATAGATACAATGCAAAAAGATATAATTATAAAGATAAAAAAATTAAAAAAAGAGTTTACGGATAATGGTGCACCTCTTGTTATTTTTGAGAATACAGACCTTGAAATAAGGCACGGAGAAAAAATAGCCATTGTAGGTGCTTCTGGTAGTGGAAAATCAACACTTCTGTCTTTGTTGGCGGGTCTAGATAAACCTACTGAAGGAGAAATATTTGTAAAAGATATACAAATAAATAATCTTTCAGAAAAAGAACTTTCTGATTACCGTAATCGTGAGGTTTCGATAATATTTCAATCTTTTGAATTAATTAGTCCTTTTACTGCATATGAAAATATTAGAGCACCTCTTGATATAAGAGGTAATATCTCAGATATAGAGATAAAAAGTACTGCAAATAATTTATTAGAAGAAGTAGGTCTTAGTGGGCGTAAAGACTCTTTCCCTAGCACTTTATCAGGAGGGGAAAAACAAAGAGTTGCTATTGCTCGAGCTTTAGCTTCAAATACAGATATTATTTTAGCAGATGAACCGACTGGAAGTCTCGACAGGAAAACAGGGGAGATGGTTTTTGATCTTCTCTTAAAAGAGGTAAGTAAACTCTCTAAAACACTTATTGTTATTACTCATGATATGAGTATAGCCGAAAAAATGGATAGGATAATAGAATTAAAAGATAAAAATTTACAAGAAAAAACAAGTGTATAATTTAAAAACAATATTTACATACAGTTTTCGTATTCTATTTAGAGAATGGAGGAAATTTGTTTTGCCTTTTTTGTCTCTCACGTTTACTACTCTCGTAGTTCTTACTGTGCTACTTTTTACTAATTCTAGTGCTGTCTTTTTAGAAGAAAAGAATAAAGAATTAATTGGTGGAGATATTTCTATTGAGTCTAACTATGAGCTAACACAAAGCAAGCTCGATCAAATTTTAGGTAAAGATATAACTATTTTAGATTACTCTAGTCAGTATGATTTTTCTGGTATCTTAATCAAAGAAGCTTCAAATACTCCAGTATCATTAACGGTAGTAGATTCTAATTATCCAGTTTATGGAGGGTTAACTATTGAAAATGATTCTTTTCGAACTCCAAAAAATAATGAAATATATATAGACACAAATGCAGCTACAAAGTTGAATGTAAAAAAAGGAGAAGAGGTTGTTTATGCAAATATACCTTTTGTTGTGGCTGGGATAATAAGTAAAGATAGTAAAAACTTACTATCAGGATTTAATTTTTTACCGAAGGTGGTTATTAGTAAAGAAGGATTTGAAAGGGCGGGTATTGATAAGGCTTTATTACGCTCTGAATATACATACGTATATTCAATAGAAAGTGCTGATAATGCTACTTTAAATGAAATTATTTCTAGAGCTCGTGATAGTAAAGTCAAAATAGAAATATCGGGTATAACAGAGTCTGGTTTAATTGAAGGGCTGTCTTTGGTAAAACAATTTTTGGTACTAGTGGTTTTGTTGTCTTGTGTTTTGTCTGCTGTAAACATTTACGCAGGGATGGTGTACTTCTTAACTATTATGCGAAAAAGTTTTGCAGTATTGCTTTCTATTGGTTTTAATAAAAACAAATTAGCCACCACTCTATCTTTTTCATTATTATATACTTTAATCCTATCAACTCTGATTGGAGGAGTCTTGTCGGTTTTATTTTTTAATTTTATTTTAGATGAAATCACTAAGAACTTCGACCTCGTTCTTCCTTCTGTAGGGCTGTTTTTGCCTGGTATTTTTACAGTGCTTATTGTTTTTGGTATTTCATTCGCTTCTTTTATTCCAAGTTTGAGAAATTTGATGAGTCTTAATCCAAAGATGTTACTTTCTGGAGGTCAAGAGAAAAAAAGTAAAAAAACTTTTATTAACTTTATTATTATTACTTTATCTAGTCTGATACCTCTTATTATTATTTCTATCTTTTTGCTAGAAAGTTTCTTTTATGGATTTTTGAGTATCTTGTCTATTATTCTTATTTATCTTGTCCTGGCTATAATTTTTTATTATTTGATTTTATTTATATATAAAAAAAGAAATAAATTTACATTCTTATTTCGTAGTTTGATAGCATTTAAGTTTTCTGACGGACTTTTTGGTGTTGTGTCTCTGACTTCACTGTATGTCGCGTTAACTTCGATGTCTTTGCTTATTCTGTTGCAATCCACTCTAACAACTTTTATTAAAGCCGACCTAGGGGATAAATTGCCTTCTACGTATATTGTCGATATTCAAAAATCTCAAATAGAAGCTATAAAAGAGAATTTTAAAGAAGTTGTACTTTTTCCTAATGTAGGAGCTCGAATTTTATCTATAGACAATATTGATATTCAAAAATCAATAGCACTTTCTGATGGTTCTGTTAGTAGAGAATTGGGTAGAGAATACAATCTGACTTACCGTTCAGATTTGCTAGCAAACGAAAAGGTGGTGAAAGGAGATTGGCTTAATGGAGAAATTAATGAAGTTTCAGTAGAAAAAGAATTCGCTGATAGATCAAATATTAAACTAGGTTCTGTTGTGGTTTTCTCTGTATCTGGTTTTGAAATAAAAAGTACTGTTACAAGTATAAGAGAATCAGACTCCAGAAGCGGCTTACCGTTTTTCTATTTTGTTTTTAATCCTACTGATTTAGAAAAGTATCCAGCTACTTTTTTTGGATATACTTACTTGGAGGATGAAGAAAAAAATACACTTATAAATTATTTAGCACAAAATTTCCAAAACATCTCTACAATAGACACAAAAGAAATAGCGAATTTTGCAGAAAATTTGATTGGAGGATTGCTTATTATAATATATATAATATCTTTACCACCTTTGATTTTGTCTTCATTTTTAATAATCACACTGATTATCTCTTCTTTTGCAGCCAGAAGAAAACAAAGTGCTCAGCTCATGGCTCTGGGTGCAAGAAATACTTTTATTGAAAAATCTTACTATATAGAATCTATTTCCAACACATTACTTAGTAGTATCTTGGGTTATTTTACTGCAATACTAGCAAGCTTGTTTATTACGAAATATTTCTTTAAAATTAAAACTATAGTTTTTTATGATATAGAGCTTGTTATTACTATATGTTTTATAGTGTTATTTGTATTTATTTTAGCTAAAGTACTATGGCGCAGTGACAAAAAACCATTAAGAGAATTATTATCTTATGAAGAACGTTAAAATTATTTCATTTTTTGGGTTTTTATTTCTAGTATTATTTTTAATATGGTTTTTCTACCTTCGTCCTGACAAAAAAAATACTGTACTAAAAACCAATAATAATGAGTCTGCATATACTATAGTAGCTTTTGGTGATAGTTTGACGGCTGGCTATGGGTTGCCTTTATATGAGAGCTATCCAGCACAACTAGAAGAAAGACTAAAAACAAAAGGTTTAGAAGTGAATGTTATAAATGCCGGAATTAGTGGAGAAACTACTAAAGGTAATAATGAACGAGCTAATTTTATTAAAGAACAAAATGCAGATATGGTTATCTGGGGTATTGGAGGGAACGATGCCTTAAGAGCTCTTCCTGTAGAAGAAGTTAAAAAAAATATGGAGAGCACTATTCAAATATTACAAAGTGCTCAAAATAAACCAAAAATATTACTATTAAAAATACAGTCACCACTTAATGCTGGATTTACATATAAAAAAGAATTTGATGCTGTTTACGAAAGCTTGTCCAAAAAATACAACTTACCACTGGTACCTTTTGTTGTGAGTAGTGTTTTCTTGAATTCAGATTTGATGCTAGAGGATCGTATTCATCCAAACAAAGAAGGGTATGCAAAAATTATAGAAGATAATTTACTAGATGCTGTTTTAGAAGAGATTGAAAAATGATAATTTTTTTGCATTACTTTTAGTCTAACGCTTGGACCATTATTTAGAATCTATATTGTATTATTTTTAAATTGCGGAGCCGGGGAGATTCGAACTCCCGAGGTTTTTTACACCCTGCCTCTTTAGCAAAGAGGTACGTTAGACCGCTCTGACACGGCTCCAATACGTTAAAATATAGCACATTTTATAATAATTTTATAAGGTTTATTTTGTATTAATTTTATGTTATTATCTTTATAATATTTAAATATACGGAGGATTGGATGAGTGGTTTAAATCAACGGTTTACTAAACCGTCGGCTGGTAATTCGGCCCGTGAGTTCGAATCTCACATCCTCCGCAAATTAAGGAATGCTTGTACGACTATAATTTGCGAGAGTGTAGTTTAAGGAGCGAAGCGACTATGAACCCACCTCCGCAAAATACTGGCAGTGGAAAATATTCATTTCTCAAGTATTTTGAAGAGTTATAAAGTGATCGATTTATATTTCATGTAAAATTAGCTATAATGAGCCAGTATATGAATCAAAATGAAAAGTTTGAAGGTGATAAAAAACTGCAACAAAATAATGAATTATTCTCCGGAAAAACTGAGGAGTATTTTGATCGAATTAAAAACGGATCAGAAACAATAGAAAATATTTTACAAGGAGTTACTGTAGATGGCGCTATTTATAATAGTATAAAACAAAAATTTTATGAGGCGGTCCCTTCCTCTTGTAGAGATAATAAAAACAAACCTCTTCCTTTTCCAATTCTCGAAGAATTTTTAATAAAACGAACACTTAGTGTAAATGAGGATGAAAATATAAAAAACCAAAGGATTAGAACTGCCATCCTTTACTTTAGTGAATCCGAATGGGAAAAAGCTGAACAACAACTTGATAGAGAATCACAAGAAAAAGAACAAATAGAAAAAATCCGCGAAGAAATAGGTGTTCCTAAAGAGTCTTCTAAAGAAGATGTAATTCATCATGATGCACTACAGGAAAAATCTGAAGAATTTATAGGTCAAGAAATACTATTAGAAAGAACAATTTCTCTTCCAGAGATTGAAAGAAAACATGATCAAGAAGCGATTGGTGACCTGAATGGTTCTTATTTGGGGTTTGTTGAACATTTATTGAATCGAGATTTAGTTTCTTCTGAGAATGGAGAACTTGTCTGGAAGGGGAATGATAAGAAGGTGGTATTTGTAGGGGATATACTTGGAGACAGAACACCTGAAGGACTTAAGATTTATGAATCATTATTAAAACTAAAAGAACAAGCGCAAATTAAAAGTGGAGATGTTACTTGGCTTTCTGGTAATCATGAAAATATGTTCAATGCAGTACTTACTGGCTTTTCTACAGAGTTCGGTGTTTCTGTTGATGTAGATATGCAAAAAAGATTGAATCAATATTCAGGCAATCTTGAACTCGCAAGTTTTCTTCCTGAGAAAGAAAGGACTCTTATAATTTCTGAAGTTATTAATAAAAAAGATTCTATTTTAAATGATTTACAAGAGACAATAAAAAGGAAAGAAAAAACTTTGCGAATAATGCAATCTCCTGATGGGTCTTTTAATAAAAATGATATTAATCAGTGGATTAATACAATAGAAAGCTTAAAGAAAAAATCTATTTTTTTTGAAAATATAAATGACTCTACTTCTATAGAAGAGGTTCTTTCTGTAAGTGAATTTTTACCTAAAACAGTCCAAAATTTAATCGGAGCAAAAATATTGGAAAATAGAACTCAAATAAAAGAGAGTTTAAAATCTTCGAATCCAAAAATTCTTGAATCAATTAAGCAGCAAAAGCTTATTTCGATGTATGATGATACTTTATATGTTCACACAAATCTAACGAAAGATATGACTGAGATTATATTTAAAAATACAAACTCTAGCGGTAATATTGGTGAAGCAATAAAAAATATAAATGCTTTTTACACACATTGTTTGTCGGCTTATGTTGATGATAGACAAGATGAGTTAAGTCTTGCTCAAATAGATAACTTCAATAAGATTCGAGATTTCTTTATTTCAACAAGTAGTCAGTCACGGATAAATTTTTCAGAAGATCAAAGTCTTTCTAATGAACAAAAGCGGGACATAAAAGAAAAACTGAAGACTCTCGGGGTGAATCTAGTTATTCATGGACACAATGATGAAGAAGGTAAAGCTCTTGGGGATTCCGATCTTCCGATTGTTTCTATCGACCGGTCAGCTTATAAAAGTGATAATCCTAAAAACTTTTCTCCAACATCTGCAGGAGTTGTCTCTAAAAACAACACTTTCTCATATTACTAGATAGATTAGTTATCTATATAAAATATAAAGTATTATAAATATGTCTTATAATGGTCTCTAGTAACATAGATGGCTATCAACTCGCATCGATAGAATTTTAAATATATATGTATTATATGATAAACTAAATTATATGGAATCATTTTCTACTGCAATTACAGATTTTTTAATCTCTGTACCTATAGGGCTTCAATTATTTATAATATCCCTAACTTCTTTTTTTGAAGGACTTCCTGTTATAGGTTCTATTTTACCAGGGGGTACTATTTCTATATTTGCGGGAACTCTAGTTAATCAAGGTATCCTACCTTTATTTGGCACTATTTTTTTAATAGGGTTAAGTAGTTTTGGTGGAGATATGGTTGGGTTTTTTATTGGAAAGAAATTCAAAAATATAAGTTGGGTTCGCAAAATTATTGAAAATGAAAAACATCAAAAGAATTGGGATTTGTTTGATAGACATATAATGATTATTACTATTTTTGGAAAACTCATTCCTGTAATTCGTTCAACACCTTCTATTATTGCCGCGGCTCGTGGTGTTAATATTCGTAAGTACATTCTCTTTAGCTT
The DNA here is from genome assembly GCA_027484965.1 of bacterium. Classification (GTDB taxonomy): domain Bacteria; phylum Patescibacteriota; class Minisyncoccia; order Phycocordibacterales; family UBA9973; genus JAIXRY01. Next base: position 42,633 of record JAIXRY010000003.1, on the reverse strand, counting down.
TATTGGGTCAATATTGTGGGCTTTTGTAGGTGTCTATGCTGGAAATTTAATTGAAAAGTTTTTAGGAAAAAATTCTATGCTGGTTATATTTTTAATTATTGTGTTTTCAATATTATTTGTATCTGCACATTTTCTTATTAAAAAATATAAAAGAATATAAATTAAATAAATTATGGAAACAAAAAAATTATTTATATCAATAACATTAATACCAGAATATAAAACAGAAGATTGTGTTTTAAAATTAAATGAAAATTTAATTAAAAATTTTTCTATAAAAAAAATTGAAGAAGGAGTTAAAAATTATGCTCACATATCTTTATATAATGCTAATTTCCCAGAACACAATATGTATATTATAGAAAATATTATAAAAGATATCTCAGAAAATATTTCAATAATAAATTTATTACCAGAGAGATTAAATATTAAATCAAAATTTATCTCTGTTGTTTTTAAAAAAACACCAGAGATTGAATATTTACAAAATAAAATTATTGATCTGCTAAATCCTCTTCGAGAAGGTATGTTAAAAAGCAAATACATTGAAAAGGCTGAATTTTATTCAGAAAGAGAGTTGTTTTATGCAAAAACTTACGGGTACCCGTTTTGTAAAGATGAATTTATTCCTCATATGACAGTTGCTGAAATGAACGATATTGAAAATTCTTCCAATATATTAAAAGACATAAAATGGGAGAATGTGGTTTGTGTTGATAAAATAAGTTTGAGAATACTTTTTACAGATGATTCTGGTGAAAAAATTGTAGATACAAAATTATTTAATTTATTAAAATAATTAATTATTTGCGCCTGTAAAAAATAAAACGTAAAATGACTCCATGAATACACTCACACCAGAAGAAAAAAGAGTTATCTTAGAAAAGGGGACAGAAGCACCTTTTATAGGAGAATATGTAAACAATAAAGAAACAGGTATTTATGTTTGTAGACAGTGTGAAGCACCTCTCTATAATTCAAAAGATAAATTTGAATCGACTTGTGGATGGCCTAGTTTTGATGATGAAATACTAGGAGCAATACATAAAAGTCTTGATTCTGATGGATTAAGAACAGAAATTACTTGTTCAAAATGCGGAGGACATCTAGGTCACTTGTTTGTAGGAGAAGGTTTAACAGAAAAAGATTTGAGACATTGCGTGAATTCTATATCAATGAAATTTATTCCTGGAAAACAATATGAAGAAAAAAGATTTTAATATTATTAGAAGAGCAAAAAGCTTTACTCATGCAACAAGAGGAATATCTCTCATTCTTCAAACTCAAGAAAATTTCTGGATACATATAGTAGCAACCTTAGTGACTCTGTTTTTGGGTATTTATTATAATATAAGTATTTCCGAATGGACATCAATAATCTCTGTTATTGGATTAGTGTTAGTAAGTGAGGCTTTTAATACTGCCATAGAAATAGATATAGATCTTACTTCTCCCAATTATCATCCATATGCAAAAGACACAAAAGATGTTGCAGCTGGAGCTGTGCTTATTTCTAGTGTTGTAGCACTTGTTATTGGACTTGTTATATTTATTCCAAAAATATTTTTATAGACTTTTGCACAAGAGTTTTTAATAAAAAGAGCGTACAATAAGTACGTATGAAGAAATTATATAACTCTGGCAAAGCATCAAATGCTGCCATTATTGGGCTTATTATTTTATCTATAGTTTTAATTTTTTGGTTTATGTCTAAAAAATTAGAAGCTTTTGTTGCTGGAGAAATGGAAGATCAGTTAGGAGGGAATGCTTCTGTTGCAGCTTTTAATGCTAATGAGCAATAGATAGTAGTAAAATTTTTTTGTAACCGTCTTTGCGTAATATTTTCTCCGCTTCAAGAAGTGTTGCTCCTGTTGTAGAAATATCATCAATAATAATTGTTGTTGATGATATTTTTTTATCTATATTTTTCAATAAACCAAAACTACCTTTTATATTTTCTAATCGATTTTTCTTATTTTTTATTTGAGCTTGTGGTGTTGTCTCAAAATTTTTTACTAACAAAGATTTTTGAGTTATATTAAAACCTCTTTTTTTGCATTCTTGTGCTATTTTGAGAGCAAGTATTTTTCCATGATTTATATCTCGAGCTTTGATTCTTTTCTGTGACATTGGAATTTCGGTGATGTATATATTTTCTATATTTATTAATCCAAATTTTTCAGAAAAAATTTCTATAAGTTCGTCTACGATAATGGGAATTAATGGTTCTATGGCGCCGTGTTTGTTTTTGTATTTGTGTTCAAGTAGTATTTTTCTAATAATAGGATTTTTATAATCAAAAATAGTGTAAATTCTTTTAGATTCGTGTTCCTTGGATTTATTAAGTAAATGAAGGCATTTTTGGCATACTCTAGCACCTCTTTCTCGGCAAGAAACACAAGAGTTAGGGTAGATTATATCTAGGATATTTGCCCACAGGTTCATATATATATTGTATGATATAATTTATTTATACACTATGGATGAAATACTTAACAAAATAAAATCTTTTTTTAGTTCAGCTCTCGGAGGGACTTCTTTGAAAGGAAGTGTTATTGGTGTTGATATTGGAACTTCTGGTATAAAAGTAGTTCAACTTCGTAGAGACGGTTCTCGTGCTATTCTTGAAACATACGGAACGATTGCTCTCGGTCCTTATGGCCAAAGTGATGTTGGTAAGGTTACCAATCTTGTACCCGAAACACTTACTATCGCGCTCAATGATGTACTTCGAGAGTCTGGAATGGTTAGTGGAGAATTAGTAGCCACTATACCAGCTCAATCTTCATTGGTTTTTATTCTTACACTTCCTGCAAGTATTGATGAAAAAACCTTGTCCGAAGTTATTCCAAACGAAGCAAAAAAATACATTCCTGTACCTATAGACGAAGTCTCTCTTGATTGGTTTTTGATTCCAAAAAGAGAAACAACATCTCTTGACGAAGATGGAGGATCTACTGTTAATCCGACAGAAGTTTTGGTTGTTGTTATTCATAATGAAGTATTAAAGAGATATCAAAATATTATGAAGCAATCGTCTTTACCTTCAAGTTTTTTTGAAGTAGAAACATTTTCTGCTGTGCGTTCAGCGATTGTTCATGAACTGTCTCCTGTAATGATATTTGATTTTGGTGCATCTAAAACAAAACTTTCAATCGTTGAATATGGGGTAGTTAGGGAAGTTCATATTATTAATAAGGGTGGAGCAGATATTACTCAAAATATTGCAACTTCTTTAGGAGTACCATTTGCTCGTGCAGAACAATTAAAAAAACAATACGGACTTGTTGGTGATGTTATGGACGGATCTCTTGCCCGTACAATTAGACTTTCCACAGATTTTATTCTTTCAGAAGCAAACAATGTAATGATACACTATGAGAAGAAGAACAATAAGACTATTGGGAAAGCATTTTTGATTGGTGGTGGGTCTTTGTTAAAAGGATTTTTGCAAGAAGCAACTAGCACTATGAGTACAGAAGTTTTTCTTTCAAATCCTTTTATTAAAGTAGATGCTCCCGCATTCCTCATTCCAACACTCGAAAGTATCGGTCCTGAATTTGCTCACGCTTTAGGTATTGCGCTTCGTAAATTAGAATCATAATGGAATTACCAACACAAACAACTTTTATACCAAAGAAGCCTATTACGCAAGAATATCGCGAAGAGACTTCCTTTGGACTTATATCTATAATTGCTATAGGTTTGTTTGTGTTGTCTTTAATGCTTGCCGGAGGAGTATACTTTTATAATGGATATGTTGCTAAAAATGTGGAAACTCAAAAGAAAAGCATAGATGTTTCTAAGGGTAGATTTGAGCCAGAAACGCTTCAAGAATTTAAAGATATAGACAAGCGTCTTTCTGCTGCAAAGATTGTTTTAAACCAACACATAACAACCACTCCTATTTTTGAAATATTAAGCACTCTAACACTTAAAAATATTCAATACACAAAATTTGGTTACAAGTTCGATGAAACAGGAAGGTCTGTTACTGTAACGCTTTCAGGTCTTACCAATAATTATGAGACTATTGCACTACAGTCTGATAATTTTTCAAAAAATAAACTAATTCAAGATCCTATTTTTTCTAATCTTAATTTAGATACTAATGGTAAACTTGCTTTTGATTTGAATTTTAACGTTGATCCAGCACTTATAAATTTTGTCGAAAATGCTAACAAAGATAATTCTATAAAACCATAAATTATATGTTTGGAACTATACGATCAATTATCTTGGTAGGAATCGCACTTGCGGTGTTCTTTGTGTACACTAGTCCAACATACAAGAAAATTTCATTATTAAAAGATGAAGGAAGTACTTACGAACAAGCTTTAAATAGCTCAAACCAATTTGAGAAAGCTAGAGATAGTATTAATGAACGTTATCAGTCTTTTTCAAAAAATGATATAGAACGTCTAAAACTTCTTCTCCCTGATACAGTAGACAACGTTCGTCTTGTTATCGATATAGAAAAAATAGCCAAAGATTCAGGTTTAGTGTTTAAAAAAGTCTCTTACGATGCAAAAGAAAGTGTAAAGGCAAAAACAGTAACTCCTCAACCTTCTACTAACACTAATACACAGACACCTCAAGCTCCTCAACCTATGAGATTAGGCGTTGCTTCAGAAGATTCTAAGCCCTATGGAGTTTTTAGTGTTAATTTTACTGTACAAGGTCCATATGATCAATTTCTTCAATTTCTGAAAAATCTTGAAAATAGTTTACGTATTGTTGATGTTACTTCAATTTCTTTTACATCTCTTGAATCTGAAAAAGATTCTAAAAAAGGATCTACACCAACTTCTGTTTATGAATACACTGTAACAGTTAAGACATATTGGCTTAAAGATTAATAATTATGAATAAAAATGTTAAAAAATTACTCATTATCCTAGGTATACTTGTAATCATAGCTATTGCTGTTGTTGTTATTCCAAAATTTCAAGATTCCGCAAAAACTCAGACACCTCTTATGTCTAAAGGCACTCTTAATGTAAATGGTGATACCTCTACTCCTGATCCAAGTCAACAGTTTGTTTCTTTACTTCAGAGTATTAAAACAATCTCTCTTGATCCCTCAATCATTCAAAGTAAAGCATTCCAAAAACTTGTTAATTATGGTTCAGTATTACCAACAGACGCTCCAGCAGGCAGACCTAATCCTTTTGCTCCTGTAGGACAAGATACTGCTAGTTTGATTGATACAACAAATACAATTAACACTTCAACAAATCAAGAACTAGGTACTACAAATAAAAATACAACAACACTTACTAATCAGTCAGAAAAGAAAACAACCAATACGACAGTACCAACTCTCGACAGTCTTGATAGTTTGTTAAATGGTCTATAATTATTACATATGAGAACATACATTGATCTACTCCAAGAAAAACAACTAGTCTCTCCAGAAATGATAACTGACGCAACTGCAATTGTGGAAGAAAAAAACATTTCATTTGAAGACGCTCTTATCTCTTTAGGGCTTAGCGATACCGTACTTCGTGATGTGAAGTCTGAATTTTTTGGTATACCTGCAAGAAGTTTGAATATAAAATCAATGTCTTCTGATATTTTTAAATATATTCCAGAAGAAACTGCTGTCTTATATAAGCTTACTCCTATAGCTATTGAAAATGGGATACTTATTGTTGGCACTCTTGACCCTGACAATATTCAAGCGACAGATGCGATTCAGTTTATTACAGCAAAAGCCGATATTCCTTTTAAAATATGTATTATTTCGGAGAGTGATTTTAAAATAGCTCTTAAGGCGTATCGTGGAATTACAGGAGAGGTTGACGAAGCTCTTCAAGAAATGGACACTGAACTTCAAAATGCAAATGATGCTATCAGTGACGCAGGTGATAGTGATGTCAAAGAAGGTAAGAATAAAATAGTTGAAGATGCTCCTGTTATTAAAATCGTTGCTGTTATTTTACGTCACGCTATCGAAGGAAATGCATCTGATATTCATATTGAAAATAACGGAGAAAAAGTTAATGTTCGATTTCGTGTTGATGGCGCACTGCACACATCATTGATTCTTCCACTCAATGCTTTTAATGGTGTTGTGGCTCGTATAAAAATTCTTGCAAAGCTACGCCTCGACGAAAAACGTAAACCTCAAGATGGTTCATTTTCTACAAAAATTGATGGACGTAAAATTGATTTTCGTGTATCTACACTCCCTACTTATTTTGGAGAAAAGGTCGTGCTTCGTATTTTGGATTCTGAGCGTGGAATTAAAAAATTAGAAGAACTTGGTTTTACTGATAGAAATCTAAAACTTGTTCGAGATGCTATTAATAGACCATATGGATTAATTTTGATTACTGGTCCAACAGGTTCTGGTAAAACAACAACTCTATATTCTATGCTCAATGAGATAGATAGGGAAACTATGAATGTAGTTTCTTTGGAAGATCCTGTTGAATACAACATCCCATCTGTAAATCAATCACAAGTTATGTCTGAAATTGGGTATACATTTGCTTCTGGGCTTCGCTCTATCCTTCGTCAAGACCCTGATGTTATTTTGGTTGGAGAGATTCGTGATAAAGAAACTGCGCAACTAGCTATTCAAGCTTCTCTTACAGGGCACTTAGTTTTTTCAACTCTTCACACCAATAATGCTGCAGGGGTTGTACCTCGTCTTATTGATATGGGAGTTGACCCTTACCTTATTGCTCCTACTCTTGTCCTTTCTGTTGCGCAGCGTCTAGTTCGACATACTTGTCCTACTTCAAAAAAAGAAGTTCCAGTGTCTGAAGCTATTCGTGAACAATTGACTAATTACTTCAAAGATTTACCAGAAGAATATAAAAATGATGTAATATTACCTGATTTAATGTTTGAAACTGTAGGCTCTCCAGACTGTCCTTCAGGTACACGAGGCCGTATTGCTGTACATGAAATGTTTAAGGTTGATAGAGATATGCAAGAATTAATCCTAAAATCTCCAGGTGAAGACGCTATATATCAACTCGCTCGAAAACAAGGAATGATTACAATGAGAGAAGATGGATTCCTTAAATCTCTAAAAGGTGAAACTCCACTTTCAGAAGTGTATGGTCTTGGGGATAACCGTGAATAATTTCACACTTGAAAATTATCTTATCATGGTATACTAGGTATATTATGGAAGATAAAAAGAAGACTATTTTAATTGTTGATGATGACAGCTTTCTCCTTGACATGTATGCGCTAAAATTTAGCCAGTCAGGATTTATTGTTGATACTGCTTTAGGGTCTACTGTTGCGCTTCAGAAATTAAAACAATCTGTAAGTCCAGATATTTTATTAACAGATGTTGTTATGCCTGTTATGGATGGTTTTGAGCTTTTGGAAAAAATAAATGAAGAAAAATTAATTCCAAACACAATCAAGATTATTATTTCAAATCTTGGACAAACAGAAGATATTGAAAAAGGTAAAGCTCTTGGTGCTTCAGGATATATTGTAAAAGCTAACGCAACACCATCTGAGGTTGTTGCAAGAGTTGTTTCTATTACACAACCAAAACAATAATAATTATGATAGATTCTAAAGAATACCTTCTTGATTTAATAGAAAACATGCACACTCAAGGTGCTTCCGATTTGCATATATCGACAAGTAGATATCCTGCGATACGTATTTCTGGAGAATTAGTTTTTTTAGAACAAAAAGAAATTCCAACAAAAGAGAATATGATTTCTCTAATTGAAATTTTGGCCGGAAGTGAGCGTACAAAAAAATTTTTAACACAACAAGAACTTGATTTTGCTTTTGATACACCAAAAGGTCTTAGACTTCGTGGAAGTGCTTGTTATCAAAAGAGTGGTATTTCTGTAGCGTTGCGACTCATACCTGAAATAGAATCTTTACAATCTCTAAAACTTCCTCCAATTCTTGAGCAGTTCGCTCTTGCTCGTCAAGGATTCTTTCTTGTTGTAGGTCCTGTTGGGCAAGGAAAATCAACAACACTTGCAGCAATGGTGGATATTATTAATGAAAAGAGGGCTGCCCATATCGTTACTATCGAAGATCCTGTAGAGCATATTTATCCTATAAAAAGATCTATTATTGATCAGCGTGATGTGGGTATAGATACAGAGAGTTTTGAAAATGCACTTAAGACAGTGTTTCGTTCAGATGCAAATGTTATTTTGATTGGTGAACTTAGAAATCATGAGACTATGGCAGCTGCTGTAACAGCAGCTGAAACAGGACACCTTGTTTTTGCTACTCTCCATACAAACAGCGCCTCTCAAACAATCGATCGTATTATAGACTCGTTTCCACCAGCACAACAAGATCAAATACGTACTCAGTTAGCAGCGTCTTTGCTAGGTATCTTTTCACAAAGACTTGTTCCTAGAATTGTTGGAGGAAGAATTCCTGCTTATGAACTTTTGATAAATAATAATGCTGTTGCAAATCTTATCCGTGAAAAGAGAACTCATGAAATAGATGTTGTTATAGAAACAGGTCTTGAACAGGGGATGGTTGATATAAATCGATCTCTCATAGAACTTGTTCGTGCTGGTGAAATCACTATGGAGTCTGCTATTGCATACTCTACAAATCCTAGAGCTTTTCAATCAATGATGTAAATCATATATGAATTTTAATTATACTGCAGTTAATGAAAAGGGTGAGAAACAAGACGGAGTAGTTGAGGCTGTAAGTCGGGACTCTGCTATTTCGGCTGTTCAAAGAAGAGGATTGATTGTTCTTACTGTTATTTCTGCTGATAAACCAAAGTCAATTTTAGAAATATCTCTATTTGATCATATACCTGTTAAAGATATTGTTATAATGTCTCGCCAAATATCAACATTGTTCGAGGCACAAGTTTCAGCACTTAAAGCTTTTTCATTGATCGCTTCTAACTCTGAAAATAAGCTCATGAAAAAGAATTTGGAGGCTGTTGTTAGTGATCTTCAATCAGGACTTTCTATTTCTGAAGCTCTTTCAAAACATCCGATGATTTTCTCTGACTTTTATGTAAACATGGTGAAGTCTGGTGAAGAATCTGGGAAATTAACTCAAACGTTTGCGTATTTGGCTGACTATCTTGATCGTCAATATGCTCTTGCTGCAAAAACAAAAAACGCCCTTATTTACCCAGCTTTCGTTATTGGTATTTTCGTTGTGGTTATGGTACTTATGTTTGTTATGATTGTTCCAAAACTCTCTGCAATTATTAAAGAATCAGGTCAAGATATTCCTTGGAATACAAGAGTCGTTATGACTATCAGTGAATTGATGGTTAATTATGGACTGTATCTTCTTGTAGGTGTTGGAATACTGGTATTTTTAGGATTTTATGCTCTAAAGAGTAAGAAAGGGAAACTCTTAATCGATAGCTTAAAATTAAAAGTGCCTATTTTTGGTCCACTTTTTACAAAAGTGTATCTTGCTCGTATATCAGACAATATGAACACAATGCTTTCTTCTGGTATTCCTATTGTTCGTGCTATCGAAATCACTGCTGGAGTTGTAGGTAATAATACATACCAAGATATTCTTAATAATTCATGTGAAAAGGTAAAGTCTGGTAATTCTTTTTCTGATGCACTAGGTAATCATAAAGAAGTTCCCCAAATGTTGGTTCAGATGATTAAGGTTGGTGAAGAGACAGGTGCTATGGGAAGTATCTTGAAAACGCTTGCGAATTTTTATAAACGTGAAGTTGATGATGCTGTAGATACACTTGTAGGTCTTATTGAGCCTGTTATGATTGTTGCTCTTGGTCTTGGAGTGGGTATGCTTCTCACATCTGTTTTGATGCCTATTTATAACATTGCTGGAGGTATCAAATAATCTATCTATTAATTTTTTCAACATATTTATTATGTTGTAATGTTAAATATTAATGATATAATATTATATGTTATTATCGATAAGTTTTTTAAGAAACAAAATTATTAATTTATGAAAAAAGGTTTTACATTGATCGAACTTTTGGTTGTTATTGCAATTATCGGCGTACTCGCGTCTATTGTTCTTGCTTCCTTAAATAGCTCTCGTACAAAAGGAACTGACGCTGCTATAAGATCAAATATGATAAATGCGAGAGCTCAGGGTGTTTTGTATTTTGATACAAATGTTACATATAGTGCGTCAGCTGCATCACCTGCAGCAATAGCATTTACTGTTACTGGTGCTGGAACTGTTACTAATGGTACAGGAGTTTTTTCTCCTAAATCATCTTTAGGTATACAAGATATGTTAAGAAGAGCAGCTGAAAGTGCTAACTCTACTCTATATGGTTATGTTAATGCCACTGGTACAAACTGGGCTGCTGCTGTTCAAATGAGAGACACAAATCTTGTATCTGCTTCTTCTGGTGTTGATTTTTTCTGTGTAGACTCTAATAATATATCAAAGCTCGTTGATACAATGACTCTTACAACAGCATTTACTGCTTGTCCTTAAATTATTTTTGGATTAAAACATTACAAGACAAAACCCCACATTTGTGGGGTTTTGTCTTGTAATGTTTTCCACATGTTATTGTTGCAGTATCTGTAAAAGTGATATAATTAATCTATTATTAATAAATAGTAAGTTAAATGTCCGAAAACGTGACGGACGAAAAGTATATTTCATATATGAAAAAAGGTTTTACATTGATCGAACTTTTGGTTGTTATTGCAATCATTGGTATCTTGGCTTCTGTAGTGCTTGCATCTCTTAACAGTGCTCGTACAAAAGGAGCTGATGCTGCTATTAAAGCAAACTTGGCAAATGCTCGTGCACAAGCAGAGATTTATTTTGACGGAAACACTGGTATAGCAAGTGATATTGACTCATCTGCATCAACATCAGGTTATCAAGGTGTTTGTACTACTAGTTCATTTGGTATTGGTTCTGCTATACAAGCAGCTTCAACTGCTGCAGGTACTGGTACTATTGTTACAGGTGGTGCAGTTCAAACTGCATCTACTGCTAACTGTTTTGCTAATGCAGCAGGATGGGCGGCTTCAGTTAAATTGAGAAGTATTTCAACTCCAACTTATGCGTGTGTTGATTCAACAGGTGCTTCAAAAGAAACAACAACAGTTTTGGCGGCAAATACTGTTGTTTGTCCTTAATCTATATTATAGATTAACAAAAAAATCCCCTTTGGGGATTTTTTTGTTTTTATATTGATAATTACCATTATTTACTTAACGCTATACATTATTCACTGTATACTATATATATGAACTTTTTAATTTATTTTCTCATTGCAATTCTAGGTACTGTTATTGGAAGTTTTTTGAATGTTGTTATTTGTAGGTTTAATACAGGACGCTCTGTTTCAAAAGGTAGATCTATTTGTTTTTCTTGTAGTACTACACTTAAGTGGTATGAGCTAATACCTCTCGTTTCTTTTATAACGCAATTAGGTAGATGTCGTACTTGTAAAAATACAATTTCTTTTCAGTATCCAATAGTTGAATTTCTAACAGCTATTATTTTTACACTAACAGCTTACAAATTATCAGGAATATTTTTTGTTGATCCAAGTAATTTTGTTGCAATAACAACGCTTACTACATTTATATTTTGTTTGTGGATTGTTATGTTTGTATACGATGTAAGACATAAAATTATTCCAGATATTTTTTCTTATGCATCATTCTTTTCGAGTGTTATGCTTGCTGCTATTATGCATGGTCCACAAAGTATTGCACCAACACTTCTTGCGTCTTTCTTGGTAGCGTCTCCTTTTGCTATTATATTCTTTGTTTCAAAAGGGAAGTGGATGGGGTTTGGTGACGCTAAGATAGCTTTGTCTATAGGTGCTTTACTTGGAATTTCTGCTGGATTTACATCACTTCTTATTTCTTTCTGGATTGGAGCGCTCTTCTCAATCATTATAATACTTATTGGTAAGACAAAATGGGGACTTAAAACAGAAATTCCTTTTGCCCCATTCTTGTTTATAAGTTCATGGATTGTATTTTTCTTCTCGTTAGACTTTTCGTCTTTAATGAAATTCTTTACATTTTAAAAATGTTTTTTAAAGATATAAAAAATAAAATAATATTAGCTAATACTAACTTTTCTAAAACTAATTTAGTGAGGAGGTTTACCAGCACATTAAGTTTTTCTATATCTAGACCACAAGTCAAAGTGCGTGGATGTGTTTCGTCAAATTTAGTGTCCGGGTTTACAGTGGTAGAATTAATGGTTGTTGTTGCTATTTTTGCTGTTATATCTTCTATTTCAGCTTTTAATTACAGATCTTTTGAGACAAGTATTACTGTAAAAAATCTAGCGCAAGATATAGCTCTAACTATTCGAAAAGCTCAAAGTTACACTCTTGGTTTTCAGAGTCCTGAACCAACACTTTTAAATGAGACAGTCATTGGTTATGGGGTGCATTTTGATATGCAATATCCAGATACTTTTTTATTGTTTGGTGATTTTAAAACCACTAATCCAACAATAAACGCTAACAATGTGTATGATGGTACTTCTTGTAATAGAATATTTACTGCACAAGAAGAATGTGTTGATGAAATATTAATAACGACAACCGATCGCATAGAAGCACTTTGTTTAAACGATAGCGACTGTGTTTTTGAAGGAATGCTTGATATTGTTTTCAATAGACCAAATCAAGATGCACTTTTCTCTTACACAGATATCTCAACAGGACAAACAACAAACCTTGATCCTGCTACAAATAACCCTATATCGCATGTGTCAATTTCTGTTGTTTCTGTTGATGGAGTGAGAAGATTTATTACTATATGGAACACAGGGGTCATTAGTGTAGAATAGATATATGTACAATTTTTCTTATACAAAGAAAAATAATGAAAAACAAAAAGCTTTTACTTTGGTGGAGCTTATGATTTCACTTACGCTTTTCACAGCTGTTATTATATCTGGATTAGCTGCTATGGTCACAGCTCAATCTGGAGCTCGTAATGCAGAAGCTTCTCGTACTGTTATGGATAATCTTAATTTCGCCATAGAAAACCTATCAAGAAATAGTAGGCTCGGGTATGATTATACTTGTCTTAATAATAAAGATATTCCTATTGATATAAACAGTGAAAGTGATTTTCCTTCAGCAAGATTCGGTGCAGACTGCTCTTCGGGGACAGGACTTGTTTTTAAAGTTCTTAATACTGTTACGGGTATTGTTGATGTATATGGATATCAAATAGCTAAGACAAATAACCCAAGAACAGGTCTTGATTATAGTTATATTGAGCGTTGCGAGAGTAAAGATTATGTGTCAGGAAATTCTTTTGTGTGGATATGCGCTCCAATTACAGCTTCAAGTATTGACGTGTATAATCTCGTATTTACTGTAAAAGGAGTTACGAGTGAGGGGCAGCCAGGAGTGAATCTTTTCATTGACGGTGTTTCAATGGTCGAAAATCAAAGTTCTGCATTCCGGGTCCAAACTTTTTTGTCACAGAGGCAATTTAAATATTAAAATATGAAATTTTTAAATTTTAAAAATAAATATACATATTCAAATTCCTCTACAAGGTATCATAATTTTGGTGGACAAGGATTTACTCTTGTTGAAACATTGATAGCTATATTTATTTTTAGCATGTCTATCACAGCACTGTTTGCGCTTTCAGGTACAACTACAAATTCTGGGCAATATTCAAAAAATGATGTTATTGCAACATATCTTGCTCAAGAAGCTGTAGATATTATTAGAAACGATCGTGATAGTATTATCTTTCAAAAATTTAATCAAAGAGGCTCTACTGATTGGGCTGGTTTTATATCAAAGTATGATGTATGTTTTAATGAAAGCCTAGGATGCGAAATAGACGCATTTACAAAATCAGTTTATGGGTGTTCTGGTTATGACGACGATGGACTTCCTGCATGTACTAATATAAATGTTTACAGAGACACAACATCTAATGTGGATTATTATGGTATTGAACCGCTAGCTCTTATTGATGCAATAGAAAAAACTTCTTTTAGGAGAAAAATAGTTTTATATAATAATCCTGACGGTAGTAATAGTCTTGTCGTTGTGGCTACAATTACCTGGAAAAACGGAACATCTAACAAAACAAAAATTTTTACTGAAACACTATATGATTGGTATAAATAAACAAAAAACATTTATCTTGAATAGTATTTCAGGTTTTGCGATGCTCTATACTATTATTCTTATTACTATTATTTCAACACTTTCTTTTGGTGCTGCTTCTTTGTCTTTTAAACAAAGACAATTATCTAGACTTGCTCTTGATTCGCAAAACGCTCTTTATGTTGCTGATTCTGGACTTGAGTGTGCTCTTTCTTATTATTATGAAGGTTTTAATATAAACTCTTACGTTCTTCCGCCTGTAATTGATTGTTTGTCTCCATTTTTAAATATAAGTGGTCAGCCAGAGAATTTAACTTTAGATTCTTTATCTACAAGTCTTTATGAATTTCCTTCTACATATCCAAAAGAAAATCCTTGTTTTGAAATTGAGGTTGATGTTGATACAAGTGTAACACCTAATATAACCACAGCAATAAGATCAAAAGGATACAATATTTGCGACCCTAATGATTCACGTCGAGTAGAAAGAATTTTAGAAGTTGTTTTTGAATAGTCTTTATGAAAAAAATTGATTCTGTAGAGCGTATAAAACAGTTAAGAGAACTTGTTGAATATCACCGCCAAAAATATCATAGAGATGATGCTCCAGAAATTTCTGATGAAACATATGACTCTTTGATGCGTGAGCTTGAAGTTCTTGAAAAAGTAAAATTAAAAAATACTAAAGAATTTACTCCAATAGAAAAAGTCGGCGGTAAAATACTTGATAAATTTACTAAAGTAAGACATGAGACTTCTCAATGGTCGTATGATAATGTTTTTTCAAAAGAAGAATTAATTATCTGGGACACACGCGTTGAAAATATTCTAAAGAAAGAAGGATTTGAAATAAAAAGATCTTATATTTGTGAATTAAAAATTGACGGATTAAAAATAATTCTCACTTACAAAAATGGCGAACTCATTCAGGGTGCAACACGTGGCGATGGTGAAGTTGGGGAAGATATTACTGAAAATGTAAGAATGATAGAATCTATCCCAAAAAAGCTTCCGTTTCCGATTGATTGTATTGTGGTAGGTGAGGCATGGATGGCTAAAGATGATTTTGACCTTTTAAATAAAGAACGTACTAGTAATGGAGAACCTGTTTTTGCAAATACTCGCAATGCTGCGGCTGGATCTCTTCGTCAGCTCGACACTTCTGTTACAGGTAAGAGGAAAATAAAAACTTTTATCTATGCAATAGACGAGCTTGTTTCTAATAATAAAAAAATTGTTAAACCAAAAACACAAAAAGAAACACTAGATCTTTTGGAAAAATTATCTTTTTCTGTAAACAAAGAATCACGACATTTTAATTCTCTCGAAGAAATAAATGATTTTTATGATTTGCAGTCAAATAAAAAGAATTCATATCAATATGGTGTTGATGGGCTTGTTATAAAAATAAATGATTTTTCTCAGTGTGATGTGTTGGGCTATACTGCAAAGGCTCCACGCTTTGGAATTGCTTTTAAATTTCCTGCAGAAGAAGTTACCACTATTGTAGAAGATATAGTTGTACAAGTAGGTAGAACTGGAGCCCTTACACCTGTTGCTCACCTCGTACCCGTTCGTGTTGCTGGGTCTCTTGTGTCTCGTGCAACTCTTCATAATGAAGAAGAAATAGAACGTCTAGGACTTATGATAGGTGATACTGTAATCATTAAGAAGGCTGGTGATGTTATTCCTGAAGTTGTAAGAGTTATTTTAGAGCTTCGCCCAAAGAATTCAAAGAAATTTTTACCACCTATACATTGTCCAATTTGTGGAAGTCTTACAGAGAAGAAATCTATTGGCAAAGGAAGTATTGGTGTGGCACTCTATTGTGTAAATAAAAAATGTTTTGCTCAAGAAGTAGAAAGACTTATTCATTTTGCAAGTAAAAAGGGAATGAATATTGTTGGAATGGGTGATAGTATTGTTGAACAATTTGCAGAAAATGGACTCGTTGGATCTTTTCCAGATTTCTATGAACTTACAGAAGGAGATATTCTCGGACTTCCACTTTTTGCAGAACTTAAATCCAAAAACATTATAGAGTCTATAGAAAAGAGTAAAAAAGTTACGCTTCATAGATTTCTATATGCACTTGGAATATTGCACGTAGGAGAAGAAACCGCATATCTGCTTGCAGAGCATTTCAAAGTTTTTGATAAAGTAAAAAATGCTTCATATGAAGAATTGGTATTGATTGATGGAATAGGTGAAGTTGTTGCAGATTCTGTTCAAAATTATTTTAAAGATTCTGAAAATAGAGAAATGTTGGAACGACTTCTAGTTCATATAAAAATAGAAAAAATACAACCTAAAAAAGGAGGTAGTGTGTTAAAAGGTAAGACATTTGTATTGACTGGAACTCTGCCAAATATTTCTCGTGATGAGGTAAAAAAAATTATTAAAGAATTAGGAGGAAGTGTGTCATCTTCTGTTTCAAAAAATACAGACTACATATTACTTGGTGAAAATCCAGGAACTAAATACGACGAAGGACAAAAATTGGGTATAAAGATGATTGATGAAGAAGAATTTTTGAAACTTTTTAAGTTATAACAAAAAACTTATTTTTTGCTATAATACATATATATGGATATCGAAACAGTAAAAAACCTAGCAAATTTAAGTAAAATTAGTATTACAGATCAAGAAGCAGAGAGTGTTGCAAAAGATTTGGCACAAGTTCTTTCTTATGTAGATCAAATTAAAAATGCTCCTATTGGAGATGTTGGTACAGAGAAGTCTTTACTTAATAATAATTTTAGAGAAGATACAGATCCAATAGAGACAGGTTTTTATACTGACGTACTTTTAGCTGAAGCTCCAAATAAACAAGATAATTATTTTAAGGTTCCTAAAATTCTATAATCTATGACAATTCCAAATACAATAAAAGAAACTCATGAAAAAATAAAATCTGGCGAACTATCTATTCGTGCTCTTGTTGATTCTTTCTTAAAAAATATTGAAGAGAAAAATTCTTCAATCAATGCATATATAGAAGTTTATTCTGATATTGATGAACAAGTAAAAAATGCTGAGAAAATGTTCGAAGAAGGAAGAGAAACTATTATGACAGGTATACCTATATCTCTAAAAGATAATATGCTTTTCTTGGGACATAAAGCATCGTCTGGTTCAAAGATTCTCGAAAATTATACAGCGACATACAACGCAACAGTTGTAGATCTTTTAAAAAATGCTGGCGCAATTTTCCTTGGTAGAACAAATATGGACGAATTTGCTATGGGTTCTTCTACAGAAACAAGTTTTTATGGAATTACTAAAAATCCTTTGAATGAAGAAATGGTTCCAGGTGGCTCTTCTGGTGGAGCTGTTGCTTCTCTTTCAATGGGAGGTACATTACTGTCTCTTGGATCTGATACTGGAGGATCTATTAGACAGCCAGCAGCATTCTGTGGACTTGTTGGAATGAAGCCTACATATGGAACAGTGTCACGTTATGGTCTTATGGCGATGGCATCATCACTTGATCAGATTGGTCCAATAACAAAAAATGTTGCAGATGCAGAAACACTTTTTAATTTTATAAATAAGTACGATAAAAATGATGCAACTTCTATTCCTGAAAATTTAAGAACTGAAAATAAAAAAGAAGTAAAGAAAATTGGTGTACCAAAATCTTGGGTAACAGGTGAGGGTATTGAAGATTCTGTTAAAGAAAACTTTGATAAATCAATCGAAACTTTAAAATCTCTCGGATATGAAATTGTAGATATTGATTTGCCTTTATCACCTTATGCTCTCGCTGTGTATTATATTCTCATGCCAGCCGAAGCTTCTTCTAATCTTTCTCGCTATGATAGTATTCGTTTTGGAATGTCTTTACCTTCAAATAATCTAAAAAACCAATACGAAAAAACACGTGAATCTGGTTTTGGAAAAGAAGTGAAAAGAAGAATTCTTTTAGGAACATATATTCTTTCTCATGGGTATTATGAGGCATACTATGGAAAAGCACTTTCTCTTCAAAAAGCAATCCAAAAAGAATATAAAAACATATTTGAAACGGTTGATGTCATTGCAACACCAACATCACCATTCCTCGCTTTCTCAATTGGAGCTAAGACTAATGATCCAATAGCAATGAAACTCTCAGATCTATTTACTGTACCTGCAAATATTGCTGGAATTCCTGCAATATCAATTCCTTCAGGTGACGCAAATAATAATCTAAAACACAGTATTCAATTCATGGGGCCAATGTTTGGAGAGAATCTACTTTTTGAGGTTGCAAAAAAGTTCGAAGAAAACGTACAATAGTAGTATGCAAGTACCTGTACCACAATTTGAACCAACATACTTATCTCTAGATTATGTATTCTCGAGAATATATAATTTCTTTTCGCACTTCTTTTCGTTTTTGAATGGGGTTCAATTTAATGAACTTGTAGGTACACTCAAGGTAATTTCAGCTTTTGTTGTCTTAATTCTTTTTGTTATTTTGTTCTATACATGGATAAGGTTATATGAGATGAAACAAGAAATAGAAGCTCAAGCAAAAGAAAACGAATTTATCAAAAAACAAGAAGAACAAAATCCAATCAAAAATTCTCAATGGCTACATGTTTGCGATCTTTTCGATTCTCCAAAACAAAGTGATTGGAGATTGGCAATTATTGAGTCCAATACAATACTCGAAAAATTGGTAGCTCCAATGAAAATAAAAGGTGATACTACAGGAGAAAAATTAAAAAATGTTGAACCGAGTGATTTTAGAACTGCAAAATTTGCTAGAGAGGCTAACTATATTAGAAATAGAATTGCTCATGATGGTCTAGAATTCACTCTTGATCAAAAAGAAGCCTACAGAGTAAAAGGTTTGTATCAATCTGTTTTTGAAGAATTCGATATTCTTTAGTTTTTCATTATTTGTTATACTAATATACAAATAATCTAAAAACTAAATATTATGAATGTACAAACCTTCGTTTTTGTTGTGCTTATAGCACACCCGACTATCTCTCTATTTTTTCATAGCGTTTTTTTACATCGTTATGCTACTCATAAACAATTCTCCATGAACTTATTTGTTGAGAGAATCTTTTTTGTTGTCACATTTCTTGTTCAAGGACCTGCGTTTTTAAATCCTTACGCTTATGCTGTTTTTCATTTGAATCATCATAAGCACAGTGACACCAGTCTCGATTCTCATTCACCACTTAATTTTAAAAATATTTTTTTGATGATGTGGGATACCAAAAAACAATTTGTTCAGATTAGAGAAGGTAAACATAGATTGTGTGAAGAGTATGCAAGCATAAAGCATGTTAGATGGCTTTCTTTTGAGAAGTTTGCAGACAATATACTCACAATACTTTTTATGGGTGGATTGTTTGTATCCTTCTATTACTTTTTTGCTCCAGTTTGGTGGTGTTGGTTTTTCTTACCAATAACACTTTTAAATGGTCCAATTCAAGGCGCTATTGTGAATTGGTTTGGTCATAAGACTGGATATAGAAATTTCGCTACACCTGACAGTTCAAAAAATGTTTATCAGCCAATAGGTTGGTTTATGTTGGGTGAGACAAATCAAAATAATCACCATAAGTTTCCAAATAGTCCAAATTTTGGAAAAAGATGGTTTGAAATTGATTTAGCATACATGGTCCTAGTTGTACTTCATTTGTGTAAAATTATTTCTTTACACAAAAAACCACTCTAAATCCTCTTCGGAGGATTTTTTATATTATAATAATATATATGGAAAATAAAATTTGGTTTAAGAGAAAATCTTACGGGTGGGGTTGGACTCCTTCAACAAGAGAAGGATGGCTTGTACTTTTAATCTATTTTGTGTATTTATTTTTCTTTTGGAATTTAATTCAGTATTTTTTAATAAATACAATAATTGATTTAATTATTTGGTCTCTAGTTGTTCTTATTTCAACTGGAACTTTTGTATTTATCTGTTATAAAAAAGGGGAGAAGCCAAAATGGCAATGGGGAAAAGATAATTCTTAGAACACTGTCTAGTATGGTATAATTTTTATATTATTAAAATTAAATTTATTGATTGTTATGAACTGTAAAAATTGGTGTTGTAAAAATCCTTCATTAGGACTTCTGGTTATGCGTATTGTTATTGCTGCTATTTTTATAACTCACGGCGTTATGAAATTGGGTGCAATAGACCAAACTGCAAGTTTCTTTGCTTCTATTGGTATTCCAATGGCATCTACTATGGCATGGGTTGTTGCACTTCTTGAAGTAATCGGTGGTACGATGATGCTTCTTGGTCTTTGGACTGGTGTTTTTGGTACTTTACTTGCCATTATTATGATTGTTGCTATTTTTACAACAAAATTAGGTTCTCCTTTTCAAAAAGCAGAACTTGATCTTGCAATACTCGCCCTCACTCTCGGCATAGTGTTTTCTGGTCCTGGTAAATATGCTCTTGGATGTGCATGTAAAAATGGAAGTTGTGAAGGGACTTGTCCTTGTGAAGATGGTGTGTGTAATTCTTCTTGCGGATGCGATTGTCATGAACCTGAATCTCCTTCAGAAGAAAAATCTCCAACAGAAAATCCTCATATGTAAAATAAATCCCCGCAGTAATGCGGGGTTTTTGTTAGGTTGTTTGAGCTGCTGACACTCGTTGGTTTTTCAGCCAGTTATCACCTCTACCTGAAGATTTGACCATTTCTTTGTCAGGTTCAGTCTCTTCGGTAATCTGTTCAACTTTCTTATAACCTCTTAAAACTGAATTAATCGCAAACACCCTTTCTTCTTTTGAAAGTTTTAATCTCTGGCACTTAAGTCCTCTAATCTGGTAATCCTCGATTGTTAGTTGTTTTTCACTGAATATTTTGTTTATATAAACATTATCTTCTTGTGAAATTTGTTCTGGCATATTTTTTAGATTATGCATTTCTTTAAGATAGTTATCTATCTTCTCGATTCCAGTTTGTTGAATAGCGTGTGTTTCTGCAGTTCTTCGTCTTTTTTCATTCATTGTTATTTTATTTTAAATGTCCATTTACAATATTACTATTTTTTTAAAAAAAGTCAATAAAATAATATATAGGTAAAATTGGTATAATAAAATTATGTTTGAACTATTTGAAGAAAAGTATAAAGACCTCAATATAGACCAAAAAAAGGCTGTACAGACTATAGACGGCCCTGTAATGGTTGTTGCTGGTCCTGGAACAGGAAAGACACAGGTACTCGCTCTTCGTATTGCGTATATCCTAAAAAATACAGACTCTAAACCAGAAGATATATTGTGTCTTACCTTTACAAACTCTGGAGTTGAAGCTATGAGAACACGTCTTGAGTCTTATATAGGTACAGAAGCCTATAAGGTTAAGATTTCTACATTTCATAGTTTTGCCATTTCGATGGTTGAAAAATATTATGAATTGTTAGATTTCAAAAAAATGCCATCACTTTTATCTGATGATGAGAAAGTCTTTCTAATTGATGATATTTTACATACTAATGATTTTGAATATTTAAGACCCCGTACTGACCCATCTCTTTATTTCAAAGAAATAAATCAGCTAGTCTCAATTTTAAAAAGAGAGAGAATTACACCTGCAATATTTTTGGAAGAAGTAGAAAGTGAAATTGTAAAATTAGAAAAAGATCCAGACAGTATATCTAGTCGCGGAGAATCAAAAGGTAATCTCAAAAAAGAAATCATAAAAAAGATTGAATCACTTTCTCGTACAAAAGAAGTTGTAGAATTTTATAAATTATACGAACAAAAAAAGAAAGAAGAGTGTCTAATGGATTATGACGATGTTCTTGAATATGTTGTTGATTTGGCAGAAAAGTTCGATGACGTAAGAGATGATATAAGAGAGAATTATTTATACATTCTTGTAGATGAACATCAAGACTCAAGTAATGTGCAAAACAGTTTTCTTAAGGCTGTTTGGAGTGATGTTGAACAACCAAATATTTTTGTTGTAGGAGATGACAGGCAGCTAATATACGGATTTTCTGGTGCTTCACTGTCCTATTTTGAAGAATTTGCACATATGTTCGGTAAAGCAAAATTGATAACCTTAAAAGAAAATTATCGTTCAACTGCGCCAATACTTTCTCTTGCTGATACTTTACTTTCTAGTTCTATTACAAAAGATAAATTAAACAGTAATAAAAAAGGTGAAACTCTTGTATCTTTAAATGAGTATGTATATCCTCGTGATGAAATATTAGGAGCTGGTGTTTATTTCAAAAAATTGATAGATAAAGGTGTTAATCCAAAAGAGTGTGCAATTCTTATTCCTAAGAACTATCATGTGAGAAGTGCTATAACAACGCTTGCTTCCTTAGGCTTACCTATATCTTCAGGGAAGAGTATTTCACTTTTCTCTCAGAAACAAACAGATGTATTTTTGAGAATTTTGGGAATAATTGCAAATCCTAATAATAGTATTCTTATTGCACAATCACTCCTCGATAGTGAGAGTAATATAAATACTTTAGAAGCCCACACTTTTTTGAGAAATCAAAAAGGAAAAGAAATTTTTATAGAAAATTTAATAGGAGCTTCAGATTCGCACTCCATGTTTCCCATGTTTAAAGATATATCTGATTGGGGAAATGTTTTAAAAGATTTTGTGAATACTCTTTCTGATGAAAAAATTACTTATATAGTGAGTGTTGTTGGAAATAAGATTTTTGTTGATAGGTCAAATAATACAGAAGAACTTTTGAAAAATGTTGAAGTAGTGAGAAGTTTTATACATCTCGCAACTATGTTTGAAGAAAAACATAAGAAGGCAAGTATTGTTGATTTTATTGAGTATATAAATAGACTTGATTCTTATGGTACCCATATAGAACTTGCAACTTTCGGTAAAAACGAAGGAATAGAAGTGATGACACTCCACAAGTCAAAAGGTCTTGAATATTCCCATGTATGGATCGCTCATATGAATGAAGAGGTTCTTATGTCAGAAAAGAAAGGAGGCTTCACTCTTCCAGAAAAAATAAAAGAGCATATGCAGACTCGAGACATTGAAAGTGCTAAGAGAGAGCTTTATGTTGCTATTACGCGTGCAAAAGAATTTTGTACTATTTCTTATGCAAGTGAAGGGTATACAGGAAACGATCTCGAACTTGCACATATTATAAAAGATATTCCATCTGTTAATTTTATAAAAAACTCAAGAGAAGAAACTGAAGAAATTATAAAAGACGAAGGTATAAATATATATACCCAAAATGAAAATAGAGAAATTTCAAAAGGAGTTTTGGATATTGTTGAATTAGTAAAAAATAATTATACAGATATAAAAGTTTCTGTAACAATGCTGAATAATTTCTTCGAATGTCCTTGGAAATGGTATTTTAGAAATTTTCTAAAATTACCAGAAATAAAAACAACAAGCCTTGCTCTCGGTAGTGCTGTTCATTCGACAATCGAATTTATTCTAAAATCAAAATCACTCCCAACAGATAAAGAAATAAAAGAAAAAATAAAATTTGAACTTTTGAAAGAAGGAGGTGAAGAAAACAGTTCTTTCAAAAAATTAGAAAAAGATGCCTTTGAGGCGGTCAATTCTTGGATAAAAGATTACTATAAAAATCTTTCAGAAGATTTTAAGACCGAACGTTCTTTAACTATTAAAGACAAAGATTATCCATTGCTCACTATGTATGGAAAAATAGACCTAACAGAAAGACTTTCTAATGGTGATATTGTTGTCAGTGATTTCAAAACAGGCAAGTCGAAGACCTCGAGTTCTATAGAGAAGATTGATGAAGATGGAAGACTTTCTGATCTTATGAGACAGCTTGCAATGTATTCGTACTTAATACAAGGAAGTGATAAGGGGGCTATAGTCTCTCAATCAAGACTGCTTTTCTTGGAAGCAGATAGTGATGATAAAAATAAAGTATATTCAACTTTCATTGACCAAGAAAAAATAGACTTATTAAAAAACGATATTAAAGAATATAATGACTCACTTTCTTCTGGAGAGTGGGTAGAAAATGAATGTCACTTTAAATCATATGGAAAAGGAGATGAATGTGAATATTGTAAAAGAAGTAAATTATTTAAAAATTAATAATTTTATTGTCAATTAATCCAGTTACAAAACCTAAAAAAATAAATAAAAGTATAAAGAAAATAAGTGTTTTTGTGTTCATTTTTTAATTATAGCACCGAAGAATATTTTCTGGTAAAAAGGGTATTTTTTGATATAATAGCTTTATGGAAATAAGAATAGATACAACAAAGCAAGACCTTATTTTGAAGGATTTTGAAGAAAGAAATGATGCTGAATCAGACAGAATAAAAAGATATTTGGCGATGTCCGATCTTTCTCGCACCGAATCAAGCCCTCTATTTTCTCTTGTAGAAAAAACTAAAAGCATAAATATATTGAAAAGTTTTGATAATATTATAATCCCTGAAATAGTTTCTGCTTCAGTTTCTTTTGATTTGTTTAATTTTGCACCGGATCATGTAGCGCGTAGTAAATCAGATACATATTATGTAGATGAAGAAAACATTCTTAGAACTCACGATACTGTGATGTGGTACTACTACTTAGGACAGAGAGATATACAAGAACGTATAAAAAATAATGAATCACTTGGTGTTATCTGTTATGGAAAGGTTTATCGTAAAGATGAAATTGATCGTAAGCATATGAATATCTTCCATCAAATGGGAGGATTATATTTAGTGCCAGATATTGAAAAAGTTCTTACTCTTGATGATTTGAGAGAAGCTCTTGTAGAAATAGTGGAAGGACTTTTTGGAAAAGAAACGAAATATCGTTTCTTAGATGATACATTCCCTTATACAGACCCATCACTTCAGATTGAAGTTGAGCTTGATGGAAAATGGGTTGAGATTATGGGTGGAGGAATGCCTCGCAAAGATGTTCTAAAAAATTTCGGACTTGAAGGATATAATGGTTGGGCTTTCGGTTTTGGTCTCGAACGTCTCGCAATTATCAGTATGGAGCTCCCAGATATTAGACTTCTTTGGTCAAATGATGAGCGTGTCAAAAAGCAACTTATTCTAGGACAAAAATTCAAAGAGGTTAGTAAATATCCTGCAGTTATTCGTGACATATCTTTTATTGTAGAGAAGGCAAATTTTACTCCAAATGATTACTTTGATTTGGTCCGTGATGTTATTGGTGATCTGGCTGAAGAAATGGCTCTTATTGATGAATATGAAAATGCTGAAAAGTTTGGAGAAGGGAATAAGAGTTATGCATATCGTATAACATACCGCTCACTAGAAAAGACTCTGACTGATGAAGAAGTAAATAATCTTCATAAAAAATTGGAAGAAAAGACAGTTGAAGTTTATAAAGCAAAAATACGCTAGACACATGATTCAAGATTTAAATAAAAATGAAATATTAAAAAAGATGTGGGTTGTTGATGAAAAGATTTCAAAAATGGAAATTCTAACTCAAGAAGAAATAGAATTTTATAATATTAACCTAAAAACAATTCAAGAATATTACAAAGAAAATAACTTGTATTGGCAAGCTAAAATACACATTTAAATTATTAAAATCTCTTTGAAATAAGTCCAAAATTTGGTATAATTTATACATATTAGATAGTATTTTTACCTTTATTTCATTCATTATTTATGGCAAGTGCCCCTAAAAAATCAAGTTACGGTGCGGAAGATATTTCAGTCCTAGAGGGGCTCGAGCCAGTACGTCGTAGACCGGGTATGTATATTGGTGGTACTGGTACAGAAGGACTCCATCACCTCATATGGGAAATCTTCGACAACTCACGCGATGAAGCGATGGGAGGTTTTTGTAATCGTATTGAAGTTGTACTTCTTCCTGGCAATCGTATTCGTGTTGTTGATAATGGACGCGGTATTCCTGTAGGTATTCACCCTAAGACAAAAGTTTCTGCTCTTGAAACAGTCATGACAACTCTTCATGCTGGAGGAAAATTTGGCGGTGAAGGGTATAAGGTTTCTGGAGGACTTCATGGTGTAGGTGCTTCTGTTGTAAACGCCTTGTCTATCTATACTCGTGCTGAAGTTCACCGTGAGGGAGGAATTCATGTTCAAGAATATTCACAAGGTAAAAAGAAGGCAAATGTAAAAAATATTGGTAAGACAAAAAATAATGGAACTATTATTACTTTTGAACCTGATATAGAAATTTTTAAAGAAATAAAATTTGATTGGAATACAATTATTCATCGTCTAGAACAACAAGCATATCTTGTAAAGGAACTTCGTGTTCATATTATTGATGCACGTGAATGTGTTGAAAAAATAAAAGATACTGAAATATTTTGGCTTTCAGATCTCGGACTTGAGCTCCCATCAATTTCATACTACTTCGAAGGAGGTCTTGTGTCTTTGGTCAAACTTTATACAAAGCATCAAAAAGCAGTTCAAGATACTATTTTCTATGTAGACAAATGGCAAGATGAAGTTGGGGTTGAAATTGCATTTCAATATATTGATGATATGTCTTCAAAAATTGTTCCATTTGCAAACAATATTTACACTCCAGAAGGAGGTACACATATCACAGGATTTAAGACTGCTCTTACTCGTGTAATTAATACTTACGCTAAGAAGAATAATATTCTAAAAGAAGCTGATGGTGGATTTACAGGGGATGATGTTCTTGAAGGTATTGTCGCTGTTGTGTCTGTAAAACTTCGTGAAATTCAATTTGAAGGTCAAACAAAATCAAAACTCGGTTCTACTGAAGCGCAAGGCGCTGTCGCTACTGTATTTGGTGAAGCGCTTACTGCTTTCTTTGAAGAAAATCCAGATAATGCAAAAGGCATCATTAATAAAGCAGTTCTTGCTCTACGTGCTAGAAAAGCAGCAAAAGCCGCAAAAGATTCAATACTCCGTAAAGGTGCACTAGAAGGAATGACACTACCAGGAAAACTCGCTGACTGTCAGTCAAAGAGTGCAGCAGAATCAGAACTCTTTATTGTGGAGGGAGATTCAGCGGGAGGTACAGCTAAAGCGGGTCGTGATCGTAAGACTCAAGCCATACTTCCACTCCGTGGAAAAATATTGAACGTTGAACGTGCGCGTCTTGATAGAATGCTTGGAAGTGAACAAATTAAAAATTTGGTTGTTGCTATGGGTGCATCTATTGGGGATACATTTGATCTAGAAAAAATGCGTTATCACAAAATAATTCTAGCAACGGATGCTGATGTGGACGGAGCCCATATTCGTACTCTTATTCTTACACTATTTTTCCGTTACTTCCGTCCAATTTTAGATGCTGGATATGTATACATTGCTCAGCCACCTTTATATAAAATTAAAAAAGGTAAAGAAATATTTTATGCCTTCACTGACGAAGAAAAATTTGCAATCGTAGGAAATGAACAAGCAGAAGAAGTAGATGAATCAACAGAAAATGAAGAAGAAGTTGATGAGGCAGAAGAAATAAAAGGAAAGCGCTCTGTAAAAATTTCTATTCAACGTTACAAAGGTCTTGGAGAGATGAACGCTGAAGAACTTCAAGAAACAACAATGGATGTTACAAAACGTATTTTGAAACAAGTTGCTGTTGAAGATGCAGAAGAGGCAAATAAAGTGTTTGATATGTTGATGGGTAATGAAGTTCCACCACGTAAAGCATTTATTCAGTCTCACGCAAAAATGGCAAATTTGGATATTTAATTATATATATACAATACATAAAAGGCGCCCTTCGGGCGCCTTTTATGTATGTTCTAATTATTAATATATTGATATAATAATACTATTATGAAAGACAATAATTTATATAACTTGATGACTCAGATGACACAAGAATCAAAAAGTCACTGGAGAATTACTAAAGAATATCAGAAGCTTGCAAAATCAAAAGAACTAAAAGCTTTTTGGATTAAGCTCGCAAAACAAAAAGAAGCTGACATAAAAGAAATGTCAGAAATCCTAAAAGGAATGATGAAATAATAAAAATCCCCAAAAGGGGATTTTTATTATTTTCTCACACTGCTTTTCAATCCACACCAAGGACAAAATAATTCTTTTATTTTTGTTTTATCGAAATCTCCAATACTCCACCACTTATCACATGATCCACATCGAAAGTGACTAAGTTTTTCTATTGAAACAAAATGTTTTTGTTTCCGAGTGTCTTTTGTTTTAGAGACTTCTGTTTTTGATTTCATTTGTTATCTTTGTTACAAAATCATTTATTGGTAAAGAAATCCCTTTTTCTTCACTTCCACGTTTCTCTACCGTTACAGAATTGTCTGCAATTTCTTTGTCGCCAATTACAAGAATGTAAGGAATTTTATTCATTTTTGCTTCGCGTATGCGTTTTCCTAGAGAATCATTTCCATTAAATGATTCTGTCCTAATAGAAAATCCAGAAAGAAGATGTTTTACTGTGTGTGCATAATCTAGGTGTTTTTCAGATACAGGAATAATTGCAACTTGTACAGGTGAAAGCCATGTAGGGAATGCACCGCCAAAATGTTCTATTGCAACCCCTATAAATCTTTCCAAAGATCCAGATATTGCTCTATGTATGACAACAGGTTGTTCTTTTTCTCCTTTTTCATTTATAAAAGAAAGTTCAAATCTTTTTGGAAGATTAAAGTCACATTGAACTGTTGCTAATTGCCATTCTCTTCCGATAGCGTCTTTGAACATAAAGTCTAGTTTTGGTCCATAAAATGCAGCTTCTCCTTTTCCAACTCTGTAATTCAATTTTTCTGAATCACAAACATTTTTTAAAGCTGATTCTGCTGTTTCCCAAACACTATCTTCACCTAGATAGTTTTCTTTGTCATCTCCACGAACAGATAGTCTTACCCAGTATCCTTCCATCATTCCCATTGTAGTGTAGAAGTCTTTGATAATTCCAACTATTGTTGCAATTTCATTTTCTATTTGACTTACTCTACAGAAAAGGTGACCATCATCTTGTGTAAGAGCGCGTACGCGAGTTAGTCCTGATAGTTGACCTGTTTTTTCATCACGATAAACTGTTGCTGGTTCGAAATAGCGCACAGGCATATCTCTATAAGAGAATTGATTGTCTGCAAAAATTTGCATGTGATGAGGACAGTTCATTGGCTTCACATAAAAATCTTCTTTTGAAGTTCCTCCATGAACAGAGAACATATCATCTAGATAATGTCCTGCATGACCTGACACTTTGTACAAATCCTCTTTTGCTAAATGAGGTGTCCATACACGATCATATCCTTTGTCTTTATGTAGGTCCCATAGGTAATTTTCTAATTCTTTACGCAAAATAGTTCCTTTTGGTTGGAAGAGTGGTAGTCCAGAACCTACGAGTTGTGAAATAGTAAAAAGTTTTAGAGCGGGACCTATTTTTCTGTGGTCACGCTTTTCTGCTTCTGCTTGCATTGTTACGTATTCACCGAGTTCTTTTTTTGTAGAAAATGCAAGTCCATAAATACGAGTAAGCATTTTATTTTTTTCACTTCCGCGCCAGTACGCTCCAGCAAGACTGTCTAATTTAAAACAATCGCTAGGAATATTTTTCATATCTTCTACATGACCTCCACGACAAAGATCGGTAAATTCTCCAGAAGTATAGAAAGTGATTGCTTCACCTTTTGCTTCTATTTCTTCTATGAGTTCCAACTTGTATTTATTACCAGCAAAAACCTTCTTTGCTTTTTCATAAGAAACTTCTTCACAAGCAAAAGTATTCCAAGTAGGGAGGAGTTCTCGCATTGTATTTTCTATCTTTTCCAAATCACTTTCTTTTAGAGGGTTTTGGAATTCGAAGTCATAATAAAAACCATTTTCAATTGCAGGCCCAAGAGTTGGATTAGTGTCTGGAAAATGCTTTAAAACCGCTGCCGCTAAGAGGTGGGCAAGTGAATGACGAATATGTTCAATGTTTTCTTGTTGCATATGGGAATTGTAGCATATTTATGCTGTTAGGTAACCTTAAAAAATGTTCATTTTTTGATGTGTTGGTAAAATAAAAAACCTTCTCTTTTTGATATCGAGAAGGGTTTGGCTTTGTGGAGATTCTTACGAAATTACCAAGACAAGCCTTTCTCGACATCGAGTAAAGGTTGTTGTGGTTGTTTTTGTAAAAATGTGTGACATTAATACTATTTTACACCTATATATTGTCTATATCAAGTATTAATACCTTTAAATTTCTTTACTTTATTGGTATAAGCTATATAATTTATTACAGTCGGGAAAATTTATTCTTATTAAATTAATGTATATGGGACTATTTAGTTTTGGTAAAAAAGAGGTGCCTGAGGTTTCAATACCTGCAGAAGCTAAGAGTGTAGAAGAGTTAAATCAAGAATCAGCTGAAAATGTTGAGTTGAATAATACACAAGAGGATCCTCTTGCTGTTGGACGTGAACGTTTAGCTCTTGTTGGTGAAAAGATATCTCAAGTTAAAGAAATTGTTGCAAAAAAAGGCAATGCTCTTGCATCAAAGCTTGGACGTTTTTGGAATAATACAAAAAAAGTTACAGGTAATATTGTTGCTGGTGCTGCAATGTCTGACGTTTTTGCAAAGCAAGGATATGATTATTCAGTAGAAAAAGTAAAAGAATTTGATGAATGGACAGATAAGGGTGCAAATATTACAGGAAAAAATATTGGTAGAGCTGGAGCAGAATTAGTCTCATCTACAGGTGACATGCTCGTAAAAGGGTATGATGCTATGGATAGAGGTTATGATTCTGTAGAAAAATTTGTTGTAAATAAAGGAGAGCAAATTTCTCAATTTGCAAAGGATACGGCAAATCTTTCTAAAGACGCTGCTTTTTACGCAAAAGAAAAAACTGTTGAAGGTCTCCAAACTGCAAAAGAAGGAGTTAAGAATAAATATGAAAGTGTTAAATCTTTTAGTGAAAATGCAATTCTATCTGCCCAAGAAAGAGTTGCTAAAATTAAAGAAAATCATCGCAAGAGTATGAACATGCTTCGTATGCGTCGCTTAGAAGCTGAAATTCAAAAGATTGCAGATAAGGAATCTAGCGCTATGCAAAAGGCTGAAAATCTTAGAAAGCAAAAAGAAGCTTTGATTAGTAAAATGGAACTTACTGACGCGTTATCAATAGCCGCTTAACTATTATATTTATGAATAAACAAGATTTTATTGAAAAAGTAAAAGCAAGTGCACTTAGTGAAGCTCACAAAGAAGAAATTTTAACTCTTTTGGAAGGGGAATTCACTCCAGAATTAAAAGAGCAAATAAAAGACCTTATCCAAATTGATATAGAATCTGACACTGATATTCTTACTGCAGAAGATGCGCAAGAGATTGAATCTTCAACAAAAGAAATGTCTGAAGAATTGGATGCTGTAGAAAAGGATCTAAAAGAAGATATGGATTTGGTAGAGAAGGAATTGAATGATTTGGAAGCTGTCGTTTCTGTTTTGGATACTGTTATTGAAGATTCTGCAATAGATAAAATTAAAGCAGATATAGATAATGCTTAATTAAAATTTATAAAAAATAAAAAGACCTGGAAAAGTTTTGCTTTTCCAGGTCTTTTTGCTGTTTAATGCCTATCTATTTATGCTATTGACAAATATCTTTAAATAGTATATAATATGTATATAGTTCTTTGAATCTGGTTCATAAAAGTTTCGTTGTGATCAAAGGGGATAATGTCCTTTTTGATCACAATTAAACCCTTATATTATGAACCTCATAAAAAACTCAAACGGATTAGAAACTATCTTAATGATAATTTTCACCTTCTGGATTCTTGGACTCTTTATTTCTCTTTTGTTTCGTAATGGTCAGAATTATTGGAACGGAACGGGGGATGTTGTTGCTAGAATTTGGAGAAATGCCTGGCAAGTGATTATTGGAATTGCTATCGGATATTTTTTATTCAAGTTTTCGGTTCCAATATTTGAAATATCTTTCTATCTTCTAATTCTGTGGCTTTTAGGTCTTACTTTTGCTGAACATGTTACGCATAATCGTCAGCAGTATCAAGATAGATCTAGAAATATTTTAAGAAATAGTTGGCAATACCTCCTAGGAGTTACTATAGGATATTTCCTCTCTAGCCCTTGGCTACACACCTCGCTTTTATATAATTAAAGGCGGGGTTTTTTGTTTATTTATGATGTTGCATTTTTTCCTCAAAAAAGGTATAGTAGTGGAATTATGACAGTACGAATGAGACATACACATGCACATACGGCTAATCGCCGTAGTCACCACGCACTTACAGGTGCGCCTATTACTCTTGAAGAAGGGTCAAAAACTCCTCGTCTTCGTCACCGTGTTTCTCTTACAACAGGGACATACCGTGGTAAAAAAGTTATCGACATTGTAAAGAAAGTCGAAAAGAAACAAAAGAAATAATATTCTATTTATCAGCTCTTTTAGTTCATTAATCAAAAATACATACATATGGCAAATAGACATCTCTCTCGTTCAATTGTTCTCCAAACACTTTTCGAATGGGATTTTAATGGCCAAGCTGGAGACCCTAAAGAAATGCTCAAAAGAAATACTGTTGAGTTTGGTCCTGGTTTAAACGATGATGCATTCCTAGAAATGCTTCTTGATGGTGTTTTGCGCAAGCGTACAGTTATTGACGATATTATTACAAAGGCAGCTCCTGAATGGCCTGTAGCAAAAATCGCTGTTCCTGACAGAAATATCCTTCGTATTGGTCTCTATGAACTCCTCTTCGGTAATAGATCAGAAGTTCCACCTAAAGTAGCTATTAATGAGGCTATAGAGCTCGCAAAAGCTTTTGGAGGTGATAATTCTAGTAGATTCATTAATGGAGTACTTGGTGCTGTGTATAAAGAAATTGGTGAGCCAGGAAAAGAACAATTCGGCAAAAAACAAGTTTCTAATGAGCCTATCGATATTACAAAACTTCCTATCGAGAAAAAAGCTGGCGCTGTAATTTTTGGGCGTTATGATGGAGGATTCTCTTTTGCTCTTGTGCATGATGTTTTTGGATACTGGACCCTTTCAAAAGGAGGTGTGGAAGAAGCTGAAGCTGTAGAGACTGCTGTTGTACGTGTTGTAAAAGAAGAAGTAGGAATAGAAACAAAAGTCGTTGAAGCTCTCGGTGAAAACGAATACGTTGCATCTCATCCAGAAAAAGGAAAACTCCGCAAACAAGTAACATATTTCTTGGTAGAAGCTCCTTATGAAGCTCTTACGCTACGTACTGGTGGAGGTCTTGATGATGCGAGATGGTTTTCTCCTTCTGAAGTTGCAGAACTTCGTATGTATGATGATGTTGTTGGTCTTATAGAAAAATCAACTGAAATTATTACATCACAACAATAATATTTTTTAATTATTTATGGTAGATTTCTCAAAATTCGAAGAAAAAACAGGATTTGTTTTTTCAAATAAAAAAATACTAGAACAAGCATTTACTCACCGTTCATATATCAACGAACAAACAGGAAGTAATCTTGGTCACAACGAACGTCTCGAATTCTTGGGAGACGCTGTTTTGGAGTTGATTACAACTTCACATTTATATAATAGTTTTCCAAATGAAGACGAAGGGGAACTCACTGCGTATCGTTCTGCTATTGTGAATGCGACAATTATCTCAGAAGTTGCAAGTGAATGGAATATGAACGACTTTCTCCTTCTCTCAAAAGGTGAAGCAAAAGATACAGGAAAGGCTCGTACATATATACTTGCGAATACGTATGAAGCATATCTTGGAGCACTCTATATTGATCAAGGTTATGATTCTTGTAAGAAATTCGTAGAACTCACTCTCATACCACGCCTCGCAGAAATTATCGAAAAGAAACTTTGGCGCGATGCAAAGAGTCTTGTGCAAGAACGTGCGCAATCATATCTTAGTGTGACTCCTGCATACAAAGTTGTTTCTGAAAGTGGTCCTGATCATGATAAACAATTTACTGTTGGTATATTCTTTGGCGAAAATCAAATATCCGTAGGACGCGGCAAATCAAAACAAGAAGCCGAACAATCAGCCGCCCGCGAAGCTCTCGTGATACATAAGTGGTTGGATTAAAATTTACAAAATAAAAACCCTTCAAAGGGTTTTTATTTTGTAAATTTAATAAAAAAAGTTAAAATATATAGACAAATGCATCAGCTCAAAAAGATAGAAATGACAGGGTTCAAATCTTTTGCGAAGAAATCAACGCTCTATTTTAATTCGCCTGTTATAGGAGTTGTGGGGCCAAATGGTTCTGGAAAGTCTAATGTTGTAGAAGCTTTTCGTTTTGTACTTGGAGAGCAATCTATCAAGTCTCTTCGCTCAAAGTCTGGTGCTGACCTAATCTTTAAAGGTTCAAAATCTCTTCCTGCGCTTTCTCGCGCGAGTGTTTCAATTACTTTTGATAATAGTAAAAAGCAATTTTCTTTTTCTGGAAGTGATTTAGAAAAAGTTTCTTTAGATTTCGATGAAATCGTTATTACTCGTGAAGTGTTTCGTGATGGAGGAAATACATATTCTATAAACGGTACAGAAGTTAGATTGAAAGATGTGCTTGATTTACTCGCGTCTGTACATATTGGCTCATCTGGACACCATATTATTTCTCAAGGTGCGGCTGACAGAATTCTTACTTCAAATGGAAAGGAGAGAAAGGTAATGATTGAAGACGCACTTGGTTTAAAGGTCTACCAAACAAAGATTCGTGAAGCAGAAAAGAAGCTTGAGAAGACACGTTTGAATATGAAAGAAGTGTCTATTCAGCGTCGCGAACTCGCACCTCATCTTGCATTCTTGAAGAAACAAGTTGAGAAAATAGAACAAGCAAGTATTGTTCGTGCTGATTTGGAAAGTCTTTTTGGAAGTTATCAGAAGAGTGAAATATCTTTTATAAAAAACAAAAAAGACGAATTACATAATTTTGAAAAGGAACAAAAAGAAACTCTAGAAAATATCGACAAACAAATATCTTCTCTAGAGAAAGTAATGAAAGAAAGATTCTCTAGTGCACAGGACCCTCGTATCGAAGAACATGAAAAGTCTCTTGCAAGTTTCCGTCACGCAAAGAGTGATATAGAGCACAGTATCGGGCGCCTCGAAGGGATGATTCAGGTTCTCGAAAACCAAGGAAAACATGTAGGTGATAATAAGCCTATTTCTCGAAATACAGTTGTATCTTTCGCAAAAGATACAATAAGTACTATAGACGAAGCGCTTTCCTCAGGCGATAGTACTGTACTGAAAAATGCTCTTTCACATATAAAATCAAAGCTACAAAATCTTGTAACTATCGAAGAAGATGTGGTGATTGATAATAGTGCACTTATACAAGAACACAGAGATACTATTACTAAGCTCAATCAAGAACGCAATCAAATAATTTCTCGTGAACAAAATATCCAAAGTGCTATCGCTTCTATAAAACAAGAAAAGTCAGAACATGAATCAAATTTTGCTGAAAGTGAAAAGAATTATCTCTCACTTGTAAGACAAAAGAGTGATATTGAAAGTGAGTTGAGATTCAGTACTCACAAACACGAAGATATAAAAAGCCGCGAAGAAAGGCTTAATCAAGAAATAAAAGAACTCTCTGTGCTGATTGGTCCGTCAGCTGTTCTTCCAAAAGAAGATGCAGAATTGATATCTACAGAAGAAGCGCTTAGCACTCTAAAACAAAAAATATTTAGATTAAAAATAAAATTGGAAGACAGTGGATCTATAGGTGGAAATGAGATTACAATAGAATATCAAAATGCACTTGAGCGCGATCAATTCCTCATGCAAGAATTGTCTGACATAGATGGAGCAATATTGAATACCACAACACTCATTGCCGAACTTCGCTCAACACTGATGACCGAATTCAAACAAGGAGTAGAGAAAATCAATACTCAATTCCAAGAATTCTTCTCAACTATGTTCGGAGGAGGAAATGCTTTTCTCTCTATTCTAACTTTAGACAAAAAAGAAAATTCTGAAGATGAAGAAGTTATTTCTGAT
Source organism: bacterium (assembly GCA_027484965.1). GTDB lineage: Bacteria > Patescibacteriota > Minisyncoccia > Phycocordibacterales > UBA9973 > JAIXRY01. Next base: position 6,680 of record JAIXRY010000003.1, on the reverse strand, counting down.
GTAGATAAAGCAGATCCTATTATTGAGCAGGGAATTGAAATCCATGTAAGTCTTCCTCATAAGAAAGTAAAAGATTTGCAAATGCTTTCAGGAGGTGAAAGATCTCTTACATCTATTGCTCTACTCTTTGCTATATCTCAAGTTAATCCACCACCATTCCTGGTACTCGATGAGACAGATGCAGCACTGGATGAAGCGAACTCTCGAAGGTACGGAGATATGATAGAAAGACTATCAAAGTATTCAGAGCTTATTGTTGTAACACACAATCGCGAGACTATGTCTCGAGCAAAGGTCCTCTACGGGGTTACCGTAGGGTCAGACGGCTCATCAAAGCTTCTGTCAGTACAATTCGACGAAGCAGAACAATACGCGAAATAAAGTATAAAAACCGTTTAAATAACGGTTTTTATATTGGAAAATAAGGGTAAAAGTGTGCTTGACAAAATGATATATAATGTGCTATAATAAACCCAGAATGAACAATAAAAACAGAATGAGATTGTTAGTACTTGGAGTACTAACCCTCGCAGCAGCATTTTCTACTTCTACTTTTGCTCAAATCAACAATACTGGTCGCGGAGTTCCTTTTTGTAGGACCTGAACCACAACCAATTCAACAACCGACAGTTAGAGTTCAACCTGATCAACAACCGTCAGTTACTATAATTAATAATTGGCCAGAGTTACAAAGACCTGAACCTCGCCCGAGGATAATCTACATGCCTTCGAGACCTAGAGTTATTACTCAGCCAACGGAGCCAGCAAAAAAAGATACGGTTGTGGTTGTTCAACAAACACCTCAACAATCATCTTTTTTATCGGACAATGGAATTATATGGTGTGTGATTGTATTGGGATTAATTTTGTTTGGAATTTTAGGATATCTTATTGCTGGAAGAAATTATTATAGATGTAATGGAAACTGCAATAGTTGCCGAGGAGGAAATTGTGGAGGTGGACGTGATTGGAATATGAACCATCAGGGACATATTGATCATAGTTTTCCTACAACTTTTAAGCATGAAGTGAAAGTTGATGTTACTGGTATTCCAACCGAGATCACCTTGAAGACAGAAATGCCTCCTAAGGTTGAGGAAAAACCTGTTGAACAGTCACCTAAAAATAATACCCAATCCTCGTAGAGGTAAAAAGTGTTAGACAGAAATGTCGAATCCCGGATTTGCAAAGCAAATCCGGGTTCTTTTATTTTTTACACCAGAATCATTTAAATTTTATGATATTATATAAGTATGACTTTGGTAATAATACGCAATATTATACTTTTTGTTGGATGGCCTATTTTATTATTGGGTAGTATTTTTTTAATAAGACAATCTATATACTTTTATCGAAAAATTGGTAAAAATGTTTTTGGTAAAATAGTAATGATTTTAACAACGAGTAATATTATTACTATGTTTTGTTTAGGTTTTGTAGCGACTATTTTTATGATACGTGACATTGATTCTGTTGCGTCTACTGTGCTACCTATATTTGGAGTTTGGTTTGTAGTTTTTTTTGTATTAATGTTTATTGAGTATGGTCTTGATCGTGAAGCTATTGCTTATAATAATAAAATGAATGAGCTTTCTATGGCAAAGGATGAGTTTTTGGCTACCGCTTCGCATCAGCTTCGTACTCCGTTGACTAGTATTAAATGGGCGCTCGATCTTGCTATCTCAGAAGGGCAGATATCAGAAAATAATCAAAATCTTTTTTATTCTATTTACAATGAAAATGATAGATTGATAGATTTAGTTTCAAAATTACTTTCTAGTGCACGTATTGAAACAGGTAAGATTATTGTTTTCAACGAAGAAATTGACCTTAAGATATTTATTGAAGAAATTATTAAGACATTTTATGTTCGCGCTGAAAATAATGGACAAAAAATACAATTTACAACAGACCTTCTTGAAACAAAAATATATACAGACAAGATTCTTTTAGGAGAATCTCTAAAAAATCTTATAAATAACAGTATTATTCATGGAACAAAGAACAGTCCAATAATTGTAAAAATTGAAAAAGATAAAGATTTTTATATTGTATCCATTCATAATAAAGGTGGAGAAATATCAGATATGCAAAAAGCGCATATGTTCAAAAAATTCACTCATTCTCGTCAGGTAAATGGTGCTTTAGAAACGGAAATTGGAGGTTTAGGTCTATTTATTGTTAAATCTTTTATAGAAACTATTGGTGGAAAAATAGATTATTCATCAAATAAAGAAGATGGCACAATATTCTTTATTACTGTACCAATTCGTCACACAACTCTTACTTCTCTTTCTTAACAAAACAATATATTTTTGAGATAATTAATATATATGAATACTATAACTAAAAAAATATTATTAGTAGAAGATGAAGAGGTTCTTCGTAACGCACTCTTTAAGCGTTTGGAAAATGAACACTTTAGTGTTTTTCAGTCAAAAAATGGCGAAGAAGGATTAAAGGTGGCTTTAGACGAAAAACCTGATCTTATTTTGCTTGACATTGGATTGCCAGATTTGAATGGTATGGAGGTTATGGAAAAAATTCGTCAAAATAGTGATTGGGGTAAAGTTGTTCCAATAATTATTTTAACTAATTTTAATACAAATAATAGTATTATTGAAAGTGTTGTAAAAGATAATCCAGCATATTATATGGTCAAAGCAGAATCAACATTAGATCTTGTCATAGAAAAAGTAAAGTCGTGTTTGTAATATATTATATAAGAACCCGGATTTGCGAAGCAAATCCGGGTTCTTATATTTTTACAACCTAATTTATTTTATTGCCTTACCACTTTCATTAAACATTATTCCATTATCTCCAAAATCTTCTTTACTTAGATTATTTATTTGCGATATAGAAGTGTTTGTCCAATCAATTGTAGGTACACCATTTTTATTTATTGAAATAGGAACAAATTTTGCATTTGTAATTTCATTTTTATTTTCTATATCAATGGTAAGTATTCCTGATGTACCCATAATTCCATCAGTGCTAAATGTTCTGTATCCGGCAAAATTTCCCATTGAATATGCAATCAATTTTCCTTTGTACCATTCCATACCACGAAGCACATGAGGGCCTGATCCGAGCACAAGACCTGCACCGTTGTCGATTGCGAGTTTTGCAAAAGCTTGAACATTACCACGCTCTTCATCTAAATATTTTTCATTGACTCCTTCTACGTGTGTAGCTCCTATACCTTCAGCACCTCCATGGAATATAACAACAACCAAATCGTTTCCAATACTTGCTCTTTCAACAAGACTTTTTACTTGGTTCTCATCATTTAGGTCACTTGTGAGTTTGCCTGTAGAAAATCCAACAAAAGCAACACTTACTCCGCGAATCTTTTTTTCTACTATTGTATTTTTTGTACCAATAGCATCTATGTCATACATACTCAAATTCTTGAGTGTATCTATGAATCCTTCTTCGCCAAAGTCGTAAGAATGATTATTCGCAAAACTCATCATATCAAATGAAGCATTTTTTAATATCTGAACAAATCCTTCATTACCAGAAAATGCATAACATTTTCCTGTTATAATTGTTCCACACTTATTTTTTTCTCTATCTGTAATTACTCCTTCTAGATTTCCAATCATTATATCTGGTTTTGATAATTCTTCTTTTGTGAACTCGAATAGGTCAGGGAATTCTTTTGTTGGTGCTATATCACCCACAAAAGATAACGTGAATGAACCAATCTTTTTCTCTACTTTTTTTTCTTCAGTAAGAACTCTTTCTTTTTCTATTTTGTGTTTACCAACCGCACCCAAAAAAGCACCCGCTACTATCGAGATACAGAGAATTGCTATAATTTCTGTTCTAACGTTCATCATTATTTTTTATCCTGGTATGTAATCAATAATTTTTTTCTCAAGATTAGCTCCTGCAACTTTGATTGGTAAATTGTCTCCAATTTTAAAAATCTTTTTTGTACGTGTACCTATTATATAATTTTCTTTTTCATCATAGTTATAAAAATCTGTTCCCAAGTCTTTAAGTCTTATCATTCCTTCACACTTAGATTCTTTGTCTTCTACGAAAATTCCATTACGTGATATTCCTGTAACAACCCCATTAAATGTTTGTCCAACACGAGTTGTCATATACTCTACTTGTTTATATTTAATAGAAGCACGTTCTGCGTCAGCAGCTTCCTTTTCACGTTTTGAAGAGTGATCACACATATGATCATAGTGGTGCCACATAGCTTCTGGAACTTTTTCTCCGGCGAGATATATTGCAAGTAATCTGTGTACAAGAGTATCTGGATAACGGCGAATAGGTGAAGTGAAGTGAGTGTAATATTCAAAGGCAAGTCCATAGTGACCAATATTTTTTGTTGAATATATTGCTTTTGCCATCGAACGAATAACTGCGGTGTGAACTGTATTTTTTTCTTCTTTTCCTTCTAATTTTTCGAGTATTTTATTGAGTTCTTGAGAGGGAATTACTCCGTCTTTGTTTAGATGTGTTTCAAAACCAAGTTTTTTCAAGAATAGTTTTAGTTCTCCCATCTTGTCTTGATCAGGTAAATCATGAATACGATATACGAAAACATTTGCTTCATTTTCTGATTTTTTGGCAATAAATTCAGCAACCTTTCTGTTTGCAAGAAGCATGAATTCTTCGATAAGGTGATTCGTGTCGCCACGTTCTTTTTTATAAACTTTTATTGGAACACCGTTTTGGTCGAGTAAGAATTTTACTTCGTCTTGATCGAGAGAAAGAGCGCCTGCTTCCATTCTTTTCTTTTCTAATTTTTTTGCAAGAGTATTTAGAATGTTTAATTCCTTGAAATATATCCCTTGCTCTTCATTTAAAACTTCTTGAGCATTTTCATATGTAAAACGATAATCAGAATGCATAATTGTTCTACCAAACCACTCATTCAAAACATTTGCTTTTTCATCTAATTCAAAAATCGCACTGAAAGTAAGTTTGTCTTCTTTTGGATTTAGACTACAGAGTTCATTTGAGAGAACTTCTGGAAGCATTGGTATTGTACGGTCTACAAGATACACAGAAGTAGCGCGCCTAGCAGCTTCTTTGTCGAGTTCTGTGTCTGGACGTACATAGTGAGATACATCAGCAATATGAACACCAATTTCTATATTTCCATTAGGTAAGAATTGAACAGACAATGCATCGTCAAAGTCTTTTGCGTCTGCAGGGTCTATAGTAAATGTTGTTATACCTCTAATATCTTTTCTAATTTTTAATTCATCTCCACTAATACCTTCTGCTTTTAATTTTTCCGCTTCTTCTAAAACAGCTTTAGGAAAATTTTCATCAAAACCTTTTTCAAGGGCAATACCCATCATCTCAGCGTTATTCTCAAGAGGTTTTCCAAGTACACGAAGCACTTCACCTACAGGGAGGCTTTGTTGGTCTGTCCATCGAGTAATAGTTGTAAATACTTTGTCGCCAAGCTCTGCTCCAAGAAGGGCGTCATTTGGAATTCTCATTTGTATATGAATTTTTGGGTCACTTGGAATAAGGTAAAATCCAAGTTCGTCTTTTGCGAGTGTTCCAGAAAATCCAACTTTTGAGCGAGATATTATTTCGGTTATCTCTCCTGTAGGATTTCCATATTCATTCTTACCTGTAACAATCGCGCAAACCTTGTCTCCATGGAGACTTGTAAGAAGATGTTGATTTGGTATTTCTATACTATCATCTAACTCTTTTGTCTTTACATAGCCGTTTCCTTTGGTATTTATGAAGACTACTCCCTCATATATTTTTTGTTCCATAATAATAACACTATAACACACATTATTATTTTTCATGAGTTAAAAACTGAATCTATTAAAATACTGAAGACTTGCTTTTTATTGGTAGTTTTGGTATTATCACTCTACTTATGTTAATGATTCGCTTACAACGTATTGGTCGCAAAAATGATCCTGCATACAGGGTTGTTTTGACTGATTCAAAAAACGCCACACAAAGTGGTAAATTTAAAGAGATTGTTGGTTCTTACACACCAAAATCAGACACTGTAGTTTTCAAAAAAGAACGTGTACAATACTGGATCTCACAAGGAGCGCAGGCAAGCGATACAGTTCATAACTTCCTCGTAAAACAAGGTGTTATAGAAGGAACAAAGAAAAACGTTCTTCCAAAGAAAAGTCCAACAGTAAAAAGAAAAGAAGTTAAAAAATAATTTTTACAAAAAAGAAATCCACTCAATTGAGTGGATTTATTTTTTGTAAATGAGATATAATCTATTTGTACAGTGAGTATCGTCAACACACTGTCTTAATTAATTTTTGTTTAGCAACTCTTATATGCAGCACGAAGATAAAGTATTTTTAGAATATATTGTAAAAGCACTCGTTGATAATCCAGATAAAGTGGTGATTGATAGATCTGTTGATGAAATGGGGGTATTAGTAACTCTTACTATTGCTCCAGAAGATATGGGTAAAATTATTGGACGCCAAGGTAATACAGCAAAAGCAATCCGTACACTTCTTCGTGTTATTGGAATGAAACACAACGCTCGTGTAAATCTTAAGATTAATGAACCAGAGGGTGGTATGCGTGCACCATCTACAGGACCAGTTTCAAAATCTGTAGACGAAGCACTGGAAGGTTTGGAAGACTAAGCTATAAAAGTGATTTAGGAAAAATAAATATAATAGAGAAATACATACAAAGAG
>JAIXRY010000014.1 GCA_027484965.1 bacterium | reverse complement strand
CTGAATGGATTAACTCGTTTGTTTTTTTTGGAAAAGAATCAAAAGATTTTTATAAAACCTTAAAAGAATGCAAAGAAGCTGTTGAAAGGTTGATAGCCAAAGGTTTTAAGATTGAGTCATATCTTGACTATGTAAAATATTATAAAAAAGACTTAAGGTTACCTTCTAATCCTCAATACACTTACAAATCTGAATGGATTAGTTGGCTAGATTTCCTTGGAAAAGAATCGAAAGATTTTTATAAAACCTTAAAAGAATGCAAAGAAGCTGTTGAGAGGTTGAGAGCTAAAGGTTTTATAATTGAAAGTGTGAGTAGTTATCGTAAACACTACAAAGAAGATACTAAATTAACCGCTAACCCTGATACAACTTACAAATCTGAATGGATTAGTTGGCCAGATTTTCTTGGAAAAGTAAAATAGTTTTAGTACTCTAAAGCCCGAATCGATATATCGATTCGGGCTTTTTTAAGTTCTTATTATTTTTTTGTTTTTATCTATTTCAAATAATGCTCAAGAGTATACAACCAATCTTCTTCGTCCTTATCAGATTTTAATTTTTCATTATAAAGCCACTCTAAATATCTTTTATCTATCACTGCTACATCGGCAATTTTTTGACCAATATATTTTCCAAAATGAATATTAGTTATCATACTTGGGCGATTTGATACTTCAAGCATTTTTGCTACAGCCTTATCATTAGTTTTTTCTTCATTCAAAACTTTTTGATACAGTCTTTCAAAAAGTTTCTCTAGTACGAGCACATCTCCAAGAGCGTCGTGAGCTTGTGCTTCGATTTCTATTTCTAGAAGATAACGTAAGTATTGAAGCTTGTATTGAGGAAGTTTATTTTCTGGATCAAGATATCTTGCAAGCTTTAGAGTACAGATGAAATTCTTTGGGAATATATTTTCTTTTGCAAGCATCGAAATATCAAACTTCGCATTATGAGCGACAACTATCACATCTTCACGTTCAAACAATTCTTTTACATCTTTGTAAGTATTACTTTCTGCAAATGTAGGTTTGTCTGCGACCATTTTGTTTGTAATATGGGTCACCGCACTTGCTTCAGGTGGAATAGGTAGGGAAGGCTTAAAAAGCTCGTTATAAGTCTCTATGGGTATATCGTTTTCATTTTTACCTATAACATAGGCGAGTTGACATAAACGGTCTTTTTCTTCTGTGCCAGTTGTTTCTGTATCAAAAAATATAAAGGTGTAAGACATATTCACTATAATATCATACATGCTATACTTCTCTATATGTTACAAGAAAACCTTAAAATTCAATTAAAAGAAGCAATGATTGCAAAGAATCAAGTCGCTATGGATGTTATACGTGGAATTATGTCTGCATGTACAAATGAACTCGTAGCAAAAGGTAAAAAGCCTCAAGAAATTTTATCTGACGAAGAAGTTATTGCTGTTATTACACGCTTAGCAAAACAAAGAAAAGATTCTATAGAGCAATTTGAAAAAGGAGGAAGAGAAGATTTGGTTTTGGAAGAAAAATCTCAACTCGAAATTCTAGAAAAATATCTTCCAGAACAAATGTCTGAAGAGGAAGTTTCTTCTTTTGTTAATGCGAAAATATCTGAACTAGGACTTGATTTATCTAAGAAGGGAATAGTGATAGCAACAATGATGAAAGAATTGAAAGGTAAAGCTGATGGAACTGTAGTAAAAAAGGTTATTGATAGTTTATAATAAATGATATGAAAATCTTTTATCATTTTTTAATTTTATCAGTCGCTGTATTTGCTACACCATTTATTGTAAAGGAGGGGATTGTTATAAATCCTGCTTGGACAGTTCTTATCGTCGGAGCAATATTGTATATTATCAATACTCTAGTTAAGCCAATTATTAATATTCTTACACTTCCGATCAATCTTATTACATTTGGATTATTTTCTATCGTTGTAAACGGTTTAATATTTTGGTTTTTAGGACAAGGGTATATTGATGGATTTTCAATTCTCACCTTCAAAGCTGCATTTCTCGGGTCTGTAGTAGTATCTGTTATAAATTATATAGGGGGAAAGATTCTAAATTTTGATTAGTAATGTTTTTTAAGAAAAAGAAAAAAGTAATAACACACAGTGGCTCATACCATGTTGATGAAATATTTGCATGTGCGGTACTTTCTATACTTCATAACGGAAACATTAAGATTGTTCGCACTCGTGACGATAAGCTTTTTGCTTCTGCTGACTATGTTGTAGATGTGGGAAGTGTTTTTGATCAAGATAAAGGTAGGTTTGACCACCACCAAAGTGGTGGTGCAGGAAAGAGACCAAACGGAATACCCTATGCTTCTTTCGGGCTTCTTTGGAAAGCTTTTGGAAATACACTTACTGATAATGATACTTTTGCATATGAGCAAATAGAGAGAAGGCTTGTACAGCCAATAGATGCTGTCGACAATGGTGTAGATTTGGTTGAGTCAAAATTTACTAATGTTTTCCCATACAGAATACACGAGGTATTTTATGCACTTCTTCCTCCAGAAGGAGGTGATTGTCATATATATAAAAATTTCTTGAAGCTTGTTTATATTGCCAAAAAGATTATTCTTAAAGAAATAAAAGAAGCGAAAGATCAGAGTCGTGTAAAAAAGATAATTGAAGATGCTTATAGTAAAGCAGAAGATAAAAGAATTTTGATTATCGATGAAAAAGATATGCATCGCGAACCAGCAGCATTTCTTGCAGGACAATACAAAGAACCATGCTTTATTATTATTCATTCTAAAGAAGGGAACTGGAAAGCTGTCTGCGTGAGAGAGTCTGGAATCTCATTTAAGAATAGAAAAGATTTCCCAGTTGAATGGGCTGGTCTTCGTAACGAATGCTTGTCTATCGTCTCTGGTGTGTCTGATGCGATTTTTTGTCATCAGAAATTAATGTGTATAGCACGCTCAAAAGAAGGTGCTGTACAAATGGCTAAAAATGCTGTAGAATAAGCATATATGGCATTTGTTGATGAACTCTTAATAAACTGTAAAGCTGGACGTGGAGGAGACGGGGTTGTTCGTTGGCGCCAAGAAAAATACATTGATCGTGGAGGACCATGGGGTGGAGACGGAGGAAAAGGTGGAGATGTCTATGTCCGTGGTGTTCGCGATGTAACACTTCTTTCTAAATATAAAGCCAATCCAAACTTTGAAGGTGGAATGGGTGAACCAGGAGCTGGAGGTAGAAAACATGGAAAAGATGGAGAAGATTTTATATTAGATCTTCCTGTTGGTTCTAAGGTTTCTGACAAAAATACAGGCTACTCATTCTTGATTGAAGAAGAAGGACAAAAGGTTCTAATTCTTCGTGGTGGCCAAGGAGGTCTTGGTAATGATCACTTCAAAAGCTCTCTCAATACAACACCAACAACAGCAACAAAAGGAAAAAACGGTGACAAAGGATCATTCTCTGTTGTTGTTGAACTTATTGCTGAAGTTGGATTTGTGGGGCTTCCTAATGCAGGAAAATCATCTCTATTGAATGTTCTTACAAATGCAACAGCAAAAATTGGTGCATATGCCTTTACAACACTCGAACCAAATCTCGGTTCATTTCACGGATACATACTAGCTGATATTCCAGGACTTATCGAAGGTGCAAGTGAAGGAAAAGGTTTGGGAATAAAGTTTTTAAGACACATTAAGAAAACAAAAATATTAGTACATCTTGTATCACTTGAAAGTGCTGACCCTATAACTGACTACAAAAATATTAGAAATGAATTAAAAGGTTATGGAGAAGGGCTTTTTGAAAAAGAAGAAATAATCCTTCTAACCAAAACTGATGTAGTAAGTGGGGAAGTTGTAGAAGAAATTTCTAAAAAGTTTGAAGAATTTGGAAAGCCAGTATTTTCTGTATCTTTGTTTGACGATGTATCTATAAAGAAATTTTCAGATAGCTTTATAAAAATATTGAGAAGTAAATAGAAAATTAAAACCCGGGTTCTCTTATAGAGTTACCGGGTTTTCTTCTGAAAGTTTTTGTACAACATAAAATAATGTTGTTCTTGGAATACCTTCTGTTTTGTGTTTTATACAAACAGAGCGAGTTCCTAAGAATTCAACTTTATCTCCTGATACAATTAAGATTGTTCTTGTCGAATTTTCGACGTTCCAAACAATTTTTACACAAGCATTTTTCAAACCACTTTTTTTTAGAAATCTTACCCCACTAACGAGGCGAAGATTTGTGATTTCGTCAATCCTCGTATTATTTCCTTCCAGAAGTTTTTTAATCTTGTCGTAGACAGAAGCTATATTTGCCTCTGACACTACGTAGTCATGTAACTTCTTCATTTTTATGGATTTGTTAAAACTATACTCTTTGTTTTTGTGAATGTCAAATCTGGGATTGGGGAGGTGAGGAGAGTCAAAAAATCTGCTATAATACTCATATTCTATGAACACATACTACACAACAATAGGACTTGAAATTCACGCAGAATTGAAAACAAAAACAAAAATGTTTTCAAGTGCTTTAAACAATCCTGATGAAGAAAATCCAAATGTTAATATTGATCCAGTATCACTTGCACATCCAGGAACTCTTCCGACAATAAACAAACAAGCCGTCGAACATGTAATCAAGGTTGGACTTGCTTTGAATGGAGATATTGCAAACTTTACAGAGTTTGACCGTAAGAACTATTTCTACCCAGACATTCCAAAAGGATACCAGATCAGTCAGTACAAATATCCTATAGTGTCAGGTGGTCATTTGGCAGGTGTTGATATAACTCGTGTTCACCTAGAAGAAGACACAGGAACTTCAAAGCATGACAGAGGGGATTTTTCTCTCGTTGATTACAATCGTGCAGGTGTACCTCTTATGGAGCTTGTAACTGAGCCATGTATTCACACTCCAGAAGATGCGGGAAAATTTGGACGTGAACTTCAGACTCTTTTGCAGTACTTGGAAGTCTCAGATGCAAATATGGAAAAAGGTGAGATGCGTGTAGAATTAAACATTTCCATTTCCCCTTCAAAAGAAAAATTTGGAACAAAAGTTGAAGTAAAAAATATCAATTCATTCCGCGCTGTTGAACGTGCTGCAAAATATGAAATTGCTCGAATGACAGACCTATATGAAGCTGGACGCGAAAATGAAATCGTTCAAGAGACTCGCGGATGGGACGAAACAAAACAATCTACATTTTCACAACGTTCAAAAGAAAACAGTGAAGATTATAGATATTTCCCTGATCCTGATCTTCCAAAAATGTATCTTCATGAAATGTTTGATTTGAATAAAATCAAAGAATCACTTCCAGAACTTCCAGAACAAAAAAGAGTTCGCTTTGCAAATGATTTTGGTATTAAGGCAGAGGATATAGAGGTGTATATCAACGATAAGATTTTAGCAGATTATTTTGAAGGTGTTGTTTCTAAGATTGGAGAAAATAAAGAATCATACAAAACAGTATCAAATCTAATTACATCTGATTTTATTGGTTTGAAAAAGGGAAATGAGGATGTGAAGCTTCCCTCTTTGGAAAATTTTGCAGAACTTGCTTCCCTGTTTACAGAAGGAAAAATTTCTTCACGTGCTGCAAAAGATATACTAGGAATGATAGTTTTGAATGATGAATCCCCTGTTTCTATTGCAGAAAAAAATAGAATGTTCCAATCAAATGATACTGGTCCAATTGAAGAAATTGCCAAAAAGCTCATAGAAGAAAATGGAAGTGTTGTAGAGGATTATAAAAATGGAAAAGAAAATGCCCTTATGTTCTTCGTGGGACGTATCATGAAAGAGTCAAAAGGCTCAGCTAATCCAAGTATTGTAAAAGAAGTATTAATTAAACTACTCTCATAATTTATGGAAGAAATATACATATATGGAATTCACCCATCAATAGAAGTCTTAAAAGATTCGCCGCTTGCTGTGAAAGAGATTTTTATTCGCAAAGGAAGTGATGCTCTCAAAAAGATTACTCCTTTTATAACCAACAAAAAAACTTTTATTAGAGAAATTGCAACAAAAGAATTCGACAAGAGATTCGAGAAAGATTTGGAAAGTAAAAATACTCAAGGAGTAGTACTTATGATTGGATTACCAAAAATTCTTAATTTTGATGATTTTTTGAATAATATCAAACCAAACATTAAAACAAGTGTTATTCTTCTGGATGAGCTTACTGACGCAGGAAATGTGGGTGCTATTATTCGCTCTGCTGTATGTCTTGGTGCTTCTGCTATTCTTATGCCGAAACACAACCAAGCTCCTATCAATGGTACTGTTTACAAAACTTCTGCAGGACTTGTCTCAAAGATTCCTTTGGTTGAAGTTGTAAATGTAAATACAGCACTTTCAAAACTTAAAGAAAAAGGATTTTGGATATACGGACTTTCTGAAAAAGCTGAAAATAATATATCTGATGAAAAATTCGAAACTCCAGTAGTCTTTGTTATTGGTAATGAACATGATGGTATACGTGCAAAGACATTGGAAGTCTGTGATATTCTTTTAAAAATTCCTATGGAAAATGGCGCCGATTCTCTTAATGCTTCTGTTGCTTCCGCTATCCTCATGTATGAGTGGAAGAGAAATCTTAGGTAAGGTATAATTTACTTAATGAATCACGAAGAGATAACTTACTTTGCTCAGACTGACTACCGCAACAAGAAGGTAACTTTTGGCATCAAACCAAAAGACCGTGCTCGCCATCTTTATGTTATAGGTAAAACAGGTATGGGAAAGTCTACTCTTCTCGAAAATCTTGCTGCACAAGATATTAAAAACGGTGAAGGTGTAGCAGTGATTGATCCTCACGGATCTTTTGCTGAGAAGATGCTTGAATATGTTCCTGAGCATCGTATTAATGATGTGGTGTATTTCGCTCCGTTTGATCTTGATAATCCAGTAGCGTTTAACGTGATGGAAAATATTGGTGCCGACAAGAGACACTTGGTGGCATCAGGTCTAATGTCTACATTCAAGAAGATTTGGGCAGATGCATGGAGTGCTCGTATGGAATATATCTTGAACAATACAATTCTTGCACTTCTAGAGTATCCAGGTGCAACACTTCTCTCTGTAAACAAAATGCTTTCTGATAAGAACTTTAGAAATAAAGTTCTAGAACACGTAACAGATGTAGCGGTGAAATCTTTTTGGGTTGATGAATTTGCAAAATATACAGAGCGTATGGCTGCTGAAGCTGTACCATCTATCCAAAATAAGATTGGACAATTCACAGCAAATCCACTAATTAGAAATATGATTGGCCAGCCAAAATCATCCTTCGATATTCGTGACATGATGGATAATCAAAAGATTTTGATTATAAACCTTTCAAAGGGTCGTATTGGTGAGCAAAATGCCAATCTTCTCGGTGGAATGCTTATTACGAAGATTTATCTCGCTGCTATGTCACGTGCCGACCTTGGTGAAGATGAACTAAAAAAACTTCCATCATTTTATCTTCATGTTGATGAATTTCAATCTTTCGCAAGTGATTCTTTTGCTGATATCTTGTCTGAAGCTCGTAAATACAAGCTCGCACTTTCTCTGGCTCATCAATACATTGAACAAATGAGTGAACAAGTTAAGGCGGCTGTATTTGGAAACGTTGGTACTATGATTACATTTCGTGTTGGTTCTGCTGATGCCGAAATATTTGAACGTGAGTATTCTCCCGTATTTACTGCTGAAGATATGGTAAATCTTGGCTTCACCCAAATATATCTTCGTTTAATGATTGATGGTGTCGGATCAAAACCTTTTTCTGCGACAACTCTTGGTCCAGTTCCAAAACCAGAAAAAGATTTTAGAGAGATAGTTATTGAAGCTTCTCGTAAAAATTATGGTAGAAAGAGAGAAATGGTAGAAGAAGTAATACGTCAGAGTTTAATGAGTGAGGAAGTCACCAAGAAAAAGCCAGACTACGTCCCAAAGACAAATCTTATATCAAATACGGAAAATAACACATCAGGTAATAGTTTTGCAAAAGGGAAAGAAACTATCGCTTCTACTAAAAAAGACATACCTCCAACACATCAGCCACTCAAAAGTGCTCTTTTGAATATTTTTAATAGTGAAAAAAGGGAAGTCGAACAACAAAAAAAGATTGAACCAGTTCAAAATAAAGTAGTACTGGCTTCCCTTCCAGAAACAAAAAAAATAGAATATAAGAATATCCCATCCACAAAACCTCAAAATTCTTTTTCTCAAAAAAATACACAAACTATTGTATTTCAAAAAAAAGATAATCCACTTCCCGCTCCGCATTCTCCAAAAATGAAAGAAATTCTTAATTTATTGGAAAAGAATGATATGGGTGAAATAGTGAGTATTCCTAAAAAGGAAATTGTAGAACCACAAAAACCGACCATCCCTCTCGCTGCTTTAAAGAAGCAAGATAAAGGTCCTACAGAAGATAAAATAAATGCTCTAAAAGAGAAGATGAAAAGTCTTTCTTCACAAGTTCCTCCTCCACCTCCACAACCAAAAAAAGTAGAAAATATTGAGCCACCTAAAACAATTACTCCAAATCAAAAAAATTCAGAAGTACCAGAAGAAGTTTTGAAAAAGGTTTTAAATGGTGAATAATATATAAAAATATTTTATGAAAAAGATTCTACTCATATCACTCTGTATATTTTTAGGAACATGCTCGTATGCGCGAGCCTCTGTCTCTATTAATGAAATAGCGTGGATGGGTACATCGATTTCTTCGACCAATGAATGGATTGAACTTTTTAATGATAGTGCTGAATCTGTAGACCTTTCTGGTTGGAAAATTATTACAGTTGATGGAGGACTCACTATAAATCTATCTGGCAGTATATCTGCTCAAGGATTTTATTTAATAGAAAGAACTGATGATGATACTCTTCCAACAATTA
Source organism: bacterium (assembly GCA_027484965.1). Classification (GTDB taxonomy): domain Bacteria; phylum Patescibacteriota; class Minisyncoccia; order Phycocordibacterales; family UBA9973; genus JAIXRY01. The sequence continues at coordinate 4,721 of JAIXRY010000014.1, read as the reverse complement.
CAGCAGATCTTGTAGCTCCTTTTGGGAGTGGCCTCTCTAATTCTGGAGAAGATATTGTTCTGAAAGATTCTACAGGTAATACTGTTGATACTTTGTCATTTTCTAGTGGTTGGCCTGGTGGTGATAATACTACAAAAGAAACGATGCAAAAATCAAATGGAAATTGGATTACAGCTTCTAGTACGCCAAAGGCTCAAAATAGTGGAGTTAATCAAAGTCAGATCACAAATATGTCAGGCGGTGGAGGGGGAACTCCTACTACCACAAGGACAGAAAAGAAAGATGTTGTTAAAAAAGAAAGTGTCCCAACTATTAAGATAAGTATTACTACTCCAAAAAGAAAAGTCATAAATCATATTAAAACCCCCTTTACTCCAGAGATTATTGGTCTCTCTGGTGAGAAAATTTATTATGGATATTTTGTTTGGAGTATGGGTGATGGTAATTCGTATACTGATAGGCAGCTAAAAAAGATTGAACATGCTTATGATTCCGTTGGGGTATATGCTGTAACACTTTCTTATTTTGAAAATTCTTGGACTGAAAATCCAATCACTGAAATTACAATTCCTATTGAAGTTATAAATCCAAAAGTTAATATAAGAATACTTTCTGATGGTTCTATTGAGTTATCTAATGATGGTCCAGAAGATATATCAATTGCAAATTGGAAAATAATTAATGGAAAAGACATATATACTTTTCCTCGAGGTATGACTGTTTTTTCAAATAAAAAAGTAACTATTTCAAAAAATGTCTTAGGATTTATTGCTGATAATAAAACCATCATTACATATCCAAACGGAGAAAATACATCTTTTATTTCTTCTTTAGAACAAATAAAACCAGAAGTGGTTACTGTAACAAAAACAATTTATATTCCAAAAAATAATCAAGAAGAAATTTTATCTGAAACCGCTAATTTTCTTGAAGATAGTACAAAGACTTTAGAAGAAAAAAATTCTAATGATGTGGTAGATCTAACAGCAAGCGCTGTAAATTCAGAAAAAAATGCAAATACAAAATATTTTGTATTTGCAGGAATGATTATCTTTGGAATGTCTTTATTTACTTATTATATTTTTTATAAAAGAAAAAAAGATAATTTAAAAGAAAGTTTTGATGAGTACACTCTTCTTGATGAATAATGATTTAGTTGACAGTAAAAAATGATGTGTATATAGAAATAAAATAAACACAAAAGGCCATGTTCTCTTGAAATTATAATAATGATATAATGATTTTATGAAACATAAGATTATTATAGTTGGTGGTGGTTTTGCTGGGATTCAAGCAGCAAGAAAACTCGCACGCTTTTCTTTTAATGATGCTGAAGTCACTCTTATTTCAAATAAGACTTATTTTGAGTATTATCCAGGATTATATCGTGTTGTAACTTCCGCTTCTCCTATTGAGGTAGCTATTCCTTTATCTGATGTCCTGCCTCCTAATGTTGATATTATAAATGATGTTGTACATATTATTGATCCAATCAAAAAAGAGATAATAGCTCGTGATAATGTATATAAGTATGATTCTTTGATACTTGCTCTTGGAAGCGAACTCAATGATTTTGGAATTCCTGGTGTTTCTGAACACTCTTATACATTTAGAAGTGTTAAAGATGCTTTAAAGATAAAACAAGCTATTTCTAACCTCGTCCTATCTTGTCCAAGATCAGGCCTTCCAGAATCTTGTTACCAAGTTGTAGTTATTGGTGGGGGTCCTACTGGTGTAGAACTTGCAGGGGATATTGTCTCTCATCTTGAAGATTTGGTTATAAAAACAGGAATTTCAAAAAATGTTGTTCAAGTAAATCTTGTTGATGCTGGCCCTAGAATATTGGGAGCACTTCCAGAAGAAGTTAGTCGTATAGCTACAAAAAAATTAGAAGATTTAGGTGTTATTGTAAGAAATAATATTAAAATATCAAAAATTACAGAAAATAGTGTTGTGGCTGGAGACTTTGTTATTCCAGCTCGTCTTGTTGTGTGGAGTGGTGGTGTAAAACCAAATAGTCTGTATCAATCTATTCCAAATTTAACACTTTCTAAAAATGGAAAAGTTGTTGTCGACGAGTACTTAAGAGCTATACCTTATGAAGATGTTTATGTAATAGGTGACGGGGCAGACACTCCAAAATCAGGACTTGCGCAAACAGCTCTAACTGATGGATTATATGTGGCTCATGTTATTAATCGGGGTCTTATTGGAATAAAACCTAAAAAATACAAATCAAAATTTACTGCTCATGCTATACCTATTGGAACTAAAGACGGGGTTGTCTCTATTGGTCCTTTAACCTTTTCTGGAAGGATTGCTTATTGGTTACGTCATTTTATAGACTTTGACTTTTTTTCTGGATGGCTCTCTTTGCCAAAAATGTTAGACCTGTTTTGGGATGGTTATAAATATAGAAAATTACATGAAGGTGATGAAGAACCAACAAAATAATAAGACCAAACCAAAAAAAGTTTGGTCACCAGAAAAACAAAAAGATGCTACACATTTTAAAAATACTCAAGAAATACGCAACGATACTTCTTGGGAAAATGTGTCGTCTTGGTATGATGAATATTTACAAGGTGATGATACTTTTCAAACAAAAGTTATACTTCCAAATCTTGTAAGAATTTTGGATTTAAAGACTAGTGAAAGAGTTCTTGATCTTGCGTGTGGACAAGGGTTCTTCTCGAATATTTTTGCTGATCTCGGCGCCATGGTTACAGGTGTAGATATCTCATCTTCTCTAATAGAAAAAGCCAAAAAACAAAAAGATCAAAAAAATTCAAGACCCATCGCGTATCATATTTCGGAATCTCATAAATTAGGAATGATAAGTGATAAGACACAAGATACTATTGTTGTGGTTCTTGCTTTTGAAAATATAAAAAATATAAATGAAACACTTGTTGAGTGCTCTCGAGTTCTTAAACAAAACGGTCGCATGGTTATAGTATTTATGCATCCAGCCTTCCGCATACCAAAGGATAGTGATTGGGAATATTCAGAAGATAAAAGTGTTCAAAGAAGAATTATTTCAAAATACATGTCAGAGATTACATATGAAATAATTATGAATCCTAGTGCACCAAAAAATAAACAAATAAAAACACTTTCATTTCATCGTCCTCTCCAATGGTATATGAAAGCTTTTAGAAAGGCTGGTTTTGGTATTGTTCGTCTTGAAGAATGGATATCTCATAGAGAATCTGGAGCTGGGCCACAAAAAGAGATAGAGGATATAGCTCGCAAAGAAATTCCAGTTTTTATGTGTCTTGAATTATATAAAATCAAAAGTTAAAATTTAAAAATCAAAAATATAATTAAAAATACTAAAATTTTTGAGCTTTAAGTTTTATAACACCAGACGCAAGCATTTTTGCAATTTCATTAACTTCTACTAATAATTTATTAATTTTATCTCCATCTAATATATTTAATTCTTTCAATAATTCTAACCAATAAATAGTCTCATTCGCACTTTTTAATGCAATCTCATAAAACTTTTTAAATTCCAATCTTGAACTAGAATCTTTTCCTTCGATAAGATTTGCTCCTATAGAAGTTGAGGAACGAATTAATTGATCCTCTATAATCCAAATATTTCTTTTTTGTGGAGCGTTATCAAAAAGTTTAATAATATTTAAAGAAAAATTGAAACAACGTTGGTGTATATTACTTTTAAATTTTATATTATTATTTGTCATTTTATCTTTTGATTTATAACTTATAATTTTGACTTCTAACTTTTGACTTCTGAATTACTTTTTATTTTTTTTAGTATTTTGGGAATTTTTTTGAAGTCTTTGATTAGAGTTTCTCTCATACTTCCATTATAAAGTGCGGCGGCTGGGTGGTAGAGTGGAAGGAAATTTTCAGTATTAAAATTTTTGAATTTTCTCGTGATTAATTTTCCATGAGCGCTATTTATTTTTTCTTCAGGAAAAAAGTGATTCATAGAATGTCTTCCTAAAAATACAATAAGTTTTGGATTGATAGTATTTATCTCTTCAGAAAGCCACTCTGCACAGTCTTCTTTTTCTTTTTTACTTGGGTCACGATTCTCAGGTGGGCGATATTTGACTATGTTTGTAATATAAATATCTTCGCGCTTCATACCTATAGTATCGAGCATTTCTGTTAAGAATTTTCCCGCAGCACCAATAAAAGGCTCGCCCTCAATATCTTCCTTTTTACCAGGAGCTTCACCTATAAAAATTATCTCACTTTCTGGATTTCCTTTTCCAAATACTGGTTGAGTTACTGTGTATTTGAGTTCACAACAGCAGGTGCTGTGGTTTTTCTCGTGCAATTTTTGTAGTAAAAGTTTCTTATTTTCCATACTTTTAGTATATCAAAAATATGATATACTATTTCCATGTTTAAAACATTTTTACTTAAAAAAATGCTCAAATCTCAACTAAAAGGGATTCCAGAAAACGAGCAAAATCGCATTATTGAAGTAGTTACAGCAAATCCAGAGCTTTTTGAAACTATCGGAAAAGATATTCAAGAAAAGATAAAAGGTGGCATGTCTCAGCAAGAAGCGACTATGCGAGTAATGCAAAAACATCAAGCAGAACTTCAAAAAATTCTTGCGAAATAATATATATAATTTAAAAATAAATCTGTGGATTGTTATACACTAAATTAATGGTATTATAATATACATGAAAAAGTATTCATTTTTATTTGTATTTATATTGTTTATTTGTTTT
>JAIXRY010000002.1 GCA_027484965.1 bacterium | reverse complement strand
CTTTCAATTTTATCTGCTTCTTCAACAGTTAAATTATCATGTAATATAGTAACTTTAGGTTTTCCATTAATGTTAACATACTCTTTCCATTCTTTACTCCTACCAGTATTAAAATTATAAGGTCTATCTTTAGTACCTAAACCTATATAAAATATTTCCCCTGTAGTAGGATTAGAATGTTGGTATATACAATGCACTGTTTTTAGCATGTTCATTTACTTCTACTTGAATAATTTTAACCTTCCCTTTTGAATCGTTTTTCACCCAAGGACTTAACTTATTATAAAGATATTCAGCAAATCTTTCACATCCAGTATAAGGAAGTATTCTCAATTGTATAATACCATCTTTATCCATTTGTTTAAAAGTATCCATATAAGGATCATCTTCGGCTATAAGTGTTGTATGATCTAATAAATAATCCATCCAGACTTTAGGGGTCATTCCCTCTATTAAATATTTAGATCTCTTGGCATGACCAAAGTCCCATACCCAGTTTCTTTCGTCTAAGTCTCCTTCAAATATAATTTTGAAAGAAATGCCATATCCATGAAGAAAACTACAGTGAGTACCTTCTGCTCTCCATTGACGAAATACTGTAGAGTATCCGTCAAATACTTTTGTTGATTGAAATTTCATTTATTAAAATATTAAGTTGTAAAGTGCTTTAAAAATGTTATAAGCAATAACTGCCATAACTGACCAAGTAATAATTGCTGCCCAATTCCATTTTAAAGGATTGAATGAAGGTTTAGGTTGTTTGTTTTGTATCCCCATAACTTGTTTCATGTGATCGTTTATTTCTCTCATAACTTTTATAATTTTGTTGCGATAAATATATAAAAAATATTCTAATATTCCAAATTATTTCCAAAATAGTTGAATTGCCATTATCGCTACTGCTAGTGTTAGGCATGTTAGTGTTTTTAAAGTAAATGGTTCTTGAAACCATGAATGTGCCATATAACTAAATACTATAGCTCCTATTGAAAATCCTAGTAACCTTGAAGGCCAAAGCTGTCCTTCAAAATGATCTACTAAATGTTTAACAGATCCCATATAAAGTAGTGAGATTGGAAAACCCATCATTGCCACTAGGTAAGGATGATCTTTAAACCATTGCCATCTGAATTGACCTTGTAGTTGTACAAAAGTAAATATTTGAGCAAGTAGCCCTAAGATAAAACCTATTAGTAAATTCATAGTGATGTTTTAGTTGCTGGGTGTGTTAGTGTTAATCCCATGTTTTTAATTTGAATTTACCTTTATTGTAAATTATGTAACTGTTATTTTCAATCCAATCTCCACAATTAAGATAATGTATTCCTTCTATTACTTTGTCCTCAGGTTTATGTATATGTCCACAAATTACTCCTTTACAGTTTCTTTTCTTAGATTGAAATGCTAATTGTTGTTCAAATGAAGTAATAAACTTAACAGCATTCTTAACTGAATCCTTAGCCCATTTTGAAATAGATTTTCTATATCCTAATCTTTTCATAAACCTATCTATTGTGATTGCTAGTTCATATCCTGCAGATCCTAAATGAGCTAACCATTTCATGGTTATTACACCATCGTATAGATCACCATGTGTTATGTAATAGTCTTTCCATACATACTCATCTACAATTTCTAGATTTTGCCCAAAAGTTGTAGGAGTATACTCTCTTAGAAACTCATCATGATTACCAGTTATATAAGTAACTTTAGTTCCTTTTTTTGAATAAGACAGTATCTTACGAATAATGTTGGTATAATCTTGAGTCCAATAGTGCCTCTTTTTTAGTAACCACCCATCAATAAAATCACCAACAATAAATAAATGTTCTGGTTGGTAATGTTTTAGTAACTCTAGTAATTTATCAGCATTACTTCCTTTACTTCCTAAGTGAATATCTGAAATGAATAGAGCTTGTACTTTCATATACCTTAATTTGATAATGGAGCTTTAATGTAGTTAGTGTATATTTGGATTATCCAATTTTTAAATTCGGTAATATTCATATTATTTTTAGCATTATTACATTTCCAACAACATGGAACACAGTTAGTTAATTCGTATCCTTTACTATTATTAAATCTGTCTACTCCATTATATCTATAACTCCCTCCTTTAAAGATTTTCTTACCATTTCCTTTTATTTCTTTTGATGGTCCTATTCCACAATAATGACAGTTACTACTAGTTAATTCTCTAAATTCTTCTTCAGTTAATCTAAATTCCCTATTAGCTTTTAATGCTTCTCTTTTGTACCCATTATATAAATGTTTAAAAGATGACTTATCACTTATTTTAGCTTGTCCTACTGCTTTTATATGTTCTACTAACATACATCCACAGGATTTAGTTGATTTACTGTTTAAGTTAGAGTTTCTAACTTCAATTGTATTACCACATTCACATTGACATAACCATAAAGCGGTTCTTGTTTTTACTCCTGGATTGTCTAGGTACCTACTGAATTTAAGTACTGTTAATCTTCCGGATTTCCATCCTGTTTTATCTGTTGATGGTTGTAATAATTTTGGTTTCATATTTAATATAGTTTATTTAATAATAAATATGTACCCTTTATAGATTAATTACTTAAAGTTGCATTTATTTTTGGATGTGATTGATAATTTTCTATTTCAAAATTGCTTACTTTTAGAGAATTAATTACATTACTAAAATTATTATAATAACCATAATCAGGTGTATTTCCAGTTAATTTAGATGTGTAAGTTCCTCTATATTTTTCAGTAATTATTAGAAATTCTTCATTAAATTTTAGTGTTGGTAATTCATATCCTTTTCTATCAATTTGTTCTTTAGCAGCTTCTATATGGTCTGAAAGGTATAGATGGCAGTCTCCCAAATTACCAATCAACTCATCAGGAACCATGTTAACTGATTTTGCAATTATTTCCAATAACAATCCATAAGAAGCAATGTTGAATGGTAAACCTAAGAATGTATCTACTGAACGTTGATTCCACATTAAAGAGATTGCTCTGGTTGGAATGTTGTATTTTTCACAATCTTCCTCATTTATAATAGCATCTGTAAATCTAAAGTCATTTTTAGATAAAGCGTAGTCTATTCTCTCTTCTATACTCAACTCTCTTGTATAAACTTGGAATCCGTAATGACAAGGTGGAAGAACCATTTGGTCTAATTCTCCTACATTCCAAGCATTAACCATTAATCGTCTACTATCTGGATTTGTTTTAAGGTCGTTGATTAGGTTTTGGATTTGGTCTATTGGACAATCTACTTCAATATGTGTTCTACCATCACATATATTACTAAATTCTTTTGAAATTTTAGGAAATGAAGGGTTTCTCCAACTTCTCCACTGCTTACCATAAATTGGACCTAATTCACCCCACTTCTTATCAAACTCGTCATCTGTTTTAATTCTGTTAATAAATTCCTCCTGTGTAAGTGTTAAATACCAATCTCCTTCTTTTTCCACACTCATATTAAGATGTCCGTGTTTTTCATGAAAATAGTCAGGTTTTTCATACATAACTACATTCAAATAATTCTTATAAGCATCACCATCCCAAATATGACAATTATTATCAACCAAATACTTAATATTTGTATCACCTCGTAAGAACCAAAGAAGTTCTGTTACGATTGTTTTGAAAGGCATTTTCTTAGTAGTAAGCAAAGGAAACCCATCCTTCATATTGTGACGTATTTGTCTTGCGAATACTGAGATTGTTCCTGTACCAGTACGGTCTTGCTTTGTTACTCCATTGTCAAGAATGTCTTGAAGTAGGTCTGTATATTGTTTATCTAG
>JAIXRY010000017.1 GCA_027484965.1 bacterium | reverse complement strand
GGATAGTATACAGCTGATACTTTGAGAGCTCCGTAAGATAATACAAAGAGTACTATAGAGAGTACTGTGTAGAAGTGAGTGAAAAACACTTTGAGAGTCTTTTGCATGTATATAGTATAGTATGGAATTTGTTGTTTTGGGTTGTTGTTTTGGGGAAAAGTAAAAAATAAAACCCTCGTGTGAGGGTTTTATTTTTTGAAATATTTATTATCTCTTCTTTCCTACCTTACGGCGAGAAACAATTGAATGATTTGAGTATTTCTTAGGAGTACGAGTCTTTCTTCCACCTGTAACTTTACCGTAGATAGATTTTGGACGACGTGTTCCGCGACCTTGTGCGCCTTCACCTCCTCCGTATGGGTGATCAACAGGGTTCATAGCTGATCCACGAACTGTTGGACGGATACCGCGCCAACGTGAGCGACCTGCTTTACCGTATTTACGTAGTTTGTTTTCACTGTTTGAAACTTCACCAATACATGCGTAACATTCTTCTGAAACTTTACGAACTTCAGATGAAGGCATTTTGAGGTTTGTATAACCTCCATCATTCGCTACAACTTGAGCAAAGTTACCTGCAGAACGTGCAATAGATGCGCGTGTGCCTGGTTTTAGTTCGATGTTATATACGAATGTACCTACTGGAATGAGTTTTAAAGGAAGACGATTACCTGGAGTAAGTGGCGCTTTTTCTGAAACAATAAATGTATCACCTTTTGTAAGAGACTTCGGTGTAAGAACATAACGTTTTTCACCATCAGCATATGCTATCAAAGAGATGAATGATGTTCTGTTTGGGTCATATTCAACTGATTGAATCTTTGCAGGGATATCTTTTTTGTTGTAAGTGAAGTCAACGAGACGATAGAGTCTTTTATTACCTCCCCCTTTGTGGCGAGTAGTAATACGACCTTGATTATTTCTTCCCATAGATCTTTTGAATCCAGTAGTAAGAGATTTCTCAGGTGTTGATGTTGTCAAAAATTCTCTATAATTAACTGTTTGAGTATTTCTTCGTGACGGAGTTGTTGGTTTATATGTTTTCATAGATTTTTATAAGGCTATGCAACCGAGATTGTGTCACCTTTTTTCAAATATACGACCGCTTTCTTCAAAGCTTTTGTCTTCCCGTGACGTCCACGAATGAATGTGTCTCGTGATGGAATTTGAGTAATACCAATTTTCAAAGGAGTTACTTTGTGCAATGTTTGAATTGCTTTTTTGATTTCACTTTTTGTTGTATCGATAGACACCATAAAAGTGTATGCATTTCTATCAGCAAGAGCTGAAGTTTTTTCTGTGATGCGCATTTTTCCAAGAACACTGTTTTTTGCTGTTTTTGGAGTCTCTTCTGTTTTAACTGTTTTTGTAGCCATAAAGATTATTTAAGTTTAGTTCCAAGGAATGCGAAAGCTTTCTCAGGCATTGGAATAATTAGATACTCTTTGTTTAAAACATCAAGCACATTAATATCTTTTAGTTGATCGCAATCAACGTGTGGGATATTTTTGAAACTTTTTTCAAGAGTAGCGTCACGACCAGAAAGTGCAATCAAAGCTGCGTTCTTTCTCTTTGTAATCAATTTTCCAAATTCTGGAACACTTGCAAGATTTACCAAGACAGCATTCGCATCTTTTGTTTTAATTGATTTCAATGACATATCATCAACAAAAATAACTTTTCCTTTTGAAACTTTTTGTGAAAGTACTGTAAAGAGTGCTTTAACACGCATCTTTTTGTTGATTTTTTGTGAGTAATCTTTAAGAGCAGTAGGACCGTGAGTTACACCTCCTTTTCTCCAGATTGGAGAACGAGATGAACCATGACGTGAACGTCCAGTACCTTTTTGTTTCCAAGGCTTTTTACCGCCTCCACGAACTTCACTTCTGTCTTTTGTATCTGCAACTGTAGGACGAGCGTTTGCTTGCATCGCTACTGCTACTTGGTGAACTAAGTCACCATTCCAAGGAAGACCGAAGATCTCTTCTGGGAGACTGATTGTGCCCTTTTCCTTTCCACTACTTGTGTAAAGTGCTGCACTCAATGATTCTGTATTTTCTTTTTTTGTAACTTTTTTCATAAAGAATATGTTATGCAACTATTTCAAGTAATGTGCCGCGACGACCAGGAACTGCACCTTTTACGAGGATAATATTTTGAGATGGATCAATATGAACGATTTCAAGATTTTTCACTGAAACACGATCATTACCCATGCGTCCTGCCATGCGCATTCCTTTTGGAACACGTGTGCGAAGACCGCCACCAATAGAACCTGGTTCACGTTCAGAGTGTTTTTGACCGTGCGTTCTACGTCCTCCTTCGAAGTTGTGACGTTTAACAACACCTTGGAAACCTTTACCTTTTGAGATACCAGAAACAACAATTATGTCTCCTTTTTCAAAGATTGATGGTTCAATAATGTCGCCAACATTGTGCACATCTCCTGTGCGAAATTCGCGAAGAACTTCATAAGCAACATCCTTAGTATGACCAAGAACCGCTTTTGATTGGCGTTCTTTCTTTTGTACACCAAAACCAACTTGAATGGCGTTGTACCCATCAGTTTCAGTATTTTTCACCTGTGTAACTGTGAGTTGACCAACAAGCACTTTAGTAACAGGAACAACTTTCCCATCTTCACTGAAGTACTGTGTCATGTGCTGTTTTTTTCCGAGAGTAAATTTCATAGGGGTTGCACCATTAGATTTGTAATTGGATACTTCTAAAAGCAAAGAGCTTTTATAGCATCTTTACATCAATATCAACGCCGGTTGGAAGATTCATGTTCGTGAGAGCTTCAATCGTCTTTTGAGAAGGGTTTAAAATATCAATCATGCGTTTGTGAACGCGAACTTCAAATTGTTCACGTGCATTTTTGTACACGAAAGATGCGCGGTTGACTGTATACTTCTTGATTTCTGTAGGAAGTGGAACAGGACCAACAACTATCGCTTCGTGACGAAGTGCAGTGTCAATAATTTGCTTAACTGACGCATCGAGAATTTTGTTCTCGTATGCGCGTACACGTATGCGGAGTGTAACGCTTCCTTCTGTCTTTGTAGTTTTCGATTTTTTTTCCTGCGTTGCCATATTGTTTGTAGTAAATGAACAATTATATCACTAAATAGAGATATATTATGCGATGATTTTAGTAACAACTCCTGCACCAACTGTCTTACCTCCTTCACGGATAGCGAAACGTTGTTGTGCTTCAAGAGCAACTGGAGTAACGAGTTTTACTGTAAGTTTTACAGTATCACCTGGCATAACCATTTCTATTCCTGCTGGAAGAGTTGATTCACCTGTTACGTCTGTTGTTCTGATGTAGAATTGTGGTTTGTAACCATTAAAGAATGGAGTGTGACGACCACCCTCTTCGTTCTTCAAGATGTACACTTCACATTCAAATTCTGAGTGTGGAGTAGTTGTTCCTGTTTTTGATAGAACTTGACCACGAGTAACATCTTCTTTTTTAGTACCACGAAGAAGAATACCAGCGTTGTCACCTGCTTGTCCTTGTGAAAGAGATTTGTTAAACATTTCAATACCTGTAACTGTTGTCTTTGTTGTGTCTTTGATACCAACAATTTCAACTTCTTCACCAACTTTTACGATACCACGTTCAATTTTACCTGTAACAACTGTTCCGCGTCCTTCGATAGAAAAGATATCTTCGATAGGCATAAGGAATGGTTTTTCAAGATCACGTTCTGGAACTGGAATGTATGAGTCAAGTGCGTTAGCAAGATCCATGATTTTTTGTGCCCATGGGTCATTGTTGTCTGCTGATTCAAGAGCTTTTAGACCTGAACCACGAATAACTGGAGCGTTTGCACCATCAAAACCTTGTTTTGTAAGAAGTTCACGAACTTCTTCTTCAACGAGATCAAGCATATCTGCATCGTCTACCATATCGCATTTGTTTAAGAATACGATTATTCTTGGAACACCAACTTGCTTAGCAAGAAGGATGTGTTCACGAGTTTGTGGCATAGCACCATCTGTTGCTGCAACTACGATAATTGCACCATCCATTTGAGCTGCACCAGTAATCATGTTTTTGATGTAGTCAGCGTGTCCTGGAGCATCAATGTGAGCGTAGTGACGTGCTGCTGTTTCATATTCATTGTGAGAAAGCGCGATAGTAATACCACGAGCTTTTTCTTCTGGGGCTTTGTCGATACCATCGATACCAACGAGTTTTGCTGAGTAACCACCTCCTTGACGTGAGAGAACATGGAGGATAGCCGCTGTAAGAGTAGTCTTACCGTGGTCAACGTGACCAATAGTACCTACGTTTACGTGTGGCTTTGAACGATCGAAGACTTCTGTTGCCATAAATTGTTTATTGGTTCGTACTTTGGTCTCTTACCGCATATTGTGAGAGACTTTTTCCGAACATAAAATTAAAATAATAAATATATAGGTTTTATTCCTATAAAAGCATAAATTAGGACTAAAAATCACTAATTTATCTAAATAAAAACAACCGAACATGCGGTAGAAGTAATACTAACAGAGATTGGCAAAAAAGGCAAACGAGCACTCGGATACTGTTCGGAAAAAACACAGAAATATTCTGCTGAATATTTCCTCCTTCCGTCGCAAGACGCGACTCCAGAGGTCTTTTCCTGGCAACATCCTCACAAAAATACATAAAACATTTGGAAAACACATCCTTACTTAATTATTAAATACAAAAAAAATAACATTAGATACTGGTCTTACATGATTAATTTAATATAAAAATAAAAATCCTTATTGCGTATATACACAATAAGGATCATTTCAGGAAGCCTCATCCTTCACTTCAAAAGATAATAAAATTTCTTCACAATTAATTGAAAATTCTTTAATTAAATTGTTAACTTTTTCAAAAAATAATTTAAAGTTTTCAAAATTATTGTCTGAAAGTTTGTAATAAGAAGCGTTTGAATTTGAAAAAGAATTATTTATATTTTCAAAAAAACTAAGAGTGCTCGTAAAATTAGACATAGTATACTTTTCTAAATTTTTACTATTTTCAATAATACTTTTATCAAAAATTTCTTTGATTTCTTTTGAATACTGTTCAGCGTTTTTGTCTAATTGAACCCAAAAATCTTGTACGGCCGAATAGAACTCATTATTTTGTTTTGAATAAATTTCACCGATCATTTTTTGATACTGAACTAATTGAATTTTAGTCAGTTTTTCAATCTTTTGATGCTTTAAATAAACATCTTTAATCTTTAAAAGATTTTTAGTTCCAAGATTAACAATAGCGTCTCTGTAGTCTTTAAATAACATATTTTTTTAATTTATGCATTTATACCACATATTTTAGAAAATAAAAAACCCACCTTTTAGGTGGGTAGTGAGAGTTGTTGGTTTATCCGATAATAAAATGAGGCGTACAAATCTTCGTAATTACCAAAACATTTTTTCAAAATATCTGACAAATCTTGTAGACCTTTTTTATCTTTCTTTGTCTTAAGTTCTTCAAAATACTGCTCTGTTAATTCTCTCACTTTTTTGTGAGTTTTTTCAAAAAATTCTGCTTTGATAAGACCATTGTAAAGATGAGGATGGTTACACATATCTACAATAAAGAATTTAATTTCAGAAAAATTTTGAGCACTATCAAACTTTTTACAGAATACTTGTGTAGCATTAGAGAAAAGTTTCGAAATAAAAAATTTATCTCCTTTAATTTTTACCATCTCTTCTAAACAGTTTGATAAATGAATAATTCCATATAGATGAGACGAAAAGGGATCAAAAGAAAGTAATTCCGTAGTTAATTTATCTTTTTCTGCATTTATTTCACGAATTGTTTTATTCTTATTAGATAATTGCCTAATAAGAATAAAAATAATTATAGAGAGAATTCCAAAAGTTATAACTCCGGCAAAAGGGCTGGTAATGTAGCTTAATACTGTTTCCATTATGTTTTTAATTTGTTTGATGACACTTTACAATAATTACAGACAAAACACAAGAGCGGCGCCTTACGGCGCCGCTCTTGTGTTTTCTGTTTTCTATATTTAGAAACTAACAACTAGAGACTAGCCACTAATTTTTTATTTTCTGTTTTTGATAATATCTTCTGCAACATTACTAGGGACAATATCATAACGCAAGAATTCCATGGTAAATCCTGCGCGTCCTTCAGTCATTGAACGAAGTGCTGTCATATATCCAAACATTTCTGATAGAGGTACTATAGCATTAACAACTTGATTCATTCCACGATTTTCCATACCTTCAATCAGACCACGACGAGATGATAGTGATCCATTAACATCACCCATGAATTTATCAGGAGTAACAACTTCAACTTTCATCATTGGCTCAAGAATAACGGGACGAGCAGCTCTTGCTGCATCTTGAACCGCCATAGAAGCAGCAATTTTGAACGCCATTTCGTTTGAGTCAACATCATGATATGAACCATCATAAAGATCGACAGATACATTTTCCATTCTAAATCCAGCAACAACACCACGATCTAGGCCTTCACGAAGACCTTTTTCAATTGGCGCCATGTATTCACCTGGAATTGCACCTCCTTTAATGTTATTAATGAATTCAAAGAATCCATCACGCTTAACATTTTTTGGAAGATCTTTTGGATCAACAGATAAGTCCATAGGCTTAATCTTAATCTTAACATGACCGTAGTTACCTTTACCTCCAGATTGTTTGATGTATTTACCTTCAGCTTGTGCTTCTCCCGTGATTGTTTCTCGGTATGCAACTTGTGGCTTACCAACATTAGCTTCAACATTGAATTCACGCTTCATACGATCAACGATAATTTCAAGATGAAGTTCTCCCATACCTGCAATAATCGTCTCTTCAGTTTCAGGGTCAGTAGAAACTTTGAATGTAGGGTCTTCATCAGCAAGCTTATTAAGAGCCATACCCATTTTTTCTTGATCAGCTTTTGTCTTTGGTTCGATACGAAGATTAATAACTGGTTCAGGGAATTTGATACGATCAAGAGCGATTGGATTCTTTTCATCAGATAGAGTGTCAGATGTTTTTGTATCTTTAAGACCAACAGCAGCTGCAATTTCTCCAGCAAAAACTTTCTTCACTTCTTCACGTTGATCTGCTTGCATACGTACAATACGAGAAAGACGTTCTTTATTTCCAGTACGTGGGTTATATACATATGATCCAGCTTCAAGTGTACCTGAATACACACGGAAGAATACTAGTTGTCCTACGAATGGGTCAACCATACTCTTGAAGGCAAGAGCAGCAAAAGGCTCTGTATCGCTTGGGTTACGCTCAAGAAGTTCTTCAGTGTCAGGGTTAACACCTGAAATAGCTTTAATATCATCTGGAGCAGGAAGATAATCAACCACAGCATCAAGCACAAGTTGAACACCTTTATTTTTCAAAGCAGAACCAGCGTACACTGGGAAGATATTGTTTGCAATAACAGCTTTACGGAGACTCTTTTTAAGTTCAGGTAGAGAAGGAATTACTCCATCAAGATATGCTGTCATTTGATCGTCATCATTTTCAACAATTCTTTCAATAAGTTCATCATGATACTTTTTAGCTTCTACCATCATATTTTCAGGAATCTCTTTTTGAACTACTTTGTTTCCCATCTCACCTTCAAAATAGTAGGCTTTCATTTCAAGAAGATCAATTACACCCTCATGATTTTCTTCAAGACCTATTGGAATTTGTGCACGAACAGCTTTTTTTGAAAGGCGGTCAAGAATAGTGCTGTAAGAATGTTCGAAAGAAGCACCAGTTCTGTCTAGTTTATTAACAAAACAAATGCGAGGAACATTAGCTTCGTCAGCATAACGCCAGTTTGTTTCTGATTGTGGTTCTACACCAGCAACACCGTCAAATACAACAACAGCACCATCAAGAACACGTAGAGATCTTTTTACTTCAACAGTAAAGTCAATGTGACCAGGTGTGTCGATAATATTAAAGCGATAACTATTTTTTTTGTCACCCTGAGAGTATGTAGGAATCCAGTTACAAGTAACCGCAGCGGCTGTAATAGTAATACCACGCTCTCTCTCCTGTTCCATCCAGTCTGTTGTTGTCTCACCATTGTGAACTTCACCAATTTTGTGACTCATTCCAGTGTAGTAGAGTACACGTTCTGAAGTTGTTGTTTTACCAGCATCAATGTGCGCAATAATTCCAAAATTGCGAACTCGTGCTAGTGGATATTCTCGTTCCATAAATAAATCTAAATGTTGTAGTTATTGGGCAAAAACCCATCGTTAATAAAAAAAGGGACAGAACGTCACTTATACAAGAAACTATACGGCAAAATTACCTTTTTTGCAAATAAAAAAGCCCTTATTAAAAGGGCTTACAGAACCTTGTTTTCTAAAGAAGTAAAGTAATTTTTGAAATCTTTAAAATGAATATTGTAATTTTCACCATTTGAAAAAGTTTTCTGGGTTTTACCGTAATCTTTTTTATTATAAGTTACATCTCCAGGATCAATAAACATTACAATAGAATTTCTTCCTTTTTCGGAAGTTTCTTTAGTGTTCACTACTCTATGACACAGTGCAGGAAATTCACATTTTGAATAATACTGACCCAAAAGTCCTGGATAAACAAGAATATGATTGGCCATCTGTCTTACGTCAATCCATTTTTCTTTCCATAAAATTTGAAATCCTGGAGCGTCTTCAGTAAAGTGAATAGTAATACCCTTATCTACATGAGGAATAGAAAGTATTCCCCCTTCAACAAAGTCACGAGATGGATAATGAAGAAAACGAAGTTGAGTACTCATTACAGCTTCTTCAATTTGTTCTTCAGACAAACTATCCTTACAAAAAAGTTCTACAATTTCTTTTGTTAGTGTTTTATTCTCATGAAGAAATCCTGAGGCAATATTAAAAAAATTCATATCAGTACCATTGTAGGTACGAAAATCTTTTTCAATATAGTCTAAAGAAAAATGAAAATTTTCTTTAAAATCAGGAGATTCTGGACCTTTGTACTCATATCCTCCATCTTCACCAAAAACAAAAGTTTTTTTGTGTTCCAATGGTTGATTATGAAATTCTATCCACTTAAAAATCAATGCTTGAATGATTTCTTTGTCAATTTGATGTGGAATAAAAGCATATCCATGCTCTTTAATTCCTAATTGTTGTTTATTCATTTTTTATTAATTTCCTCTACTCTACTCTTTTTATATATTTTGTCAAAATAAAATCACCTACAAATATTATATAATCTGCAAGTGATATGATTTTTACCCAATAACCAAAAAATTGGTTATTCCTTTTAATTTTTGTAATTCCTTTTCTCTTTCTTCTGCTGGTAATTTTTGGATATTATTATATTTAATATTTTCATTTGAAGATCTAACTAGAGCAGAATATACCCCCCAAGAAGACCTTCTTTGCACTTGTTTTTCCCAATTTTCCCATTTATGAGACTCTTTTTCTCGATAATCTTCAATCTGATCAACAGAAAAAGTTTTACCAAATATTACTTTCCAAAAATTATTAAGTTTTAAAATAGTACCTTCTCTACTAACTGAATAACGCTCAGGAGAGTTATTTTTAAATTTTAATTTTGAAACACAAAATTTATATTTTTGTTTTTTATTATTTAATAAATTATTTTCCTCTAAATAGTCAAAAACGTCACATAAATTACTTTCGAAAATAAGATGTCCATATTCGTATTCATCCCAAATATTACCAAAATTACTTAAATCTATAATTTCTTTTTCCATAATTATTTATTTTTTCTCTACTCTACTCTTTTTATATATTTTGTCAAAAATCAAAACTCCCCTTTTAGGGATTTCTGATTTAAGTTTCTTTATATATCAACCCTTCGGCAAGCTCAGGGTAAAAATAAAAATGACTTCCTTTCGGAAGTCATTTTTATTTTTACCAAGCAAAGTGAGGGACTACGACTCTACAGTTTTATTTCATAAAACTAAGATCTGCATGCTCCATTTTGCACGGTATAAAAGAAATCCCCTTTCGGGGAATTCTTTTCTACCAAGCGAAATGGGCAAATGCTTTGTTTGATTCTGCCATTTTGTGAGTATCTTGTCTCTTCTTAACAGCAGTTCCTTCATTATTTGCTGCGAGCATGATTTCATCAGCAAGTTTTTGAGCAATAGGAACACCTTTCTTTGCACGTGCTGCTTCTTTGAGCCAACGCATTGCAAGAGCATTGCGGCGGTCTGGACGAACTTCACGAGGAACTTGATAGTTTGCACCACCAATACGACGTGAACGAACTTCAATCATTGGAGCTGCATTTTTAAGTGCATTATCAAAAACTTCCAAAGGATCTGTTCCGAGTTTTGCTTTTATAATATCGAGTGCACCGTATACAGCTTTTTCAGCTGCAACTTTCTTACCATCCCACATCATGTAGTTAATAAATTTACTTACACGTTCTACATTGTAGACTGAGTCTGGTTTTGCAATATTTCTGTTTGTTACTTTTCTACGCATATATGTAAAAATTATTTAGCTGCCTTAGGGCGTTTTGCACCATAACGTGAACGACTTTTCATACGTTTATCTGGAGCTGTAGCATCGAGACGACCGCGAACGATAGTATAACGTACACCGATCAAGTCTTTAACACGACCACCACGAAGCATCACTACTGAGTGTTCTTGGAGTTTGTGACCAATACCTGGGATGTATGCTGTTACTTCTTCACCATTAGTGAGACGTACGCGAGCAATCTTACGAAGCGCTGAGTTAGGCTTCTTTGGAGTTGTTGTTGTTACCTTAGTACAAACACCGCGTTTAAAAGGCGCAGGGTAATATACTGGGCGGTTATGAATGTGATTGAAACCTTTTGCAAGAGCAACAGCTTTTGAACGCTTTGTTACTTTTGTACGGTTTTTCTTAATAAGCTGACTAATTGTAGGCATAAATAAAGATAATTGATAAGAGCCATGGCATTCACTCCTTAGAAACAAGAAAGAATTGCGTTCCGACAGTGTACTATAAAATATACTATTTTGCAAATCGAAGAGCTCTAACGACAAACGATTTTACAATAAGTACGAGTGCGTAGATACTAGCCACAAAAATATAGTCTTTTTCTGGCTTTGTAATAACTAAAAGCACCACCAATCCAGCGCCAAGTACAAAGAAGGCTTCTGACACTAGAGATACCATTTCTTGGACTGAATATTTGTCATCTCTATCGATTTTGAGAGGTACACTTGGAACAGACTGGCGCATAACAATATTTGTTGTAGGTAATCCATTTTCAGGAACAGTAATAGTCATTTCTTGTTGAAGTGGTTCGTAGCCATGTTTTCTTGCAAGTACTCTATATGTTCCAGGTGCAACCTTGAAACCATACTCCCCTTTATGGTTTGTCATAGTACCTGCAATCTCGTATCCTTTCTCATCCAAAAGAACCATAAACACTGGATCAATCGGTGTAGCATTTTCTGTCTCAACTCTTCCCCACGATTGTCTCTTTTTCTTTAAACCAAGCAATGAAATTAATAATGCTATAAATCTTCCCGGAACTAGGAATAGCTCTGCAAAGGCAAGAGGTGTATAGAAGAAGCTTGTCATTGAAAGAGATACTGTTGAAACAATCAATCCAAGAACTGATATTGCACCTAAGTTAGATCTTGTCTCATTGTCTGACAAAGCTACACTTGCACCTCGAGCTGTTTCAACAGCAAAGTCAATTAATGTATTAGAACTTGTTTTGATATTTTCTATAGTAGTATCAAAGACAGTAGGAAGACCTTGAGTGATGAAAGTGATAGGGTCTATATCATCAAGTGATGATGCTATTGGTTTACCATAAGGATCAAGTCTTTTTCCATAAGAAAAAGGTCTTGGTGGTGGGAGTGTTGGTTTTTGTATTTCAAAAATATCTTTCTCTTTTTCAGGTTCGTCTTTTTTTATCTCTTTATCTACATCTTTTATTAAACAAACAATTCCAGAACAATTATTTATTGGGTCTATAGGCTTAACAGGATTCAACCAATCAAGAGGTGGAGGTGGAAAAGGACCTATCTCACTGTTGTCTTCTAGATTTAAACATCCACCATCTGCAGGATAATCAACCATAGAATCACCGTCATCATCTAGCGTATTGTTACACAAAGGCCTTACAGGAACAGGGCGCCAGTCTGTCTTTACACAAGCGTTAGGGTAATCTGCATCAAGCAGGTCGCAACTAAATTTTATCCAAGCATAGTTTTGAGTCCAAGCATAACCGTTCAGTTCTCCACTATTATTAATAGTAACAGTACTTGCTGTGTTATTTAAAAAAGGACCAAAATTTACCCAGCCAGTATTTTCTCCCCAAGCATAACCTGATAAAATTCCATATTTTGTATTAGATACTTTAAAAGAATTTGTTCCACAAGTATTTCTATTTTGACAGTTAAGATTAATCCAGCCAACCTGCTCTCCCCACATAAAGCCGGTAAGTTCAGTGTCACTAATTTGAACTCCATAAGAAGCAAGAGTTGAGTCTGTATATTTTCCAGCATTTATTCTTCCAAATCCATCAGGAAAAATAGCCGATCTAAAAGTATTATCGATAGTTCCATTACTTACAGATGCGCGCAAAGACAAAGCTCCAGCAAAAAAAACTAGAGCGCAAGAGATGATTAGCCATATGCGCTTCATATATAAAATTATAAACTATTTTATATATATTTTATAGAGAAATTCCTGTGAGTAAAAAAAATACAAAGGATAGCACAGGAAACACTATTGATTGCCACAAGAAAAATATAAAGAACAGTAGTGCAACAAGGCTATATCTTTCTAAGAAAATTTGAATATTTCTATATTTAATTGGGAGTAGAGCAAAAAGTATTTTTGATCCATCAAGAGGAGGAATTGGAACAAGATTAAAAAGTGCAAGAACTATATTTACAATAACTATTCCAGAAAATGCTTCAAGAATTCCTGGAGCTGTGAGACCTAGAACTGGAGATAGTCTTATAAGGAGTCCAAATATAATCGCAATAATAAGATTGGCAATAATTCCAGCACTAGCTACAAGAATAGTTCCCCATTTAAAATCTTTCAGATTATTTGGATTATAAGGAACAGGTTTTGCCCAACCAATCATAAAAGAAGCATTAGACAAGACAAGAATAAGAGGAAGCAAAACAGAGCCTACAGGGTCTAAATGCTTCAAAGGGTTCATTGTGAGGCGTCCGGCAAGCTTTGCTGTTTGATCACCTTGAGATAGTGCAGCATAACCATGCGCCACCTCATGAATGATGACTGAGAGCATTAAAATAGCTATATAAAATAATCCATGTATTAAATCCATATATAAAGTATAGCATATCAAAATTAGTGTTGCGAAAAATAAATCATGGTGCGATTTTGCGAAATCGTGTCGCACGCTATGTCCGTTAAAGTACGACTTCAAAAACAATTATTTGACACAAAAATGACAGTTGCAGAAAACAAAAGAAAATGTTAGTATGATTACCTATGGCAAAAGCTTGTGCAATAACTAAAAAAAGTTCAATAGTAGGAGGCGGATACTCTAACCGTGTTCGTGCGACAAAATACACTCCAACAGGAAAAGTTCGCAAATACATCAATCTTCAAAAGAAGCGTATTTTTGTTCCTGAACTTGGGCAAACATTTGTACTCAACCTTTCTACTCAAGCAATCCGCACTATTGCAAAAAACGGTGCATTTCAAACTCTCAAAAAAGCAGGTTTGATAAAGTAATTACAAACAAAAGAGTGGGACCCTTCGGGTCCCACTCTTTTGTTTTACCACCTTCTTACATCCACCATCTAATCACTGTGATATAATTAATACCATATGAAAGAAAATCTTATAGAAAAACCTCGTACATTCTTAAGAGAGCTCCGAGAATTTGCCACAAAAGGAAGTGTTGTTGATCTTGCTCTCGGTATCATCATTGGAGGTGGTTTTGGAAAAGTAGTCTCCTCTCTTGTGTCTGATGTTATTATGCCACCTATTGGGCTTTTGATTGGAGGAGTTAATTTTACAGATATAAAATTTATATTAAGAGAAAGTACAGAATTATTACCTGCAATAACTTTAAATATTGGGACATTTATTCAAACACTTTTTGATTTTGTTATAGTGGCAACAGTTATGTTTGTTGCAATAAAAATGATGAACAAACTTCGTCGTGAAGAAAAAGAAGAAGTTAAACAAGAAGAGACTTCAGAACAAGTTCTCCTTCTTCGTGAAATAAGAGATAGTTTGAAAAAATAATTTTTAAACCAATACAACTACTCACAGACTAAAACCATATTATTCGGGAAGCATTTTATAGTTCCCTCTTTACTAGTTTCCAAATACGGAATCTTTAGAGAGCTTAAGCGACCTGTTACTTCCTTGTGTGGATGACCGTATGAATTATCAAGACCAGCTGAAATAATTGCTAGTTTTGGCTGGACGACTTGTAAGTATTCCATCGAGGTAGAAGTTCTAGATCCATGATGACCAAGCTTCAAGATATCGGCTTTTAAATCAGCACCGTCTTTCTGTACCAGATACAGTTCTTTAGAAATGGGAGAATCACCAGTGAGTAAAACATTCCCGTAAGGTGTCTCGAGTATCCCTACAATCGAAGCTTCGTTTGTTTCCAATCTAGAAACATCTTGATCTGGAAAAAGTACTTTAAAGATAATTTTATTTTCTTTATCAAGTACAATACTCATTCCACTTCTTGCAAGTATGTGTGGTATGTCTTTCGATTGTATTAATTCTTCAAAAGTTGCATAGATTTTTGATTTTGAAGATACTCCAGGTTCTAATATTGCCCCAACTTCATAAGTATTTAAAATATCTACAAGTCCTCCGATGTGGTCAGCGTCTGGGTGTGTACCTATTACCACATCAATACTAGTGTCGCCTATCGGTAATACCTCTTTTAATTTCCCTAAAACCTTTTTATCTCTCCCTCCATCAATAAGTAATTGTCTACCATTTGAAGCTTGGATCAAAATACTGTCGCCTTGTCCTACATCTAGAAATGAGACGGAGAAAGTATTATATTTAATTTTATTTTTATAGAGGTATATAAAAGACCCTAAAGATGTAAGTGTAAGGACAAATACAATTCTCCAAAGCCATTTTGATTGAATCATTACATACAGTATACTAAAAAGTACTTAATAAATTAATTTAAAAACATATGTTTACAGCAAAAACTTTCAACATTCCAGAGCTTTCAGGAATTTCACAAAAAAATATCGAAGAACATTTGAAACTCTACAGTGGATATGTAAATAATTCAAATCTTATACTTTCAAAAATAAAAGAACTTTCACAAGATACTCCAAATAATATGTACGTTATAGGGGAACTTCAAAGACGTTTTGGATTTGAATTTGACGGTATGAGAAACCATGAAATATATTTCTCTAGTTTTGAAGGTGGGACAAAAGAAATTGATACAGAAAGTTCTCTTTATAAAAAAATCACGGAGGATTTTGAATCGTTTGAATTGTTTATTGCACACTTAAAAACAATAGCAATGACTCGCGGTGTTGGCTGGGCGATGTTATATTTTGACAAACAGACAAACAGACTTTTGACTACTTGGGTTGAAGAGCAACATTTAGGACAATTGGTTGGTTGTGCACCGGTACTTGCTCTTGATATGTGGGAGCATGCATATGTGTACGACTTCCCTACATCAGCAAAGAAAGATTATGTAGAGGCATTCTTCAAAAATCTGAATTGGAGCGTAATCGAAGAAAATTTCAAAAAAGCACAATAAATTAAAAACCTCCAGATGGAGGTTTTTAATTTATTATTTATTTTCTTTTTTATTTCTAAGAGAGAAGTAAAAAATAATTCCATAAGTAGCGATTAATATAGTTATAGAAAATTTTGGAACATTAAAAACAGAAAAAGATATTTCAGAAACAAGGTGAATTATTTTTAATATTAAAGACAAGAGGATATGAAGTATTTCTGAAAATGGTATTGCAAGTGGTGTATATATCATCCCCAAAATTCCTACCACAAATGATAAGAGCATTGCAAAAGGTATAAACGGTAAAATAATAATATTTATAGGAATAGAAAATACAGAAACAATTCCAGTAGAAAAAATTATCAAAGGCATAACCATAATGGTCGCTCCGAGTGTTGTTGCAAGTAATTCTCTAATCCCAAATCGTGTCGTTACAAAAGATATATATTTAATTATTTTTGGAGCCACAACAATCACTCCAAACGTAGCAAGAAATGAAAGTTGAAATGAAATATTAAAAATAACTTTTGGTTCAATCAATATCATAACAAGTCCAGCTATAACAAGTGTACGGAGAGCAATGTTTGCACGTCCTGTATATTTTGCAATCAGAACAATAATAGTCATAATACCTGCTCGCACAGCAGTCGCAGAACCTCCAGTCATAATTACAAAAAATACTATCCCCAGTATTCCTCCAAAGATAGAAATATTAAATGAAAATATTTGTCGAAGTACTGATGTAATATATTCTGCGACAATAGTTATGTTGTATCCAGACAAAGCGACAATATGAATAGTGCCCGTTCTAATAAAATCATCTTTTATTTTTTTATCAAAACCAGTTTTATCTCCGAGTAATATTCCATTTGCAAGAGCTCCTTCATTTCCATATACAAATTTATTTATTAAATTTTTAAAATTACTTTGAATAGAAAATAAAAATCTTTTTATAGAGTATTTTGGTCTTTCTATTAGAGTTGTTTTTGAATTTGAAACAATAGCTAAAATATTCTGTGATTCTAAATATGTATCGTAGTTAAATTCTCTTCCATTATTTGTTTCAAAAGGTTTTGGTTTTTCGAGTTTACCTGACACTTTTATTTTGTCTCCAAAAAATACTTTTGGATCTTCATAGGTTCTTACAAGTACTAGAAAGTTTTGATTTTCTGGTTTTAGATTAAAAGAAAAAGTATATTCACCAGAAACTACAGGTGAAACAACTTTTCCAGACATTGTTACTTTTTTATCAAAGTTATCAGTAAAAATTTTTGGCAAAGTAATTGGAAATAAAAAAAGTCGGACCAGAGTGATAACACCCACAAGTCCGACCAAAATAATATCTACATATTTTTTATTCATAACCCTTATTTACAATTTACCAAAACGTTTTTCATACTCGTGTAACTGACCTTGATAGAGTGCACATGTTCCTGTTTGAGCGTAGGTGGTGGCAATCGTATCCACCCTTTCGTTTCCAGAAACCCCTGCATGACCCTTCACTTTCTGCCAAGAAATATTTTTGAAGTATTGTGAAACAGATCGCAGGCGCTTCCATAAGTCTTGATTGAGTACTTCTTTTTTGTTTGCTGTACGCCAATTATTCTTCTCCCAATTATCTATCCAAGAAGTAATCCCTGAGAGTACATACTGAGAATCTGCATATACTACAATCTTTTCTTTGATATCTGTATCAATAGTCTGGAGTCTTTCGAGGGCAGATATTACAGAGAATAATTCCATTCTATTATTGGTTGTTTGTTTCTCACTTCCCCCTATCTCTACAATAGTGCTTTTAGTCTTATCTTTCTGATGAAACAAAATCACAGTGCCCCACCCACCCGGACCTGGATTACCAAGAGAACTTCCATCTGTATATATTTCTATTTTTTCCATACATGAATTGTATCAGAAATGCGAAACAAAAGGCAGAATAAAGATAAAAACCCTATCTACAAAATTGCAGATAGGGTTCAAAATGATTAAAAAAAAGAAAAATAAAAGAATTAGAAATTGACCTGACGAGGACCGCTGTCTGAATTGCGATCGCCACGATTGCTCCAGCCTAAGCGGAACCGGCCATCGACATCCTGGTACATGCAGAGCACGTCACCATCGGAGTCAAGTGCATGGAAGCGAGTCAGCCGTTTAACATCTAGCATGTTGTCTGTTTAAAAACGATAACGAAGTGCAGTAATAATTCCTTCATAAGGAATCATGTATTGATTGCTGTCTTGATAAAAATCATCATAACTTTTGTTTAAATGATTTTTATCTGGTTCAATACCTCCTACATGAATAAATGTATAATTGCCTTCTCTGCGAGATTGTTGTTCTTTTGTCTTCGCGTCAATGTCTTTTGAGTAGTCATTATTATAAACACTACTATCTCCGAAAAGACGTTTGTAGGTGGCAATGAGTACAGAGCCCGTAAGTGTAGAGTCAACATATTCTAAACGAGGAAATGAAGGGTTGTATTCTGGTGTCTTAATGGTAGCCCAATCAAGTACTGTACCGAATACTTCTTTGTAAAAGTGAGAGATTTTTATTTTTTCTTCTTCCCAAAAGTCTACACCGTTTCCAAGTATTCTGTTGAGGTCATCAATAACAAAACTATCTTGTCCTTCTTGTGCAATCAATGCATTTAACGCATCAATTGTTTTTTCATTTAAATTTTTCATTTGTTTGATTTTAAATTTTCAATTATTATAACGTAATTAAATTTAATTGTCAAACAAATATTTTATAGAATATAAGCAATTCTAATTCGAAGTTCTCTCTTACGTAAGAACCAGGACTCTTCAATAAATCCGAGAATTGATATCGGCTCTCCCACAACAAGCTTCCCTTCATACGAATCTGTTGTTTTAAAAAATTGAATTGCTTTTATATCCTTCTTTCCATTTGAAATAATTATTTCCAAATGATTCTTTTCTTTACCAAAATTTCTAAAGCTTACAAGTGTCGCGTCCCCGAATATGAATTGTGGTTTTTCAAATTCAAATCCAAACGGCGCGAGAATGTTTACCGCATTGTACATTTCATCACCAAAATTTTTCAAAGATACAACAATACCTTTTTTGTCTGATTCAACATTTTCAATCTTATGCTCATCTACAATAGCAATCAATTCTTCTTCCAAAGAAAATATTCCACTATCAGTAAGCGTGAATCCTCCAGCACCAATATGCCCTCCAAAATTTGATATCGTATCTCTAGATAGAGATGTCATAAGGGTTACCAAATGAGTATTACCATCACTACGACAAGAACCTTTGATTTGTGTTCCACCTTCTTGTCCCCAGACAAAAGCAGGTACCTTGTACGCTTCGACAATCTTGGTCGCCACAAGACCAAGTACTCCCACTCTCCAAGACTTGTCACCAATCACCACAACTTTATTTATTTCTCTTCCTTCCATTTTTTTGTAGACCTCTTTCATTATGCGAGCGACTTCACTCTTGCGACTATCATTTAAACCCCCTAGATGAATCGTAGCTTCTTTTCCGTCTTTCATATTTTTGGCGACGAGAAGATTGTAAGCAAATTTTGGACTCTCCATTCTACTTGCAGCATTGAGGCGTGGAGCAAGAGTGAATCCAATATCATCTTCTGTAACACGAAATGTTTCTACTCCAGCATCATAAAAAAGTTCTTGAAGTCCGAAGCGTTTTGTTTGTCTTATAACCTTGAGTCCAAAAGATGCGAGTATTCTATTCTCTCCCACCAAAGGCACCATATCAGAGAGTGTCGCAATCCCAACAAGGTCGAGTGACCACTTTTCAAAACCAACAGGCACTTTAAAATATTCACGATACTTTTCCAAAAATCCTCGAATAAATGTAAATCCTACTCCAGCACCACAAAGCATCTTTTCAGGATACTTACAGTCTGAACGTTTTGGATTTATTACTACGTACGCTTTTGGAAGATTATCACTTCCATCTTCATGTGTCTTTGGTAGGTGGTGATCTGTAACAATCACATCAATACCATGAGTGCTTGCATGTATCACCTCCGCGTGGGCTGTAATACCAAGATCAAGAGTAAGTATCAATGTGACTCCACTCTCTATAAATCCATCAATCGCTTCTCTGTGTAACCCATACCCTTCCTCGTGTCTATCTGGAATATATATTTCATAATTCTGAAAATTAATCTTTTGAAAAAGATCGTCGAACATTGCAGCTGCAGGTACACCATCGCAGTCATAGTCAGAATAAATAACCACCTTTTCATTGTGATCAATAGCTTCAAATAGACGTACAACACCAGACTCAAGCCCCGCCATCAAAAATGGATTTCCTAAGAGTTCGTATTTTGGATTGAGAAAATCTTCCCATTCTTTTTGCTGAATTCCTTTTTGAGTCAAAATCTGTTCAGTCAGCGCGTGTAGTGTCATAAGATGTACATTATACCAAAAACCAAATTAAAAACGCGCATTAGCGCGTTGTTTTTCGTATTTTAATAGAAATAATTTGATCTCCATTTAAAAAAGGGATAGATACTTCATCACAATAGATAAAGTCAGATTTTACTTTTGGTAGCAAAATACTACCAATGACTTTATTGATATGGATTTTTGTATCCTTATCATTTAAATTGGTTAAATTTACTCCACCCCCAATAATTGAAGATAGTATCTGAATTTCTTTTGGCTGACAATGTTCAAATAATACAGGAGCGTCTACTACGCATTTTTCAATAGAAATGGAACCTGTCGAAACCTTAACAAACTCTATTGAATTAATTTTCTTTGTATTATTTACAAAGTCATTTTCAGTAAATGAGCAATGTTCAAAACTAATATTACCAAAAACTGAATCCTGAAATCTTAAAGTACCGTTAATTGTACATTGTTTAAATCTTAAATTTAAACCATCACAATTAATAGTTTTAAATATTTTTTCAGCAAAATCATTATTTTTAGTAAAATCAAAAACTTGTAAACATATCTCAAGTGTTTGTGTTATAGAATCTACTCCTTTAGCCATGAAAATATCATGTTTTGGGCTTTTAAGGAAATCTATTATTGTTTCTATGTCAAAAACTTTTGGATTAAATACTTTATTTTCCATATTTTTATAATTTGTTTGAGATTACTGTACTCTCTTTTTATAAAAATCGCAAATTTAAAAATTTTGATATAATTATCAAATGGAAACAATATTCACAAAAATTATCAAAGGAGAAATACCTTGTGCAAAAATTTATGAAGACAATCAAATCTTTGCTTTCTTAGATATTAACCCTATCAATCCTGGTCACACACTCGTAATACCAAAAGAATCTTATGAAAATATCTTTGAAATTCCAAATGAAGTTTTAGAAAAAATGATTGTAATTGCAAAACAAATAGCAACAAAACAAAAAGAAGTGTTGAATGCTGACGGAATAAATATTGGTATGAATAACGGAAAAGACGCTGGACAAGAAGTATTTCATGCACATATTCATGTAATCCCCCGCTATAAAGATGACGGATACAAACTCTGGCACGGAAAAGTATATGAGAGTGAAGAACAAAAAATTGAAATTCAAGAAAAATTGAAGTTTTAAAATAATTAGCCCGGAATTTGCAAAGCAAATTCCGGGCACTTTATTTAAAAAACAAATAAAGTTTTTTGTAAAAAAATTATTTTTAGTATATAAATAAAATAAAAATGAAAAACAAGAGTATAAATAAAAAGAATGCAGGCAAAAGGCTTATGTTCTTTAGTAAATTCACCAAAAATAAAAATTCTAATTGGCTCGAGAAACTCCTTATATTTTTTGGGATTAAAGATGGAGGACCAGTTGGAAGATTTCGCTAAAAAGCCCTGTTTTCAGGGCTTTTGTTTTGAGAAAATATAAACTTAGTGTATAAATAAAATAAAATATGAAAAATCAAAGACGTAGAGAAATAATACTTAGATTTATAAGTAATAAAAAGATAAACAGAAATAAATCAAAAATTCCTTACTATGTTAAATTATTAAATATACATAGAAAGGCGGAACTTGCAGGAACATATCGTCCAAACTATTTTGATGACTAACAAAAAAGCCCCTTTCAGGGCTTTTTTTATTTAACAAATTTTATTTTAAGACATCTATTCCTACCAAAGTTCCTTTAACGAGGAATTCGAGAGTCGCTCCACCACCAGTCGAAACAAAAGTGAATTTGTCTGTGAGTTTCATTTTTTGTACGAGAGTTACTGTATCTCCTCCACCAATAATCACTTCGGTCTTTTCTAATTTTGCCAGACCCTTCAAAAGATCTTTTGTTGCTTTATCGTATCCATGTTCGTAAAATCCGAGTGGACCATTCCATACGACAAGCTTTGAAGATTTTGCTAGGGCGAGAATTTCTTTCACAGTAGAAGCGCCTATATCAACAATCTTTTCTGTTTCTGTTGTTTCGGCAACAGTGCATGTATGTGATTCATTGTTTTCTTCTACTACTACATCCATAGGAAGGAAGAAATTTTTGTGTTTCAAAATATTCTTCGGAACTTCAAACCCATCATCAACCAGAGATTCTCCGACTTCAAATCCAGCACTCTTAAGTGCATTGTTTGCAAGAGCTCCACCAATAAATACAGAATCAGCACTTTCGAGATATTTTTTTAAAAGAGGAAGTTTTGTAGAAAACTTTGCACCACCGAGTATAAAAAGAAATGGGTGTTTTGGTTCTAGAACTTTTGAAAGATTTTTTATTTCAAGCTCAAGCTGGAGTCCTGCAAATAAAGGCAGATGTTTCGCAATTCCTACCACTGAAGCATGTTTTCTATGAGAAACAGAGAAAGCATCATTTACATAGAAGTCACCAAGACGAGAGAGAGATCTTGCAAGTACTGTATCGTTTTCTTTTTCACCTTTGAAACGACGGATATTCTCCAATAGAACAACATCTCCCCCTACCATCTTTTCTACAAGTTCCTCTATATCTTTAAGATTTGTTGTTGGGAGAAATACAGTCTTTATTTTTTTATTCAAATATTTTGCAATAGGGACAAGAGATTGTGTTCCATCTTCACCTAAATGAGCGAGAAGTATGACTTTTGCTTTTTGTTTCACCAAAAATTCAATAGTCGGAAGAGCTTTGTCTATACGAAACGTGTCTTGTATTTTATCGTTTTCAATAGGAACATTAAAATCTACACGAACTAGAACTTTTTTATTTTTTGCCTTTATTTTTTTGAGTGTTTGCATGTTTATTTTTTTCTTTTAATTTATCGTAAGCATTATTAATAATTCCTGTAAAATCTTTTGGTGAAAGAGAGACTCTACCTATAAGAAGCCCTGTTACACCTTGTATATCCATAAATGATTGTGCATTTGCCTTATCTACTGACCCCCCATAAAGAACTTTCATATCATGAGCAATTTTTTCACCTGTTATATCTGCAATAACACGACGAATAAATATAGTCATTTCTTCACACTCGCTTGGTGTAGAAGAACGGACTGCGTCTTTACCTATTGCCCATATTGGTTCATACGCAATAACAACTTTTTTTATTTCGTTTGGAGAAAATCCATCAAAGGCTTTAAGAATTTGTTCTTTTACTACATGAAGATACCAATGTTCTTCTGTTCTTTCTTTTTCTCCAACACAAAGTACTGGTGTAATTCCCTGCTTCAAAACACTACGCAATTTTTGAGAAACAATTTCATCTGTATCACCACTCGCTCTCATTTCTGAGTGACCCACTAAAACATATGAGACTTTGTATTGTTTCAAAAGAAGTGCTGAAACTTTCCCAGTGTGCGCACCTAGATCAACCTCAAAAGCATCTTCAGCTCCAATAGAAATATTTTTACCAATTAACTTTGAGAGTTCTGATATATAGAGAGTCGGCACACAAACAACAGCTTTACTATCTCTTAGCAATCCTTTTTTTATTGCTTTAAAAGCATTGGTGGCCTCTTTTGAAGATTTTGGGTTAAGTTTCCAGTTTCCGATAATTAGTGGTTCCATATCTGATATTATACACCACTATTTGAAGTCTTAGAAATTATTGAGTCTCACCCCAACCGCTAGGAGTCCAAGAACCAGAAGGACCACTAGATAAATCTATATTTGCAAGCCCTGATTCATAATCCAAAGTAACAGCACCTGCAAGAGAAACCAAATATCCTACAATTGATTTAGCTCTAGCGCTACCAGTAAGTGAAACGTACCCATTTGGTACATATAGGACCAATGCACCGGCAGCGCCAGATATACTAGCAGCATAAGCTCCATAACAATTAGGATTTATAGGACAATTACTTGTACTGACTGTAATCAAATAACTACCAGAAGTACCTGAGCCTTGTATAGGCGAGCTCCCAGAAATATTTATTCTTCCATCAGAAACAATAATTTCACTTGAAGAACCATAAGACGGAGAAAGTTTAATCTTCCCAGCGCCACTGACTTCAACACTACCTGTAACCCAAAGACGTCCGGTTAAATTTAAAGTTCCACTTTCACTTACATACAAATTACCATTAATCTTTTTTGATCCTAGAGTAACAGTAGAAGCTCCATTTACAATAAAATTCCCATTATGAACTCCTCCAGACTCTGCGTCTTCTTTCCACTCCGTTATATTAGCATCAGAAATTGGATAATTTGCATAAACAGGATCAGTTTGAGAAGTGTTGCATGATTTATTATTACCAGTACCTGACTGACAATATATAGTTCCTGTTGCGTTAGTATAGTTCACTATACGTGCTTGAGCATTATGTGTTCCACCAGTACCTACACGAAATTGATTCCACTGACTTCCAGAACTTCCAGTTATTGATCCATACACCCCACCTAAATATACTTCAAAAAAAATATCAATATTTGAAGGATTTGTTGCTCCCCAAGACCCCCATAGCCCACCTATTTTTGTTTGACCATTAGCATAACTATTGTTTGCTCCAACAATATAATAGTTTGAACTTGAATTACCTGTATCAACAACAATCCAATAAGTTGTACCTACACTTAATGCAGGATTAGATGAAAAGACAACGTCAACCCAAGAATAATTTGCTGTAACTAAAGATGCTGTAAGCGTAGCATTTGTTATAGTACCTGTCCCCGGACTTCCATTGGAGTCAGGAAGTATATACACAGTAGCGTTTGAAGGGTTACCCACTTTTCTAATATAAAGTCTTATTTTACTTATAGGTGTTGTACTTGAAACTCGAAAACTTTGTGCCAAATCAGTATTAGAAGCATTACCAAAACTAAAATTTGTTACAGGTACTCCACTCCCATTTGTTTGGTCAGCATAAGCAGCAGGACTATTGGCTGATATTGCAGAACCTGTAATAGATGATGAGCCATCTCCTGTAATAGGGCCGTTTGCATATACATTACCATTAACCCTAGAACTTCCCGAAAGAGAAATACCTCCTTGTCCAACTTGAACGGCATAATTAAAAGAGACTCCGGAATCTTGTGTAAGAGTCATACCAACCCTTCTTTCATAAGAACTTGCCGTACCTGTCGTATTTATATTTTTTTGTGTTGAAGATACGTCAGTAACCGTAGTAGTTGTTGAAGAACCTGCCAAAGTGAGGTTTTCTGAGTTGTTGTATTGACGGCTAGTCTTAATTCTATAAAAAACATCTTCTATTCCAGATTCTGCAGTAAAATAACTTTGTTCAGAAAGTAGATTAGTTTTTGAAATTTTAAAACTACTTATAACAGGTCCAATAATTCCACCTAAAATAAGAACTCCTATAATAACAAAAAACAAAACAACAATAGTCATCGCAGCTCCTTTTTGGTTTTGATATACTTTTTTCATATTAATATTTTCCACGAAGAAGAACTGTTTGATAAAAAGATTCTGTCATTGTAGTATTTTTTACTTGAGTACTTAGTTGCATTTCTATTTTAACACCCTCTCCATTTGTTGTTGTAATTTTTCTAAAGATAAGACTTGTTGGAGTAATTGAAGATGAAAGCATGTTTCCTATTGTGGTTCCATTTTCAACAAAATTTATTGAATTTCCAGATACAAGAAATCGAACACTACGTGAGGCACTGTCGAGCTCGAGAACTCCAGGATTTGTTCCAAACGTACTATTAGCAGAATCAATACTTTCAGCCTTTCTTACTTCTCTTGCAATACGCTCAAGTGTTTTTGAACCATTATTCATCAAATTTCTTTGAGCAAATATTTGTTTGTAAGAATTTATTGTTATTGTATAAGAATAAATAACAACACCAGAAAGAAAGAAGAAGACGGCTATATAAACCAACGCTTCTACAAGAGTAAATCCTTTTATAGACTTTTTCATATTATTCAAAAATATTTGATAAATAGAATGACAAATTTCGACTTACTGTACCTCCTGTATAAGGAAATGAAACTGTTTCTGTAAAAAGTTTTGTACCAGTATCAAGAGTGCCTGATACAGCAATATCGTCATTACTGTTTCTATTAACATTAGAAACAACAAAAGAGCGAGTAAAAGTATTATCTATAGTATTTGGAGTTGTAGTTGAAGACCAAGTATTTGTTGTTGTATTAAAAGATAGATAATATGTTGTACCTACTTGAAGATTAGATATATTTGACCAAGCATTATCTCTTTGAGAACGTATAGCTTCTGCGCCTTCAGATAATAAAGTTTCAGCTTGAACTTCTTTTAGGGCACGGTTTGCCAAAGAAACACCTTTTGCTGAAGCATTGGCAACACCAAGAATAAGGACTGTG
>JAIXRY010000016.1 GCA_027484965.1 bacterium | reverse complement strand
TGAATTTGAAGGCTATGCAGCAGAAAGAACTATTTCAAGGGATGAGAAAATTGCTAAAAGCAGAAAAAAGTTAGGTCTTATTTTAAAAGAAGGCTTGACCAGTGAGCAGCAATCTGCTCAATTGATTGAGCAATTAAGAAATAAGCAGTTTACTGATAATGAAGAATTAGAGATTGAAAGAAAAAGATTGTTAGCGAGCCTTGATCAAGACCAATTTGTAATTGGTAATTGGGCTAAAAGAGCGCAAGACCTTAGAAATGGTGATTTAAAAGCAGCTTTAGAGCAAATGAAAACCTATGAAGCTGATTTTCAAAAAGCCTTTGGGATGCAGGAAAATGTAGCTTCTGGACCTAAGAAAGCAAGCGGAGAAACCAAAGAATACAAATCACTTGGCGATGATAAAGCAGCTTCAAAAAAGGCTAAAGCAGAAGCTAAGGCATTAAAAGAAGCCAAGAAACGTAATGAAAAATACTTGGATGAAATTCGGGCTATTGAAGATAGGGCAGTTGATGAATATAATGCCTCTATTGTTGATAAATACGACCGTGAACGGGCGCAAGCTGCAACCGTAGCAGACAGGGAGGTTGAAGAAGCTCGTAGGCGTATAAGCGATAGAAAGCTGCTTTCTATGGTTGAAAGTGAAGCTATGCAAAAGTACAAGCGCAAGCTTGAGGAAATAGCAGCCGATGAAAAAGGCTACCACGCTGAAAGGCAGCAAGAACTTTTACAAGAACTAAGTACAGAACTTGCTAATGAGGCTGCTTTGGAAGTGGCTACAGCTGAGAGAAGAAAGGCGCAAGCCACTACCGCGCAAGAATACAATGCCGCTGAAGCTGACCTTTTTAAGGGCAGAATGAAACAGCTTACAACCGAATATGCTATTCGTTTGGAGGCTGCAAAAGACGATGTAGAGCAACAAAAAATTCTGCATGAGAATTTTTTAAGGGATAAAGCAAACCTTACCAATGAATATTATGCAGATGTTAAAAATCAGGCTGAAAACACCTACCAAGCTGAGGTAGAGGCAGCCGTACAGGCTGCAAATGATATTGCAAACGTGTTTTTTATGATGTTGGATGCTATCGCAAACCAACAACAAGCTGATTATAACAACTCTATGAATGAGTTGAAAAGGGTAAAAAATGCTGAATTAAAACACCTCAAAGATAGCCTTGATGCCAAGACTATCACTGAGGAAAAGTATAATTCTGAAAAGGATCGTATTGAAAAGGAGTATGCCTTAAAACAGTATCAAATGGAGGTGGCTCTATTTGAGAAAAGGCAGCAGATGGCAAGAATTGAGGCCTTAATTAAAGGCGCTCTTCTAGCCATGGATCTAAGTATCAAATTCACGCCTGTAATTGGTATCGCTTTGGCTGCTATTACTACTGGTAGCCAATTGGCTTTAATTGATAGCCAAGCACCACCCGAGCCACCAGCATTTGCACTTGGTGGTGCCACCAAGGCAATACCTGGTATTGCTCAAACTGGTGGCAGTATTGCAGATGGTGGTGTAGTTTCTAAACCTTACTACGCCCTAGTAGGCGAAAAAGGTGCCGAATATATTGTGCCTAACTATTTGCTTTCAGAACCGCTAGTAGCGGATTCTGTAAGAATGATTGAAGCTTTCAGAACTGGTAGAAAAAGCAGCTCAAAAATGGCGGCTTTTGCCGATGGTGGTAGCACAGTGAAAATGCCACCAAGGCTGAATACTTCTAGCCTTGACTTAGCTATTTTAACAGAGCTACAAGCTATTAAGATGCTACTTCAGAACCCACGCGAAAAAGCGTTAGTTCTTTCGTATCAAACGCAAGCCAAGTTCCTAGACGATGCTTTAGATGCTCGTTATCCTTCTGGTATTCCTGTTACAAATAATCGTGTTAACCCTAGAATTTTCGGCACATCGTAATGCAACCAATTATAACAAGTAATTATCAGCCTTTTAATGTACTAAACATTGGCACTGTAAGCGAACCAAGTTACTTGTTTGCTTTTGATGGTTTGGCAGCTCGCAAAACCTTAAGCATTGAGTTTGATACCCAGAGCCAAGATGCTAGTATCGTTACTAGCATGATCAACTCTTTATCAAATGGGTTTAGACTAATTCAAGTAAATCAAGCTACCTTTCTTTTGGAATTTAGAAACCCAGTTGATGGAATTTATTACAATGAATTTACCTATTCAAGTGATTTTGGTAATATAAGAATTGTAATAGTTGTATTTTCTAAACCTGCTATTTGGGCTGCGCTTTCAGAATGTAACATTCTTCAAAATGTGTACAACAATGAAAAATTTATAGTGAAGATTTTTCAATCTAAATTTGATATTTATAATGGTCAAACTTTCAACGATACGCTTATCGGTGAGTTTGAAACAATGCCTTTTGTTATAGATGGTGGCGATTTAACGGGCAGAGCCTTTCAAATCAAGCTTCGTGTTGATCAAGTTATTCAACAAATTGAAAGAACTCCTTATAACGACCTTCAGGAAGTTCAGCAAATTGATAAAGCAATGATGGTAATCCCTGCAGTTTGGAAATATTCAGTTTCCAATGCTGATGAATCAGAAGTTTACAATTCTGATTTAATGTATTCTGTAAACTGCTTGCAGCAACATACTTGGTACCAAGCTTTGATAGGATCTATTTTTCCTTACCCTAATGAAGAAGGTTGGATTGGCTCTTTAAGAAAAGGTGCTTGCCTTTTTACTAATATGGGCAATCAATATGAAAAGTCTTTTAAAGACAATCTTACCACAACTTTTGTATTTGAAAATGGAAATGAAGAAAGCTTAATGTTTGAAGTTTTAGATCAATCAGGTAACAAGGCAATCCAGAATACAAATTTTAATTATTCGCTGTTTGATGCATTTAACACTGAAATACGAAAGCTACCTTTTTACTTTATGTATTTTCAGCAAAATATTGCTGAAGCTGCATTGCCATTTAATGATATTCTAGGTAAAAAATTTAGTGTTATAGCTAAGTTTGATGATAACAATGTTTATCCTTACTCTGATTCATTTATCTGCCGTAAGTTCAACGGTGTTAGTTACTACTTCAATAATGAGCCGTTTGATGGCTTTATTTATGAAGACGGCCTTGGTGGTTTTTCTGAATTACCTATTGAATTAAAATTCAATGGTGGCTTTGAATTTGAAACCAAGACTGCTATTTTGGAGAAGCCTCAAACGATTGGCGTTGGACTCGAACAAAGGATTTTTCCTATAACTAATCAATTCAATTTTACGCAAGATTTTGAAGGTTCAACAGGTTATTTTAACAGCGTTCAGCTTCCTTTCTATAGGAAAATTCTTGCTTCTAAATTGATATTATTTAGGCGTAGAAGAATTTTTATTACTAGCGCAAGCTCTAAAAACGCTGACGAGCCTAACGGCTTAATGTTTATCAAGTTTACTTTCAAGTTTGCCGACAACAACGCTTTATATGATCGAAATTATCCTACTTGCTAATTCTAAGACTATCATCGTGGATGATAGCCTTTCAGTTGAACTTAACAGCAATCTATTCACGGATGAATTGATTACTGCAAACTTCACACTACCATTCGAGGTACCCGCAACTTACGAAAACTTATCAGCCCTCAATTTTCCTTTTACTCTAGAAGCAACCGCTCGCAAAGAGGCATTAGATGCCACTTTGCTAATAGCGGGTGCACTCAGTTGGAAAGGAAAATTAAAGGTACTGGAGTCAAGTAGAACGAGCATTAAATGCACATTCCAACTTGCTGCCAGCGCCTTGGCTGATAAGTTGCAAGAAAAGATTAATCTAGTTAATGGGGTTCGAATTGATTACGATTTTGGGCTAAGAAGTTCAATGTGGTTTTATGCTGTTCCTCCAATTAACATTCCTCCTTTTACTTTTATACCCAATATTCAATATGAAGGATTGTATGGGTTTGAATTAAAATACGGAGTTGGTGAAAATAGTGCCAATACTTATTACCTAACTGTAAAGCAAAATTGGAACGATCAAGGCTATAATATGTTTGCCGACTTGTGCAGAAGGATTAATTATAGGGTTGATATTCCTTTTGTTGATGATCCAAGAACTTTTGAGCATGAATTAGGCAAGTTTTACAAAACCTATGAAGAGCCTGGTGATACCAACTTTTATTGGTACAAGGCTTTGATTAATGGAAATATTACTATTTCCAATTCCGCTCAAGCTGAATTCTTGGGCTTTAGTGCAGCGGATGTTTCCGCTTCTGCTTTTGAAACTGCTATGGATGGAAGCCAGTATTATCTAGATCCTACCTTAGTTTCAGTTTGTGACCTTGTAGCAATACCATTCTTTAAGAATGGCGTTGCTTGGATTATACTATTTGAACTTGAAACAAACGGTAGGAAGGTTAACATTTTAAACAGTTTTAATAACTTTATTTTTGGTTCAGAAACCACTTACAATGGTGCTAGTTTAAATTTATCTTCTGAAGATAGCATTGTTGGTGAGAGTGGAGAAGGTTATGATCCTACCTATAGAATAAGAGCGGGTTCACAGTCTTATTTTGAAGCTTCAAATGATAGACTAACTGAAATTTTGCCCGTTGGTCTAATCCCTGAATTAGATAATCCAGATTTGGCTTATTTCCCTGTTTACAATCCTGCTGGGATTGATAACGAGAATTTCCCTGATTTCTTTTTTGAGCCTTACAGGGGATATGTAAACTATAACGGTATTCTAGATACCGTTTATACTTCTGGATTTCCTAGACTTATCAATTTGCTTAATAAGCAATTTGAATACTTAGGGATTGATTTAAGTAAAAATGTTTTTAACCTTCAAGATGCCCTGGGAATTGGATTTTCAGACCTAAGCAAGGTAGTACTTTATAACCCTGTTTTGGATGAGATGCCCCTTGCGCAAAACAATAGCAACACTTATAGATCAGCAGTTTCTATTGCCTTGGCAAGTAAACTGCCTAATATTTCTGTTGAAGAATTCCTGAATGCTATCAGGAAGTTCTTTTTCTTATACGTGGATTTTCATCCAACTTTGACAAGTGCCAAAATATGGCCCTTAAAAACCTTATTTACCGATGAGGCCAAAGCTAACGCTTGGGATTGGAACGGTAAAATAATGCGCATAGTAAACGTTAAGCAACCAACCCAAGAAGGGTTTAAGGTTGCTTTTGCATTCGATGATTCTGACGAGCTCACAAGTGAGTTCGTGCCGAATATTGATAAAGAGTTTTTACTTGATCCAGTAGCTGAAGTTGCTGACTTGGACACAGAAGCGCGCATTGGTTCTTATGCTTTGGTTACTTCCCTTAACCGTTTTTATACCCATGCTCTCATGGAAGATAATACAGTTCAATGGATTCCTGGTCCTCTCAATTTCTTACCAATAGAAATTGACGAGGCGAAAAATGAGTATTCTCTAGGTGCCTCCAGCACCTTTATGTACGATGGTGTAGATACTGTTTATAGTGCTGATTTTCCTTCAGCACCCACCGCCAAAACTTGGCGTGTGCCTTTTGTTAAACAACCGCTTTACAGCGAGTTCTTTAACCAAAAGAACGACTTTGCAGTTCGTTTTCTGTTTAAAAATGGGGTTGCAGAAGATAGTATTGGAGGTGAATATAATTTTGGTTCTTCTGATAACTTGTACCCAGACGGTACTTATGATAGTGCCTTTCAAATGAATTATGATCCTGAAAAAGGTATTGTAAAGCAGTTGGGCACTGAGTACCTCAATTTATTAGACAAGGGTAAGATTGTAACCGTTGAAGCTTTGCTTTCAATCGGTGACCTTACCCTTGTAAAAATGGATAGACTGATTAGCTATGAAAATAGGTACTTCCTAATTCGTAAGTTCAACATTGAACTTCCAATTAGGGATGTGGCCAAGGTTGAGTTATTTATGCTGCCTTATTAAGATGCTCCGTTTCTTTCAGTATAGTTTCAACACTGATTTTCGCATATATAGCCTCTGTAACGAGGCTATTTTTATGGCCTAACAATCTGCTTACAATTTTATAATCAACTCCGTTGTTTATCCAATAGGTTGCAGCAGTTTTCCTAGCTACGTGCGTAGTAAGGCTACCTTCAAAACCTATTCGCTTACCTAATCGCTTTAAAATCCTATTAAAGCCTTGATTTGTAAGGCGTGGAAGAGAATTGTTCCACTTTAGCAACAAGTCTTCCGCTTGCTTGAAAAGTGGAACAAAAAACGTTTCTGACGTTTTTTGACGCTGCATTAGAATTGCTTTCTTTTCCTTAAAATATTTAATGTTGGCTACCTTAAAGTTTTGTGCATCCTGGTATGCCATACCAGTGTACACTTGCCAAAGGAATAGATCCTTTGCCTTTTGCTCATCCAGCGTTGCAACTTCTAAGTTGCTAAATCGCTGGATCTGATCTTCAGTAAGGAAGATTATTTCCTTGCCTGAAATCTTTCTTGGCCTATAATTGAGTTCTGGTATGGTGTTTATTATTCCACGATCCTTGCAGAATCTTAGAACACAACTGATTTGCCTGATAGCTCTAGTAGTTACTACTAGGCTATATTCTTGCTTATCGCACCAGTCTTGAAACTGGTAGAGCATTTCTGTTTTTAAATTCGGTACTCTCAAATTCGTAATTCCTTGGCTTGCTAAGAAGTTTAAAAACATACCAATTCTTACTTTAACGCTTCGCTCTGTATTTGGCGCAAAAAGCCCACTTTCTGACCTTATTCTTATAAATTCACTACAAAGCTTTTGGTAACTGTGGCTTTTTTCCTGCTTGTACTCGTAATTCTTGCGAATTTCTGCCAAACTTATTACACCGTTTTCTAGTTTTATTTTCGTTTCAGCCAATAAAAGCCTTGCTTTTATTGTTTCTAATTGCTGATTGATACTAATCGCTTCGCCATTATTGCCCTTGCAGCGTTGCTGCTTTGGCTGCCAATGGCTGATTGGGCATGAAATTTCAGTGGACCATTCTAATCGCTCACCTGATAAAGTAAGCCTAACGTATAAAGGAGCATAGCCCTTTGAATTTGCAGCATTCTTGCGCTGCCAAAAAAGAACTTTCATTTACGAGGTAGTAAAGGGTTGAAAATTCGGTTGCATAAAAAAAGAGGCTAATGCCTCTGTTTTGTCGTAACCTGTTGTATTTCAGCTAAATACCTAGTGTTTTGTAGCCCGTACGGGAATCGAACAAATTATTGGTATTCAGCTGGTTAGCTTTAAAATATTGGCATTTTAAAGCCTACTGCAACCGATTATGCAACCGAAGCAAGTTCAGGAATGAACTTTACTTCTTTAGCATAACCAGCATTCGGTTGCAGGTTAAGCTTTCCCGATAATCTTGCTTGATTACCTATAATAGCGAGTGCCTCGTCTAGTTTAGCCTTTAAATAAGCATTTTCCTTCATTACAAAATCAAGCATTTTAACACTTATAGCCTCGTTTTCAGGTTCATTTTGTGCAACCGAATTTGCAACCGAAGGCTCTGGAGTGCCATCGGTAAGCATAGCGCCAAGCCCTCGAATTACCCAATCAGGGTTATATTCTGGAGAAGCTTCAGCTATTTTCTTCATAATAGCAGGTGTAGCGTTTTTCCTTCCCTTAATAATAGCTATTATGTTGTTTTCGTGAATCCCAATTATACTAGACCATTCTTTTTTGGTCATTCCTGACTGGATAAACATCAGATTTACACGCTGTTCTGCATTCATTTTTTAAAAATGTTGATTTTTAAGTGGTTTATGTTTGGTTTTTAACTTGTTAACAACTACGTTTGTATTCAAGTATGAATTACACATCAAAAGTAAGTGGTTAATACTTAGAAAACAAGTTATTTTATGATAGCAACAATAGAAACCAAGCGAGAAACACCAACCCAGCACTTTAAAAATAGAGTTCTGGCTTGTAAACCTTATCCTAAAGGTTTAAGAGAAAAGATTATAACTCTATTTCCTAAGTTTAATAATCCTAGCGGTATAAAGCTGATTGATAATGTATTAAACGGCAATACTAGCGATGTTGAACTTACAACTATCATTGAAACAATCTGTAAAAAATAAAGCCGTAACTATTTAAAGTCACGGCTCTTTAGTCACCCCTAAGTCGCCAGACATAAAAGTAACTATTGCAAAATTAGGTATTGATATACTTATTTCCTAATAGTTATAATAAAAACTTCCCGAAGTC
Organism: bacterium; assembly: GCA_027484965.1. Classification (GTDB taxonomy): domain Bacteria; phylum Patescibacteriota; class Minisyncoccia; order Phycocordibacterales; family UBA9973; genus JAIXRY01. The sequence continues at coordinate 29,295 of JAIXRY010000016.1, read as the reverse complement.
GCCAGCAGCAGAAAGGGCCTCTGATTATTCAAGCCCTTTCTTTTAAAACCTTACACACATTCACCCCTAAGTCGCCATGATTATAAATACATCTGAATACAGATACCTATTTCAAAAACTTGAGCCTACAGCCATAGTTGCAGAAAATGCTACAGGGCGAAAATATTTACTTGAAACCTTTTTAAGGCACAAGCACGATGGAGCCTTTTTAAGAAGTGAAGTATTTCCTTTTCCAGATGACGATACTGATTTAGCCCAAGAAACTATCAGTTCTGGAAACTTTATCAATCCGTTTATTTATGCAGATAATAAAACACGGATTTTAAAGGAAAGCGAGCCCTTAACTGTTTTGGACTATAATCCAAAAAACAACTACTTAGTTGTAAACGACCGTTCAGAGATTATAAACCCTTAATCCCCAACAAAATACAGTTTCAACTTAGGCTTATTTTCATAAGCCTTAACCCTTCGTTTGTCTTATGAAAAAAATTAAGCGCCTGAATTTTAGTGCAGATATGGCACTTGCCAATTATCAAGGCATAAAAGATCAAACCCGTAGGCTTGATACTAAATTGGAAGTTGGAGATATAGTTAGGCAGCACGAACCTTATTACAAGGCAGTTCACGGTGATGCTTTTAAGTATATTGGTCAATTTCGAGAAAGTCAAGATACCGAATGGAAGTATATTCCTACCGGTAGATATATGCGTAACGAGCATGCTCGTATTTACCTATTGGTTACTGAGGTTCGTCAAGAAAAATTAGACCTCATTAGTGAATACGATGCGATTAGAGAAGGTGTTTTAAGGTTAGAGAATGGCAGTTTCAAAAACTACCTATTCCCTAATAAATCTTGTGCTACAGCAAGGGAAAGCTATATATCGCTTTGGGATAAAATTAATGCTAAAGGTGAGATTAAAATGCCTTTTAAAGCCAATCCAACAGTATCGGTAATTACATACACTGTAATAACCCGAAATGGAGTTTTGCCAGAAGAAATTATGGAGGTGCTGCAAAATGGATAATATAATTCCGAACTACAGGCCAATAAAAAGCTTCGATGAATTTTTGCAATATGCTAATAGTTCAGATTGGCAATTAAATACTTACCACTATGAATTAAGGCACCTACATGAAAGCTTTGAAACTTTAGCTTTCACTTGGAGAAGTTTTATAATTCATATTGAAGAATTAAGGACTTCAAGCAGTTTTAAACTTAGAAACTGTTTAAATCAAGTTCCTGAATTTACTTCTGGAATCCCAAGTATTGAAATATCTGCTAATGCACAGAATAGTAATGCCACAGCAGTATTAAACTTCCTTATTCAAAAAGGTGGCGTTTTTATAATGCTTCCACTTCAAGAACGTGTAAAGGAGGTGCCAAATGAATAGCCAACTATTCTATGGTGTTTTGGCAATTTGCCTTTGGGGATTGTTTGTTTTAATCGTTTCAGTTGCCGTTCTGGAGTGGGATTTAAGGAAGAAAGGGGGGCGCAATGGCTTATAAAGTTGTAAAACTGAACGATGCTGAAAGAAAGCTTTGGGACATTGGTTTCTATTTCAAATGTGCACATAGCCTAAAACTATCCTATCAAATTCATGATATGGTAGAGCTTAGAAACAAGGATGGCGATAAACTTGGCTATGCCAAAGTTATCGCAGTGGAAAAGCACCAAAGCAGCTTTGAGCCGCTTTTTCCTGATACTTCTTACCAATTGGCTTTTGAGGCTAATACGCCTCCTGCGCCAATAATTACCCTTCTGATTTTTGAACTTTTAGATAAGTGGGAGGGGCAAGAATGAGAAAGATTGTTCAAATATCTGGTGGTAAAGATAGCAGTGCTATTGCCATATTGTTATGGTCACAAGGAGTTGAGTTTACAGCGGTGTTTTGTGATACAGGTAATGAAGCAAAAGAAACTTACGAGTATTTAGAGTATCTGGAAACCGCTTTAAACATTAAAATAACGAGGCTTTATCCTGAATTAGGCTTTTACGATTTAGCAAGAAAAAAGAAACGCTTTCCCAGTCTTAATGCTCGCTTTTGTACAAGTGAATTAAAAATCAAGCCTTTTGTAGATTGGCTTTTAGCCCAATCTGGTGAATTCAAAATTTATCAAGGTATAAGGAAGGATGAAAGCAGAGCAAGGTCAAAGCTTAATGTATTTGCTGATTACTTTGGTTTAGAGAAAGGTGCCTACAGAATTAAAGATACTAGAGCATGGTTAAAAGCAGGAAATACCGCTTTTGTGTTTCGACCTATTTTTGAACTTACTGCTGATGAGGTTTTTATTATACATAAAAAGCATAATATAAAACCTAATCCTTTATACAAGAAAGGATTTAAAAGAGTTGGTTGCTTTCCTTGTGTATTCTGTAATCAAGGAGAGATAAAAAGGATATCATTAAGTTATCCTGAGATTATTGAAAAAATAGCCCAAATGGAGATTGAAATAGGTAGAACCTTTTGCGGTCCTAACTATATCCCAAGTAAAAAAATTGCTTCAATTAAAGAAGTAGTTAAACACATTACAAAACCCGACCAAATTAAAATGTTTGAGCTAGATGAAAGCACTTGTACTTCTATCTATAACATCTGTGAATAACTCTAACACACAATCATAACCTTAAAGGGTGGACAGCCTTACTGAACTACACACACAATGGCAACAAAAAAATTCCAGGTTAAGCCATATTTATGGCACGTAAAAAAAGGAACTGAAACTTATAATAAGCTCATTTCTTTCTTTGAGAAATGGCTTAAAGCAGATGAGCATTTTCTTTCAAAATGCGATGAGTTTGGAGTAAAGCAAGCTGTTTATCACTGCTACAATTCTAGTAGAGTACATTTCAGCAAGAAATTTTACGGTTTTGTTTCTGAAAATCCGATGGATGAAAAACTGTTTAAGATTAGCAAAAAGCTTTCTAACTCCGTAAATGCAACAGTCTGGGAGTTTAAGTCCAAAAAGAAGCACCAGCTTCATTTTCCTTTTGAGTTAGATGTCGATATCAATGATATTAGATTTTTTGACCTAGGATTTTTATTACAGCCCTTCTTTGGATTTACTAAAGACGATAACGGGTTTATTGCAAAATGCCATCACGAGCCAAGTAATAAGGCACCTGATGATGTTGAAGAAATTACAGAAGACCGTGCTTTAGAGCTTGGTGGCAGTCTTGATTTCTGTTGCAGAAACGGAGTTGAAATTGGTGATATAGAATCCCTTAAAAAGGCAATTGAGTTATCTAAAAGCACACTATCCTAATATGAAATACCCAATCAACGTAACAATCTCAATTCCTATGATTTGTGAATTAGAGATTGAAGCTGAATCAGCTGAAAAAGCAATCAACTCCCTTTCCAACCATTTAAACCGTATCAATTTCATTGATGGTATTTTGGAAGTAGAGAATTATTGCTTGTCCGAAAACATGCAAAATTACAAAACACTAAAGGGTTCATACTTTAAAATAGAATTTGATCAAGGTAGAACTGACGATGTAATTGATTTAGAACTTGAAAAGCTTGCAATCAATGAAAAATCCTAAACCAATTAATACTACTCGAACTCTTTATCTTACTTGTCCGTATTGCGGATTTAAAGATAATGATGCTTATGAACTTCCTTTTGTTGGATTAGATGACACTATTAATACTGAATGTAAAAGTTGTGAAATGGAGTATCAAGCAGAAAGAATTGTATATGTAAGGTACTCAACATTAAAACTAAACAAAAAGCCATTAGCTTAAATCCTATGGAACTGATTAAACACGCCAAGAATATAATCGGTGAAAACACAAGGATTTGTTCAACTGATTCAGAAAATAAGTACCGCTTCTTACTTGGGCAACCAAACGATTATAGCGATAACCTTCTTTGGATTGGTGTTAATCCAAAGTCTGATAATGTGCTTTGGATTGGTGCCAATCCAAGCACTGCCGACCTTGAATTAAACGATATGACCGTTAAGAAGATTAAACGGTTTACTCAGAAAGTTAGCCCTGGTAGCGGTTGGTTACTTATGAATTTGTACCCTTTTAGGGCTACAAATCCCAACGATTTACCAACCGAAGTAGATCCAGTTGTTGAAGGTATAAACCTTGCAACAATTAAGCATTTGTTTGAAGTACGAACTATTTCTAAGGTTATATTTTGCTGGGGAGATTTGGCTTTAAAGCATACAGTTTTAAAAGCAAGTAAGGTTAAGTTATTAGAGAGCTTACCAACAGATGAATTATATCACTTGGGAGAGCTCACAAAAAAAGGCGAACCTAAGCACCCTGCCCGACTGGGATATAAAACACCTTTAAATAAATTGAATAAAGATGTTTCTGTATCTAAACCAATACCTTACTGCCCAAGCAACGGAACAGAAGGAATGAGCTTTATTGCTCATTTCTGTGACAATTGCCAGAAGAATGTAAACCATGATTGTGATATTCTATTGGCTTCATTTTCCTTTGAACCTGGTGATGAAAACTACCCTAAAGAATGGGTTGAAATTAATGGTAAAGGCACTTGCACTGCCTTTACCAAACTGAAAGCTAAAGAAGGCGAGCAGCAAGACTTTGAACGTGAACAGAGTTTAAAGCAGTTGTTTGAAATCTATACCGCTCAAATTAATGAACCAGAAATCGCTCAAGGCGATAATTGGAAAGTGATTCTTAAAGAAAATGGCGAGCCACTTTCTTTTAAAGAATTCAAACGTATGAGAGTTGATAAACTGCCTATTTAAGCCACTTTTTACTTCCCTTACTTTTTTTGATTTACTACCTAAACTGCATGCCCTTAAAGTCGCCAAACTATGAGTGTTAATAACCTTGATAAAGAAGAAATCCTAAGAGCCACCGATGGTGGCCTAGATATATTTTACCGCCTTATCCCTCACTTGCCTAACCCGTACCGAAAAGGGACTTTGTTCAAGTCCGTTTTTCGGGATGAGAAAAATGCCAGTTCTAACTTGTTTCAAGCTAGTTCTGGTACTTGGTATTATAAGGATTTTGCAGATGGTAACGAAAATTTAAACGCTATTGATTTTATAGCCAAGGCGAACAATTGCGACTTTAAAGAAGCTTTAAAGCAAGCTGCTGAATTCAGCAACTTGGCACCGCTCAATATTGAAAAGGTGCCTATGCCCAAGACTGTAGTCTTGTGGCCAAGTCCTAAAGTTGCTACTGATGCTATGCGCATCAGTAACACACCTTTTCATAATTTCGCTTTGCAGCTTGGCGTTACAGCGGAGCACCTCGAAAAATGGAATGTTGGTGGTTATCTGGACAAAGAAAATAGGCTTTGGACTTGCTTCTTATTTGTTGATAGAGATGGCAAGCTTTACAATAGAAAATCTGTTCTATATGGTTCTAACGGAAAAAGGGATAAGGATTTTTTTCCTAGATCTATAACCGGCAGAAACCCTGGTGAAGTTTACCAGTTCTGCTTATTTGGTGAACATCTATTCGATGTTAACAAATCGCTTACTGTTGTGGTAGAATCTGAAAAAACAGCAATTCTTGCTAGTTTTTTCTATCCTCAATACAACTGGATTGCAAGCCGTGGACAAAACGGAGCTCAGAAAAATGAATTTCTTCGCTCTGGTATTTTAAATGGTCCACCTATCTTAATTCTTTGTGATGCTGATCCTGAAAGGTTGGTACCCGTTGAATTGGATAGTAAAAAGTATAATGCCAAGGGCAACAAGTACCACCCAAAGGTTCCAAAGGCATTTATTCTTTTGGAAGAATTAAATGCCAATGTTCACCTTATTGACCTTTTGCAAGATCGGATTGATAAATCTGACCTTGCAGATTATATCATTGAAGGCCTTAGACCTTTAATTGAACTGCCTAGTGGTTTTGGTTCTATCCTAGAACCAAACAATTCTGCAGTAACAATTAAAAGGTTCTTACCAGCTTGGGCATTAAATACACCTCCAAAGCCTGTACCAAAGGAACCTACCAAAAAAAGAGAAAGGTATGTATCAGAACCTGATTCTGACGACGATGAGGACCTTGAATCTCGTAGACATGAATGGATTCCAAAAGGTGCTTACAATCAGGATTACAATCCTAAAGATGATTTAGATGAATATGGATTCTTTGAATACAATCATCAGTATTGGAAGATTGAGTTAAAAGGTGAAAAATTTATTCGTAAGCACTTTTCCAACTTTACAATGAAGGTACTTTACCACATTGAAAGTGGAAAAACAGCAAGAAGATTGCTGGAGCTACGCAACATAAAAGGGAAGGTTAAAACGATTGATGCCGAAACTAAAACGCTTACCAACTTTGGTAGCTTTAAAGAATTAGTTGAAGGTGCTGGAAACTTCCTTTTTATGGGTACAGCTGTAGACCATCAAAGAATTAAAGCCAAACTATTTGCGCAAGAATTATCCTGTAGCCAAGTAGATGTACTTGGGCAAAATGCCGATGGCTTTTTTGCCTTCTGCAACGGCATTTATATGGATAAGCAATTCTTGCCTACAGATGAAAAAGGGATTATTAAAATCAAGGATAGTGCTTATTACATTCCCGCGGGGAATAAATCATACCACAACAATCCAGGGCTTTTCAATAATGAAAAGAAGTTGAGGTATGAAGCTAGAAACATTGAATTCAAGCAATGGGCAGCAATGCACAATAAAGTTTTCGGTGATCCTGGAATGATTGCAATGCTATTTGCTATCAGCTGCTTATTCTCTGATATCATTTTTGCCAAGTACAACTTTTTCCCTTTGCTATTTCTCTATGGTGAAGGTGGATCTGGAAAAGGTGAACTGATACGTTCCAATCAATTTTTGTTTGGAACGCCTCAGGATCCTTTGCACTTATCCAGTGATGCCAACACGGATAAAGCCAAAATAAGGGAGATGGCTCAGTTTAAGAACTTGGTTATTTGTCTTGAAGAATTCCGTAATGGTAACGATAAAACAGTCAATATGCTGAAAGGCTTATGGGATCGGTTTGGTTACAAAAGGGCAAATAAAGACTCTTCTTATGGTACGGAAACCGTACCTATATCATCTGGTGTAATGGTTACCGGTAATGATTATCCTACCGATAATCCATTACTTCAAAGGTTGATTGTGCTTGAATTAAATAAAAACGAGCGAACCCAAGAAGTAAGGGATAACTTCTTGCTAATGCAAGAATTCCAACAAGCTAACATTACTTCGGTTACGTGCCAATTACTTGATCTTAGAAATGCAGTTGAAGAACAGTTCAGAGATGTTTTTAAAGATTCTAGCAGAGAGCTTAAAGAAGAATTTAAGGGAATTGAACTCACAGATAGAATGGTAAACAACGTAGCTGTTCTAGATGCCATTTTTAAGATTGTTTCTAAGGAATTACAATTCCCTTTTACTCTTAGACAGTTTAGGGATTATGCTAAGGTTTCTTGCCTCAATCAATCCAAAAAAATGCACACAGTTTCAGAAACTACTAACTTCTGGAATTGTATCAATACAGGAATTGCCAATAAACAAATCAGAGAAGGGCTTCACTACATAATTAAAGGCAACGAAATCTATGTTCGGTATAACGAAATACACAATGAGTATTTAGGTATTCACCGAAATATGTTTGGAACTATCGGTTTGCCTAAGCAAACCATACTAGATAAACTAAAACTTAGTAAAGCCTTTGTTAGACCTGTTTCTGCTGTTCGATTTGGGCCAGAAAGAACCAGTGGTTACCTATTCGACCTTAATGAGCTTGATGTAGATATTAAAGCAGTTGTTAGCTACAATAAGGGTTCCTCTGATGCAATGTTAGAAGATCAGATTTTTGATTCTTCTGTTACTACTGCGGATAATGTAGATACAGCAGAAGCTCCAATGCCTTTTTAAAAAGGCATTGAGGCTATTAGATAGGTGAGTTAATTGATTGATTAACTCACTCTTTTTTACCAAAATAAAAAAACGTTTCAAATTTCTCAAAATCGGCTTCTGACACTTCTGACGTTCTGACAAGATTTGTAACTATCTAATAATTAAGTAAATAAATAAAAAAAGTAAATAAATACAGTAGTAAAGGTGGCAGAAGTGTCAGAAGTTGTCAGAACTCCAAAGAAAATTTGGAGTTCTGACACTTCTGACAAAAAAATCCAAGTTCTGACACGTAACTATCTGATAACCATAGGTTGTCAGAACGTCAGAAGTGTCAGAACCCTAAAACGCATATTCCCAATACGCTTATGAAAAATCACAAATTCCCTGTTTATTTCAAGCGCGAAACCCCTCTATTTGGTTCGCAGTTCGTTAAGGTTCTATCTGATTATCAGCAAGTTTACGTTTGTATTGATAAATACACGCTTGGTGATGGCAGTATTGGATATAACTACACTGTAACCCGTGACCGTATTTCTGATCAGCAATTCCTGCATTTGCTTTCTGCTTACGCAGAAACCAACGAAGCGGAGTATATGAAGGCTTTAAAAAATGTAGCTGATTTCTTTACAAAGGTTACTGAAGCTCTTAAATAGTTATATTTGAGTTCTAAGTCGCCAAACTATGAATTCAAGTAACCTAATACCTATTAAGGTACCCTTAAAGCGTACTGCTTATATCTATATAAAGAATAGACTTAAGCCAGACGAAAAGCCGCTTATCGTAAGCAATAAGAATAGTATTTGCTCCCACCTTTTGGCTGCGATGAAAACTAATCGCAGCAACAAGTCTATTCAGGATGTAGTAGGTAAATACCCTTGTGAATTGGAATTCTTTTTTACTGATACCTTCTTTTTGAGGAATGGTAGCACGTTTATGAAAGAAATAGCAATAAGGGAATTTAATAATCAGGTGGAAGAAATGTTCAAGGAAGAATTTATGTTGTACATGAATGTACACTATCCTTTGACTGGTGAACAGCACAACACTATTTACAGCTTTCTAGCTAAGTACGATCCTGAAGAAGTTTACATAAAATTCGATGCTTTAAAAAAGCATTGGCAACGCCACGGATTTAAATTATAAAATGTGCGTTTTGTCCCTTAATTCTGAGTTTTGTCCCTTTTGCAGCTATGCCCCTAATCGAAGTTGAAAAACAATATGAAGATTCAATACCAGGTATTGTAGAACTTTATATTACCCCTCGCAATTTTGAACAATATGGAAATTATCCATTGAATTCAAATTTTGCTTACAATCCATCTAATTCTGGAGAAAGTGCGCAAACTATAATTGATTATAGTTTGCCTTGGCTTGCTATGCACTGCCCAAACTTTAATTGTGGTTTAAGTATTGAACCTGTTACCGATGAGAATGGTACTTATTGGATGCATACCATTCAAGGGGAAATTCCAGCGCCTACCGATGAGCTTATTGTGCTGCTTGGAAATATTCAAAATGAAGGTTGCTGGTGTATGGCGAAACCATACAATGAGCTTGCTTATATGATTGCCGAAGCTGATTGCTTTGGTACACTGTCTTTTCAGGTGCTTACCGGTGAAGGACCTGCTAAAGGTACCAGAGTGCTTAACTTCACCATTCAACAGAAAATGTTGGTGCCTGCTGAAAAATTTATACTTGTCGATTAAAAAAAGGTTTGGAAGCTAACTTGTTTTTAAGGTAATTGCCATTCGAGAAATGATTACGACGAAAATCCCAAAGATTTTCTGGTATTAAAGAAATAGCCCTTACAGGGACGGTGCAAGTCCGTCTAAACCTCCGTCGTGTCGTTTCTCGACCAGTAAGGGCTTTATTTAAAACATCCAAAAAAATGTCAACGAGAAACGACACGAACAACACCGCTTCAAAGTTTATTGAACCTATCAACTTAGATTTGTTCAGAGAAGCACAAAACGATGTAAACAATCCTGTTTACAAATCCATCCAAGAAAAAGTAATTGATTTCCTTGCCACTACTTACTCACCTATTGAGGTGATGCAAGCTTGCACAGATTGCCGTGCTGGCTTGTTTGTATTGGCCAAGGATAATGCCATCAGTAGCCACGATGTTGAACGCTCATTTAATATTATCAATCAGATTGATATTATTCTAGGTGCTGGTATTGTGGAACACGAATCGGCAATGTTCCGATTGGTGCAAAGCCGTAACAAGGACTTGGTTTTGCCACAAATACAATAGTAACTGCTTAATTTTCTCTCTCTCAGTAACCTTCGCCCCTCGTTTGAGGGGCTTTTTTTGTCCCTTTTTCTTGTTTTAAACGGCTGTTAGTTGCAGCGTGAAAAAAGATGTTTATCAATTAGTGCCTTTGAATATTACGCAGCTCCACAAGCTGCTATCTGGTGCTTGGTGCATTGAAGAAAATTCAGCTAATCAGTTTCACAACCTGATTAGTGACTACTTCAATAATGTAACTGATAAAATTCTAAGTACTTCGCCTTCCCAAAATACGGCAATGCCGTATGCTGTGGCACCTGATGGAAAAGTAACCTATTGGTACCAGCGCAATGCTAACTATGAATTTTCTGGTATGCTCAATACCAACAACATCACGCCTAACAGCGTAATAGTTGTGCCTATTTCTGGCGTAATGATTAAAGATGATTTTTGCGGTGCACTTGGAACTCAAAGTATAGGTGAGATTTTAATGCAATTAGATACAGAGCCTAATGTAAAAGGCTTTGTTCTTGATATTGATAGCCCTGGTGGTTCAGTAGATGGCTTGGATAACTTCGCTAAGATAATTTCCAATTTGCAAAAGCCTTCAGCGGCTTTTGCTAATGGATTAATGGCAAGCGCAGCACTTTATTCAGGTGTTTCTACTAATCGGGTATTTGCCTCAAACGCTACTGCCTTAGTTGGAAGCATTGGCACTATGATGACCTATACCGATAGCCGTGGCTATCAGGAAAAAACAGGGTTAAAACGTGTAACGGTTTACGCTCCTCAAAGTACACAGAAGAATGAGGAGTATAATGCTTTAGAAGCTGGTAATACGGATCTTATGAAGCAAAGTATTCTTAAACCACATGCACAGCAGTTTATTAACCACGTAAAAACAGTAAGACCGCAAACAGCGGATCAGCCTGTTTTTACCGGCAGAATCTTTATGGCCCAAGATGCCATAGAAGTAGGTTTAGTGGACGAAATCGGCACCCTTCAGGATGCCATTGATTTCGTTCGTGGAACTAAATCTGAATTATCTAAAAGCAATCAATCAAACAGTAATACAATGAAGCTCCCAAATAGCAAAGTTCAAGGTTGGGGATTTCTATCGTTTTTATCTGGCAAAAGCTCCGCAGCTGATGCCAATGGCGAAACGGAGATAACAGCCGAAATGTTGGCAGATGCTAACAAGAAAGGTGAAGAGTTGCAAGCGCAACTTAACGCCAAAATAGCAAGTGAAACCGCCTTAAAAGCTGAATTGGAAAGCTTAAAGGCTGAAAAAGCAAGTAGCGATTCTGCTTTAGTGGCATTATCAAAAGAGCTTGCTACTGCAAAGTCAGTAATTGAAGGTAAGCCTACCGATTTGCAAGGCAACCCTAATGGTTCTGGAGCTGAAACTTCAGAAAATGCGTTTGCAGCTTTTGCATCTGAGATCAACTAAACTTTTAATAATTACAAGCTATGGCTTTAGACGTAACCGACATTGCAGCAGCGTTCAACAAAACGAAAAGTACGGTTGAACTAAAACTTAAGTCAGCCGTTTTAACGACTGACAACCAGTACTCTATTTTGCGTTTTGCAAAAAAGGTACCTGGTATTATCAACGCCTACATTCCAAGTAACATGTTGTTAACAGAGCTTACCGCTCCGTTTACATCAACTTGGGGAGCAAAAGGCGATTTGCTTATTAAGCCTCAACCTATTCCTGTTCGCCCAATTAAGGTAAACTTTCCGTTTACTGTCGATGATTTCCGTGGCACTTATTTAGCTGCTAAAAACGACGATACCAAGGCTCCTAACGAACAGCAAATCGTTACTGAGGTAGCTAATTTGATTGCTCAAAAGGTGGTGCAAGAACGTGATCTTATCTACATTGGTAAAGGCGTTTACAATGCAGTTGGAACTACTGCTGTTAGTAACTTAGATGGTATTGTTACACAAATGACCGCTGGCGTTGGTGCTGGTGGTAGAATGTATAAGGTACCTACACCTGCTATTACTAGCTCCAATGCTTTTGATGTAGTAAATCAGTTTGCATTAGCAATTCCTAAGTTGGCAGCTCCTATGTGTCAAATCTTCTGCGATCACCAAACGTATCAAGAATACATGATTCTTAAGCGAGCTGAAGAAGGTACAATGGTGGATTACAGTAAGGACGATGTAACCGTTTTCCCTACAAATATGAAGTTGTACCCACTTGATTGCTTAACGGGTACACGTACCCTTTTTGCTACTATCAAGGATAACTTGATTATGCCTTATAACACAGCAGGTCGTTACATGGCGCAAGTTCAAGATTACACTGTTAAGATGTTCTGGGACTTTACCGAAGGTATTGGTTTTGGTATTCACGAATTTGTATTCGTTCGTGTTAACGAAGGCGCTGGCGTTAATGCTGGCTTCGGTGCTGATACTGTAAAGTATTTCCCTGCGTAGCCTAATCCACAATTTAAACTAATGAGTTGTTAAGCATCGCTTAACAACTCATTTCAACCTTTAAAATTCTATGGCAGAGTTAATTGATATTATTTTAGACGATGCTGGGAATAACACTCCCGGTAACGATGTAAACATCGTAATCATTGCGGTTGCTGATCTTGAAACGGTTCCAGTACCTGTTTTAGGCGATCCTTTAGGCGTTGGAAGCATTGCTAACCTTGCTACTATAACGGCAGATGCTGTAACTAAAGAAGGCAAGGTATTCACCAAGATTAAAGCGATTCCTGAAACAGTTAAGCTTGATACTAAAACTGTTGGTGGCAACAAAAGCAAAGGCGTTGAAAATATGCTGGAGTTCGCTATCCCTGGTAATACCAAGGAAGCATTGGGCTTTATTTCCAAAATCAAAAATGGCAGCTATATCTTCTTTGTAAGGGATAGAGATGGTCAAATTCGTATGTTTGGTACAAGTAGCTTCCCTGCTCAATTGGTAGATTCTAGCGGTGGCAGCGGTGCCGCTCGTGGTGATGATAAAAGCTTTACCTTCAGTTTTGAGTCTGTAGGTAGTGCAGCTTCTCCAGTGTTTGAAGGCGCCTTTATGGAAAATCCTGTAGGTGCTGGGGCAGCAGTAGAAAGAACCGACCTTTTCCAATAGGTTAAACTTAGAGAATTGTTTTAAATAGTGTGTGTATTTGAACATTGACAGCCTTCGCCTTGCGAGGGCTGTCCCTTTTTACTGCAATTGCAGTAAATATCATTGTAACCTAATCACTTAGGTAAATGCCAACGCAACTACAATAATCTACCAATGGAAAAATTTTCAGACGTAAAAGCCTATTTAACGCTTCCCGAATCAAAGCGTGATATTGACGAGGGTATTCAACTCTATGCCAAGTATTACAAGAACAAAACCTACCTGCAGTACCTGCAGCGTAGGCGTAAGCACGACGATGTAAATTATAAGCTCGAAAAGCTTTTAAAAGATAACGATATCGCTATCCCTGAAATTGATCCTAAGGCTGAACCTAGTGGTTCACCTAAAAATGCAGATACCACGCCAACTACTGGCCAAGGTAAGCAATCTGATAATTCTGGCGAAGGTGGTGCAAGTGCACCAAAAGAACTTAGCGATGAGGTAAAAGCCTACATTAAAGCCGAAAGTGAGAGCTGGAAGGCTATTTATAAAGAATCTGGTGCCGACCATGCTATTATGGTGGACCTTGCTAATTCCCTTGAAAGTGGGGAAAGCTCAGCAAGACTTGCAGAGCTTGCAGTATCAATAGATGCCGCATTCTCTGAAAAAATGCAGGTGCACTGGAATAACATTGAATTTGCCAAGGCAAACAATGCTATTCCTAAAGAATCAGACGAAAAAAAAGAAGGTGCTTTAGATGTAGCTGCATTAAGCGATGTGGAATTGCTTAAGAAAAGAGCAACTGCACGTGGTTCAGTTTCAAAATATAAGAAAGATCCTAAGGATCAAGACAAGCTTACAGAATGGCAATCTAAACTTGATGCCTTGCAAGCAGAGGTTGAAAAACGTGACTTAAAGTAAAAAGTTCATGCTTTTCAACGCTAATGATTTGGCGACACTTGGAGCCGATGAGGAAAGTAACGATTCCGTTACTTCCTTAATCGGTTCCTTGTCTTTTTCAGGAGGTGAAGCCGATATCCGAAAGCAACAAGCAAAGCAGCTCATTGAAAAACTACCTACACACGAAGGGCTATTGCCCTTCACTACTGTAGGTCGTTTTTCTTTACATGAGTTGCTACTTGCTTTCGTGGAAGTGGATGGCGCAAGCGATGTAATCGCTAGCACCTATTCAATTTCTGAACAGCCTTTAAGGGCTATTCGGGATTATATCGAAAGCGGCCTCATCAATAGCTTCGCTTTATTGATTGATGCGCGCTTTCCAATTCGCAAGCCTAAAGTTGCTCAATTCATTACTGAATTCGCAACACTTGGCTATGCCAATTGTCACGCCAAAATATTGGTAATGAGAAGTAAAACCCGTTCAGTTACTTATGTAGGTAGCCACAACCTAACCGCAGCGCATAGGTTAGAAAGCGGTTGTCTTTTCGTAGATACTGCAATTGCCGATTTTTACGAAGAACAACTCCTTACTAAGATAAATGAAAACCTGTACAGCTAATCAGCTTGCAGACCTTGAAAAGTATGCTGGCCTATATCTTTCAATTCAAGATATAGCCTTGATTTTCGATTGGTCAGAAGCGGATCTAAAAACAGAATTAAAAAATACGCAAAGCCCTATTTATAGGGCATTTGCTAAGGGCAGAGCCTTAACAGAGGTAAGGCTTAGGGAAAGCATCCAGAAGAATGCTTTCCGTGGTTCAGTACCCGCTCAAAACACTTTATTAAACTGGATTAAAAAGAAGCAAGATTTAGATGAGTAATTTAAAAAGGGGTGCTGGACGTCCTAACGATGCTGAAACTTTAGAAAGGCTTGCAAACTATGTTGATCACCCTACAAGTGAAGAACTGCCTGCATACCTGCAGGCTAGACTTGAACTATTAAACTTGATTAATCCTTATGTTAATAGGTTTGGAGGTGGACCAAAAGCCATAAGTGCAATAAAGAAAAATGTGCCTGATTTATCCGATAAAAAGGATATTATGATAAAAAGGCTAATCCGTGACTGTATGCTTGTTTTTAGCAGCAGTTCTGCACTTGCAGCATTTAGCAGAAATAAGCTCTACGATGATCTTTGTTATGCAATGGAACTAGCAAAGCAAAATAAGGATCCAATCGAAATTAAAGAAGTTGCAATGGCTATTATGAAGCTTACTAGAGCAGACAGACCAGATGTAGAACAAACTGCTTTAGTTACTCCAGTAATTGTAATGGCGCCTATGGCTTCTGCTAATGTGCAAGATTATTTGCCTTCTGAATTAGAAGCTATAACAGTTGAATTTGAGGAAATGAAAACTAAGCTATTGAAACAGGATGAGCAGTAATGAACATAAAATAATTACTCTTAATCGTGCTCAATACGAATACAGCCTAATAAAGCCGCATACCGCAACTTGTATTTGGGGACGTGGTACCGGTAAAACTACTGGTCCTGGTGTTGAGCATTGTTTAAGCTGTATACTTGAAATGCCTCGTAGTAATGGCGCAATAGTTGGCGCAACTTTTTCCCAACTACTTACTAGAACTTTGCCACCATTAGTTGCACAATGGGAGGCAATGGGCTTCGTTCGTGATGTTCACTTCTTTATTGGAAGAAAGCCACTTAAGAAGTTTAAATTTCCTAAGGCCTACACTACGCCAATAGATCCTAAATATTACATTTCTTGGTACAATGGATCTGGTATATACTTGGTTTCTCAAGACCGCCCTGGTAGTAGTAATGGTATTTCAGTGGATTGGTATTATGGTGATGAGGCTAAATTCCTAAAGCTTAAGAAACTAGACGATGAGTTTCTCCCTTCTATTCGTGGTAATAGGCAACATTTTGAGGGCAATCCCAAGTATCAAGGTGGCTTGTTTACTTCTGATATGCCTACAACTAAAGAAGGTATGTGGCTGCTTGCAAACGAAAAAAAAATGGATGTAAAGCTTGTTGCCTTAATTAGGAAGATAGCTTTACAGGTTATGTATTTACAAGGTGAAATACCCAAGCTAAACACTACTAAGCAGCGTTTAGCCCAAATTGATATACTAAAGCTTAATAAAATGCTTCGTGAACTTAGAGGTAAAACTTTTTACTATTCTGAGTTCAGTTCTTACGATAACATTGAAGTACTTGGAGAAGCAACGCTAAGGCGTTGGAAACGTGATATGAGCCCAATGGCTTACCAAACTTCAGTATTAAACCAAAGGCTTAACACTGGCGGACTAGACTTTTATCCAATGCTGGAGCCTGATAAGCACTACTATTCGATGAATGATAACAGCTTCTTAGATGCAATGGGTTATGACTTCAGTCAAGCTGCAAACATTAATTGGAAACACGATGCCGATGTAAACAAATCTAAAGCACTTGATATTGCTTGCGATTATGGTGGTTCAATTAATACAATAGTTGTAGCACAAGAACACCTTGGCCAAGGCAAGTACAGAGAGCTTCGCTTTCTGAATTGCTTTTACCGTACTCACCCAGGTCTTATTCAAGATGTTGTACAATTGTTCTGTAACTACTATGATACTTACCCTACTAAAGTGGTTAACTTCTATTACGACCACACTGCAAAGGCTGCTTATGCTAACATAACAAGCACTTATAAAGATTCAGTAGAAGAGGCATTCCGTAAGTATGGATGGCGTGTTAACTCAGTTTACATAGGTCAAACACCTAGGCAGTCAGATAGATATGAGCTTTGGAACAATATCCTTAAAGGTGATGGGTATTCTGATCCATTGCCACGTTTTAACCGCAATAATTGCCATTGGCTTATTACTTCAATGGAAAATGCCAAGATAAAAGAAACCAATAAGGGCGTTGGTAAAGATAAAGGAGATGAACACAAGGAAGTAGACCAAAGAAGTACTACTCACTTCTCCGATGCCGCTGATACTATTCTAGTAGCTAAAATGGCAAACTTAATGATTGGTAGCACAGAGGTAAGCGAGCCTGTATTTATGGGTAGGTAATTGCAATTTGCAATTACCTACTTACCTTTGTGAAGTGCTGCAATACCTGCAGTACACTTCAACCACTGGATTGCTTTTGTCATCCAGCACCTTCGCCCAATAGTGGCAGCAAAACTTTTTTTACAATGGCTAAACGCAACAAGCGTAAAACCAAAACTAAAAACCCTAATCCTTACGTTGAATGTATCATCAATGAAACCCTAAAGGGCTTCATGGAATTGCTATTCAAATACTTATTGCAATTGCAGTAATGTAAACGCTAGC
This sequence comes from bacterium, assembly GCA_027484965.1. Taxonomy (GTDB): domain Bacteria; phylum Patescibacteriota; class Minisyncoccia; order Phycocordibacterales; family UBA9973; genus JAIXRY01. The sequence goes on along the minus strand of JAIXRY010000016.1, from coordinate 11,905 downwards.
GGCTCAGCTTGTAGTTTCCAACTTCCAAGCCTACGCCACTAGGGGACGGGTTCGGCTTTCATAAACGCCGTATAAGGCGTTTAAAGCCTTTGGCTATTAAAGCCTCATTGCTTGCAATGGGGCTTTCCTATGCTTAATTGTGAAAGCGAGAGAGGGGCATCCGCTCATATATCCAACCCCCTAACCCCTGCAATTGCTGCAAACGATAGGGCGAGGCGGCATTTTTTGTGTGCTATTACTTGTTTATTGTGTCAGTTTGTCAGCTTAAAACGCTGAAAATCAGACAAATAAACAGTAATATTTTTGTTAAATTACTTGTTTTCAGGCTATTATGTTTGTAACTTAGTGTAACGAAAGTAAGGTAAGCCACCACCTAAGACGGGGTAAAACAACCATAAATAAAAATGGGAAATCTTAAATTAGCAGTTGCCAAAGATGCAACACCAACCGCAGCCAGTTTATTAGCTGAAAAAGAACAACAATTTTTTAAGCTTCAAAGCCTAATGAGGCAAAAGGCTAACCTATCAAAGCTTGTTGATGATGTAAAGGCTTACAATGATAGAGTAGACGAAATAACAGCAGGTCAGGAAAAAGAGGCATTAAGAGTTACTTTTAATTCAGGCTTTAGAAGCATTGAATTTTCGCTTACTAATGAGGCACTTATAAAGTTGCTTTCTGAATACCTTGCGGATATCAGCACTACCAAATTAGACCTGTTAAACGAGCAAATAGCCAATTTTTCTATCTAATGGTAACGAGCAGAAAAGTAGGGCGCAAGATGGTAGCCCGTAAATCTAAAACTTTCTTATTCCTTTCTAAATATGTTGCCTTGCCTATCCTTTTGTTAGAGGGTAGGCAGCTAGAAAACGCAGGCTTTAGCCCTGGTGACCGTGTTCAAATACAGTTCCTAAATAATGAAATTGTAATAAGAAAGGAGGTTGCAAATGGCTAATTCACCGCAGTATATAGAGAATAAGAAATTTCTTATTCAACTTTCTAAGCAGGTTAAAAAAAGGGATTTACACAACGAACTAGGAAGCGTAAACGAAGCTTTAAAAGCTGTATATGCAGAGCAGGGGCATTTCGAATTTAATACTTACCAAGGCTGGAAAGAAATGGGTAAGCAAGTGAAGAAAGGAGAAAAAGCCCTTTTGTTCTGGGGCAGACCTCGAAAAGGCAAAGACAAAGAAAAGCCACTTGCAAATAGTGACGATTTCAAAGAATATGAGTTTTTCCCCCTTGCTTATCTATTTAGCCAGAAGCAAGTAAGCTAGACCAGTACACACCAATAAATAAGCCTATCCGCTAAAGGGTAGGCTTTTTTTTGGCTACTTTCTTGGAAGAAAGTAGCAAAGAACCTGAAGGGCAAAGGCAAGGCACTGAATTAAAAAGGTGCCTTTGCTTGGCGTTTCAAATGTTGCAAGCTTCGGTTTGGCTTGCAATTTTGAAAGGGTTTATTTGTTTTTAACTTCTTGCATATCTTGCATTTGTAATTTTCTTTATAGTTAATTGCAATGAAAACACACACACTATGCCTGAATTAGTAAATCATTTTTCCGAAAATCTACCGTTCTACAATGCACTATACTCTCTTTCTGATTCTATTGATGAAATAGATAGCAATTCTAAGTCCTACTTTGTTAGAACAACAGTAGGAAAGCATTACAATGATTTTGTAGATTTTGGATTTATCGCAGTTGGACACAATCAATTTACGCTGCCTTTTTTAAAGGCTGTGATGGGTTCTGAAAACTATAGTAAAAGAAAACTAGTTGCTGAATTAAGCACTAATTTCAATGGATCTAAAAGAGAAATCGAGTATATAGCTTCATTACTAGAGACTTTTATAACAGATGTTTCTATTGGTGATCTTGTCATAATTCCAGACGGAGCTTCTTATACTTTTTCTGTTGGCGTAGTCTCCTCTTTAGTTTATGAGGAAACTAATCTTGACAAAGAGGATAAATGTGAATACCTAAAACGCATTAATGTTGATTGGAAGGTTAAACATATTGCAAGGGAGCATCTGCCTATTAAGCTTCAAAATCTGTTCAAGTATAGAAAAACCTTAAATCTTCTTAAGGATGAAAAGAAACACCTTGAAAGGTTGGCATTTCCAATCCACAAAAAGGGTAACATCCTAAACTTATCTCTATTGGTTGTAAATGTTGAAAGAATAAGTGCTGATGGTTTCCAAGAATTTATTGATGATATTCTAAGCTACAGTACCTTATACGGCTTAGATGAAATGAATGTCTTTAGAAAAAAAGCTTTCACCGAATCTAACATAAATTCAGAAGGTGTAATATCGTTTTTAGTTGATCTTTCAACTGTGATCGCAAACACGGTTGATGTCTCAGCAAAACTTTATACTGCTTTCTTTAAAATTATTTACTACTTAAGAAAAAGCCACCAAGATAAAGAGATAAAAACTTTCTTACCTTTGGAGAGCAATCTAGATAATCAACTAGCTAGAATTGAGCCTCAAGAAAGGGTTCAACAACGTGATCAAGGTTTAGAACTTGCTATTGCCGAAAAATCTAAGCTGATGTTAAGATTAGCAGATACTGGTCAGTATGAGCAAATGCAAATAGTAAACAGGGAAATATCAGATTTAGTGTTACGGCATAATCAAAGAATCTAGTTAAATGAAAAATACCTATAGGTTTATAAAAGTTATCACTTGGGCAATTTTTGCTCAAGTGGGTGATTTTTTTAAATTCGTGCTTGGTTACAGTGATTTTATCAGGAAAGATTATGTAAAAAACGCCTTATATCAATTAAGAAAAAAGGATATAGTTGAGCAGAAAGTTAGATACTTATCTAATCAAGGAAGTAAGGCAAAAACTAAGGATGAGCTTCTTTCTGTGATTCAGCAACTTGATATTATCATTGATAGTAAAGGCACTAAAATATAAAAGCCCCTTTAGGGGCTTTTTTTGAACTAACTATTGTGGGAGTGAATCAAAAATATTTTTCTTAAGCTCTATCCCTTCTTTAGCGATTGCTAGAATTGAACCGTTTTGCTGATCCAGAAGATCATTAAAACCTCGAACTCTGGTGTTGATGCTTTCGTAAACTTCTGAAATGTACTTTAAAAGCAGGCCTTCCTCTATAGATGGTTTGGTTAGGGTTACATCAAAAACAACTCCTTGAGGATCCCAATCAAACAAATTTGACTTTCCTGAAAGGTAATTGTTAAAATAATAAAACTCTCCGCTTCCTAGTATTTTAAACTTTAGGTAAATAGCAGGAAAGATTTGCCCATTCGATTCATCTTGCATCTCAGAACTTTTAGTTTCAAAATTTATGCTTTCGAAATCTATAGTTACATGCTTAAACAAAAAATCATCGCTTACTTTTTTGATCATATCATCAATATTGACAAGATCTTTTTTTGTTAGTGAAGCAATGAAGTTGTTGATTTCTTCTACTTTAGATTTATAGAAATCTGGTTTTGGCCTTTGTCCAGGGTAGGTATTCATATCTTTTCTTTTTTTGTTTAAGACAAATACTTAGATTCAAAAAGAATACCAACCAAACGAAACTGTAAAACAAGGCATATTGTCTTGTTTTACATTGATTATGTAAAAAAGGTTTTAGAACGAACCTGCCAAATGTGCAGTTTACTCTAAACCTTTTGCTCAATACTTTGCCAGATGTTCTATTTGTTCACTGTCTATAAATGGCATAAGCTTTACTAGATCCAAGGCAAACAAACTTGAATCTCTGTAGTAAGTGATTAGCTCCGCTCTGAATCCGATTCTTGCCTTCTGCAAAATCTTTTCAAAGCTTCGCTGCATAATCTCGTTTGAAAGATCTGGCTTTTGAAAACAGGAAATAACACGGTACCCGTATACTGGCTTAAGATTTTCGTCTAGTCCTGTTTTTCCAAACTCTAAAATTGGGTAAGGGCGTTGGTTCAGCAAATAGCGTGGAACATCCAGCTCGCTTGATACTAGCAAGTAGCCTTTCATTTCTGTAAACGGTAAAGGTGATGGGTTGATGTACTAAAAAAGTGTGGGCAGTTGGTGCCTTAGTGTTGTTTGAGTCCATTTCAGTAGTATGGTCGTTTTACTCCGTTAAAGGTGGTGGCTTACCTTGGCTCAAAGGTATTGCTTTTTACTTTTTCTTGTACCAATTGTCCCTTTTTATTTTTTCTATCGTTCCGATGTTTGAGTATGGCAAAGGGTGCAATCAGCCTTAAGGCTGCTTTAAAGGAAATGGAACGATACGACGATGAGGGGAAGGCAGTGCCTTTTCAGATTCGTTGGGTTACCCTTAAAGGTGAAGTGATTGAGTGCAAAAAAGGAATCCTTGCAAAAAACAGCGGTAAGCTTAACAGCTTCGTAAAAATTGAAAAAGGTGGACAAGGCATTGCTAATAAATCTATCAAAGCCCCGAACCACTCAATAAATAGAACTCGCAACATTCTATTCCTAGAAAGTGGCGAGATCAGAAAAGTTAAAATTCACTTGATAACTTCTTTTAACGGTAAAACCGTACTGCTATAAATGGAATTATTAATAAGCGACGATGCTCAAATTGGTGTTTATTCGGCAACTAAAGGCTTTAAGGATGTTGCCAAACAAGCTCCAAATACTGCGTTCAAAAAGCCTGAAACTACTGGCGAAATCGCCCCTTGGTACGATGCGGATAATCTTTATCCGCAGTCAGTTATTGCAGCAGTAAAAAGTAACGATGTTTTAAGCGCTGCTTTAGGTAAAAAAAGGGATTTCTTAATCGCTAATGGTTTATGCTATGGCAAAAGAACCAGAGAGAAAAGTGGCAACTATTTGTATGAATGTGAGGATAACGAGGAAATAAACACCTTTTTAGAAGATAGTAATATTCGCAGGTACATTGCTGAAGCTGCTGGGGACTTGATTATTCTGGGCAATGCTTTTGTTGAAATCGTGCTTTCGCCAGATCGTAGCAAAATTGTAAGCCTTGCCGTACAATCTGCAAAGAATTGCAGATGGTCCAAGCAAGACGAAAAAACAGGTAGGTACAACTATGTTTACTTGAATGCTGATTGGGCAAATGTTACTTCGGTAACTGATTCAAGGGTTATTAAATACCCTGCTATTGATCCGTACTTTAAAAGTGCCGAATCCCTTCGCCTTCGCAACGATGGATTTAGGTATATCTATCCGCTTCACGATGATACACCAGGAAGTGAGTTGTACCAAGAACCGTTTTGGCAACCGGTACTTAGAAACAACTGGTTAAAGCTTGCGCAGCTTATTCCAAACTTTAAGGTTGCTGCTTTAGAAAATCAGTTTGATGTAAAGTATCACATTAAAGTGCCTTCAGGTTATTGGCAATCTGCTTTTCAAGATTGGACTGATAAAACTCCAGAACAAAAACAGGCTAAAAAAGAGGAGTTTTATAAAAAGCTTGCCGATAGCTTGACTGGTGTTGAAAAAAGTGGCTCAACCATTTTTACAGAATTTTCCTATGATCAACACTTGGGTAAAGAATTCAATGATTGGAAAATTGAATTGCTAGACAAAGCCAAAATTGACGGTAAGTATATTGAAGATAGCCAAGAAGCAAGTACCCACTTGCTTATGGCTACTGGCGTAGATCCTACGATTATGGGAACGATACCAGGGAAGAACAACAACAGCACGGGAAGCGGTTCAGATAAGCGAGTCGCCATCAATATTTTGCAAATATCGATGACACCAATCGCTGAATCTATTTGCGAGGTCTTGGACTTTGTGGCAAAATACAACGGTTGGAAAGCTCGTTTCTGGCTTCACCGTGAGCAGGTAGTTACTACCGATAATATAAAACCTTCAGAACGACTTTAACACCTAGAAATATGATTTTCAGAGATGGCGATTTTAAAAAGGTGGTACCCGTTGCAGATTCTTTTGATCCAGCTAACCACACAATAAATATTAATGCTTGCGAGGTTAAATACCTTGGCCGCTTATTAGGTTCTGATTTGCTTTCAGAAATCAGAGCCTACGCAGCTGAACCAGATCCTGAAACTGAACAGTTCGAAAAATTCGAGGAGTTGCTTTCACTTTGCCAATTGGCAATTGGCAACATTTGTTTTTCTGACCTGATTCAAGGGCAATCGGTAATGATTTCGCAAGGTGGTATCACTGTTACAAGTTCAGAATCGGAAAAGTCCGCTTCTGATTCTAGGTTGAACGCATTGCGCGAAGAATTGCGCAATACTGGTTTCAACGCCTTAGAATCGGTGCTTTCGCACCTTTACTTGAACAGTGAAAGCTTCACTTCGTTTGCTCCCAAGCAAAGCTTGTTACCCTTGCTTGCTAATTTTGAAAGATACCATAGCCTTTCAGGATCTATGCTTTCTTTCTTTGCATTGCAGCCTATCATTGAACGCCACGAAATGGCTATCAATGAATGGCTTGGAAATGCACTTTATAATGAGTTGCTAGAATTACCTGATTCTGATACTTCAGTAAAGAAAATGGTGAAGTATCATGCTTGCAGCTATCTAGCTTTATTTTCTACCGCTTCTGGACTTTTAGAGCTTCCTGTAAAGGTTGGCGAAATGGGTGTTTTCATTTATCCATTCAGCGAAAGCCTAATGGCTTCACCACGTAGGCAGGGAGATCTAAATATGATTGGCAACACCGTTGCCGCTTTAAGCAAGGCAGCTGAGAGCAGCCGCTTTAAGCTTGAAAAGTTGCTAAAAGATAATGCCGAAGATCTTGGGCTTGCTGTCCCTACAACAAGCGCAGAGAGCATGCCATTTTCGCCATCAAGAGGAACAGTAGCACTATAAAAAATGTCTGAAAACCCTAACGCTCCAATTTCATCAAGCTTGCAAAAATCGGTAATACCGATTTTACAATCTATCGTTATCGCCTTGCTTATTTGGGTGGGAACGTCTATAAATGCCAACAATGAAAAGATTGTATTGCTTCAAAAAGATGTTCAGTCTATCCAGCTTAAGCAAGATGATCTTTCTAAACAGATTGAAAAAATGGTAACAAAAGAGGTGCTTGATATGCACCTAAAAACCATCAATACCCAATTTGAAAGCCTTAATAATCGTGTAACCAAGCTAGAAAAATGATAAAGTTTCTAAAACAATGGCCTGAATTATTAGGCTTACCGATTGCCTTAGCAATCTTCTTTCTTTCGCCAATCTTGCTTCGTTGGTTTGATCCAACTACAGCAAGCTTCGATCCTTCTATTTTACAGGCTATCGCCTACGCTATTGTGGTGGTGCTTGTAGCTAATGTGGTTGTATTCATAGGTATTAAAGTAAACTTCCCTTTTCTCTATGAATTCTGGCAGTCTTGCTTTGATGAAGAAATATTTACTGTTCACCAATTAACCTCAATTCAAAAACTATGCGCCTTCTGTTTCTTTTTCTTCTGCTATTTAGCAGCTTTCTTGCTTGCGCTCAAAACCTTGCTATAAAGCAGGATAAGCAAGATTGTGTACAAAAAACTTACCTATCACAGCTTCACGTTCGTGAAGCTTCTGGTAGAAACGACGGTAAAGCAGTTGAAGCTTACTTAGCAGTTACCAAGATGCCAAAAGGGCAACCTTGGTGCGCTGCTTTCGTGTGCTGGACTTTTACCCATTGCGGTATTCCGAATCCTAAAAATGCTTACTCCCCTGCACTTTTTAGGAATATCCACACTGTTTACACTCGTGGACAAGGTACCGATTACAGCTTTCAGCGTGGCGATGTGTTCGGGTTGTTTTACACCAACTTAAACCGAATCGGTCACGTTGGCTTTATACACAGTGAAAATGAAAGGTTCTATGTTACCGTTGAAGGCAACACGAACCAAGCAGGGAGCCGTGAAGGCGATGGCGTTTATCGTAAACGCCGACCAAAAAAAACAATTTATAAAATTTCACGCTATATATGAGCAAGTTAAATATCATTCTGATAGCTATTCTAGCTATCCTATTGGCATTCTTTTTAGGTAAAGGATGTTCAACTACTCAGAAAAATGAGGAACCTGCAGGGATTGGTGAGGTTGTAGAACGAACCGTAAAAACTGATACCATTTACGATACTATTGTAAAAGAGGTGCCTAAACTGGTGCCTCAATTGGTTTATTCTAAACCAATTACCTTGCCCAAAAAGCAAGTACACGATACGATCATACAAGCTGCTGATTCGGCTTCTTTTGTTAAACAGTATCTCACAGAAGCGGTGTTTTACACGCGCTACCGTGATACTTTACTAGAGCTGAATACTTACGACACTCTTCGCTTTTGCAAGCTCGTTGGTCGAAAGTTAGATTATAAATTGTTTACAAAATCTTCGGTGGTTACCATCACTGAAAAAGTGAAGGTACCACCATCAGGAAGCCTTCACGCTGGCTTGTTGCTGCACCTGATGCCGATAGGTAAAAGCGGTATGTCACCATACCTACTTTACCAATCTAAGCACAGGGCAGCTATCCTTGCAGGTTATGATATCGTTTACAAGGCTCCAGTTGTAGGCATCTCCCTTCAGTTGAAATAATGAATAGTTATTTGCTTTTCAACTTTTGGGGCCTTAAAAGAAAGGTACCTTTTGCTACTTCTTGGGAGGAACTTTCTCATCAAGAAATAGCCACCGCAAACGAAATTATTCATTTGCGGGTGGTGCCTTACGTTCGCAAAAAGTTAATATTCTTATTAACCAAAGCCAACGAAAAAAAGGGTGTAAACTTTTTGTTTACACTGCTTTTTAAACGGTTAACCAGATGGATGTTTTACGGCACCGATGCTTTACAAGCGGTTGCCGCTTTGTCTGATGTTGCAGATAACTTTGTAAATCAGGACAAGGGAATTACTAACTACTTGCGCTCTTTTGAGGTACCTATTAAAGTAGGTGGCAAGAAAAAAGTAGTGCTGTTTGAATGCACCTTTCAAAGTTTTGAAAGCTACATTAAATCAGAAAGCGACTACCTTCAGTATCTTAAACACGGTAAATTAGCCGACTTACAAAGTCTTTTCAAGACTATGTACACGGCTAACAGTGAATATGATATTCAGCAAGTTCGCCTTGGCTACTTGCTTGAATGCCTAAGCTATTTTTCTAGGTTTCGCAATCGCTTGATTAAGTCTAATAAGGGATTGTTTAACAAAAGCAAAAGCGGTGAAGCGGAAAACATTAACCCTGGTTTAGTTTCACTACAGGAATGGTACAAGATTATTCACTTTATGGCTGGCGAGGATCTTACAAAGTACAAAGCCATCGAAAGCGAATCAGTAAGTAAAGTTGTGTTCAACCTTACTGAAAGGCAAAAAAACGCCGAAAAAAGGGCACAGGAAATAGAAAAGCAAAACAGGAGGGGTAGAAAATAATGAATTACAGTAGTTACAAATCTTGGTTTGAAAACTTAGCAGCTCGTTTAGCGAGCATAGCTCACACACCCGAACAGCCACGTTTTCTCTTTTATATTGATGGTGCATTACCTGATGCCCGAAGAAATTTCAAGGATCTGTTTTCTAGCCCTTGCTTAGTGCTTTTTCCTTTCTCATCTGAAGGCGATGGAAAGAATGCAAGCTCTAATCAAGAAGTAATTCGTGGTTCTTTTTCGATTGTGCAAGCACATTCGCCAAAGAATCCAGACGAATTGGTAAACCTGGTGGACACTTTAAAGCCTATCGCTTTAAAGGTTGTAGCAGCTCTAAAAGCAGAAGCCAGTAAACCAGGTGGCTTTGCCACTTTTTTTACTGGTAAAGAATGGGAAGGGGAAGTTCAAGAAATTAGAAATGACCTGATTGGTTACACCATCACTTTTAACTTTGTAAACAGTATTAACCTTACAGTTAATCCTGCTGATTACCTTTCTTAATCTATGAGCGATTTTGATGCCGTAGCACTTGCCCAGTTTAACAAGGATGTAAATTCTTGGGCAAGGCAAGTGCGTGCAAAAATCGCAGCAGGTGCGGCCAAGGCAAGCCAAGACCGAACAAAGGATAGGAAGTTTACCCCTACAAGTGAAAACATCACTTTTAAGGTTGAAAACTTCTATGGAATACCTAAGAAGATTCGCTTTGCTATGCCTCCCAAGGGCATATTTATGGAGTATGGTGTAGGGCGTGGCTATCCTCGCCCAATGGTTAAATCTGGTACCGCTAAATTCAAAGGTTTTGGCAAAGAAGGCAGAAAAGAACGTCCCTTCGTTAGACCTGTTCTCAGTACTAATATTGAAGCACTGAAGAATATCGTAGAAAAAGCATTTTCCAAGTTTGCAGAGTCTTCAGTCAAAGTTGGAATCGAAACTAAAGATGGCAAAGGCTAGTGTTGATGTTTTTATAAATGGTTCCTTAGCTAATAAATCGCTTCGCGATCTAAAACTATCGGCTTCACAGTTGCGCAATGAGCTGGCAAGGCTAGAGCCTACCACAGCAGAGTTTGCTCAAAAATCAAAAAAATTACAGCAAGTTACATCTGAGATTGATAAGCTAAACGCACGGCTAAAGCCTACCAAAGGGCTTTTCAGTTCTATTTCTAAAGAACTGAAAGCGTTTGGTGCGGTAGCTATCGCAGCCTTCGGCTTTGAGTTTATTACAAGCCAGATTTCTAACCTGATTTCTAAAAATGCCAAGCTTTCTGATAGCCTTGCGGATATCAGAAAAACTACTGGCATGAGCGCTAGTGAGGTAAAAAGATTTAATGAGCAACTTTCTTTAATTGATACACGTACCAGCACCCAAGAATTACGTGAGCTTGCAGCAGCTCTTGGTCAATTAGGTATAGAAAAAGATTCCTTACTTGGTGCCGTTGCTGCTTTTGATAAGTTGTTTGTTGCACTAGGCGATGAGTTTGGTAATATTCAAGATATGACCAAAACCCTAGGAGGGCTAAGAAATTCAATTAAAGATCTAAAAAGCAATGATGTAGGTGTTGATTTTTTAAAGCTTGGAAATGCAATTAATGAACTTAGTGCAGCTGGTCAAGCTACAGCCCCTATTGTAAGCGATTTTGCAAATAGAATTGGTGGGGTGGCTAGCCCAATGGGATTAACAGCAGGTCAAATACTAGGTCTTTCTGCAACGATGGAAGAACTAGGAATCACAGCAGAAAGGGGTGGAACTGCAACAGTAAAAATGTTACAGAAAATGACCACTGACACAAAAAGCTTTGCAAACCTCGCAAATGTACCATTAAAAGAATTTACCGAAATGGTAAATACAGACTTGTATGGTGCATTTTTAAAGGTTATTGAAGGTGCTAGTAAATCTAAGGCTTCAACTACAATGCTTGGTACGATTTTGCAAGATTTAGAATTATCAGGTGGTAGTGCTTCTGAAGTTTTTATGAAACTAGGTACCAGTACTCAAATGCTTAAAGAAAAGGTTGATTTAGCAACTGATTCATTGAAAAACCAAGATTCAATTTTAAATGAATTCAATACTAAAAACGATACCCTTGCAGCCAAACTAGAAAGAATATCAAAAGGTGTTTTAGCTGCCTTTTCTAACTCTAAGGTTTCAGGATGGATTGAAAATGTAGTTGACCTTTTAGATGATTGGGTAAAGATTGATTTAGCAAAAAAACTAGAGCAAGAAAGGCTTGCAATGGAAGAAGAGCAGGTTTCTTTATTAGTTCTGGAGCAAAGACTTTACGATGTTAATCTAGACCAAAAGGAACGTGTAAAGCTTATCAATGAGTTAAAGGAGAAATACCCTGGTTACCTCAAAGAAGTAAATGCAGATACTGTAAACAATAGGGATTTAAGTGCTTCGCTTGAAAAGGTAAACCAATCCCTATTAAAGAAAATTGTGATTCAAAAGCAAGCTGAACAAATAGCCAAGCTTATGCAGCCTATAAATGAATTTGAAGGCTATGCAGCAGAAAGAACTATTTCAAGGGATGAGAAAATTGCTAAAAGCAGAAAAAAGTTAGGTCTTATTTTAAAAGAAGGCTTGACCAGTGAGCAGCAATCTGCTC
>JAIXRY010000007.1 GCA_027484965.1 bacterium | reverse complement strand
TTAAGTGATGTGATTTGGTTGAGTGTTGTGTTGTTGAGGTTTGTGATGTTTGTTTTAAGTGTTCTGTCTGAACTACAAGATAGTGATGTTGTTGTTGGGTTGATGTCACAGGTTCCGGTGCTGTTTTGGAAGCGGGAGACGATGCCTGAGAGTGAAGACACCCCAACAGTCATATAACCATCATCTCTTACATTAAATATTGTAGAGACGGCACTGTTTTGTATGGTCAAAGAATTAGTTGAAGATGTTGTACCTCTTCCTCTAATAAGAAATCTATTAGATGGCTGAGTCATAGCATCAGTACCAACAGTAACACCGTCACCATTTATAGCTAACATAGAAGCCAAAGATGTTGTACCTGTAACAATAGGAGAAAATAAAATCCTAATACCATTAGCTGTTGGAGTCCAGTTTTCAGAAGCACCTACAGAAAGTATTTGATTTATAGAGCTATGAGTTCCTATACCCGTAGATCCACTTATTCTAAGTCTAAAAATCCCAGAGTTTGCAGAAACACCACCAGAAGCAACACTTCTACTAAATGATATACCTCCTTGACCATTACTTGACTCCATAGCTATTTCAGCCGCAGAATTAGATTGATCTTCAGTCAACCTAAGTAATGGTTCAAACGGATATGTTGGAGAAGAATTAACAGTAGAGGCTTTGTTGATATGGAATCTACTTAAAGGAGAACTTGTACCTATACCAACATTACCTGAATCAGATACTCTCATTCTTTCAACACCCCCAGAAGAAGCTGCAGTACCTATAGCATTAGTATTAAATGATATATATGTTCCACGATTACTTGATCCTGTAAAATTTTCTGCGGCTACTATTTGGATACTTGCTGTATCAAAAGAACCTACAGAATCATATCCACCCCCAATAAAAGACGCTAGACCATCACCAGACAAAACAGGTGAAGGAGAAGATGTTGTACCTCTAGATTTCCATCCGCGAAAAACAGGAGGTGTTGTACCATCACTATATCTTTGAACTGTCATATTTGGAGCACTTCCAACCATATGAAATTGAAAAGCTGGTGTTGCTGTCCCAACACCAATATTTCCATCATCACGGATAACCAAAGAGTTATTTGTTCCTGTTGAATTATGAAATTGTGCAGTATAAGTAGCAGAAGTTGCACCACTACCATTCACCTGAAGTCTTGCTGTTGGAGTTGTTAAGTATGAAGTAATATTATTAGCAATCAAAGCTCCTTGAGGATATACGAAAAGACCAGTATCAGCAGACGAAGGAGAAGTCGTAAGACCGTACCTAATAGCAGGAGCACTGCCAGTTGTTGCATCTGACAACGAAGTCATTGTGAAATTATTTGTACCTATGGTGTACCCACTAGTTCCATAAGGTGAAAGTTGAATTGAATATTGTATTTGACCAGCAAGAACAGCAGTAGGGGCACTTGGTGTACCATTTGCTCTTTGAACTCTTGTTACAAATTGAACACCAAAAGGCTGTGCGGTAATAAATGGTTCATAGGTAAAATTTGGAGTTGAATAGTCTGCGTTTCCACTTATATGCAATGCACTTCCATATCCATTTGGAGTTACAGTATTATTACCAAGTCGTAATACTCTTTTTACAGAAAGTGTATTCTCTACATTATCCCAACTCATCCCTGAAGGATTACTCCAAACAGGATTAGAGCCATTAGTAAATAGAAGTGAACCAGACTTTGATGTTTGATCAGGAAGTAAAGAAACATAACACCCAGAGTCCCCTGGTGCACAGGTAGGGTTAGTTATATTATCTGTAGGATAGTATATAGCTGATACTTTGAGTATAGAGAAAGTGAAGATGAATAAAGACACTATAAAGAGTGTATATCCTCTTGTTAGGAAGTGTTTGAGAGTGTGGAGCATGGTTTTATTATAGTATAGATTTTGTGGGTTTTTATGGGGAAAAGTGTTAGAGAAAAATAAGTAAATGAAGTACAATAAAATTATGAATACACAAGAAAACAAAAAACAATCTGGTGTTGAAAATCTTGCGATCAAGGCAACTAAATGGATTGGGTCTCCCACTTCTCTTGTAGTACATACACTTATTTTTATTTGTGTTTTTTTGGCAATACTTTTTGGTTTTAATAGAGATACAGTTCTCCTTATTCTTACAACGATAGTTTCTCTTGAAGCAATATATCTTTCTATATTTATTCAAATGTCTGTAAACAGATCAGACGCACAGCTTACAGAAGTTTCAAAAGATATTGAAGAGATTCAAGAAGATGTAGCAGAAATTCATGAAGACGTTGGACATATTGAAGAAGATATAGATGAAATCCAAAAGGATGTTGAAGAAATCGAACAAGATGTGGATATGATTCAAAAGGATGTGGAAGAGATTCAAGAAGAAGTGGAAGATATTGGAGAAGATATGGAAGGTATAGAGAAAGGAGTGGTTGCTCTAGGAGATGATATAGAAGAAATTGGTGAAGATATAGAGGCAGACGAAGCCACAGAAAGACTTCGTGACCAAGAGCTCTTAGTCCGTATGGAATCAGCCCTCGCAATACTTGCTCGTGAAGTTCAAGAACTAAAAGAACACAATGTAAAAAAGAAGAAAGTAGTGAGTAAGAAATAAAGAAAAGCCTCACAAGATATTTATTAATCTTATGAGGCTTTTTAATTACTATTCTTTATCTTTATAAAATTTAAAACCAACAGTTTCTATTCCTGAAGCATTATAAAGAGAGTTTTTGATTGATTCAGAAGCAAGAAACGTATACGCATTTATTAATTCATCACTAGAACATCCTGTAATTTTCTGCAACTCACCGATAAGATTTTTAAATTTTTCTGGTGATGCTGGCATACCGTTATTCATTGCTTGGTGTACTGCCATTTTACCTATAATTATATATAGGCGATCATTTTCATCTTTATTTCTCATTTTATTATTAAATTTATTTTTTATATTATACAATATAAAATTAAATTAAGCAATTATTTTTCTTAAATTTTATTTAAGTCTAAAATTGCTTTAGATACAAAAAGCTTAAGAATTTTTAGAAGGAGACGTACAAGTCGTACGTTGACTGATGAAAATTCTGTAGTGACAAAGTATATGAAGTGATTTTAGATCTTAAATTCAATCGTATCACCGTCTTTTACAACATAATCCTTCCCTTCTGTTCTAACGAGACCTTTAGCACGGGCTTCGCCCATAGATCCAGCATCGAGTAAGTCTTTCCAGAAAACAACTTCTGCGCGGATAAATTTTTCTTTGAAGTCTGTATGGATAGCCATACCTGCAACAGGCGCTGTACTACCTTTGGCGATAGTCCACGCACGAGTTTCTTCTACTCCAGTAGTAAAATATGTTTCAAGACCAAGAAGCTTATAACATCCAGAAATAAGGTCATTGATACCATCATGTTCTCCACCCAATTCTTGTCTGAATATTTCTTTTTCTTCTCCTTCGAAGTCTTTTAATTCATCTTCAATCTTTGCGTCAATAAGAATATACTGCGAACCATTTTTTGTAATCTCGTCTGTCATTTCTTTGAAGTATTCTGGTTTTTCTTCATCAAGATTTTTTACTCCTGCTTTTTTGTTAAGACCATATATCATTGGTTTTGAAGTTAGAAGATTTAATTGCTTTACCTTCTTCAATTCTTCTTCAGAAAATTCTAGAGTATTTGCAAGCTTACCTTCCTCGAGAACTTTTTCAATTCTCTTGAGAGCACCTTCTTCAAGAATTGCTTCTTTGTCATTTCTCTTAACATCTTTTTGAAGATTAGAAATTCTCTTAGTGACTGTTTCAAAATCAGCAAGGATGAGTTCGAGATTGATTACAGCAATATCACGAAGTGGATCTACATTGCCATACACATGAGCAATCTCCTTATCTCCACCTGAAAGTGGAAAGAGGCGCACCATATGAAGTATTGCGTCTGTCTCACGAATATTTGCTAAGAATTTATTTCCAAGACCTTCGCCTTTTGAAGCACCTTCAACAAGCCCTGCAATATCTACGAATTCTACAGCAGCTGGAATCGTGCGATTTGTCTTAGAAAAATCAGCAAGTTTATACAAACGTTCATCAGGAACAGCAACAATACCTACTGATGGATCAATAGTACAGAATGGATAATTTTCAGCTGGAACACCCTTTTTAGTAAGAGCGTTAAAAAGGGTCGATTTTCCAACGTTTGGTAGACCTACGATTCCGATTGATAGTGACATATAGTCCAGATAATACCAGAAATGTCTATATTTTCAAACTAAATTATAGTGTAGTAAAACTAAGAATTACATCACTTTTTTTAATCCCTGTTTCATCATCTTCATTAGCTAACAATTGTTCTGCAGTTCTAAAATCAAAAGCTCCTTGGAAATAGTATGTGGTCTTCGGAATTAAAGAAGCTCTTCCATCAGAACATATAGCTGAACTTGTACGTGAAATTGATTTATAAATATTATTAGCATTTCCAGATATACAGTTTAAAGCGCTACTGTATACCATGTTTGATTTTGATGTTCCAAGATAAAATCCTGGTTCACCTACTGGAGGAATTTTGCCTTTTATATTTTTAATACTAAAATTCATCCAAGCACTCTCACTAGTTATTTTTGTTGCAGGTTTTGTAATAATAGAAAAGTTTTCCATCTTACTACCTTCTATAATGTTTTGTTTTTCAACATCTAGCTGTTCTTCATATGCCTGTTTTTGTTTATCAAGAGCGTCTTGTTTTGATTTTTGTAATTCTTGAAAAACTGGAAGAACTTGTATATCTACAGGAATATTTGTCGAAGTTACTTCAAATATAAATACTGGGTCAGGAAAGGCACTTGATGAAATAGTAATCTTTTTAGGAAGCATTTTTTCATTATCAATAACCATAAGTCCTGAAAAATCTTGCTTACCTCCTGGTGTATCTTTTATTGTTATTCCACTTGAATATACATCTTGAAATGCTTTATTAGGAATTAATTTATATGTAGATTCTGTATTTTCAGAACTAACAACTTCACCTAAATCAAATAGTGAAATTACAGGTAACCTGCCTTCACAGATTTTATCTGAATCTCGAAGTGGATATTGTGTATGAAAAAGAACTAAATCTTCTCTTCCTTCAGGTAATGTCCATTTTGAATCTATCTTACTATTAAATCCTTGAACATATTCATAAGTAACTCCATTAACAATTCTATATTCAACTGTTGCAATATTTTTACCTTCAGAAATACTACGAATTATGGAGCACTTAGTTCCGGATTCTTCTTTAGAAAAACTACCGCTAAAATTATTAGGAGTCATTCCTAATGTTGCCTTTCCTGATTCACTACCAGAAAATGTAAAGGAATTTAATTTAGAAAAATTATCTGAAATTGTATTAATATTTAGAGTGTTTTGAATAGAAGTTTTAACAGGTGTCTCAACAGGTATAACTTCTTCTTGTGTATTATTTTGTATTAAATTTTTAACAAAAGAAATATTTAATATATCGTCTTTGAAGTAAAAGATTGAAAACCCAACAAGAAATAGTATTAATGTTGTTAATAATATTTTCACCATAGGACTTTTCTTTTTTGCAACAATAACATTTTCTTGAACTGGAAGAACTGTACTATTTGGAATATTTGTAACAGGAGTAATTATATTAGAAATATTGTTTATTGTTTCTGGTGTTATAGATGGAGCTGGAACTGTTTGAGTGATCTTGTAGACCTCACTAAAACCTTCTTCTACATCTAAAGAAGTCCAACCATTACTTAAGAGTTGTTTTGAAATAACATCTCTAGTAACTCCTTTTTGAAGCTGGTTCTTTATAAAATCAATAAGTTGTTGATTAATCATACTTGTTTATTATACCAATTAAACAATCATCTCAATAATAAAAAAGTGTATTAATCAATACACTTTTTTATTACAAATAATATTTAATTAAATTGATGAATTTACTTCTTTTCTAGTTTTTGGACCAAAGTTTCCATTAGCAGGTGTTATGTTTTTTGATTTTTGGAATTTAATAAGAGCGTTTTGAGTTGCTTTTCCAAATAATGTAGATTCTTTGCCAGATGAGCCTGCGCCTGATTTTGAAACAGTAAATCCTTTACTATTTAAAAACACTTGAAGTCTTTTTACATCATCATCTTTTGATTTTAATTTAAGATCTTTATTAAACAAATAAGGAGATGTCGATAAATTATTTTCTGTAATTTTATTTATATCTAACATCTTTTTTGCATCATTCTCCACAGGAATGTTTGGTGAAGATGTATTAGAATTTATTTTTGATGTATCTGAAAATAAAATTACAGCTCCATGATTTTTAATATTTAAAGATACTGAAGCTTCATTTGAAAAGAAATTTTCTCCAAAAAAAGAAAAATTATAATCACCAGCAATAGATGAAGAGCCACTAAAATTATCAGACAAAACAAATCCTGACGGAACTGATCCAGAGAATACATTGTATGTATTTGATGCATAGCCACTAGAAGTAGAGACATAATGTGAATAATGACTACCTACCATAAATGATCCACTAAAACCAGAAATAGGCACAATATCAAAAACCAACACACGATTTGATTCTGCTATATATAATTTAGAATTTAGAACATCATAATGCATTCCAGCTGGATTATATATCGTATCTCTACGAATTTCACTAATTGAGGGATAATAATTTGAAGTAAAACTATCAGACCCAATTAATGCAGAAGCATTCATACCGTCAGTAATACCAGACCCCAAACGGAACATCAAAATACGATTATTACCATTATCAGAAACATAGAGTCTAGAATTTGAAGTGTCATACGTTACACCTCTTGGGGCATTAAATCCAGATTGTGAAGTTGCACCAGTAGATGTTGTAAAAACAGCTTGACCTAAAACATTTATAGCAGCTTCACCATTAGTAATACTTGCAACATCGTAAACAACAACACGATTTCCAGTACCATCAGCAACAAAGAGTCTATTACTATTACTATCTAGTACAAGTCCTGCTGGGTCGCGAGTTAATACTTGAGTTACACCTGTACTACAAGTGGTTAGATTTGTTTGTCCCAACACATTTACAGCGGCTTCACCATCAGTAATACTTGCAACATCGTAAATTAATACTCTTCTATTCCCTTTATCAGAAACATAAAGTCTGTTATTGACATTGTCATATGCAACACCGAATGGAGCATTCATACCTGAAGCACTACAAGCTGTAGTACTTGCCACAAAAGAAGATTGTCCTAGAATATTCGAAATAGTTCTACTCGAAATATTATTATTAACATCAAGATTATAGACAACAACTCTATTATTAGAAGAATCGGCAACAAACAAACGACGGTTTGTTGAATCTAGTGCAATATTTTGAGGAGAACTTAGACCTTTTGAATTTGTAGTTAAGCCGTTATTAGAAGTCCCTTTAGTGTAATTAAGACTTCCGTCAGAATTGTATTGACCGATCACGTTTGTAGCATTCATTCCATTTGTAATACCCCCTGAAAGGTCGTAGACTAAGGTTCTATTTGAAGAAAAACTATTTACATACAAGAAATTATTTGTTGAATCATAACCAACACCAATAGCTTGTGGAGCTGTTGACTGTGTTGCTGTACTGCTATTTGAAGTGAAGTTTGCTTGACCTATTACATTTGTAGCGTTCATTCCATTTGTAATGCCTCCCGAAAGATCATAAACCATTACGCGATTATTACTGAAATCTGAAACAAATAATCTATCATTAATAGAATCATAATCTAAATGTCTAGGAACATTTAAACCTGACTGAGTTAATGCAGAAGAATTTGAAGTAAAATTTGGCTGCCCCAAGACATACGCAGCATTCATTCCATTTGTAATACCACCTGAAAGGTCATAAACAGAAACACGCTGAGCTCCGGCACCTTGAGAAACAAAGAGGCGCTTACGAACACTATCAAAAGCAACACCAAAAGGAGTTACCATACCTGATTGATTTGCAGTAGAATTTACAGTTGTAAAATCTGGCTGTCCCAAAACGTAAGCGGCGTTCATCCCATTTGTGATACCGAAAGATAGATCGTATACCATAACGCGATTATTAGAAAGGTCTACAACAAACAAAAGACGATTAACTGCATCATAGGTAACTTGTTGAGCTCTACCAATAATACTCCTAGACAGACCAGCAGGAGCACCATATACACCAGCTGTAAAATTTGGCTGTCCCAAAACATAAGTAGCGCTCATTCCGTTTGTAATACCACCTGAAAGGTCATAAACAACAACTCTAGAAATATCGAACTCTGAAACAAAAAGATATTGCGAAATAGGATCAAAAAAGAGTCCTACTGGCTGAGTTAGACCTGTACTTGTAATTCTAGGTGGAAAAAATCTAGTGTTGAAGTTTTTAGCACCAATTACATAGTCAGCCTCATTATCTATGAGCTGATTATTTGTATTTAAATTATAAACAAGTACACGCATATTACCTGTATCTCCAATAAATAAGCGGTGATATGTGGTGTCGACAAAGACTCCTCCTTGGGGATTAGTTAGAAGCTTAGCACCTTCTTGGATATTGTTAGGTAAATTACTGGTGTAGTTTTGTGTATCACTTAAATCCAACTGACCCAACACATCAGT
>JAIXRY010000008.1 GCA_027484965.1 bacterium | reverse complement strand
ATTATTGGTAGTACTTACACCCTGTGTTGAGCCGCCATTATTGGTGGTTCCGAAACCTTGTGTTGAAACTCCATTATTGTTAGTGCCAAAACCTTGTGTTGACCAACCTGTATTAGGAAGTGTTCCATTTCCTTGTGCTGGATCTCCATTATCTACATATCCAGTTCCAAGAGTTGGATTTGGATTTTTCCAAATAGGTTGAGGTATTGGTTGTTGAGGGTAATAAGGTTGTTCTGGTTGTGTATAATACTGAGGTTGAAGAACAGTGGCAGCCGTATAAGCAATATTAAGTCCCAAATTTATAAATCTGGAAGTATTGTTTACTTGAGCTGTTTGCTGTTGCGGAGGACCTGAAGGCTCCCACACAGTAATAGCTCTAGCTCCACTGCTACTTGGAGTGTACACAAACTGTGTTTGTTGTTGAGTACAACAACGGTTAGTTGGAATGTATACAACCATTGGGGTTTGCTGTTGAATCTGAACCTTTTGTTTCTGACATTCAAACTTTTTCTCCAATGGATTAGTACATCTCGTACTCCTCAAAGGAATTAACTCTGTCGGAGCATTTACCTTTTGGAAGTTTGCTGTATTAAAACATAATTTACCCTCTTTAGAATGAGAATCTCTTGGTGATGGAAAAATTTTTGAATTTGTTTGGTCTTTATTATGAGACCACCCAAAAACTTTTATTTCATCTTGCTTCCACGGATCGTAATCAATCACGCAATAATTGGTGATTAATTCTCTCCATGAAAGATTATCCATTTGATTTTCTGGAATAAATTGATTTCCATTAAGTGTCCAGTTTTGACAACTGGCAACAGAATTTACTTTTTTCCAAAAATCAGCCCGGAAAGATGAAGGTGGTTCCCAAAGATTAATTCCTCCTTCGGTTACATAATATACATAACCATCAGAAGTTTTACCTCCAATTATATCCTCTGAATTATAGATATCAATCCAATCCTTCAAAGAATATTCAGTTCCATCAGTTCCGTCTCTAATAGACAGAGCAGAGGGTGAAGTTTTAGGTTTTTCTTGTGCTTTTATGCCTGTAGTATTTATTGCAGTAAGCAAGAGTACAAACAGGACTTTTTCAATGAACTTTTTATATTTTTTCACTTTATATATATTTTTATTAATGATATCACAATTAAATATATTTGTCAATAGGCTCATTCCCCTGTTTTTCTTTGTAATACAAGGATAAAAACGTTAATATTAATATATAATGACAGTACTATTTGACGACTCAGATGACAAAAAAATAAAAGAACTTCGCGAAAATGAAGAAGAAGATTTAGTCAAAATTCTCGCAGAAGAAAACTACCACATGCAATCAATAAACCTTGCAGGTGTTGCTATTGAGAACGAAGCTCTTCGAAGTATTAGCGAGGCAGACGCTCGCAAATTTGAAATTGGCCCATTCAAAATCCTTGGGAAACATTTACACATTGCAATTATTTCTCCAAAGAAAGAAATTATGGACGAAGTAAGTTCTATTTTTGAAAAAGAAGGATACATTTCACATTTCTATCTTGCATCACATACAAGTGTTCAGAAAGTTTGGTCTCGCTACAAAGAACTCTCTCTCGCTGAAGCTTCAAAAGAAGGTGGTATTGATATTACAGAGAACACTCTTCTTATTTTAGGTAACAACATAAAAGGATCAGGTGATATAAAAAAGTCTCTTGATGAAGCAATGGCAACTGGTCAAAAAACTTCTCGTATGCTTGAAATTATTCTCGCAGGAGCGCTTGCTATAGAAGCTTCAGATATTCACATCGAACCAGAAGAAAATGCTATACGTCTTCGTTATCGTCTGGATGGAGTTCTTCAAGACGTTACAGATATTGGAAGTAATCGTTATCATTTTATTAATTCAAGAATAAAACTCCTCTCAGGACTCAAGCTCACACAGACAGGTCAAGCGCAAGATGGACGTTTTAGTATTTTTATAAAAGGTGAAGAGATTGGAATTCGTACATCTATTATTCCCTCTGCTTATGGAGAAGGAATAGTGATGCGTATATTGAATCCAAAAATTACTAAAGTAAAATTTGAATCACTCGGTATAGAACCAAAGCTTTTTGAAATTCTTGATCATGAAATCAAAAAACCAAACGGCTTAATGCTTATTACAGGACCAACAGGATCTGGTAAAACAACAACACTCTACTCATTCCTTCGTCGTATTTACAATCCAGAAATAAAAATTATCACAATCGAAGACCCTATCGAATATCACCTTCCTGGAATTACTCAGACTCAAACAGAAAGTGATAAAGGATACAACTTCGCAGCAGGATTGCGTGCCGCCATGAGACAAGACCCAGACGTGGTGATGGTGGGAGAAATTCGTGATGGCGAAACAGCATCAATCGCTATTGACGCTGCACTTACTGGACACTTAGTATTCTCAACAATTCACACCAATAATGCACAAGGTGTTATTCCCCGTCTTATTGATCTTGGTATTAATCCAAAAATTCTTACTTCTGCTCTTACTATATCTGTCGCTCAGCGTCTCGTAAGAATTCTCTGTCCAAATTGTAAAGCAGAACGTCTCGCAAATGAAAAGGAAGTAGCTACATTCAAAAGAATTATTAGTGAAGCAATAGAAGAAGGTAAAGAAATGAAAAGTTATGGAGTAGAAGTTCAAGATTCTTACAAAGTATATGACGCAGTTGGTTGTGAAAAATGTAACTTCACAGGATACAAAGGACGTATCGGTATATTTGAAGCCATTCTTACAGATGAAGCAATCGAGAAGATTGTGAACGAAAATCCAAGTGAACGTGAAATTAAAAAAGTCGCTGAAAAACAACATCTTCTAGATATGAAAGAAGATTCTGTAATAAAAATATTAAAAGGTATTACATCTCTAGACGAAGCTACGAGTGTTGTAGACTTTGATGAAGATTAGTTAAAACTTTTTCTAGTTTAAATTCTTAAAAAATAAAACACCACATCTAATGTGGTGTTTTATTTAAAATAAGAAAAAATGATAAATCTCCAAACAATCCTTGCAATTAGTATTAAAAACAAGTAAGAGAATCTTAAAGGATAGCCCCAGTAATAGGACGAACCTAAACCAAAACGTCCTTCGCGAAGCTCTCTAGACCGAAAGGTTGATTGCTTAGAGATTTACAATTTCTTCTGCTATAATTAACTTAACTAGAGTAAGTATAGCACAATGAGATTTTTTGTCAAGTACTATTCAACTAGATTATTTTATGTCCTCAAATCCAGAAAACGAAAAATATTTAGACCAAGCTCTTCGTCCAAAGACATGGGACGGGTATATTGGGCAGTCACACATAAAAGAAAATGTAAAAATCCTTCTTCAAGCTGCAAATGAGCGTAATCACCCAGCAGAACATCTACTTTTTTATGGTCCACCAGGACTCGGAAAAACAACACTTGCACATCTTATCGCAAGTGAAACAGGAAGAAACATAAAAAACACATCAGGACCTGCAATTGAGAAAGTTGGTGACCTTGCATCTATTCTTACAAACCTCGCACCTGGAGATATTTTATTTATTGACGAAATACATCGCCTTAACAAAATGATTGAAGAAGTGCTCTACCCTGCCATGGAGTCTGGAGTTCTTGATATTGTAATTGGAAAAGGTCCATCTGCTCGCACAATACAACTCGACCTCCCACCTTTCACTCTTATTGCAGCGACTACTCGCATCGCACTTTTATCTGCGCCACTTCGCTCAAGATTCTCTGGAGGAACATTCCGTCTTGAATACTACACACCAGAAGAACTCGAAAAGATTATAGAACAATCTGGAAAAGTATTGGGGATAGAATTATCTTCTGAAGGAAGAATTGAGATAGGTGCTCGCGCTCGCAAAACACCTCGTACAGCAAACTATTTCCTTAAACGCATTCGTGATTATGCTCAAGTTCACAAAAAAGAACTGGATCAAAAGACAGTAAAAGAGGCTCTTGCTTTACTTGGTATAGACGAGCTTGGCCTCACTCCTACTGACAGAAATATACTTCAAACAATTATCGAAAAGTTTAACGGTGGACCTGTAGGACTTAATACTATTGCAGCTGCGACTGGCGAAGAAGAAGCGACTATTGAAGAAGTTATTGAGCCATACTTCATCCAAGAAGGACTTCTAGAACGTACACCCCGCGGACGTGTGGTAACAAAAAAAGCATACGAACACCTGGGTTTCGATTTTATAGAAAAGTAGTGTTCGAATATTATTTAAAAAAACACAAAAATATTTTCTCCTTACGTCGCCAGGTGCAGTCTATCAAGACAATAACTAAACACCTGTGGACGGCATCTTTTTAAACAATATCATCACTTTGTTGATTAATACAAAATAAAATCCCCCGACTTTGTCGGAGGATGCCTTTATTTAGCAATTTCTTTTTTTATTTCTGTAAAAATAACGTCAGAAAAATCTTTTACTTTTTTTGTTAAGGCTTGAATAGTCTCATTAAAAGATTCAATAAAAATTTCTTTAATTTCATCAGGATCTTGTCCTGTCTCTTTAAGTGCATCCAAGAAGCCACTTTGTTTAAGTCCTTTTTTAAAATCCTCAATGTCTTTTTCAGACAAAGAGTCTTTTCTTAGCTGAGAAAATCCAGCAGTTAATTTTTTTTGCAATTGAGCTAAAACCATTGCTTTAATGAATTCTTTTTTCATTTTTTAAAATATTTAGTTTTTGAAAAACACAAACCATTACTAGGATTGGCTTGTAAAATTTGTACTACCTAGTATTATCTGTATATATTATAAACTTATAATTATATATTGTCAACCACTGTTCCCTGTTCATTTTCCACTATATACTCTATATATGATTATCCTTTCTATTGATCCTGGGTTTGAAAGACTTGGGATTGCAATTATACAAAAAGAAAAAGAACAAAAAGAAACACTTATATATAGTGAGTGTTTTAAAACACATGCCAAAATCCCCCATCACGAACGTCTAGCTCTAGTTCAAAATAAATTTTTGGAAATAATACACACATACAAACCAGAAGTTTTTGCTACAGAAACACTCCTTTTTTCAAATAATGTAAAAACAGCATTATTAGTATCAGAGGTTCGTGGAATACTACTTGCTAACGCTTCATCAAATAATCTAAAAATTTTTGAATATAATCCAAACACTATTAAACTTGCAATTACTGGATACGGTAAAGCAGACAAAGGGCAAGTTATGAATATGGTTACTAAATTAATCACTGTTCCGGACGGAAAAAATTCTGATGACGAGCTTGATGCTATAGCAATAGGTCTCACCTGTATTGCCATAGAGAGATTTTAGTGTCTTATACATAAAAAAGCTCTTGCATTGATTTCTAATATTTGGTACAAAAATAAAACATTAACAAAAGTAATTTTTAAAAACCATGTACGACGATTACGATCAAGACCCATTTGAAACAGATATCTTTGCAAGTGTAGAAGAAGATATTCTTTGGAACACAAACAGTGATGACGGTAGTAGTGCCTTATTTGCAAAAAATGATGAAGAAGAAGATGTTGCTCCTATAATAGACGAAGCTCTTGAAACAGAAGAAGGAGAAGATCTGGGAGCTTTAGGTCTTCATATTGCAGACGACGAGAAGCCTGAAGAAGAAGAGTTATAAAAAAAGAAAATCCCCGACGGGGATTTTCTTTTTTTATAACTCTTCTTTATTGGTTTTTTATTTTCACAAATTTCTTTTTTCCTATTTTATACGTTCCAGAAATAGAGAGTGATTCATTGTTTATTTTGTCTCCACTATCCATATGAGTTATAGATCCTGTTTCTGTCAGTCTTCGAAATTCTCCTTTTGAAGAAACAACTTTGTTTTCTGAGAATATATCTATCAATTTTTCATTTGCCTTACATATAATAGTTTCTACATTTTCTGGAATACTTCCCTTACTAAATGTTTCTTCCCAATTATTTTCAGCTTCAATTGAGGCTTTTTCTCCTTGATATATAGAAACAATCTGTCTAGCAAGATTCATTTTAATTCCTTTAGGATTAATAGAACTATCTTCTAATTGTTTTTTTATATTTTCAATTTCACTTATTGATGTAAAAGTACAGAGTTCAAAGTAATTAATAATAAGTGAATCAGGAATAGACATTACCTTTCCATACATATCACTTGGTTCATCAGTAATTCCGATATAGTTATCAAGACTTTTTGACATTTTTTCTTTTCCGTCCAGACCCACAAGAAGTTTAAATGAGATAACAGCCTGAGGTTCTTTGTTGTTCATTTCCATAACCTCACGACCAACTAACATATTAAAATGCTGATCTGTACCTCCAACCTCAAGATCACAAAATCCATAAATATTTGCAATCACATTTGAATCTATACCTTGCAATACAGGATATAACATTTCATGCATAAAAATTGGCTCACCTTTTTTTATTCTATCTTGAAACATATCACGCTCAATCAATCTTCCGTGACTAATTTTTCTTAAAACAGCAAGCAAATTAACAAGTGAATATGTTTGAATACTTGGAATATCTTTTTGGTATTTTTTCCACAAATCAAGTCTATTATCTATAGTGTCTGGACCAGAAGAGACTCCAAAATCAGTAATACTAGTAAACCAATTTGAGTTACGTGTCCAAGCAAAAACTTTTTCATCTGTGCTAAGAATTTTTCCAACTTGTTCCAAAAAAGTATTCATGTTTTTTTCAATTTCCATAAAACTTAATTCTGGTCTGACTTTACTTTTTCCTGTTGGATCTCCAATCTGTGCAGTAATATCACCAACAAGAAATATAACCTTTGCACCCAAGTCTTGGAGTTTACGCAATTTATGAAGAACAACAGCGTGTCCCAAATGAATATCTGGGCGTGTTGGATCAACTCCAAATTTAATAACTATTTTTTCTGGATTTGTTTTTAATTTTTCACGAAATACTCCTTTTGGGTCAATAAACTCCCCTACTCCTCTGGTAAGAATTTCATCTATTATTTTTTCATCTGTATTAACTTTCATATGTACACTTTAGCAAAAATTCTCTTTTTTGTCTTTATGTTATACTTTTTATATGAAAAAACATAAAATATTCAATATTCTAAAGAATACTCTTTTCCTATTTTTAGGTATATTCTTTATAGGAATTGCGGGAATTATGATATATGTAGCAACAGCTCAAATACCTGATTTTAAGAGTTTTGAAGCTCGTCGTATAGAAAATTCTACAAAAATCTACGATCGTACAGGAGGAGTTGTTTTGTATGACTTTCATATAAATACAAAAAGAACAGAAATTCCTTTTGCAGATATGGGAAAATGGCTACCTCAAGCAACGGTAGCTATTGAAGATAATAATTTTTATACACATAATGGAGTCCGACCAATATCAATACTTAGAGCAATAAAAGTAAATCTAACAAGTGGTAAGGCAAAACAAGGAGGTTCAACAATTACTCAACAAGTAATTAAAAATTCACTTCTTACACAAGATAAAAGTATAACTCGTAAAATAAAAGAGGTTGTTCTTGCTTACAAAATTGAGACTGTTTTTTCTAAAGAACAAATTCTAGAACTTTATATAAATAACAATCCATATGGAGGAACCGTATATGGAGCAAAAGAAGGTGCTCGTATGTTTTTTGGAAAAGACCCAAAAGATTTAACACTCGCAGAAGCTGCGTATATGGCAGCTATTCCTAATGCACCTACTCTCTATTCACCTTACAAAAAAAATAAAGCAAAGTTAGATGAGAGAAAAAATATTGTTCTCAATAGAATGGCCGAACTTAAAATAATTACAGAAAAAGAAAGAGACGATGCAAAAAATGAAGTTGTTGTATTTAAACCAGAACAATCAACAGGAATAAAAGCTCCTCATTTTGTATTTTACATACAACAACAACTTGAAGAAAAGTACGGACCAGATGTAATTCAAACAGGCGGATTAAATGTAATCACAACATTGGATTATACACTACAAAAACAAGCTGAAGATATTGTTTATAGAAATGCAAAAGAAAGCGAAAAGGCATACAACGCAACAAATCAAAGTCTTGTTTCAATAGACCCAAAAACAGGTCAGATACTTGCAATGGTAGGTTCAAGAGATTATTTTGATACAACAATAGACGGAGCATTTAATATTGCGACAGCAAGACGCCAACCTGGATCATCCTTCAAACCTTTTATTTATGAAACTGCTTTCGAAAAAGGATATACACCAAATACAACAGTATTTGATGTTCCAACAGAATTTTCTACTGTATGTAATCCATACGGAAAACCAGAACCAGGTCACAAAAAAGAAGAGTGTTATATGCCAGATAATTATGACAACAAAAACAGAGGCCCTATCACTCTACGTGACGCACTCCAACAATCAATAAACGTTCCAGCTGTTAAGATGCTCTATCTTGTTGGTGTTGATGATGCACTCAGGAAAGCTCGTAGTATGGGTGTAAACATGACAGGAGATAAAAATCAATATGGTCTATCTTTAGTACTTGGAGGTGGTGAAGTTTCATTACTTGATATAACAAATGCATACGGAATATTTGCAAATGATGGCGTAAAAAACTCAATAACAGGAATTCTTCAAATTAAAGATAAAGACGCGCAAGTTCTTGAAGAATATAAAGAAAGCGGCACCCCACTACTTAACACCCAAGCAGTAAGATTGATTAATAGCGTTCTTAGTGATAATAATGCACGCATACCGACATTCGGAGCAAATTCTGCACTTTATATACCAGGATATAATGTGGCAGCTAAGACAGGTACTACAAACAACAACAAAGATGCATGGTTGATTGGTTATACTCCTAACATAGTCACAGGAGTGTGGGCCGGAAACAATGATAACACTCCAATGAAAAAAGGTGGTGCAGCTCTTGCTGGTCCAACATGGAATGAATTTATGAGATTTGCACTTACAAAAAAGGATAGAGAAGAATTTATTCCACCTCAAGAAATACCACTAGATACAAAACCAATTCTCCGAGGTGTATGGCAAGGTGGAGAAACATTTTTTATTGATAAAATATCTGGAGGACTCGCAACAGAATACACACCTGATGAGACAAAAGAAGAAAGGGTTGTACCTAATATACATTCAATACTGTATTGGGTTAATAAAAACGACCCTAAAGGCCCTAGTCCAAGCAACCCAAACAGTGATTCACAATATAATAATTGGGAAACTGCTGTTCAAAATTGGTGGTCTAAAAATAAAGGCCAATATAATATTTTTACACCAATAAAACCCTCATACTTTGACAACATACACACACAATACAGTAAACCTGATTTTAAAGTATTATTACCCCAAGGAGACACTATAATAGAAAAAGATACTCCAATAAGTATTCAAATATCTCTAACTAATAAACAATTAAAAAAAATGGACGTATTTTTAAATAATATATTTATTGGTTCGAGCACTAATTTAATGTATGACTTTACTCCGGATGAAAATATATTAAATGAAGATAATAATCTAAAAATAGTTATAGTAGATACAGAATATAATAAAAATGAAAAAGTAATACCTCTCTCATATAATAATTAAAAAAATAAAACACCTCAATTATTGAGGTGTTTTATTTTTTGGAGAATAATATTGTATAGAAGACAGGGTTATATGTAATTCACTATTTATTTTTGTGCGCAATTCTTCTTCTTTATACTTTATTTCTTGTTTTAATATAGGTCTTAAAAAAAAAGATAATTTTCCATCTTCATATTCAAAATCTTTTTCTTCTAAAATATCTCCGTATATTTCTTTTATAAGAATAAACATTTTTGTTTTAAAAACAAAATTCTTTTTAATTCTACCAAGCACTCCCCCTAAAAACCCGTCTATATGGTCCATACTATCTATTTAGAGGCATTACAAGATAGAGGAAAGAATTATTTACGCCGCCCGTAATCGTCATAGGTCTATTTGTTTGAGTAAAGTGAAGCACTACAGTGTCTTCACTAATTGATTGAAAACAGTCTAAAAAATATTTTTGATTAAAACTCATTGAAATATTTTCTCCAGAACATTTTATATTAACTTTTATAGTATTTTCTCCAACATCATTATTTTTTGAATCTATTTCCAAAAATTTACTTTCAGTATCAACTTTCAAGATAATTTGATTAAACTTATCACTAAAAATATTCGATAATTTTAAAGCTTGAAGTAAATCTTGTTTTAATACAGTAACTTCTGTTATATGCTCTTTTGGTAAAATTTGTTTATAGTCCGGGAAAATACCATCAATAATACGAGATGTTAAGTATATACCCCTTTCTTTATCTGTAAATGATATTTGAGTTTTAGTTGCTCTTACAATCAAATCCCCCGTTCCATCTTGAAGAACACGAATTATTTCTACAACATTCTTAAAAGGTATAAGTATTTCTGGAAATTCTACTTGTGAATTTATTTTTATTTTCTTTTCAGCAAGACGAAATGAGTCTGTAGCAACAAAAACCAAATCTTCTTGATTTTTATAAATATAAATACTCGCTATCTCTGGTTTTATATCTGAAATAGAAGCACTGTAATATACAGAACGAATTCCATCAATAAATTTCTTATTTTGAATTAAATACTCTACAGACTCAACAACCGGAATAGTAGGAAAATCTTCAGAAGGAAGACATTTTATTGTTGAACTACTTTCTTTTGTTGTAATTACAAGGTTATCATTAACGCTTTCTAGAGTTATTGTTCCTTGTGTTTTTATTGTATTAAAAAATTGAGCAATAATATCACCTTTTACAGCAACAACACCTTCTTCTGTTACTTTTGCTGGTATATCTATTTCAATTCCTATACTAAGATTTGTAGAACGTAACTTACATTGATTTTTAGAAACAATAATAAGTACAGCACTTAAGATAGGGAGTGTTAGATTTTTACCTGTAATTCTCTCTACTTGAGTAAGTGCTTCTTTAATTTTTTCCACTGAACATTCTGCTTTCATATATTTATTTTTCCTTATTTTTTAAAAACATCCTAATAATAACTCTGTGGATATGTGGATTACTTAATAATATCTTTTATTTAATACGTTTATAGATTTTTTACATTGTGAATTAAGTAAGTGAATAAATTGAATAGATGTTTGTAACTAATCTATATTAAATGTTATTAACTATTAATCCATATTTTTCAACAAGTTATACACATATGTATTATTTAAAAAGTATTTTTATTTTATCTATTTCATGACACAGATCAGGTTCTTTGTTTAAATCATTTTTAATTTTTGTACATGAATGAATAACTGTTGTATGGTCTTTACCTCCAAGTCTTTGACCGATTAAAGGAAATGAAACATTAAATTCTTCACGTAATATATACATAATAATTTGTCTTGCATGAACAATCTCTTTTCTTCTTGTTTTTTCGTATATAGCAGTCTCTTCTACTCCATAGAAATTAGCAATTGTTTTAACAATATCTTCAATAGCTACTTGTTTTTTTGGTTTAATTGTATTTTTTAGAAGATGTTTAACATCATTTATTTCGATAGGCTTATTTTTTAGTTGTACTTGGCAAATAATAGTGTTTAAATTGCCTTCTAGTTCACGAATGTTACCTTCTATTGCGTTTGCGATATACTCAATTACGTCATCAGGTATAATAGTCCCATTTTGGGCTAATTTTGCCTTCAGGATTGCAAGACGTGACTCGTATTCTGGTTCCATCACTTCTACAATCATCCCCTGTGTAAAGCGAGATTTGAGACGATCTTCAAGTCCTGTAATAAAGTTAGGGTGCTTATCTGAAGAGAATACAATTTGTTTACCAGATTCATATAATGTATTGAATACATGGAACAACTCTTCTTGAGTTTTTGTTTTGTTCGTAATGAATTGGATATCGTCTATTATAAGAAGATCATATTTTCTATACTTCTCCTTAAACATGTTTATTTTATTTGACTGGATAGCACCAACACACTCTATATAGAATTTTTCTAGAGTAATATAATGTACTTTTTTACTAGAATCTTTTAGCTTTACTGTATTTCCTATTGCTTGAATTAAGTGAGTTTTCCCAAGACCTGTATTTCCATAAACAAAGAAGGGGTTATACGTTTTTCCAGGGTTTTGACTTATAGCTATACCTGCTGCATGTGCAAGCTCATTAAAAGAACCAACAATAAAATTATCGAATATATATCTTGGATTAAGATTATCTTCTTTGTTTATATATAAATCATTTAAAGGAAGAGAACCAAAAAACTCTTTTTGTTCATTTTTTTCTTTCTCTTGAATTTTTATAATTGAATACTCTACAGAACGTATATTTTCTGTGTAGTTCATTAGTGTTTTTAAGATAAGTTTGTGAAATTTTGTTGCAAGCCATTCCTTAACAAAATCATTAGGAACTCCTATATAAACAACTCCATCTTCTTGTTTAATAAGAGAAGTGTTTTTAAACCAAGTATTAAAATTGGCTTTATTAGTGTTAGACTCTATTTCTATCAGACAGCTATCCCAGAGTTGTTTGTGGTCTTCCATAATGTTACTTATTATACTCCCTGTGAGAATGTGTAAAACTTCAAAAGTTATAAAATATGTGTTAATAACTTGTGAATTATGTGTATAAGTTATTAAAGCCTTATAATATAAGTTGTATTTAAAATTTGACCACCACTTATTTTGTTTTTTATTGGTGAAATTAAAAAACACTTGAATTTTTTTGCTAAATGGTGTATAAATAGCAAATATGTCACAGACCTACCAACCAAAAAAACGAAAGCGCGCAGTAACTCATGGGTTTTTGGTGCGTTCTGCAACTCCAAATGGAAGAAATGTTCTTAAACGTCGTCGCCAAAAAGGACGTGCAAAGCTCACTGTTTAGTCTATGATTCCAAAGAAAAATCGCTTAGATAAAGCGCTTTTCCTGGAAGTCTTCAAAAAATCAAAGATATTTCATGGAACTTATATAAGTCTTAGAATTAATTACGGCGATTATCAAATAAGCCGTTTTTCTGTTGTTGTACCAAAATCTGTTATTCCTCTTGCTGTAAATAGAAATTATTTAAAAAGAAGTATTTATGGTTCTATTAAAATAAATCCAGTAAGTAATTATATAGGTATTATAACTCTTAAAAAAGAAGCTAAAAATGTTTCTTTTGAAGATATAATTAAAGATACACAAGAAATACTACAAAAATATGCTCCTAAATAAAGTTTTTATTTTTATAATAAATATTTATCAAAAACTACCTTTTAGATCAAGTACAAATTGCCGCTTCCACCCTACTTGTTCAGAATACGGAAAAGATTTATTTATAAAACATTCTTTTTTTTGTGCTTTTTTACTTACAGCAAGAAGAATTATAAGATGTAATCCTTTTACACACCACCAAGTAGATTTACCTCCCCAAAAAGGTTGTAGTCCTTGTCTTTGTAAGGTAAAATGAACTCTATGTTAAATACTATTTGGACAACAACCCTTGTAACACCACTTCACAATCTTTTAGCTTTTATTATTAATATTATTCCAGGAGGAGATCTTGGATTAGCTGTCATTGCTTTAACCATCCTAGTAAAGATAATTCTTCTTCCTCTTTCAAAAAAATCTATTATAAGTCAAATAAGACTTAAACAATTAGAACCAAAAATACAAGAAATAAAAGACAGTACTTCTGATAAAACAATTCAATCACAAAAAACATTTGAATTATATAAAAAAGAAGGAGTTAATCCATTTTCTGGTTGTTTGTTAGCTCTTATTCAATTACCTCTTATTCTTGCGCTCTTCTCTCTTTTCCGTGACGGTGTTAGTTTTAATCCAGATACACTTTATTCATTCGTTAGTTTACCAGAGAAAATAAATCCTATTTTTTTGGGAATACTGGATATTAATAGTAATAGTATTATTTTGGCTATTCTTGTCGGTATTACTCAGTACATTCAAGTATCTTTTACTATGTCTAATACTGCTACACAAAGCACTGTTGTTAAAAAGGGAGATTTTCAAAGTGATTTAAATCAAGCAATGCAAACACAAATGAAGTATGTTCTCCCTGTAATGATGATGTTTTTCTCTTACATTGGAACATCTATTGTAGGACTTTATTTTATAACTACAAACCTCCTTACACTGCTTCAAGAATGGGTTATTAGAAAGAATTTAAAGATTTAAGTAGTAAAAGAGCGAACACTTTCAAGTGTTCGCTCTTTTACTTTGTTGTTACTGTAATATATATTTCCAAAGATTTTCTGTGTTTTTATTTATGAAGTATAACTCTCCATTATTGTAAGATAACTGTTCAGCGTCTATGTTGTCTATGTCTGATAATGTAGCCACGTTTGAGATAGAGTCTTGATTTATATCTATCTTCCAGAAAGAGTCTTGAAATGATACTTCCCCTCTGTACCATGTGTCAGGATATACACCACTCTCTATAATATTTGGTACAGCACAGTATATTATTGAATTATCGGCCCATGTACATTTATCAGCAAGAGTTGAGAAATCTAAAGACTTTGATGTTTTTGAACTAGTGTTGAATAAATATAGTTTAGGTTGACCGTTTTCTGTTTTCGAATAAAGAATATTTTTTGTATCAGGAGATGTTTTTGTAATGAGGCCTTTTTCTGGTCCTATTACTTTTGTAAATCTACTATCGCTAAGATTTAGAAAATAACTATATCCATCACTATCACCTGAAGCTTTTGTGGTTATTGTTATTACTCTGTCGTTTGACCAATCTGCGACCCACTCAGAGAAAACACTACTCCAAGGTTGAGTCTTTCTGTTTGTTACAAAGTTTTGAGTTAGTCCTATAACACCATTTGGTGTCGGAATAATTGAGAAAAACTGGTCTTTCTTTGGTGATAGGGTTACATCTATAATATTTTTAGGAAGGAAAAATCCTCTAACATTAAAAGGCGCTATCCCTCCGTCGAGTTTGCCTACATATGTATCTATAGTCTCACTATCTTTTTCTGTGTATTGATAAACAACACTATCACCATTGTTTCCTATCAATGACTTACCCAAAAGCGGTGTTGTATTGTTTGATAGTCTTGAATTTTCCGTGGCTTCATCTATAAGTTGATATATCAGTCCTGTTTCTTTGTCTGTAAAGTTTACACCTGTTGATTTTATAAAAATACTATTTTGACCACTTATTGTTGTCTGTGTTCCAGGTACACCACTTTCTTTTTCAAAAAAACCGTAAGAAGAAACTCTTCTTGAACTTAAGCGAATAAGCTTTTTTGTTGTTGTTTCTGGTTGAGTTACTTCTATGGTGTCAGTTGCTTCTGGCTGTTCAATCACTGTTGTGTTTGTTTTTTTGCCGAAATCAAGAAAGCTAAAAGTGTTTTTCTTTGCTGTTGTTGTTTGTTTTGTTGTTTTTTGTGTTTTGTTGCCAAAAAGATCTATTCCAACATACACAAGACTTCCAATAAGGAATATACCAACAAGAGAAAAAATAATAATGAATTTTCTGTTAGACATTGTATAAATTATAACATGTTTATATTATTGTGAGCCAAATTGTTTTATACAGCCGTTATAGTACTCCATTCTTATCTTTGCTTCTTCTCTTATAAAATTATTTTTTGGGATACAGTTTCCAGGTCCGGATCCATACCCAACCCATGCACCATAAGGATCTTTGTTACATTTAAGCCAAGAATCTTTCCAGACACTTGCTCCTGCAAGAAGATTTTTCTCTGTTTTTAATAAGTCTTTAGGGGTAAGTGTTTCTTTTATGGTTTTGCCGTCTTTTGTGTACTGAATAGTTCTTGTAGGATATGTATCTCTTTTGTCAAAACTTAATGGGTTTTTACTAAAACTAACTGTCCCACTAAAGTAACCTTCAGGAAAAAGTGTTATTTGAGTAAGACCTATACCTTTACTGAATCTCCAATCAAGACCAAGTCCTGGAACATTGGTTTTTACTTCACTAATTTTTTGATTTGTTATACTTTTATCTGTTATTAGAGTGTTACTTGGTGTAAATGACGACCCATTGTATCTTTTACCAGAATTAATAAAAGACACACGTGAAGGAATACTCGAACCATTTCTGGTTGTGTTTTCGTCAAACCCTATAGCTCCTGGATCACCTTTAGATTCTCTCTCTAATATTACTTGAAGAGCACAATAAGGTATACCCATCTGAGCCGTAACTTTTTTAGCTTCAGCTTGATATCGTTCTTTTGATAATCGTTTTTCACCGGTACTCTCTTCAAATTTTTTTTGACTAATAAATTCTATTTCTCTTACGCTTATATTTGCTTGTTGTCCATTTATAGATATATTAACCAAATCTGGATTAACGGTATTTAAAATTAAATAAGAAGAAAGTGCTAATACTATAGCAATAATAGCGTTGAGTATTTTTGTTTTAGATTCACTTTTTGTAAATTCTTTGTCCGATACCATATATACGATACCCCAGCGAATGGTGGTGAGAACAGCCCATACAGTAATAGCTCCAAAAATTAGTTTAATTATAGTGTTTATTAAGTTTTGGAATGCTCCTGGGGCTGAATAATCGAATGTATCTCCTATTCCAGGAAGAGGGACTAGAAGTTTGTATTCTCCTGTACTTGGGATGGTTGTGTTTGGTACTTCATATATATTAGCGCTTTGAACATTGGCTGTTTTATCTTCTTTATTTAAAATAATCTCTGAATCTCTTCTGGCTAGTTCTGTTTTTGCTGTGTCCGGTTTCTTTATCTTTGTAATAACATAGTAAGAGCCAGATTTTGGTATTTGATTAAAAGTATAAGTAACTTTCATATCCAAAAAACCTCCGACGTTTGTTGCTTTTATACCTCCAGTACTTGGAGCGATGTATGTAGGATTGCTTGTATTTTTTGCTGACTTATCAAGAATAACTACTTCATACAGTGAATTTTCTGGAATATCAGCACCTGTTATACCTAATACAAAAGTATTACCATTTTCTGAAACATCAACGGTAACATCATTTATTTTTGGGTCTATAACGTTTCCATTGTCTATTGTTTTTTTATTCCCCACAATCTCTCCTTTGTCTATCACCTCCCCTGTTGAGAAGCTGAATTGAGCCATACCAATAGTTTCTAAACCTTCTTTGTAAACAACATGAGCAGTAAAACTCCCTGAAATATTATAAAATTCAGCAAATAAATTTTGACTTGTAGTTTTATCGCTGTTTTCACGTGCAATAGAAGTATTTTTTATTTCAGTACCCTTTTCTTTTTCTTTTAGATAAATACTATAGTTTTTAGTTGAATCATAAGTGTCTATGGTTGTAGTAACTCTAAAATTGTCATTGCCTAGGTGTTTTACTTTTATTTCCCCGCCTCTAATTATTGGAACAGCGGTAACGTCAAAAACTTTTGTCGTGTAATTTGTAGGATTTTTAGTATTAAGAACTTCAAGAGTTTTTTTATTTTTTGCTGCCACAGTTGCCCCGCTCTGGTTTTTGTATTCCGGTTCTACATAATCGATAGTACTGTGCACTGCATACCTACCAGTCTCAAGATCTTTAAATGTTACATTGAAAGAATATGCTTTACCAGAAGTGTCTTTGTTTATTTTTGCTACTTGTGGCCATATTTTAAAATCAGTTCCTTTACCTGTTTGGGTAAGCCACACAGCTACTTGATCTGCTGGTTCTGTTTTTGTTATAAAACCATACACACTAAAGTCGTTTGTTGGCTTTGTTCCGTCCATAACTCGCACAGGGTATGTTTTGTCTGTCGAGATTCTTATTGTAGGTACTTCTCTTGCGAATGCTTTTTGTGGGTTATAAAAAGGCAAAAAAACAAGAATAAGACAAAAAATAATATAGATATATGATTTTTTCATTACTAATAGTATATCACTAAATAGTAATTTTTAAACTCTTAGTAATGTCTTGAAAAAACTTTGTTGCGTGTTCAATAGATAATTCAATCGAAGACCCACCTCCTTTTTTTGCTCCGATAGTTACTTCATTTTTGTTGTTATCACTTGCAATTTCATCACCGTTTATTTTCCATGTGTAGCTTAAGTTTTTGTCTGTTTTTGTCTTTGTTGTAATGAAATAAGGTACAGCAGATATTGTTGATGGGTTTTTTATAGTGTCTCCGCTTTTTATAATCTTATTGATATCAATTTGACCTTGAATTTTTTGATAAAAATTCAATACAGGTTTTACATTTTTTATTGTTGTGGATCCTGTACTACTATATGTTCCATTAGAACTTCTTGCGTTTACTTCAATAACCTCTTCATTATTCAAGTAATCCATATTAAAAGAATATGTTTGTTTTCCAAAACCAGAGACGGCTGGTATTACCTGACCATTTCTTTTCCATGTATATATAAAATCTTTTCCATTGATAGTTTTTCCAAGACCTTGAGCGTTTGGAATTGCGGTTACTCTTACAAGAGATTCTGGTGCTGGCATTTTCTTTCCTCTATAAAAAGGAGGCACGTAATTGTCTACTGCCTCAAACAATAAATCAACACTACTTACTTTGATGGTAATGTATCTTTGAAATGTATTCTGAGACCCTAAAGACGTTATGCTTAGACCAATAACTGTTGTACTTCCTATGTTTCCAGTCTTAAAAGAAAAACTTTTTATTCCTTTACCACTTTTTTGAGTTACGTTATTTATTTTCCATACAAAATCAGAACTATCAAGATCGGCACTAACGCTTGATGTTGATATTGTAACTGTTTGATTTTCTCTCGGATTCTCTGGACTTACTTTGACACTAATAGCTTCTTCTGATTGTGCAAAAGTTTTTGTTGGGATTAAAAATGAAAAAGCGATTATAAAAAATAAGCAACAAATAGAGAAAAAACATTGAGAAATATGTTTCATATATATATTATATAGTGAATAACATTAAGCAACAAGTAAAAAGCATAAAGCACAGATTAAAAGCAGAACCCGAAGAGTTCTGCTTTTAATCTGTGCTTTATTTATATTCCCATTTCTTTTGTGTGATCCTCAATACTCTTTATTTCTGTTTCTATTTCGAGTTGATCGCTTTCTAATTTTTGTATTTTTTGTATTTCTTGTTGTATTTTTGTTTTTTCACTTCCGAAATTTTTAATCTTTTGAAGTCCAAGTTCTATTGATTGTTTTAAACTTTTTAAAGTTGTTAGTTTTGTTTTTATTTCAGATTCAAGTTGGTGAGATCTTGTTTCTATAACATTCTCCATATTTTGAAGTTTTACAACCTTATCTTTTAAGGTTTTAGGTTCTTCTTGAGATTTTTGAGGTGTTGAAAAAGCTTCAGAATCTGAACTAATTGTTTTATTGAGTTCTTCTTCTAGAGCTGATACATTAACATCGCTGTCATTTTGAGGTGTTGGTGTGTCTGCCATATTTTTTAGTATATCTTATTTTATAAGGTCTTCAAACTCTTTTTCAAGAGCGCTTACTTCGTCTGTTACAGATTTTTCTGATTCTATAACACTTATTGGTTCATGTGTTTCCTCTATAATAATTTCTTCTTTTATTTCAGGGACTGATACTTTTTCTTCTATAATAGCTTGTTCAATCTCTTTTTGTTTTTTTTCTGTATCTTCTTGTTTTTCTGCAAGCAATTCTCTTTTTGATTGAGCAATTCTAAGTAATTGAGAAGGGTCTGAAGTAATAATCTGTTCTTCTGTATATGACGCAAGAACTTTAATTGCTACATGCTTTAGACCTGCGAAGAATATTCCTTCCCCTACTCCAGATTCTAGAAGTAGGTACTTCTCTTCTTCTGTGAGGTGAAAAGTTTTTTGAACAAGTTCTATAGAACTTGAAGATTGTTTTAGAAGAAGTTGGATTGATGCATTGGTAATAATAGCGACTCCATATTGACTCTTCATAAAGTCATCAACGTTTTGTGTAATAGTAGATAGTCCTAGATAATATTTTCTTCCGCGTTTTGCAATACTGTATAAGAACGAAGCTGTGTCTTCTGATTTCATCATAATCCACGCCTCATCTACTACGAGCAGTCTTTTTCTAAGTTCACGACGAATAGCATTCCATATAAAGTGAGTAACAATATACATTGCTACAGGCTTGAGCTCATCTTCCATGTCGCGAATAGAGAACACAACCAGCTTCTTGTTAATATCAACGTTTGATGGCTGATTGATAAAGGTGCTCCATGATCCACGAGTATATTTTTTAATTCTTTGAAGCACTGATTCTGAACCTTCCATTCCCGATAGAACCATTTCAAAGTCAGACAATAGTGGTGGTTCTACTTTCGAAAGATCACTATCAATTGTAATATCTTTCAATGCATACGTTTCAGTGATTGCACGGTCAACAATAGAATCTTCTTCTGGGGTAAGTCCCCCAAGCATTAGACGAAATAGACCAACAAGTGAGATAACATTTGAACGAAGCACATCTGCTGTTGTTTCATCTTCTCTTGGTATAGGCAAATCAAATGGATTGATGTGGTGATCAGATGATAGTGAAATATTGAAATATCTTCCACCTACAGCTTCTGCAAGGTATTCATACTCACGCTCAGGGTCAATAACAATCACTTCTGTGTCGAACATTAATGTTCGAAGAATTTCAAGTTTTGTGGTGAATGACTTACCTGCTCCAGATGTAGCAATTGTTACTGAATTGTAGTTTTCTAGAGAGAAGCGGTCAAAGATAACAAGTGATGCGTTGTGGCGATTTACTCCGTACAGTATCCCCTTTTCTGACGTTAGGTCAAAAGAAACGAAAGGAAAAATTGAAGACAGTGGTTCTGAATTTAGTTTTTGGTGAACTTCTATGATATCTGTCCCTATTGGAGAAACACTTTTGAAAGCATCTTCTTGTTGGAACAAAGCTGGTTTCATGTATACCATTCTTGCTTCCAATATTGATTTTATTTCATTCTCTACTTTGAAGAGCTCGTTTTCGTTGTCTGCGTAGATTGTGATATAAATACCAACTTCAAACATCTTTTGCTGTGCTTGCATTAGGTCGTCACGAAGTCCTTCTAGGTCTCTATATGCAGTATCGAGCATCGGATCACGAACAAGTCCTTTTTCTTCGCGTGTAGATATCTGACTTTGAACCTCAGCTACTTTCTTTTGGAATTTTTTTAATATTTCTGAAGTATCAATTGGGTGTATAAAAATTGAAATATCAAAAATTTTGTCCAAGTTTATGATTGGAGAAAACCAATTATCGTTTAAATATCTTGGATATGAAATAACAAAGAATGTTCGCGCTATCTTATCACCTAAGTGGATTGATTTTGGTGTAACTTCAAGAGCTGAAGGTGCAACTATATCTTGGAATTCAAGAGAAGCTTGCTCGTATATGTCCGTAGGTAAAACAGGCAATACTGTTGCTTTTTGGTTTCCATTATTGCTTTTTGTTAAAAAATCGAATAATCCCATATTATACTTCTATTGATTGGTGTGTTTCACCAGGATTAAAGACTTTATAAAGAACCTCGATCACCTCTTCTGTTCCAAGAACAACTGTACGTACACCAAAACGAGAAAGCCCTTGAGTAATTGTAGAAATTCTTTGCTCAAGTTGCGTTCTCTTTTCTTCAAAAGCTAGAAGATCGCTTTCTTTTGTTTTTTTGCTTCCTCCAAAAAAAGAAAACATTCCACCAGAAACACCATCTATTGGTGCTGGACTATAAGGAACAACAACGAAGAATGTCTTTGTCATTATAGATCTATCTTCTGTAAATTTTCTTATAAATTCTATGTATTCTTTCGTTTGAATTTTTAAGAGTTGCTCTGTCTGTGCTTCGTATCTTTTTTCTAATTGTAAAAGATAAGGCCTAATATCAAGCCTGCGTGACTGAACTACGATTTGAGTTGTAAAATCGAGAGAGTTTAAGAATGATTGGAATTCCATTATTGTTGCCTGTTGCTCATCTGCTGATTTTAGAGAAAGGTTTATTGAAGAAGCCATAACAATCGCTCTTATTTCTCCAGAGCGAAGTATCATGATTCCATC
This sequence comes from bacterium, assembly GCA_027484965.1. Classification (GTDB taxonomy): domain Bacteria; phylum Patescibacteriota; class Minisyncoccia; order Phycocordibacterales; family UBA9973; genus JAIXRY01. The sequence continues at coordinate 50,232 of JAIXRY010000008.1, read as the reverse complement.
ACGAACTTCTTCGACAGGAACAAACGATTGTGTAGGTTTTGCACTTGGTGCCATAAATACATTATATAGCAACTAGTTGTTACTAACTAGTGAATATACGGTTTTTCGAAATCTTGTCGCGCCTTAATGTTTAATTTATCAGAATTATATTGTATTGTGTCTTTTAAAATGTGAGCAAGTGCGACTAAATATAATATTCCCTTTCCACTGTCGGTTATTCGCTATATACTATATTATATGCAATTCAAAGTACCTCAATTTATTGATATAGAAGACAAAATATTTGGTCCTTTTACGTTTAAAGAATTTGTCTATCTTGTGGGTGGCGCTGGGATGACTTACGTCTCTCTAAGACTGCTCCCTATTATTATTGGGGTTCCTTTTGCTATTTTTATAGTTATACTCTCACTCCTTCTTGTATTTTATAAAGTAAATGAAAAACCTTTTGAATATATACTCAGAGCTTATATAAGTTATTTATTTCAAAGTAAGCTTTATATCTGGCAAAAAACCAAGAAAGAAGTAAAAGAGGTTAAGACTGTTGAAGTCAAAAATACAAATATTGTTTCTTCTCAACCAAAGCTGTCAGGTAGTAAATTAAAAGATTTGGCATGGAGTCTTGATGTGCTTGATATGAACAACCAAGGAAAATAATGCACAGTAACTACTACCAAGCAACTAAAAAATAAATACAAGAGCGGGACCCTTCGGGTCCCGCTCTTGTATTTTCTATGTTTTTAGTAACTAATCTCTTTTTACTATTTACACTTTTTCTCTGTAAGGATCGAATTTTTCTACTTCTTTTTTTGCTATTGATGGAAGTGATTGGTCGCTATTGCTTGAAGTGTTTCTTACTACCCCACCCAATTTTTGTTCCATAAAGTTTTGAGGAATTATTTCTGGCTTCTTTGGTATTTCCAAAACCTCCTTAGGTTTTATCTTTGTCAATTCTTCACTAAGCATTTTTTCATGAACACTAAGATCTTCATTTGGAAATATTTCCTCACCATATTTCCTCTCAGGAGCCTTTGGTACAAATCCTTCTATTTCTATTCCTGCGTCGTATAAGGCTTGATGATCAATTTCTTCGATAGAAGCGGTACTGTTTGTGTCTTCAAAATCATCATCTGAAAATAAAATTTCTTTTCTAACTGTTAATTCCAAAAACATATCCCTTACAGGTTCGATTATCTTAGAGTTTACATCATCTAAAAGTTTTTTAAAATCTTCTTTGTTGTTATTTGTAATACTTGCAAGACTGGCTTCAAAAGTATCTGCATCAATATCTCCGAATATATACTCTTTTAAAGATCGATCAAGTAAAGCACTCTGATTGATGTGTAAATCGTGGTTATCTGCAATGTTTTTTAATACTAAATTATAGTCAATTTTTTCAACTGCTTTAAAAAGTTCGTATGGGATTTCTTTTTCTTGAATATTATCCATAATTATTTTTTATCGTCTTTCTTTTCTTCATCTTTCTTGTCTTTTCCACTAATTTTATCGGAATTTCCTGAAAGAGTTGTTGATCTTTTTTCTAATTTATCCCTTTTTGCTTCCAAAGTTTCTAGGTTCTTTTTTGAATATGACTCAAACTTACTACTTTCTTTTCGTAATAACTCAAGTTTAGCTTCTTCTTCAAAATCTCCATCACTGTCACCTGTACGCCAAGCCTCCCTTTTTGCTTCCAATTCTCTAAGTTCTTTTTTAATTTTCGCCTCATATTCTTGAGAAGCTTTTTTATCAATACTTGCATCTGAAAGCCCTTTATTTTCTGGCTTATCTTTAATATCTTTTCTTATAGCTTTAAAATCTTCATCGCTTGTCATTTTTTCGAAGAATGTGTTTATTTCGCTGATTTCATCTTCAACAATGGCAATTTGATTCTCAATACTTTTCTGTTCGTCTTTTATTTTTTCAAATTTTTTCTTTTTCTCTTTACCATCTTTTAATACTTTATCAGCAAATTTCTCATCTATAGTATTGTTTCCCGCAATAGCTCCAGCTGCATTGCTTGCTTTTCCTACAGCTTTTCCTACGGCTTCTCCTATTGATTCTCCCATTACTTTTCCTACGGCTTCTCCTATTGATTTTCCTTTGTTTTTAAGACTTTCAGCATAAGCTGTTTGTCTGTTTATGTTTAGTTCGTTGGCGTTCTTGCCATATTTATTTTCAAATTTTTCTTTATCGAATTTTTCACCAAAACGCTTTTCTTCTCTTGCTTTCAGTGCTTTGTATTCATCGTCATTTGCAGCGAATTGCTTCATACGTTTTTCATGCATTTCTTTGCGGCGCTTCTCTGCACCTACATATCCACCATCTTTCAAGTCCATTCCAAACATCTTGGCTGTAGCACCTTTTGAATATGAATCATCAAACCCTGCTTTTTTGAATGCGTCTGTACCTCTAAGATCAAAAGACGCTTTAGAGCCGTAGTCAGCACCTTTGAGTGTCATACGAGCCATCGCACCTCCAATACCACCCTTAGCAGCTGTATCTTTTAGAGATGAACTATTCGCAAGATTAGCTAATTTGCTTCCAAGTACTCTTCTTCCAGCAAATCCTACCCCTCCTGCCGCAAGTCCTGCCACTGTACCTATAGCTTTCCCTGCATAATCAGTTGTTTTTCTAGCTATATCATCAGCAAATCCTTCTGTTGTTGTTTGTGCTTTTTTGAGCATTATAATAACAAATACGAAAGGTGCTACTGTCCCGATAATCCAAGCGAATGCATTACCCCCTTTACTGATTGTTGATGTTCCGACGCTTATGAATAATAGTAATAGATACATGAGAGCCATGAATATTACAGGCATTACAGAAAGTCTCACTATTTCTTTCATCCAACTACTAAAATTAAAACCACCTACACTACTTTTAATAGCGTCTGGGAGATAATCAGAGACAAATGCAAGAGGTGAAAGAATCATATGATACCAAAGCGAAACAACACGTCCGAGGAATAATAGGCCTATCTTGAAAAATATCCAAAGCGCTATCCAGTTTATTATTGTTGCAAAAATAATAATAATAGTATAAGTCCCTACGCCTGTCCCCTCAGACGCATTTTCTCCTTTAACATTGTTTACATTTTTTAAACCATCATAATATATCCTTTGAGGTTGAAATCCTTCAACAACAGCTTCAGAAAGTGAGCCTGTTGTTTCTCCGTCATCTCCTACTTTCGTAATTTTAATTAAATCAGAATTGTAAAATACTCTAGCTGCAATATTTCCAAGGTCTATAGGTATTTTTGTTATGAAAAGTGAGAAGTTTATGGCAAGTGCTGCAATAACAAGATTTGCGACAGATTTCTTCCAGTCTCCAGCTCCTTTGAATTCGAATATTACACCAAGTGCAATATAAAGCATTGATACAATGAAGAAAATATTGCAAAGATCGCGTATGAATCCCCAAGCTTTACTAACAAATCCAGTACTCTCCCCACTATAAGAAGCAGAGTCTAGAGAATAATCTAGAGAGAAGTCCATGAACATTCCCGCCGCAGCCATTCCCCAAGAGACAGGAGTATATACTAGGTAAAATAGTATTTGTACACCACAACCAAGAATATCACCTTCAACTCCAGGTAAAAATCCTAAACTACAAGCAGGTAAATCATCGTTTACTGCTTGATCTGTGTATCCTTGTCCTGAACCAAGATCTCCTCCACCACCAATTCGGTCTGTAGTTGTAAATTCAATAGGATTTCCTACTGGATAAAAATCTTTGTTTTTTAATATATCTAAAATAGATTCGCCGTTCCCTGCACCATCGCCAGAACCTATATGACTATCTGCTCTATAATAAAGAGTGGCTATGTAAGTTGTTGATGGTTTTAAATATGATAAATCTCCAGTTAATGTGCTTGGAATAGAGACATCATTAATTAATGATATTGGCATGTTATCCTTTTTGTCAATATAATTTGTTGTTACATTGTTTTCATTAACCAGCAACAAATTATATGTTATATCTTTATAACCGCCAATCCCCGTCGCCTTGTCTTTTATAACCAAAACAAATGAATTGTCATTAAAAATGTTTGTTCCAGTATCACCAATTATCCAGTAAGAACCTTTTGAAGAAACGTGAGCAAAAATTTCATTTACTTGTTGTCGTGTGCTACCTGTAGGAAGCCCTGTATCTAGTTTTATTTTAAAGTCTACCAATGCAACGGTGCCATTTGCTGTTAGTGTGGTGTTGTTAACTTCTAATATACTATTTTTAAATGCATTTTTGTAACCACTCACACTCCCATCAAAAGCTGCTTGAGCCTGAGATTTTTTGAAAGACTTTTCTTTTAGAGAATATTCAAAAGGCGCAAATAGATTTGCTATAAGAATAACTCCTATAATGAGCGTAGAGAAAATTCGCTTCATGTAATACTATAAGTATACCACCCTCTTTTAAAAATAAATATATATAGTAAGATAATATATCTGTGTATAAATAATAGTTTCTAAAACTAAAAGAAGTCCTTCGGGACTTCTTTTAGTTTTAGAATATTTTTATTCCTTTTGTGTCTGATCCATACTCTACTTGCTCTTGCATACGTCCGTATCCTGGAACAAGATCATATATACCTTTTTGTGCATCATCTTCATTTGTCTTATATGAGTTCATATACCAACAACCATCTCCAAGCCAAGGGAAAATGAAAGTGCCTTGGATGTCGTTTTTGTATGTTGTTGTAATGCGGCGCCCTGGACAATCTCTCTCTCCTTCTCCTAGTTCTGTAGCTCTCCAAGTATTTCCAGGTGAACGTGCAAAATCATAATATTTTTTGAGTAATTTTGCAGAAGGTGGCTTAACTGGATATAGATTTTGTAAATATATTGATATGTTTTGAAGAATAGGATTTTGTAGTTCTTTTGGTATTTGTATTATTGTCTTATCTCCTCTTACTGGGTCTGTATATGTATATGTACTTGTTTCTGGTATTATGGGTATTTTAAAACTACCTTTACTACCTCCACTTGCTATTTGTAAGTTTTTAGGTATTTTTATTTCTGTGGTGCTACCATCCTTGCTTTTATATATGTATGTTGTTGCTCCAGGATTTATTGGTATTTCAAATATTGGATTTCTGTTCCCTAGAAATGGTAAAGGTCTTCTCCCTACTATCTGCCTTTCCCAAAGAGCATCGATAAAATCTTGATTTTTTGATGTATTTTGTGTGAGGTCATAACAAGTACTAACATTTTTTTCTATGTCGCTCAATATTGCTCTGTACGTCTGTGTTGAAATATCAAGACTAGAAGACGTTTGGTTTGAAGGAAGTGTTGGAGACATAATAGCAACTTCTTTCATGAGAGAGTCAAGAATGGCTTGTTCTTCGTTTGTTAGAATGAGGATCTTCTCTTCTTCATCTATAGAAATATCTCTTACTAAACAAAGAGGATTTCTTTCTTGTTCTGACCTGCTACACAGATCTATAGGATCGTCACCAAAGTCTCGTCCGTCATCTATTTTTGATGTGTCTATTGAAATTGTTACATCTGTTTGACCTGTAGTCTTCCCGTCTGTACATGTAAGTATATATGTAACAGGTGTACTTGGAAGTGTAATATCTGTTTCTCCTGAACTCTGAGGTATTAATCCTCTCCAGTCATCTCGCAGAGGAACACTGTTTGCATTACACATGGTAGCGTTCTCTGTGTCCCATGCAAGCAAACTCGTATCACCAGACTCGACAATGTATGGACTTGCTTCCATAACGGCAGATACATACTTGCCTGTTTCACTATCTCCTAGAAAACAAGTATTGTCCTCTTTACACAAAGGTACATCATCTGCGAGTACTGAAACAGAGTCAGAAGCCTGAACTGTACCACTTGTTGTTGAACATTTAATGATAAAAGTCGTAGGTTTATTTAGAGAAAAATATTTAGTCCCTGATTTACCTGTTGAGCCATTCCATCCTGGTACTACAGGGAATGAACTTGCAAAACAAGTATTCACATTAGAAGATTCCCAAGTAACAGTAACTTCATCGTCTTTGTGTATAGCACTTGGGACAGCATTTATATATACATAACTAGACACATCGCCCAATCCATCACCACCTAAACCATCATCGCCCAATCCATCACCACCTAAACCATCATCGCCCAATCCATCACCACCTAAACCACTGTTTCCTGAACCTCCTCCACTTCCTAAGTCGCCGTTTCCTATACCAAAAGAACCACTACATCCAATACAGTTATTAGGATTTTGATTATCAGGGAATAAGTCTCTGTTGTTTGTTCCGAAACCTCCACCAATATTTTGAGCTATAGGTGTCGGTTCTGGTAGACCCCCCAAAACAAGTGGTGATCCGCTACCGTTCCCATTACCACTTCCATTATTGCTACCGTTCCCATTACCACTTCCATTGCTACCACCTAGGCCATTCCCATTTGGAGTTAGAGAGACACCGTTAGGGTTTTGTCTTTTACCTGTAATAAGACTTCCAAGATCTAGAAAAAAGTTTCCTTTATTTCCCGTTGTTTCTGTTTGTTGTTTGCTTTTTATAAATAAATAAATAAGAACAATTATAATTATACCTAGAACAATTAATGAAATTCTTATTATTTTTTTACGACGATCGTTATACATATATTTATTCAGTATTTTTAATATTGTTATTGTTAGATGTCTGTACAGTTATAGTTGAAGGGTCACTAAAGTTACCTATATTTCCAGAACAGTTAAGTGCATATTCTGAAAATGGAGGCAGAGGAGGAACTTTTTTTGGTTCAGGGATTGTCTCTTCTACTGGAATATATAGAGTATTAAATGCATTTTGGTCGAATTGCTCAGTAATATTTGATGCAAATAGCAGCTCAGTTTCTTTTTTTGGAAGTTCTGCTTTAAACACGGTCACACTAAGTCTCGCTTCTTCTGGAGAGTATAGCTTACTGTTTGGATCTACTTCATATTTACCATTCACTAATTTCTTTTTTCTGTAACCAATTATTTCTTTTGTTGGACCTTTTTTATTCCAAGATTCCCAAGAATTTCTTTCGCGCATTTGTCTGTTGTATGCTTGTACATAAAGCTTGTGTGTTTGAACACAAATATCCTGCATTCTCGCCATTTGTTTTTTTGTAAGAGAAAGATATCTTGTATTCTTTTCTATTTGTGTTTGATATGAGTTTATATTTAGATATTGTCTGTCGCTGTCTGTTTTTATTTCAAACAGTTTCTCTAAATTATCTAGCACTGCTTCATCGTTGTTGTAAGTCGTTGAATTTATTTTTTGGTATGAAGCAGGGTTATTGTAAGTCTTTTGAATAAATTCATAATATTTATTAGTGTCTGTTATTGTATTTTTTAGATATATAGCATTTAATTCTTCTCTGGAATAATAATTAAATGCACGAACCTCCATAAGAAGTCCTACTATTAGCCCTATAAGCCCAGTACTACCAAACCCGCCTGTTATACTCCCGTTACTTGCGACCATATTTAGGAATTTTTCTCCAAAACCTGGTTCTACCTTTTTACCATTTTCTTCCATTTTTATACCTATAAAATCACCAAGGTCTTTAGTCCACATTGGATTTGGGCCTGGAACACAATAATCAAGTTCTTTTGTTTTGTTTATTATTGATTGAAGAATTAAAACTCTTTCTGGAAGCTTGTTAGCAATATCTTTTTGATTTTTTATTATTATAGAAATATCTTGAGGTCTTATTCCTCCAACCCATACAGAATCAAACCAATCACCTGTCCCATCATCTTCTGTGCTATATCCACTATTATCTCCATATGTAGGTACTTTGCTAGATATCTGAACATTGCTCATTACTTGATTTGCCCTATTTCCGAGAGTTGCAAAACCTTGATTGAAGAGCTGAGTAAGAAGAGATGCAAACATAACATTAAGCTGCTTACCTTTCTGATCTGCATTTAGTGCAAGATTTAAAGCAGAATTTGATGCTTCTGACGCTTGGTCTTTTACGAGGCTGCCTGGTGTTTTTATATCCCATTTTGAACAGATGTCTGTTTTTCCAGCTTTTCTATCCTCATCCGTTAATGGTGTTCCGTCTGATTTATAGTTTGAATCTACACATTCACGAACAGGCAAGAAGCTTGTTTGTTTAAGCTCTTCTTTTATATTATCTTTAGCTTCTTCTTGTTTCTTTTTGAGTTCATCTCCAACTTTTAGATTGAATCCAATAGGGTTGTTTGCTGGATTTTGTGTTGCTTTAAGCCAAGAACTCCACCCACCTCCACCTTTAAAACTGTTTGAAAATGCCTTTTTGTCTGGTCCTGTATATGTTAAGTTTCCAACAATATCATCTTTTGATTTGTCTGCTTGTTGCATTGTCTTCACTACATCTTTTGCAAAAGGAAGTTTCTCAGGGTTATTTAATATTTCAGTAGTGAATTTATTCTTTAGAACACCCACTTCTTGTGTTTCAATACTGCTTAGATATTTTCCAAAATCTTTTACATAAAGAGGGTTTCCTCCATTACCTGTTTGAGTCCAATTGAAAATACTTTTAGACATTGAAGCGACTGTTTTTTGGGCATTAACTTGGGCTGCAGCATCAAGACATTGTTCTTTTAGATTTTGTGTTTTGTCATCAACTGCTACTTTATCTTGACCACCGTCAGAACCAAAAAAACCTTGAATAGAATCAAGAATGTTTGATGAGGTTCCAAAACAGTCAAGCATTGCATATCCTCCTCCAGCGAAATCGTTTGCAAACAAATCACTTTTTGTAAGATCTGTTGTATTTAAATTTTCTAAATTAAAAGCTTGAGCAATTAATCCAAAAGGACTTATTATAAAAGCAAAGATAAGAATTGAGCCTATGATTGAATGGAGTTTGAATACTCTCATAATGTTTTTATAGTATACCATATTGTTTAAATAAATCTTGAATATCTTTTAATACTGTATTTGATTCTTCAGTCCATTTTTTATATCCAGCGACACCAATCATTCCTTTTGTTGGATTTTCAAAAGATTCTGAAATATTATTCAGAGAAATTCCAATTCTCTCGTAATGGTTTATGAGCAAATAATGATTTGTTGATAAGTCTTCTGGGGTCTGGATGTTTTTTAATTGTACAGACATGTTTTTGTAAATATCTGCATATTTCGAAAGACTCGCTAGCTGGTCTCTATTCCCTTCACCTAGTGCTTGCATAAATACGCCCAATTCTTTTCCAAGTCCTTTTTTGATTGCATCACTGTGTATTTTCTTAAAATCAGTCATGTATTTTTTCTGATTTTGTTTATTATTTTCAGTGGTTTTTACATCACTAAAAGCATATGTTTCTGGAAGTTTTTCAGAAAGAATTGTCTGAGATATGCTTGAAGTTATGTTATATAAAGCTGTTGGAGTAAGATTGTCTGATTGTTTTAATGCTTCGATGGCAATAAAGAAATCTTGAGCAGCTTTATCTGTTTCTGTTAAGTTAGAAGTATCACCTCCTCCTTGTGCCTTTTTTTGATTGTTTATATATTCACCATCAGGAATTCCTTGTTTGTTAGAAATTGGTTGTTTTGGATCTGTACCAAAAAGACCTTCTTCCCAATCAGGTGAGCCATCATTGTCTGTGTCTTTTTGAACAAGTTCACTCAAAGTCATTTTTTGAATAACAGCTTGTTCTTTTTGTTTTTGTGTAATATGTATTTTACCAGACCCTACAAGGCTTATTAGTATTATTACCACAATAACAATTACTATACTTCCAAGTATTTTTTGGAATTTTTTACTAGGAAGATATTGTCTGTATTTTTCTATATTCATTAATTAAATAATACCACATTTATAATTTACACTATGTGCATACATGATGTATACTTGTATATATGAAGAAATATAAAAATAGTATTTTAACTGCTAGTATTTTATCTGTAGTTTTTATTGCTGTGTTGCTTATAACATCAAAAGTTTATGCGGGTTTTGGTTCTTTTGGAGGAAGCTATTTTGGAGGACAAGTTATTTCTAAAATAGAATGTACTTGTAATGTTGATGGAGGGTCTCAATTAACTATAAGCGGACCTTTTGGAAGTAGTGGAACATATTTGGAAAATAGCATGACAAGGATTTATGGAAATGGAGAGATTAGTATGATGAGTCGTCTGCTTGGTAAGGCTACACAAGGTGGTGTTTGTTTGATTGGTGTTCAGCCAAACTGTACAGAATTACCTATTACAGAAGGGACTATTGATTATACTGGTCTAGCTTCTGGGTTTTAAAACACAATTAAAATAGCGCGCCCCGTCGGGGCGCGCTATTTTAATTGTGTTTTAAAGATTTCTTGACAATATAAGCCATTTTTCTATAGAAATATCTTCAGAACGAGCTTTTTCATTTATACTTAATTCTTTAAATTGTTCTACAATCTTTTCTCTATTATACCCTTTATCTGTGAGGTTTTTTATCAAAACCTTTCTTTTGTGACCAAATCCAGCATGAATAAGCTTAAAGAATTTTGACTCTAGTGCATTACTTTTAAAATTATCTCTACTTATATTATTTATTGCAATTATAGCTGAGTCTACCTTCGGGCTCGGGTTAAAATATCTCTTTGATACTTTGTCTATATATTTTGGTACACCATAAGCTTTAACTGATAGAGAAAGTAAGCTTTCTTTGGCATCGCGTGTCACAATTCTCTCGGCAACCTCTTTTTGTATCAAAAGAACCATTATTTCGGGTTGATTTTTACTTTCTAAGAATTTTCTAATAATTGCACCTGTAATATAGTAAGGAATATTCGCGACAATCTTATATTTTCCAGTAAAAGACTTTGTTTTACTTGGGTCAAATTCAAGACAGTCGTCGTTAATTATTTCTAATTTTCCATTTTTTATGTCTTCTTCGAATTTTTCCTCCAATATTTCTATAAGATCTCTGTCTTTTTCAATTGCTATCACCTTTCTTGCTTTTTCAAGAAGTTTTTCAGTAAGAACTCCTTTTCCTGGGCCAATTTCTATGACAGTATCTTTATTCTCTATGTTTCCAGCAGAAACCATCAAATTAAGAGCCTTTTCAGATTTCAAAAAGTTTTGACCCAGAGATTTCTTTGCTTTGTATGGTTTGTTGTCCATGTATAATCTAACTATACACTAATCAAGATAAATCGTCCTCCCAAGGTTTGTGTGCCACTCCTCTCTCATGGTGAGTTCTTCTCTTATATCAAAAAGGAATGTTGACGGTACATTTATTTGGCGAGAACCAAATATTGTACGGATCGTTGTATAAGAAAGAAAAAGTTTCTCTTCCGCACGAGTTACTGCTACATACATTAGCCTCCTCTCCTCCTCCTTTTCAGTGGCGCTTGTTGCTCCATCGCGTTCGAGTGGAAAAAGTCCATGTTCAAGTCCCACAACAAATACATAAGGAAATTCCAAGCCTTTTGAAGCGTGAACTGTCATAAGTCTCACACCACCGCGGTCGTCAGTCGATAATGTGTCTTGATCACTCATAAGTGCTGCGTCTTCGAGAAGTTGTTCAATAGCTGTTTCTTTGTTGTAAGTATCGTATTTCATTGCAAGAGTCACAAGCTCGAGAACGTTTCCAAGTCTCTCTAATTCTTCACTTCCCCCATCTTTTAAGAATTTCTCAATACCTGTAATTTTTAGAATATAAGAAATTGTTTCACTTGGAAGATGTTCGTCACTAAATATTTTTATATCTTCGAGCATTTTGTAATAGTCATCAACTTTTTTTCCTGTACCTGCCGGCAGACTTCCTCTCTCACCTGCAAATATTTTTAAGATTGTAGTCTTACCTATTCCGCGTGTTGGGAAATTGATAGTTCTCTTTATGTCTGCAAGTGAATCTGGGTTGTGTGCTGCGCGAAGGTATGAAAGCACATCCTTTACTTCTTTACGATCAAAGAACTTTACACCGAGGACTTGATATGGAAGAGATTTGCGAATAAGCGCATCTTCAATAACACGAGATTGGAAATTGGCTCTATATAATATAGCTATTTTTGATGGATGAACACCATTATCTAGAAGCTCTACGACTTTATCAGAGACGAATTCAGCTTCTGTATTTTCATCATATCCTTCAAATATACTTATTTGCTCTCCGTCTGGTTTTTCTGTGAAGAGAGTTTTGTCATGGCGTTCTGTGTTCTTTTTTATTATATCGTTTGCTGCGGCGAGGATTGTTTTTGTTGAACGATAATTTTGCTCGAGAAGTACAACTGTCGCATCTTTATAATCTTTTTCAAAAGAAAGAATATTTGAAATATTTGCACCTCGCCAACTATAAATAGTCTGGTCTGTATCACCTACTGCACAAATGTTTTTATATTTCACCGCTATAGCCGTAGCAATTCTGTATTGAATATCATTTGTATCTTGGTACTCATCAATGTGAATGTATTTAAATTTTTCTTGATAGTGTTCCAAAATATCTTTTCTATTATCAAAAAGATTTACCACTTTCAAAAGAAGATCATCGAAGTCTACAGTGTTCTCTCTTTTTAATCCTTCTTCATATTTTTGCCAGATACGCGCAATAGTTTTATGAAAAAATATTTCAGCTTTTCTTTCGTATTCTTGCCAAGACACACCTTTGCCTTTTTCACGAGAAATAATATTTTTTATTTTCTTTGGTTCGTATTGTTTTGGGTCGATAGATAGATCTGCGAGTGCTTGTTTGATTATTGATAGTGCATCACTTTCGTCAGCAATAACAAAACCCTTTTTAAGTCCAGCAGCTTCTGTTTGTTCGCGAAGTATACGAACCCCTAGTGAGTGGAATGTTGCGATTGTTGGCATCGAGTTCATTCCACCAATTTTTTCAATAAGATTTGTTGCTCGGTTACGCATTTCTTTTGCGGCTTTGTTGGTGAATGTAATAGCAAGAATTGAGTATCCTGGAACACCCTTTTCCATCAAATGAGCAATTCTGGCTGTAAGAGTCTTTGTTTTACCTGCTCCAGCTCCGGCAAGTATGAGAAGTGGTCCTTCTGTGTGTAAAACAGCAGTTTTTTGACGTTCATTGAGGCTTTCTAGGTAATTAGACATGAAACTAATATTACCAATAAAGGCTTGTTTTTCAAAGTTGAAAAGAAAATACTATTGACTTTTTTATATATATAGTATATAATATAAAAAATACAGTACAATGAAAAAAACAATCGTTTTGGTGGCCATTTTATTGGTAGCCTTGTGTGGAAACTGGGTTTCCGCACAAAATCAGAATTATTTACCCGCTGAAGTTCAAAGAGTTCCTCAACAAAAATTTATTGAAGCTTACAAATCTCAAATGGGTGTTTCAGATGAGGATTTGCCAACCAACGCATATAAGCTTTGGGTAAATGCCTGGTTTGGTAAAGTCTCTTCTAAAAATGGAGTCGTATCCATATCTCTTGTTACATGGGAGTGGAACGATAGTCATTTTGCCAGAAATGGCACTTGGCTACAAGGTAATTCGGATATGCCGTATCCACCAGAATCAAAAATGGTGAATGCTTTAAATGATCTTCAGCGAAGAGCTGAAGCAATTATGGGATCAAAACTCCCACCTTTAGATGGAGAGTACCCTAACGGGTACGTTGAGAGGATTCTTAATTACTTACCTGTAGAAAACTCTTCTGTTACTCCCTATTCTCAAGGAAAGACGTTCTAAAAAATGTTTTCAAAAACAAGCCCCGAAACGCAAATGCGTTTCGGGGCTAATTTTATTTAAATTCTTCTTCAAACTTTTTTCTAATAAATTCTAAATCATCTAACTCTTTTCCACTTTTTGTTGCGAGTTGATCTACTAGTCTTTTTACATATTGTGAACAAGTTTCATTGTTGTTTGGTGGGATATCGTCGACACCTTCACTTAAGCTGATATACTTTCTAATATCGGTAATATTTTGTACTAAATAACTGTATTTTTTATTAGAAAGAATATTTATAGCTTTTTCTTCATTAAATATTTTATATAAAGGATTAATTTCTTTTTTAAGTTTAAGATATTTAACAAAACCAATTCTAGTACTTTGCATACTTCTTACTTCAAGAATGTCTTCTTTGTTAACGGCACTTCCTATTGGTTTATAAACTGAAAACATATTGTCTACTATATTATTGTACGTATCGTCTATATTTTCTTGTTTAACATTTTTCAATGTACGTAAGTTATCAATTGCACCTTCTCTAATAAAATATGATAGTTCTTTATGTATTTTTTCTCCAAAACCATTTTCATATTGTTCTTTGTACAAATCAATATCTTCTTGTTTAATTAATTCAGTTGATTTTATAATTGGTTTTTCAATATTTGTAATTTTGTCTGGATTTTTTGTTTTTATATTCTCAATAGTTTCTGTGGGAATCTTTTTTCCAGAAGATTTGAGTGCTTCATCAAGAGACTTTTTGTATGTTTCTGGAGTGTCGTCTGACTTCACTGCTATATCTTTACCAGTCTCGGCTTTCACATAGTCATGATACTTCTGTAATTCTTGCCCCAAATGATTATTCTTGTCTTTAATTATGTCTTGAGCGAGTTTTGTTTCCCCGTCTATCGTTGGTTTGTTTGCCTCAATCCATTCAGGATTATTTTTATCTTGGAGGAATTTGAAGTCAGGTTTTATATTAGATTTGTTTGTAGGAACTTTTACTATTTCTTCTTCAGAAGGTGTGGAGACTTTTGGTTCTTTTTTGTATGAATATTCATATTCTTTATCAATATTACCTTCTGTCATATCTTTACCATCAAAAGTTTCGTTAACTGCAAGTTTTCCATCGAACATCTTTACTTCGTAAGAAGCGTGATCTATGGAATTTGCCCCAAGTCTTACCTCGCTTCCATCTGGTTTGATGTATCCATATTCTTTTGCAAGTTCGGCTGCTTTCTTGAGTGCAAATTTGTGAGGATTTTTTCCATCAAATCCAAGACTTTTTGCTTGTTCTGGATTTTTCAACATCTCTTCTATTTGGCGCGCGAGAGGGTTTGTTACTCCATCACCTTTTTGTACAAGAGCAAGAGATCCTAATAATTCATTTCTAACATCTTCATCACTTCGTAGTTTTGGATTGTAATCTGGTCGAACTGGTTCTTTTGCCCAATCTGGTTTTTCTTGTGACCAACCTTTTGGAACCGTACTACCTCCTGCGACTGATTCTTTATCAATAATTTTTGTAGTCTCTGTTGTTTCTGCTTTACCTCCTAAACCAGCTATCCAATCTTTCATGTGGCCGAAAGCAGGAATATTTTCTGCAATATGAATTGCCGCTGAAGTTACTGCCGCACCACCAAGACCAAAGAGTGCTGCAGTCTTTGCGGAACGTTTCGCTTGTCGGATAACGTAATCTTTTTCCCTTAATGAAATAACTTTTTCGTGTTCACTGGTAGTATTTTGTAAATTATTTACGCGTACTTGATAACGCGCATCAGCGCTGTTTTCTTCTGGATTCTTGTCTGTGTCGTAGCCGAAGATTCGTTCAATATTCTCATTGAACTTTTCCTGTGCTTCCTCGTCATTAAGCGCGAGTGTTACTGCTGCTTCATCAAGTATTTTATAAAATTCGTATTTGTTGGCGAAGGCCTCCTTACCTTTACCGAAAGACATATGACCGCTTTCTAATTTCTCTCGGGCGAAGTCGAGGCGGTTCTTGAGTTGATTGCGCAAGGAGAGATTTTCGGTAAAGTTACCAGTTTTATTTATCTTTCCAATCAAACTTTCCATGCGGCTTTTTTGTTGGTCTACACTGGTAAATAGGTCTCGACGACCATCGGTAGCTCCATCATTAACTAATCCTTTTTGTTTTTTGTCAGAATTGCGGACCAATTTGAGGTCATCACTAAGAGTATCTTGAGCCTTTGCTTTACCGCGTAAATAACCAACACCTAGACCAATAAGTGGAGCGGCGAGGAGTGACGCTCCTGTTGCAGTCAATCCTCCCATCACAGCAGTAGCTTTAAGACCCGCACGGACTCCGGCACCCATAGCAGCATATCCCATTTTGTTATCCCTAGCCCATCCACCAATACTTTTTATCCATGTTGATGAATGTATAGTGCTATTTATTTTGCGTGCAAGTAATTGATTACCATCGAGAACACGATCCATTTCTATTTCATTTTCTACTTGGCGCATGCGTTCCATCGCTTCGTTTTCACTGTAGTATTCTTTGAGAGTTTCTAACATCTCATGTTTTTCCATCTCAAATTTTTTTTCTAACCTCTTAAAAGTTTCGTGCTCTCTTTTTGAAGAGGTGTCGACAGTTGCGTCATAAGACATATTTGCAAGTTTGTTCGCTGTATTTAAGAAGTCTGGATAATCAGAAGATACGCCAAGGATTGCATTATAGTTGATTTCTGGCTTACCATCACGCACTAATACCTCCTTATTTTTAATTGTGTCGAATGTAAGTGAGACGTCTACTGCATTTTCAGTATCCTTAAGTGCTTCCTCTTCATATTTAGCAATTATGCCATGCTTGCCGACCTGAGTTTTAATCTTTTTCCACAATCCGGCGGTCTTTGCCGCTTCAGCATCATCAATATATTTCTCTCGGGCGATCTGTTTTGCATATGATGCGCGTTGTCCATCTAGGCGCTGTTCAAGAAGAAGAATTTGACCATCAGATAATTCCTTGAACATTTCGGGACTAATATTGCCTTCGGGTAGAGTACCATCTTCATTTACGTGCATGAATTTGCCGTACTTATTTTGTACTCTCTCCTCAATTTTTTCTCTATATTCTTTTGCTTTGCGCACGCCCTCTTCTTCTATGGTTTCTGATTTGTTTTTTGGATTGTCTTTCTTGGCGTCGAATATCTCCCTGAGCTTCTCTTTCAACCATTTTTTCTTTTTCTCTTCTGTTTTTGATGTTTCGACTTCAGATATAACGGCCTCAGAATTTTCTTCATTCTTTTCCGCTACATGATCTTTGTCCTCAGATTCTGGGGTTTTTTCAAGTGGAGGAAAGTCTCCGACGCTCTCATTAATTTTTTTAGCTTGAAGATTGTACCACTCAGTACTTCCTGGTTTTGGTTCACTCATGATATAAATTTATGTTATGTAAAGTAATGCTTAAATTATACTATTTACACAGTATTTGTCTAATTAATAACTATGTGTTTTGATTTTTTGTACCCTTGACCATAATTCTCTACTTGCTATGCTTATATATAAGAGCTTCTAAAGCTCATTTCTGCTTCTTCTGATATGAAAATAACCTTGTTTTATAAGGATTCTGAATTTTCCGAGACGATTGTAACTGATATATATCAAGCATAAGGTCGTGATATGTATCTATTAAACTTGTTTTTATTTATACTCAAAACACAAAAGATTCTTCTAGATTGCCCTCTGAATCAAAGAATCTGTCATACAAAAACCTCTTTTTAGGCATTTCTGTGCTTATTTTGGTTTTTTATTTTGGAACCCCAATAAAAGCAGAAGCTGGTATTGGTTCTTTTTTCTCTAATATGTTTGGAGCTCAAAAAGAAGAAGTTTCTGATGAAAATTCCCAAAATATCTCACTTTTGCAAGCAAATGCACTCCAGTCAACAGGCGGATCAGAATCTGATATTTCTGTTGAGAGTAATGCATTAAAAACAGAAGTAGGACCGCTTGGAACAACGGCTGATGTTGATTTCTACTACCCAGAATCAGATACTATTAGTCTGTACGTTATTAAAAAGGGTGACACTCTCAAGACTGTTGCTGATTTGTTTGATGTTTCAGTTAATACTATTATTTGGGCAAATGATATAAAATCAGGTACAAGTCTAAAAGAAGGCGATACTTTGGTGATACTTCCAGTCTCTGGTATACGTTATACTGTCAAAAAGGGTGACACTCTAGCTTCTATTACCAAGAAATTCAAGGCTGATATTGGAGACGTTGGTCTTTTCAATGGTATTACAGAAGAAAGTAGACTTGCTGTTGGAGATACTCTTATTCTCCCAGATGGAGAAATTGTAGCCCAAGTTCCTGTTAAGAAAAACAATCCTTCAAATAGTGGAAAACGTAATAAAAAAGAGAAAACTTGGGGAACAAATGCAAAAGAAGCTTCTGGTTACTACATTCGTCCAATTGTAGGAGGAAGAAAATCTCAAGGTTTGCATGGATTTAATGGAATAGATATCGCAGCTCCAGCAGGAACATCTATTCGTGCCTCGGCTTCTGGAAGGGTTATTATTAGTTCAAGTGGGACTTATGGTGGTGGTTATGGTAACTATATCGTTATATCTCACGACAACGGAACACAAACTCTTTATGCGCACAATACAAAAAACTTTGTAAGTGTTGGTGAGAATGTAGAACAAGGTCAAGTTATAGGAACTGTTGGTTCTACTGGAAGATCTACAGGTAATCATATACACTTTGAAATTAGAGGAGCGAAGAATCCATTCTAAAAATATTTTAAATACAAAAGGTGGAGCCCGAAGGGCTCCACCTTTTGTATTTATTTTTTTATCTGTAAATAGATTATCTTAAGAACTTATTTTAGGTCTATACTGTAACGCTTCCAAGATGTGATTAATTTCAATGGCGTCTTTTTCGTCTAAATCGGCAATTGTTCGAGCTATTTTGATGACTCTATGATATGCGCGAGCAGAAAGTTTCAATTGCTCGGCACTTTTGTTTAATATTTCTACTACGTCTTTAGATAATGGCGCGACGCGATACAATTCTTTTGTTTTTATGTCACTATTTGTTCTACTATCCTTAAATCGATTTTTTTGTACTTTTCTAGAATTATTAATTCTTTCTTTTATTGCTGTGCTATTTTCTCCCTCAAATCCTATTTTCCCAAGTGTGTCATAAGATACTTCCCCTACATAAATCCACATATCAATACGGTCGAGAATCGGTCCTGAAAGCTTTCTTTCATATCTTACAATATCATTTTGAGTGCAAGTGCATTTTCTTTGTTTCGAACCTTTGTATCCACAAGGACAAGGATTCATTGCTCCAACGAGTATAAAATTTGAAGGAAACGAGACTGTACCTTTCGCGCGCGACACTGTTACAATCCTGTCTTCAATGGGTTGTCTGAGTGATTCTAAAACCTTCTTTTCAAATTCAGGAAATTCATCCAAGAAGAGCACTCCACGATGTGCAAGGGTTACTTCTCCTGGTTTTGGACTCGCTCCTCCTCCAATAATAGAGACATAACTCGATGTGTGATGTGGTGACCGAAATGGAGGATTTTTTATAATTTCACCATGTTCAATTGCTCCACTCATTGAATAAATACTAGTTACTTCAAGAATCATATCTTTTGTTAGTTCTGGAAGTATTCCTTGAAATGCGCGCGCAAGCATTGTTTTGCCTGTTCCTGGTGGTCCAAAAAGTGCAATATTGTGTCCACCTGCAGCTGCAATTTCGAGAGCTCGTTTTGCTGTTTGTTGTTCTCTGATTTCAGACATATCCACTGTCTGGGTGTTTGTATTGTCTGAAAGTATTTCTGTGGGCGGGCATTTTTCTAAAATAACTTTACTTTCATTTTTTACATCTAGCGCTTGCATAAGTTCTTTTAGATTTTTTACTCCGTATATACTCACCCCCTCCACAAGACAAGCTTCTTTTGTGTTCTTCTCTGAAATAAAAAGCTCTAATCCATGACGTTTTGCAAGAAGTGCTATCGATAAAATTCCTCTCACAGGTTCTATATCTCCATTGAGAGATAAAGCTCCTACAAACAACTTGTTATCTGTAATAATTTCTATTTGTTCTGTTGAAAGTAAATATCCAAGGGCAATGGCAACATCAAAATAATTTCCCTCCTTTTTAATTTCTGAAGGAACAAGTGAAACAATTGTTTTGATGTTTGAATTTTTTGGAGAAGAAAAACCAGAATTTTTTATTGCGCCAGAGACTCTATCCTTGGATTCTTCAATCGCTTTATCAGGTAGACCAACAATAGAAAAGCTATTTAATCCTCTTGTCGTATCAATCTCTACATCTATAAGTGAAGCATGTAAGAAATTATTTTGAGCGCTTTTTATTTTAATAAAAGACATATTTAAATTGTATAATAAAAAACTCACAACAACGTGTGAGTTTTTTATATTAGTTATTTCTATTTTCTTTATTTGTTCTTGCTGCAGGATTCGCTTCAAGGCGCGCTACTTCTATTTCTTCTCCTGAGATTTCACAAATACCGTACTTACCACTTTCAATTTTCTCCAGAGCATCTAAAACATCCTTTAATTTTGAAGAAAATGTTCTTACCATTACACTTCTCTCTTCAAAGTCTTCAAGACGGTCAGCTAGGTCATTTGGGTCTGATTCTGGACCTTCTTGAGATTCTGGAATTGATTCCCATGTATCTGTTGCTTTGTTAAAAATAGCAATATCATTTAAACGTTGTTCTAACTGATACTTCTCTTCCTCTAACTTTTCTTTGAAATGTTTTAAGTCTAATTTCATAATGAACAAACCATATCATACTCTAAATTATTGTACAAGGTCTCGCCTGTGTTCAAGTCTAATAAGTGACAAAAGATATAAAATTGAATCAGGATTATCTGTAATCACAAATACTTTTGAGGTTAAAAACCCTTTAATAAGAAGAACTTCTCCATTTTCATCGGTATAAGTTTTGAAATCAATATTTTCGTATAAAGAGTCTTTCCATACTGATTTTTTATTGTTTAATGTTGTTTCGCTTATAGAAAAAATAGGAGCTATGTCTGTCGAAATTGTTTCTTCCCATGAGCTAAATTTTTTGTACACATCATCACTCCCATCTGTTTTTATGAGTATAAATTTTGAAGTCATGTTATTTTTATAAATAAGTCCAATTTCAAAATCCCCTAAATTGAGTGTTCCCCAAGTGTTTTTTTGTTTTTCATTAAATAGTGAAAGTAATTCTGCTGTCTGTGTATTGATGGTATTATTTTCTCCAAAAGTAAAACGAAGAGTACTGTTTTCTTCATTTTTTAATTTTGAAATATTTTCTCCTATATAAGAAGCTAAAAGTTCTTTTGTTGTAGGTAGTGCAACACTAGGTAATTCATTTTCAAAAGAAATAAGGGGTAGTTTTTGTATTGTTTGAATAACAACTACATTATCTTTTTTATATATTGTGTATGTATATATAAACACACCAACTGTTCCAACAAAAAATACAAGAGACAAAATCAAGAACACTTTGTTTTTTATAGCATTTAGTGTCTGGGTCGTTATTAACTTTTCCTTGTCTCTTTCTTTTTGTATTGTTTCTTTTACAAGAGCGCCTTGCTCTCCAGAAAGTGCAACACTTTGATCTTTTTGGTATGTGCGAATACCTCCTTGCTCAACTAATATATTGTGCAAGGTTGGATCTTGTCCGATATCTTTTTTTGAAGAATTGTCTTCCATACAAAAAGTATAACACGATAATTAAATTTCAAATTCAAAATTTGTAAGTTAAAAGGCAAAAATGAATTAAAAATTCAAAAATAAAAAGTCAGAAGTATAATTCAAAATAGATAAGTAAAAAAAAGAACAACAGCGGTGCCTTTTAGGCGCCGCTGTTGTCTTAACTTTTTAATTCTAACTTACAATTTTGACTTCTTATTTTTGAACTTTAACTTTTACCTTTCTTCCCCGGTATCCTATCAAGTATTTTTGTGGAGTGATTGATAAATCAATAAAATTATCCACCACTTCTTTCAGTTTCATTGAAGTAGACTTTCCAAAAGAAGCTACTTCTACTTGTACAAGTTGTGATTGTAAATATTCTATAAGAGGTATAAAGTCACCGTCTCCTGTTACAAGTACTACAGCGTCAAGACGTGGAGACATTTTCATTACATCTACAGCAAGTCCTACGTCCCAGTCACCCTTCTTGGCACCACCGGCGAATATTTGCAGATCTTTTGTCTTTGTTTCAATTCCAAATTTGTTTAGTGCTTCGAAGAATGCTTTTTCTTCTCCTCCTTCAGAAGTTATCACGTATGCGATTGCACGCACAAGTTTTCTTCCACTTGCCACTTCCTTCATTATTGCTCCGAAGTTTACTTTTCTTTGATAGAGATTTTTTGCACTATGATAGAGATTTTGTGTATCTATGAAGATACCAATTCTTTGTTCGTCATGTTTTATTGTTGACATATATGTATATTCTATACTTTTTTAGATTATATAAAAAGTACTAATCAAAATGTCTCCCGAGCGGGAGACATTTTGATTAAAAGTATAGTATTAGTTACCTTTTATTTCTTTTTGCATTTTATTGAAAAGAGTCTTGTCTGTTCTTTCTAGATATTTCAAATGTGAACGACGTTCTGAAACCATTTTGATAAGACCGCGACGAGAATGCACGTCTTTAGCGTGTTTTTTGAGGTGTTTTGCAAGTTCATCAATACGAGTTGATAGAATTGCTACTTGAACACCTGAAGAACCAGTATCTTTCTCGTGTTTTTGGTTCTTTTTGATTACTGTTTGTTTTTTCTTTGTAGTTAACATTGCCTGTATATAATAGCATAATCGTATAAAAACGCAATACCCTAATATTCTTTTAACACATCTTTCCCCTTTTTAAAGTAAAAATATTGTGCGACACTAGATATATGGACATTTATGTAATTAAAAGACAATTTCTCGAATATTTGGAAATTGAAAAAGGTTCAAGTCTAAAAACTGTTGAGAATTATGACAGATATCTCACTCGTTTTTTTGAACAAGCAAAGATAAAGTCCCCTTCTGATATTAATGACGACAACGTTCGTGAATTTAGACTTTTTCTCAATCGCCAACCAGGTGTAAAAGTTCGCGGACAAGCATCTGCAAATTTGAAAAAGAATACTCAGAACTATCACATGATTGCTCTTCGTGTTTTCTTGAAGTATTTAATGAAAAGAAGCATTACTGCTCTGACTCCAGATAGAGTTGAACTTGCAAAGATAAAGGGTCGCGAACTTGATCTAATGACAACAAATGAGCTCGACAGACTTCTAAAAGCGCCAGATATGACACGTCTCCAAGGTCTTCGCGATAAAGCTATTCTTGAGTTATTTTTCTCTACAGGACTTCGTCTTTCTGAACTCTGCTCTCTTAATCGTGATCTTGATCTTACTCGAGATGAATTCTCAATTCGTGGAAAAGGTGAAAAGGTGCGCGTAGTATTTCTCTCTGACGATGCTAAGAGTGCTATTAAAAAATATTTGGAAAATAGAAAAGATATGGAAGAGCCTATGTTTCTACAGAGTTCAAATAGGAAATCAGAAACAAATAGACTTACTCCTCGCTCTATCGAACGTATTGTAAAAAAGTACGCAATCGCATCTGGTATTTCTCGTAAGGTTACACCTCACGTTATTCGTCACTCATTCGCTACTGATCTTCTTTCAAATGGTGCTGATATTCGTTCTGTTCAGATGATGCTCGGTCATGCGAATATTGCAACGACGCAGGTGTATACGCACGTTACTGATGCTCAACTTCGTGAAGTACATAAAAAGTTTCATAGTAAGAAAAAATAAAAGCGCATCTAAAAAGATGCGCCCAAATTAACTGTTTCTACTTGGTGTGCGAGTGTTAGGTCCTCCTGTGTATCCATAATTATAACCCTTGTCTCTTATTCTGCTAGGGTCATATTTAATTTGACCAGCCAAACTTTCAATTCCTTTTGCTTTACTAATGCTTTTAAATTCAAGCAATAAAAATGTTCTATATCCAAGAATTATTGAAGATACTCCATTAAAAAACAATAAAACAAGTGTAAAAATAGTACTCGTTCCTTCTTTGCACCAAGAATGTAGATTTCCGTCTATAAAATAATAGGCTGAAATTGTTAAAACTAGAGATGTAAGAATAACTCTAAATAAAAGAAATGCATTAAACTGAAAAAAATAAAAAGTTTTTTCGGCTTCATAATCAGGATCTAGCTCTGTTTCTTGTTCTGGTTCTTTTGTTTCAATTTTAAAGCTCATTCCAAAAGGAACAAGACCAATAATTAGTGAAATGATTACAAAATATGTAAGATTTTTATAGCTTATTGAAATTTGTTCAAATAAGCTATTCATCCATGCAGGGTGAAAACTAAATAGGATGGTGCTAAAAAAAATAATTAGCGCAAAAATAGTGGTTGAAAAGTGATGTTTTTCCATTGCTGTAGTGTTTTATTTGGTTGTGAATTTTTATCTAATTAATACTTTACTCTTTTTTCTGAAAAAGTAAAGATTCTATGATAAAATAAGTTTTATGAAAATAATCTCATGGAACACAAATGGCTTACGTGCAACTGTCAAAAATGGTGATTTTATGGATTTATTTACAAAGCATAAGGCTGACATACTTTGTCTTCAAGAAGTAAAAGCCGAATTAGATCAGCTCGGAGATGAAGTTAAGAATATAAAAGGTTATGAACTCTTCTTATCTCACTGTAAAACTCGCAAAGGTTATAGTGGTGTTGGTGTATATACAAAAATAAATCCAAGCGAAGTGATGGATGGGTTTGGTGTGGAAGAATTCGATGATGAAGGACGAACAAATGTTCTTGTTTTTGATGACGTAGACCATCCTTTTGTTCTTATGAATTGCTACTTCCCTAATGGTGGAGGTGGTCCAATACGACTCGATTATAAAATGCGTTTTTATGATGCATTTTTGAAAAAAATGGAAAAGTATAGAAAAGAAGGTTATGGGGTGATTGTTTGTGGTGATGTGAACACTGCTCATAACGAAATAGACCTTGCTCGTCCAAAAGAAAACAAAGACAACACAGGATTTCTCCCACAAGAACGTGCTTGGATTGATAAGGTTGTATCTCTTGGATATGTAGATACTTTCCGCACACTTCATCCAGACGCAAAAGATTCTTATACATATTGGGATCAGAAGACAGGTGCTCGTTCTCGTAATGTTGGTTGGCGTATAGATTATTTCTTTATTTCACCTGATTTGCTCCCCTATCTCAAAAAATCAGAACATCTCACAGACTATACAGGTTCTGATCATTGCCCTATATATATTGACATTATTTTTTAATTATAGTATCGTTGTCTATAGATGTATGTTCTAGGGGTAGAAACATACCGTTCATAGGCTAAAGCCGGTCTTCGTATTAACGGAGGCCGGCCTTTTCTTTTTTTATAAGTGGCGTATACTTTATGTATATGCAATTCCATTTAGATTTAGAGGGTAATAAAGATCTCCCACCAGAAGGTCAATTTAATTTTACAAAAGAGGCTCAAAGAATTCAAGAGGAAACTTCTAAAAAAGAAGTAGAATTATTCTTGGGAAAATTTGAATCAGAAGATTCTTATATAGAAGAAAGAAAAAAGATTGCCAACCAGTACCATGTTCTTTATCCAGAAAATATAGAATTTCGTGATAATGAGTGGTATATGAAAGGTAAGAATGAGACTGTGAATGAATGGGATGAATTACATAAAAAACCAAACGACTATAATCCAAGTACTCATGGTCAATGGTAATAAATAAAAACACCCACATTTGTGGGTGTTTTTATTTAAACCCTATGTTTTTTATGTAATTCCCCTACTTCCTTTTCATCGAGTTCTTCTTTTTGTTTTTTAGCCTTCTCGCCGAGAGTTCGAAGTGTATGGTCATCGAGTTCGTTTAGATCAAGAACTCTTTCTTTTAATATTTCGATTGTGTTCTTTGTGGGGTCGTCTAATACTTCTTCAAGTAAAGATAATAGAATCCATCCCATGCGTGGTCCTGGAGTCATTTTAAGCTCATTAATCATATATGAGCCGTCGATAGCGAGTTGTGATACTGATATTGGATCACGAAGACATTCTTCGATCATTGCGTGATATTTTCTAAGTCTATATGGTGCTTCAACTTTACTCATCCCTACTCTGTCACATTCACGGATTTCCATAAGCTCCCATATATGATCTGCTCCCACATTTGCAATAACACGACGTACTGCTGATAGAGTTATTTGTTCTGTATCTGAGAAGAACATATGACGACGAACCATATTGGTAACGAAGTCTGTTGTATCTTTTGGAAATTTCATTCTTTCCATTATTTTCTTTACCATCTTAGCTCCCACTACTTCGTGACCATAGAATGTATAAGCTTTCTTTGTGCCTGGGCGACGAGTTCGAGGTTTACCTATATCGTGGAATAGTGCCGCTAGACGTATTTCTGTAGAGAATCCTTTTTGGGCTGCATGGTCGAGTGCTCCGAGTAAATGTTCGAACACTGCGAATTTGTGTGCCCCACCCTGTTCGCACCCTATTCCTTCGCGAAGTTCTGGAATAATATATTTGAGCAATCCAGTCTTTTCAAGAAGTACAATTCCCATACTCGGGTTATTGCTTTCTATTATCTTTAAGAATTCATCACGAATGCGTTCTTGGGAGATATTTTTAATTAATTCCCTGTTTGTATAAATAGCACTCAATGTCTCACTTTCAATTGCGAAATTCAAAACTGTGGAAAACCTAATTGCTCGCATCATTCGAAGCGCATCTTCTTGGAAGCGTTCATTTGGGTCTCCTACTGCTCTAATAACTTTGTCCTTTATGTCTTCTTGTCCTTTATAAAGGTCAATAAACTGTCCTTTAGAAATACTATATGCGACAGCATTCATTGTAAAATCACGTCTTTTTAGATCGTCTTCTATATTTTCACTGAATGAGACACTTTCTGGACGTCTAGAATCTTTATAAATACCCTCTTTTCTATAAGGTGTAACCTCTACGATATTATATTTCTGTTTTGTTTCAGGTGAAACACCAGTATTTGTTACATATGAAACATTACTTTGTTCACTATTCGTTAAAATATTAGTTTCGTGTGTAACTTTAGGTATACATACAGCGACTGTCCCAAAACTATTTTCATATACAGTCTTCTCAAAAAGCCCTAGCATATCTTCTGGTTTGGCGTTTGTTGTCATGTCCCAATCTTCTATCTCCTTTCCTATTATTAGATCTCTTACACAACCACCAACAAGAAAAGCCTCAAAACCAGCTTTTTCGAGAGTTTGTGTTACATGTGTAACGTAATCAGGTATTATATTGTTGTTTATTGGGTCTTGTTTCATATGAAACTTGGTTACCCTAATCTGTGCGGGATAAGAGAATCGAACTCTTGACTCATCCTTGGCAAGGACGTATTTTACCACTAAACCAATCCCGCTTATATAGATTGGTATTGATAATTATATCCATATGTACAAAAAAATGCAAATATAATCTTTGTGCACTTACCAGGATTCGAACCCAGAATAACGGTTCCGAAGACCGCTGTGATATCCATTTCACCATAAGTGCGTAGAACTATTATTGCATAGTTGATCATTTAAGTACACACTTAATTTCAAAATAAGACAGTCTTTTTATTTTTGGAGACATGAGTACTTTATGGTCTAGTTATCCTTATTTTTTAACAAAACTGTGGATAACTCTGTGTATAGTGTTTATAAGAGACGACTTTTTACAATCGGTCAAACATAATTTTTAATGTCTGAAAAACTAAAATAGTATTACAAAATATAAGTATTTTTGAAAAGTCATATTAAATAATAGACAATAGGTGATGTATATATGTTTCACGTGCTAGAAATTAAAAAATACACATTTTATTGTAAAACAGCTCATATTTGTTTCACCTGAAACAAATATCTATATTTTAATCTCTAAATATAAGAGATGTTTTGTAGTAATTAGTTACACATGTAACATATATAAACTATATTCTGTTATTTGATTATTATATACTTATCTTGATGAAGGTTTTTACTTCAAAAACTCAGAAAGTAGGGGAAATAGGTGAAAAACTTGCCTCTATGTTTCTCATGAAACATGGCTTTACTATCTTAGAATCAAATTTCTCTACATTCTTTGGAGAAGTTGATATTGTAGCTGAAAAAGACAACATTATTCATTTTGTTGAGGTAAAATCTATAAGACGAAATTTTATTGAAAATAATAGGGGAGAAACAGTTTATAATCCAGTAGAAAATTTGCATGAGAAGAAGATTAAAAGGTTTCTCAAGACAACGCAACTGTATTTGCTTGAGAAACATATAGATGAGAATAAACTATGGCAATGCGATTTGTTGGTGGTATTTATAGATACAGACCAAAAGAAGGGGAAAGTAGAGGTTTTTGAGAGTTTTGTGTAAGTAAGCTATAATTTTACACTATATTGATAAAATGATATTGTATTTATAAATATAAAAAAATAAATATGATAAAAATTTTAATATCAGAGCAAAGGCTTCTGTATTATATAGATAATACAGTTATTAAGGATTGGCCAATTTCGACATCAAAATATGGGACTGGTTTTGAATTTGGTAGTGAAAAAACGCCTTATGGTAATTTTTTAGTTTTTCAAAAAATAGGATTAGATTTACCTATAAATACTATATTTAAAGGTAGAAAACCAATCGGTATTTGGGATACTTCTTCTGTTGCTGAAGATCTTGTTTTGACACGAGTTATGTGGCTTCACGGTCTTGATGAACAAAATAAAAACACTAAAGAACGTTTTATTTACATACATGGAACTAATCATGAAAATGATCTTGGTAAGCAAGTAAGTCATGGTTGTACACGAATGGCAAATCAGAGCGTGATTGAACTTTTTGATTTTGTAAGTATTAACGAAACTGTTGTTATAGAAAAATAATTTTTTCAATATATTGACCAGGTTAAAAACTTACGATGTCTCTTATTTTTTTATTGTAATGTGAACTCCTATTTAATGGGAGTTTTTATTTTTAATGGGAGTTCGACTCGGTAACTTCTCACTTTATTCTAAGACTTTGCGGTCTATTAAGGGGATAGATAGACACCTGTGGACGGCCCGGTTTGGTATTTTTGCCTTCCGCTTTGCTTAAACAAAAATATACTTTTTCTCTTATTCTTATATGAGAATCGCCCGCGACTAAATTCTCGCCGTCGCTCCGAATTTGTCTGGGCACCGCCTCACAATTATCTGCTGATATAATATTGTTCCGGCGTTCTCATCTCTACGCAAGTAAAGCAGTCGATGACTCATCGTACTGTCGAGTATAAACTTGCTTATCCCGCAAAAATAGCCCTTTCGGGCTATTTTTTCTGTGCGGGATAAGAGAATCGAACTCTTGTCTTCTGCTTGGAAGGCAGACATTCTACCACTAAACCAATCCCGCAATGGATATATATTAGCAAATTTTATTAATATAGTAAATATGTGCTATTATTTTTATATGACTGAAAGACATCCAAATTTTGATGTTCTACTTAAACACCCAGAAAAAGTAGAGAAAAGATATCCGGAACTTCATACTGAAGATTTCGAAGATAGATTGTGTGATCTTGCTGAAGAGTTATTTATTAAACAAAATGAACTTGGTACAGGTAAATCAGCTGATGTTTTTAGAGATGATCAAAAAAATGCAGGCTTTTGTTATAAAGTTGTAGACAGGCAAGGATTTCTTGATCACGACACTGAAATTGAAATGAGTTTTATGGAGAAAGTTAGAGATATAGATGATAGTGTCTTTGTTCCAGAACCTATAGCTTCTATTAAGGCTAGAGGAGTAGATAAAGGTGATGGTAAGAGGGGTTCTAGACAGGTTTTAGTTATGGATGAGGTTTATGGTAATACTATAGCTTATGTCTGTACTCACAGAGAAAAACTTCCAGAAAACTACGACCATGATAGATTTTTCTCCTTATTAAATAATTTTATTTCAAATATCAATAAAAATGGTATTTATCATAGAGATTTGCATGCTGGGAATGTAATGATTGATAATGAAACAGGAAACCCTGCCGTTATCGATTTTGGAAGGTCTTTTGAAAGAGTTTTGGTTGATGATAATCCTTATAAACCAGAAGAAATGTATATAAAAGATGAAATAACTGGTAGAAGAGAGAAGACTATTGTTACTTTTAAATCTG
This sequence comes from bacterium, assembly GCA_027484965.1. GTDB lineage: Bacteria > Patescibacteriota > Minisyncoccia > Phycocordibacterales > UBA9973 > JAIXRY01. Next base: position 20,443 of record JAIXRY010000008.1, on the reverse strand, counting down.
ACGAATCTTGGGTTAGAGATTTAGAAAAGATGATGAGAGGTGTTAAAAGTTTGACAGATTAATACTTATAAGCTATAATTATAAAAAACAAAAATATGTCAATCAAATTTTCACAAAACACAGAAAAGGCTATAAAAGAAGCTATTGATACCTTAGAAGTAGATACTTCTAAGGACATAATAGAAATTAATCTTACTTCAAAATCAAAGGCTTTTATTGTAAGAGAATCTTCCGAAGAAGGTCAAAAAAGACTTTCAGAAAAAGCTTCAATAATGAATACTTTTTCTGATAAGTCTTATCAATCAAATTATTTATTGTGTAGAAAATAGAACCAGTACTTTTAATTAAAGGTACTGGTTTTTTATATGGATTTATAATGAAGTTTATGTTAATATACTTCTTGTACTAGATTGTTTAGTATTCGGGGTGTGGTGTAACGGCTAACATACTTGTTTTGGGGTAAGTTCTTTATATATTAAATGTTTTTAGTGAGAAGTGAGTCGGGGTGTGGTGTAACGGCTAACATGCTTGTTTTGGGTACAAGTGACTCCGGGTTCGAATCCCGGCACCCCGACCTACTTCTTAATAATTTAATATATAAAGAATTTACCAGATATTTGGGAAATATCTGTGGCCTAAAAGGAAGTGACTCCGATTTGAATTATTTAGACCACATAAAATTACATATAAAGCATAAAATCCACCAAAAGGTGGATTTTATGTATGCCGAGTGTTTTTATTTTTGAAAGAGTGACTATTTAGCCACAGCGTCCTTAAGTGCTTTAGCCGCACGGAATTTAGGAACGCGAGTTGCTGCAACCTTAACAGCTTCACCTGTTTTAGGATTACGAGCAGTACGAGCTGCACGATCCTTTACAGAGAAGATACCAAGACCAGCAATAGAAACTTCACCACCTTTTTTGAGAGTAGTAGTGATAGCTTCAATGATACCGTCGACGATACCTTCCGCTTGCACTTTTGTACCTCCCAATTTTTCGTGGACCATGTCTACAAGAGCTTGTTTATTCATAGTTAGTTCTATTATTGTTATTAAAAATGTCGACCATTTCGAACGGCAGCTACTGTCTCCAGGAGCTATATCTATTATACTAAAAGGCTTTTTGCAAATGCAAGGGCAAACTGCATTGACAAATATAGATATAAATAGTATTCTTTTTACAAATTAAAAGTAAAATACATGACAGCAACAGAAGAAATAAAAAATTTATTTAAAAAAGCAGGGTTAGAAAAATTCAGTCTTATGGATTTACGAGGAAAAACGCTAAAAATAAGCTTAAAACCAGAACAAGCGCAAGAAAAAGAAAAGGCTTGGGTGGGGAATATTTTAGGTGATTTCGCTCTTTGTTCAGGAATAGTAGGGGTGCATACTGACGGATCTAAAAATATTGTTTTATCTATTAATAAAACATATCTTAAGTATCGTGATGAAATTGATACTTATGTAGAAAAAGTGTGTTTTAATTTAGAAGAAGGGTGGAATGCGTATATAGAAAAAGGGTTTCACTTTTCTTGTGTTGTTGAAGTTAAATAATTAAATTGAAAAAGCCATCACGAGATGGCTTTTTATCTATCTTGCGTACCCGAATAGTGAGTCTTTGATTTAGATTGAAGATTGATTATCTCGCATACTCTATTACGCGACTTTCTCTTATCATGGTTACTTTGATTTCACCTGGATATTTTAATTCTTTTTCGATTTTATCGGCAATACTTTTTGTCATTTTCTTTGCTTCTATATCTGTTACTTTTTCTGGAGAAACAAATATTCTAATTTCACGTCCAGCTTGGAGAGCGTATGACTTTTCGATTCCAGGGAAAGAATTCACTAATGCTTCGAGTTCGCCTAGACGTTTGAGATAGTTTTCAGCTGTATCACGACGTGCACCTGGGCGTCCTCCTGAGATATGGTCAGCTGTTTGGACGATGACTGCTTCAATTGATTCGTGAGGGCAGTCATTGTGGTGAGACTTCATCGCGTCAATAATTCTCTTGTCTGTATTATATTTTTGAAGAATACGAATTCCAATATCAATATGTGTTCCTTCTACTTCATGATCAAGAGCTTTACCGATATCATGCACAAGTGCGCCCGCTTTTGCTATTGCAACATCTCCACCTAGCTCAGATGCGAGCATTCCTGCAATATGTGTCATTTCTATAGAGTGTTTCAAAACATTTTGACCGTAGCTTGTACGGAAATGAAGTCTTCCGAGAACACTTACCACTCTTGGGTCTAGATTGAAAAGTCCACACTCAAATACAGCCTTTTCACCTTCTTCTTTCATTGTTTTTTGGATCTCTTCTTTTGCACGAAGAATCATTTCTTCTATTTTTGCTGGTTGAATACGTCCATCTTTTATTAAGTTTTGGAGGGCGAGTGATGCAATGTGGCGGCGAATAGGGTCGAATGATGAGATAATGATGGCTCCTGGAGTGTCGTCCACAATGAGCTCAACTCCTGCTTCACGTTCGAATGTACGAATATTTCTTCCTTCTTTACCAATGATCTTACCTTTTATATCTTCAGATGGAATAGTGACTGTTGTAGTCATGAATTCGTTTGCTGTAGAAGAGGCGAGTCTTTCGATTGTTGTTGCCATTATTTCTTTTGCACGGCGAGTAAGTCTTTCTTCTCCGTCACGTTCGAGTTTTTGCATACGAGAAAGAATATCTTCACTGTATGAATTTTCTGTTTTTCTCAATATTTCATCACGAGCTTCACCGATAGTAAGGCGAGCAATCTTTTCGAGCTTGTCCTCACTTTCTACTTTGTTAGCTTCAACTTTCTCTTTTATTCTACGAATATCTTCGGCTTGCATCTTTAAATGTTCACCTTCACGGTCTATTTCTGTTTGGCGAGCGTCAAGAAGTTCCTCTTTCTTTATAAGACGAGTTTCTGTGTGTTTTAATTTGTTTGATGTCTCACGTTCTAGAGTGCGCACCTCCTCTTCTTTTTCTTCTGATTTTCTTCTTGCTTCGTCTGTGATTTTGTTTGCTTCTTCTTTTGCATCTATCAGTATTTGTTTGATTTCAAGTTCGAGACTTCCACGTGTTGCTAGGGATTTTAGATGTCTTAGGTAATATCCAAGTACACAACCAAGACTTAGGAGTCCGAGACCTCCTATGATTATTTCTGTTTTCATATTTTCAAATATCCATTTTATTGTACAAAGGTAGCGATCGTGGGTGGAGAATCGGGGAGTACAAAATATGGAAGATTAATTAAGTAACATACACACTATAATATATATATTAAAAAATGTCTATTTTAAACATAAAAGCACTCATTGTGAGTGCTTTTATGTTATTTTCCTGATTTTGTTTTTGAAAGTATTTCGTCTACGATTCCATACTTCTTTGACTCTTCTGCATCCATCCAGTAGTCGCGGTCACCATCTTTTTCTACTTGCGCATACGGCTTACCAGTATTTTTGGCGAGTATCTTGTAGAGATTTTCTTTGAGTTTCAAGATATGCTTGGCTGTGATTTCGATATCTGAAGCCTGTCCTTCTATACCTGTGAGAGGTTGGTGAATCATAACTTCAGAATTTGGAAGAACGAATCTCTTACCCTTTTTTCCTGCTGAGAGAATTACTGCACCCATAGAAGCTGCCATTCCGACACATATAGTAGATACGTCACACTTGATATGGTTCATAGTGTCGAGAATTGCGAGTCCTGATTGGATTTGTCCTCCTGGAGAATTGATATAGAGAGAAATATCTTTCTTAGGGTCTGTGTGTTCTAGGAAGAGGAGTTGAGCGATGATGAGATTTGCAACATGGTCATCAATAGGACCGCCGAGGAATATGATGCGTTCGTTCAAAAGGCGAGAGTATATATCATAAGCTCGTTCACCGTTCATTGTTTTTTCGATTACTGTTGGGATTAACATACTCTTAATATAGCAAAAATATAGAATTTTTAAAATTTGACAATTTTGTATAGTATGATATTGTTTAAAAAAACAACACAATATGATGGATTATAAAGAAATTGCAGAAATAGTTAATTGTGATTTTAAAAAGTTTAAAAAGTATCAATTAATCCAGTTACTTGATAGTATTTATGAAATTACAAACAAAGAATTGTTACACAAAGAAAAAGAAAATTCTTTTTTTGAAATTGTTTTCGAATCAGACCACATTATTATTCCAGATATGGATATAGTACGAGCACATGTAGCGGAAAAATGGGGAGAGGAATTTTCAAAAGTAACACCTACCTATCAATTCAAAACAGGAGACCGGAAAAAAGTAATTGTTGTAAAAACAAAAACACTCTACTGTTCTCAACATGTATTTGATCATATTAAATCAAGTAATGGCAGATCGGGAAATGTGTTCGGGCTTTCTGTTGCGGAACTAACACTAAAAGAACAATTACCTAAGAATGTGTGTATTCGGTCTATCGATCAAAGAGACATGCTTTCAGTTAATGAAAATGGTGATCGTATCATTGCTGGTTATTTTCTCAATACTAATCGTGAGATTCGATACTTTTTGAATCATTATATTCAGGAATGGGTTCGTGGTAGTCATTTTTTGTATTTTTGCGACTAATTTTAACACCTCTTACTTTTAAGTGAGGGGTTTTATTTTGTAAATACAAGAAAAAGTGGAGCACCGAAGGTCTCCACTTTTTCTTGTATTTATTGCTTACAATACAAAATACTTTTTAAATATTTTATGTAATTTATCTGCTTTGTGTTTGTTTCTAGAAATTACCATTTTATTTTTTCCTCTTTTTTCTAAGATCTTTTTTAATTTTTCTTCTGCTTCTTGATTAAACACTTTGTGTTCTTTATAAAAAGTATCAATTAGATCAGAGGTCTTTTTATCTATCCATACTTCAATAATAAAGTCGTCGAATATGTTTAAATAATAATTATCTTTAGGAAATAAATTTTCTCCGAGCATGTAATAAAAAAGATTCTTATTATCAAATTCTTTTGAAACACTTTTATCCAGTTCATCTTTATTGGCAGTAATCAAGAAGAGTTTTTTGTTCCTGCTTCTAATATTGTCAAAGAGTTTTCTCTCGCTTTCGTATCTTCCTAACATGAACCATTCGTGGGGATTATAGAGACATATTGGCTGAATGGTTATTTCTGACAAAATACTGAATGCGTGACTCCAAAACATATCTGTAATGTTTGGGTTTTTAAATGTGTAAGTGATTTTGTCACCATCTTCTAATTGGAGGAAGTCTTCGCTGGGTGCACCTTCTGTTGTATATAGATGTTTTGCTGTATTGAAATATTCACTCATTTTATTGATCCATAGATGAGAGAGGGAAATGTACTTACTTCTAACTACTATTACTTCGTCTTCTTTTAATTTTGTAATTACTTTATATAGTGCTTGTTTTGTTGTGCCTGGGCGCTTTACCTTTATATTTTTTAGTAATTCAGTGGTTTTTAAAGATCCTTTTTGGAGAAAGAATAGAATATACTCCTCTATATTTTTTGGATTATAAATCATTCAATAATTATATACAAAAGTCAATTAAAAGTAAACTATTTGTTTACTTTTATATCAAAATAACTATATAAATAGACATAAATATAAATATATTGCATAATGTATCTAGAAACAAATTACTTAACAATTAAATAAAAAACAAAATGAAAATTGTAAAAATTAACTCACACAATGATTTCAAGGTAGGTACATTTTATAGTCTGCTTGGATTGTCGCGAGACATTCTAATGGCGAAGTTTGTCTCCTATTCAGAAAGAGGAGGTGGACGCCTTGTTTTTCAAGAGAAAAATGGTGATGAACGTGTAGTCCTTATAGGAAAAGAAACATACGAACGTGGTTACAACGTTGTTGAACATGATTTTACAGAAACTCTCTGGTACATACAGATTTCAATTGATTTTGTGATACATAGTTTTGACTCAAAAGATGAGGCTGAAACTTTTTTCCAAGCCAATAAGAAAATTATTTATCAGTTAGAGGGAGAAGTTGTAACAGATCATAATAATAATGTAATAATTGCAACCAGAGAACAGCTTACTCAAGCTGCGCTTGAGATATTTTTTGATCAAGTTAATGGTAATACCTCGTATGAGCCTGTATGGATTGAAAAAACAAAAGATTTAAAATCTTACATCAACGATAAATCCTAAACGTAAATCAAAAATAAAAAACTAATTTCTACTGATTAAAATCTTTAGAAATTAGTTTCATTATTCAGCTTATAAAAATTGTGAGTTGATAGTGTAAATAAGTTCTTAAACAATTAAATAAAAAACAATGGAAAAATTAATCGTAATTTCTTTTTTAATTTGCTATTCAGCAATCATTTGTATTCCAGTTTTCTTACGTTTGAAGAAGTGGATATGCATAACAAATCTTTTAATTGGAATGATAGTGTTAATGCCTATTTTATATTCTGGTGTTAAAAACTACGAAATACTAGATAAGTTTAATGAAAATTCAAGAATTGTTACTGTTGTATATGATAGTATTCAAAATCATACTCTCGATATATTGGTTGCATACAATATATCTAAGTTTGATTCTGGAGAAACCGCCGTTTTGTCTAGAAGTTTTTGGAGTGATGATTTTAGATTAAAAGATTTAAATTTTGAAATCTTTAGAGACAAATCAGTACTCCGTGGACTTAATGATATACAAATGATTCATGATAATGGATGGTATAACGAAGGTTTGGTTCATGGTGAAGAGGCAAGTAGATATGCTTGTCTTTATACAGCATATAAAAAAGTCATTGTTATTCATGATTCTAAAGAATAGTTTTTTTAAAATAAACTAAAAAGCCTCCGAAGTGGAGGCTTTTCTTATTTTATTTATGTTTTTACTTAGTGAGAAACTCAAAAACTTTTTCTGTTGTTAGAAGTTCTGTAACATATGCTTCTGCGCGGAACTTATCTGCATCTGCGTATTGTTTCAAAATATCTTGCACCTTAGCATTAACTTCTTCTTGTTCTGGTGTGATTTTCTCTTCTTTTGCGATTCTATCAATAATGAGTTTTGACTTGATTCTCTTTTCTGCGTCTTTTTTGAACTCCTCTCTCATTGTTTGTTCGTCCTTTGCAATGTGTTTCATGTAGTCATCGAATGAAAGTCCCATTTGTGAGATATCGTGCTTCATTCTTTCGATTAACATATCTGTTTCACTTTCTATCAAAACAGGAGGAATAGCCATTTCTGTATTTGATACTAACTTCTCCATTATTTCGATGCGGAATTTTTCGTGAGCACGGTTTTCTTTCTCTTTTTCCATATTCTCTCCGATTTTTTCTTTTAGTTTTTCTACAGTATCAAAACCAAAAGATTTTGCGAATTCCTCATTTACTTCTGGAAGATCTTTTTCTTCAATAGGTGCATGAGAGTGATCATCGTGATCATGTCCATGACCTCCTTCCTCTACAGGTGTGTGAAGCTTTTGGTGAGCACGCATTTCACGCAGTTCTTGCATTGTCTTTTCTATTTCTTCGTCTGTTGTTTTTACAGCATCTTCTTTTTTGATTTCTTTTGCAAGAGCTTTGTATTTTGGAAGTTCGAATGTTGGAAGAACTGATGTTTTGATTGTACATTCGAGAGTATTACCTTCAGCAATCTTAGTGAAGAAAACTTCAGGACGACCAATAGCGTCGATTTTGTCACTTTCTAAGATATTTATGTATGCTTTATTTACAGCATACTCAGCCATAGCCTCAAGTAATATTTCTGGCTTTATATTTTTCTCAACCATCGCCACAGGTGCATTTCCTTTGCGGAAGCCATCAACTTCGACATTTTGTCCAAGTTCAGCTAAAGCATGAGGTTTTTCTAATAAAAGTGTTTCCCAAGGAATACTCACTTTGATATAAATAGTACTATCGTTATTTTTTGTTATTTCGTGTTGCATAGACCTACATTCTATAGTGAAAAGTGAATAGGGGCAAGAGTGTTGTCAAAGGGGAATTAAACTATAAAAGCGGGACCCTTCGGGTCCCGCTTTTATGTATTCAGCTATCAAGTGAAAATATATTTGAACGGTTTTTATTGAGGTAATGTTTCAATATCTATATCTTGTAAATTTTCATTAATAATAACTATATCTGAATCATTTTTAGGTGCTACTTGTTCTTCTTGTTTTTGACCTCCCAATACTCCCCAAGGTTTGTATTTCATCAAATACCATCCACCAGCAACTATTGCTCCTATAAGTAGTATTGAAAGAATAAAGTGATGATGTTTTTCAGAAAAAGGTTTGTTATCTTCTGGTGTCATTTGCTCTATGTTTGTGTTTGTTATATCGTCCATATTGTTATTTTATATTTATAATTATCTTCTAGGTTGATCTCCGGTTCCGGTGCCTCCAGCATTGTTTCCGTCTACTTGCCCTCCATTTCCACCGTTATTTCCACTTGTCCCACCACTCCCTATTGTTCCTCCTCCTGTTTGAATTATTGCTTTTGCTTTTGTTGCTTGCTTGAGTTCGACTAGAATGGTATTGAGGTATTGTTTTGAATTTATAAAATCTTTTTTCGCTCCAGACATCAATTCTCTTGTCTTATCATCAATATTTTTTGTAAGTTGAATTTTTTCCAGTCTTACTATTTTTGTATCAGCTGAGACAAGGCTTTGTTTTGAATTTTGAAGAGTTTTTCTCAGTTCGTCTTTATTGATTTTGTCTGATTCTGGAATAGTATTTATAGCGTCCTCTATTTTTGATTGAATATCTGTCATTTTTGTATGTACATTTCTGAATTTTTCTCCAATTGTTTCAGATATTACTTTTGATGTGTCTGTATACACTGGAGCTTCATTTGTTTCTGTAAAATCACTTTGTATGTAATCACCACGAGAATCTCTTAAAGCTCTACCACTAGAATCTCTTACAAACGCACCATATATATAGTCACCAGTAGAATCAAATCTCATATCAATGTTACCACTTGTTTTGAGACCTGCATTTTTATACCACGTATTTGTTCTGTAGTTATAATAAAAGTATTCATGCCCAACAATACTTTTTGTAGGGTCTTCATGGATTGATTTCTTGTAAGTAACTGTCATTCCATCAAATGGTCCTGCAGTAAATCGTGTTTCAGGGCTTAATGCTGAATGTGTACCATCACTTGCGTAAGCGACAGAATAAAATCCTAGATCTGCATAGTTGTCTCCATCAGTAGAAATTATTTCAGGTTCAATAACTCCTGGAATTGCTTTATACACTTTTGCACCTTGACTTACTTTTTGATCTATAATCTGTTGTTCTTTTTCTTTCTGTAATCTTGCTTCTTCTTCTGGATTTGCCAACTTAACACCTCTTCTTGCGGAAAGTGCTGCATTTCTGTTTATTTGAGTCATTACTTTTTCTCTAACAGCTTTTGCTTGTTGCCTTATTCTGTCACTCAAACCCATTTTTTGAGGCGTTAATTTTGTTGTTGTGTTTTGATTTGTATTACTCTGATTATTGGATTGATTATTACCAGAGTCTTGATTATTGTTATCATTACTATTTTGATCACCTTGTTCATCTTGTTGAACTGTTATTTCTTCTGATCCTTCACCCTTGTTTAATTGTTGATCTTCAGGAGTATTTGATCCATCTCCTTCTGCTGTAAGTATTGTTTGAGCGTGAATAGTATTTGTTGTGAGAACAAATAACGCACACAAAATTAAGAGAGCAATTTTTTTCATAGTTTTTATAAGTAGAAATTTATATATAAAACGGATTTTCCGTACTATGTAATTATAACAAAAGCAGGGCACCCAAAGGGTGCCCTGCTGTGTATATCCTAATCTCCCTTCGGGAGACTGACGACCATCTTTATAAAAATGGTTTAGTCTTTAGTCTAATTTTGGAGCGTAATCTTTGTTGTATCTTTCCATACATTCTTCAATTACTTTTATAGCTTCATCTTTCTCGTGGAAAGTTTCTACCACTCCCGTTCCTGGTTTTTTGAGAGCTTTATAATTTTCCCAGTAATACTTTGTTTCTTTTTCCCAGTATTCACCGAGGTCTTTGTAAGATTGTATATGGTCTGAACGTTTATCTCCTGCGAGTACTCCGATTATTTTATCGTCAATTTCTCCGCCGTCAATAAATTTCATTATTCCAATCACTCTTACTTCTACAAGAGAGCCTGGAACAAGTGGTTCTGTAATATTTACAATTTCAACATCAAGCGGATCTCCATCAAAGTCCCATGTCATAGGAAGTGCTCCGTATGTGAATGGATAGGCTAGAGATGAATATCCTACACGATCAAGTTTTAGTTGCCCTGATTCTGTTATTAATTCATATTTATTAATACTTCCTGTTGAAACTTCAACAATAGTATTGATAATACCTTCTTCTTTATTTACAAATGCAGGAAGCACGTGTAGAAGATTGTACATGAACTTTGATGGTTTTTGGTCTATGTTTGCCATAATATACTTATAAGTTAAATATTATTCTTTCTCTTCTTCGACTTTTTCTTCAACAATAGCCTCTGTCTCATTATTTTCCTCCACAGTCTCATCTTCTGGAAGAATAAAGTCTGCGATTATTTCATCTTGAGATTCTTTATTTTCTGCGATTGCTTCACTGATAGCGCTTGCAAGAGCGTTACTACTCGCCATTTCTTTATCCTCATTTCCTCCTGTTTGGTCTAACTCTGAAGGAAGTCCGTTTCCTTTGATATCGATTCTCCATCCTGTAAGTTTTGCAGCAAGACGAACATTTTGCCCTCCCTTACCAATAGCAAGAGATAGCTGGTCTTCTGCTACTTCAATACTTGCTTTGTGTTCATTGTCATCAATTGAAATATCAGTAACTTTTGCTGGTGAAAGAGAGTTTGTAATGAATGTTTTTATATCTTCTGCCCAAGGAATAATATCGATTTTTTCACCTGAGAGTTCACTAGTAACAGCATTAACACGTACTCCACGTTGTCCAACACAAGATCCTACAGGGTCTATATGTTGATCGTTTGATTTCACTGCAATTTTAGAACGACTTCCTGGTTCACGAGCAATAGAAACGATTTCTACTGTATTTGTAGCAATTTCTGGTGCCTCAAGAGCAAATAGAAGTTCTAAGAATTTTGGATGAGTACGTGATAGACGAAGATTTACACCGCGAGCTGATTCTTCAACAGAAAATAGATATGCACGAATACGGTCACCTCTATTCCATCTTTCTCCAGGGATTTGTTCTTCAAAAGTAATTTGTCCAACAGCGCGATTGAATTCTACATAAATTGCACCTCTTTCAATTTTTTGTACATATCCACTAATAATCTCTCCTTCTTTGTCTCCGTATTCATCGATAATAGTAGAACGTTCTGCTTCACGGATTTTTTGGATAATAACTTGTTTTGCTGTTTGGGCGGCAATACGTCCGAAATCATCTTTGTTTTCAAGAGAAAAAATGATTTCATCTTCTATATCAGCTCCTGTCTTAATTTTTTTAGCGTCTTCTAGGAAGATATGGTGTTCTTCATTGAAGCGAACACGCTCATCTCCTTCTTCTGGAATATACTCTTCTTCTTCTGGAATAATACGAACAATAGAGTCATCAACAACAATCTTTACTTGGTAAAACTCAGTAGTCCCTGTCTCTAGATTAAAGTGACAACGGATGATTTGACCTTTTTTACCAAAGTCTTTTTTGTATGCAGCAGCAAGTGCTTGCTCAATCGCTTCTATTATTTTGTCTTTTGGGATCTTGCGCTCTTCTTCTAATTGTAAGAGTGCAAGATGCATTGTTTTTAAATCAAACATATATTTTATTGTTATTAAATTTTATTAAAAATGCCCTGGGGGACACCTAGGACAATCGTAAATATAGTATACCATATGATTATTTTCTAGTAAAACAAATATTTATCTGCTAAAACTTTTAATACTGTCTTATTTTTTTGCAATATTAAATTTAATAAAATTATTAGTACTAAAAGTATAATTACTTCTATATACTAAAAGTTTTCCCCATAATTGGCCATATACATATACTAACAAAGTTAAATCATGTTAAAATATATTCATCTATGGATCCAATACACAAAGAACCTACATCTTTTGCTTACCGTCTATATATGAGCAAAAAAACACTCTCACTTATTATTTCTGGAATTATTGTTCTTGTGGTTCTTGTAACTATTTTTTTGATTTATAAAAAAAATCAAAAACCAAAACAAACTCAAATAGAGAAGAGTGTCGAGGCTGTTGCACAAAAAGCTGCATCAATATCAACTACTGATGAAGAAAAACAAAAAATGCTAGAAACTCTTAATAAACAAGAGTCTGCCACTGTTTCACCTGAAGAATCTAAAACAGCAGACGAAGATCTTGTTAATCAATTTTTAAAGAATCAATAATTATGAAAATAAAAAACATAATTTTTTCATCTCTCGGAACGCTTATTTTCTTATTTGCCTTTAATTTTTATACTCCAAATCAGGCCTTATCAAGTGCGGGAGATAAAATTCTTGGATATGCATGGAATGATGCTATTGGATGGATTTCGTTTAATAACTGTTCAACAACATCACCTTCTAGTTGTGTGGGTACAAATTATGGTGTCACTTATGTAGATAATAATGCTGGCGCATACATATTTTCTGGTTATGCGTGGAATGACAATGTTGGGTGGATTTCTTTTGAACCGTCAGATATTGCGAGTTGTAATAATGGAAGTCCAAGACTTGTTGCAAGTCCTGGACTTTTAGGTCCAGCTAAAATTATTTCATTAGGTAGCAATGGATGTATTGATCTAAGCGGTGTTCAGATTGTTGGAGGAGGAAATAATAATTTTTATGGATATGCCTGGAATAATACTATTGGTTGGATAGATTTTACTGGTGTAGGTATAGGTACACAACAAGTTCCTAGTGTTTCTTTAACAGCAACTCCAACATCTATTTTTCCAAATAGTAATCTTAATCTTACTTGGACATCTCAAAATCTTGTAGGATTTACTTGTGTAGCAAGTAATAATGCATCTCTTCTTGATTGGACTGGTTCAAAAGCAACTTCTGGTACAGCTGTAGTGAATGTTGGTCCAGGTTCAGTTACAAAAATATACACTATTACTTGTACAAACAGTTCAACCAGTCAGACTGTTACAAGTAGTGCTACAGTCTCAATCCTTTCAGGAACTCCAATTCCTTGGTTCGATATAAGTGTTCCTTACCCTGCGTCTTTTGTGGAAGGTGGAGCTAATGTTTCTTTTGATATACCTCTTACTATTTATGGAAATCCAACCACAAAGACTCTATATACAGCTATAGGTACTTCAGATCCAGCGCTTGCAGGTTCAACATTTAGTCTTTTATATAATGGTGTTGCTGTGCCACAAGCACAACCAGACCCTAACGACACAGTTAATCCTTATGATCCTAGATTCTTGAGTCTTAACATAGGAGGAAGCTTTGTTATTAGAATGACAATTCCACGCGACCTTGTTGCTGGTTCAGGCAATCATCGTGTTCAAGTTGTAACTACTGACGGAGCTGAAACACACTCGACATATTTTGATGTAACTCCTCTTGCACAAGTCCCTTCAGGTGTTTGTACTTTGAATGGTGTTCTTCAAGGAAGTGGTAGTGGTTCTGTTTCAAGATCAGGATCAGTTTCAGTACGTTATAATTCTCCAATTTCATACAATGTTATTTCTTGTACTGTTGGCGGCGGTGGAGGTACTGGTGGAACTGGTTCTCCATTAATACCTAGTGTTTCACTAAACGCAAGTCCTTCAATTACTGGAGAAAATAGTAATATTAATATTTCTTGGACATCTCAAAATCTTACAGGGTTTACTTGTGCGGCAAGTAATAATGCGTCAATATCTGGTTGGACTGGTTCAAAAGCAACCTCTGGTTCAACTAATGTAAATGTAGGATCAGGAACTTCAACTAGAACATTTACTATTACTTGTACAAATAGTTCAACGAGTCAAACAGTTACAAGTAGTGAAGATGTTTCTGTTGTTACTGGTTCTGGAGGAGGAGGCGCTGGCGGAATTGGTCCAGGTGGTGGTTCTGTTGGAGTTGGTGTTACTGGTGGAGATATTACAGGAGGAGTTAATGCTTCAGGTTTGAGACTTTCAGCGTTTCCACAAGTAGTAGATCCAAATTCTACAACACTACTACGTTGGGATGGTGAAAATGCAAGTAATTGTGTTGCTTCTACTGGATTTAGTTCTGCTGCAGGAGGTACTGCTGGGGCTACTGGAGTCTGGACAGGTGGAAAATCATTGTCAGGAGTAGAAACAGTTTCTATAGGTTCAACATCAGAAATGTTTACTATTGAATGTAAAACACCTTCTGGAAAAACTGTAACAGCGTCAACTATTGTTGGAATTAAAGGTGTTGAGCCTGGATTATTTATTGTGACTAATCCACTTACAGGTAGAGGAGGAAGATTGTTGTGGCGTTTCGGAACAAATATTTTACCAGCCCCATTTTATAAAGAAGAGTAATATGATATATTTTTCACTAAAAGAGTCAGTCGTTATAGTTAGTTTTGTAATTCTCTCTGTGTTAGGTGTTTCTTACGCTGCTCCAACACAAACACCTCCAGGTGGACAACCTCCAGAACTTATCAGGTCTGGATTAGGTTCGACTGTAGCGCAAAGTAAATTAGGTGAAGCGCCAGCAAATAGAACATCTGCTGATGTTGTGAGAAGAGCTATAGCTATAGGTGTAAATTCTGAACCTTTTTATAATGGTGTTCAGACTTTCATGACACCTCCAAGACTTGGAGAAACAGTTCATGTAAATGGAATTACAAAAGCGGGCTCTCTTAATCTTCCTGCTAATGGTAAAAGTGATGGGTTGTTAATAGATGGTATAACTTTTGTTTCAGGTACAACAACAATATCAAAGACAACTAATTCAAGTACGGATGGTGATGTTACTGTTACAGACTTTGCTGGGTCTGGCAATAGAAATGTCTGTATTGTTCAAAATAATACAATGTTTAATTTTACTATTAACTCATTAACTATTTGCCCATAAATATATGAAACAATATTCAATAGTAAATTTATTTTTTGTTTGTCTTGTTATTATCTTTTTTGCAAATATAATAGGTGCGAAAGCAACAAGACCGTCCTCTTATAGTCAAGCTTCACAACCTTTTAATGTTTTTATTACTAAATCAACAAATGATTTATCTAGAAACGCTTCTCTTGCAGTGGGTATGACAAATGCTCCAACCTCTGGAGTCGTTCTAGATATTAATGGAACTCTCTTTACTAAAGGTCTAGTTGTTCCTGCAAATACACAAAATAACTATAATTTTGATACAACAAATATGACTGTTTCAAAATTATCTGGTTCATCAAATAGAGAGTTGTGTGTCAATAGTTCTGGTAAATTTATTGTTTGTCCATAATATATATGAAAAAATACTTACCTTTTATAAAATTATTTTCAGCAATACTTGTACTTGTGATTGTTGTTAATTATGTTGAATTGTTTGCTGCCAGACCATCTGGAGGATATCCAAATGGTCAAATATCTGTTTGGAATACTGGTGATTCTATAGATTCTAGGATAGGATCAGTTTTACTTGGTAATTCATCTCTTATGTTCCCAACAGCTGGTGCTAAGCTAGATATCTTTGGTTCTTTGTACACAAAAGGTATTACTTCAGAAGGAAATACAGCTATTACAGGTAATTTAAGTACAAAAAGTGTTAGTCTTTCTGGTGTATCATCAACTACAACACCTCAGAAAGTCTGTGTCTCTAGTACTGGCCAACTAAATATTTGTCCAATAAATACTAATGTGCGTATTTTTGATACTAGTGGTTCGTGGACTGTTCCAACAGGTGTTAATAGTGTTACTGTTGAAGTTTGGGGAGCTGGGGGTGCAGGATATACAAATATTTCTTCAAACTCTCAAACTTCTCCAACAAATACAGTATTCCAAGGAACAAATATTTCAGTTACTGCAAATGCTGGTACAAATGCAAATTCTGGAGGAAATGGTACTGGAGGTTCGGCAAGTGTCTCTGGTGGCCGCTCTACATCTTTAGTATCAGAAATACATACAGGTGGAAATGGTGGAGTTCCAGCATATAATCAACTAGATCAACTTATTGGAGATTATAATTGTCCATCAAATCCATATTTTTTCAGATATGGTTCTGATGGAGGAGATGGTGCTATTGGAGGAGCTTCATATTTAGGTGTTCAAACAATAACAGCTGGTAGAAAAGCAGCAAGTTTGAGCGATGCACAACAATACTGTAGTCTTATTCCAGCAGCTCCAAATTTTTATGGAAATTCAAATCCAGCAAATATTCAAAACGGAGTATTCCAGAGTGCAAACGGCGCTATTCCTGGTGGAGGAGGAAGTACACCTGGTGGAGGAACAGGTAATTATGGATTCTATGGGTCTGGTAGTTCTGGTACTTTCCAAGGACCATCACAAGTATGTCCTTATTATTTAGTGACAAATCCAGGAAGGGATTACTGTTCAGGTGAAGAGTCTACACAAATACGTGTAGGATTACCTGGAAGCACTCAAATTAATACAGCTCGCGGTGGAGGTGCTGGTGGTTATATAAAAATAACTTTACCTGTAACACCAAATGAGCAATTCACATACACTATAGGACAAGGAGGTACAAGAGGGACAACTGTTTCTGGAGTAACTAATGGTTCTGGTGGTAATGGAAGAGTAAAAATTACTTATTAAAATTGATCAAAAAACAAGGATGGCGCCCGTTGGGCGCCATCCTTGTTTTTATTATTAAACGAGTATAGTTTTTAAAAAGACCTCTGGAGTCGAGTCTGGCGACGGAAGGAGTAAATTTTTAGCAAAAAATTTACGTGTCTTTTTAAAAAATATCCGAGTGGTTTTTTGTCCACAAGTTTTCTAGTGCTATTAAAGAGAGACTATGAGAAAATATAAGTAATGGTAATTAGTGAAGAAAGTTTAAAAACATTTCTTATTGATGCTGGTGTTGTTACATCGGCAGATATTTCTCGCGCCGTAGAAATGTCTAAAGAAAAGAGAACTCCTTTTACCGATATTCTTGTTTCAGAAAATAAAATTTCAGAGACAGATCTACGTCGAGCTCAAGCGTATGTTCTCGGTGTTCCTTTTGTATCACTTATTGATGAAAAAATAGAAGCTGATGTTCTTTCTCTTATACCTGAACCTATTGCGAGAAATCATAATGTTGTAGCGTACAAAAAAACAAGCACTACTATTGAAGTTGCGATGCTTGATATTAATGATATATCAACAATAGATTTCTTAAAAAAGAAATTAGAGCAAAAAATTCTCCCACGTCTTACAGATGTTCCTTCTATCAAACATGCACTCACTCTTTATAAAAAAAGTCTTAGAGCAGAATTTGATGATATTATCCAAAAGGAAACAATATCAATAAAAGCAACAGCTCTAGAAAACAATAAAGAACCTGCTTCTGAAGCAGAACTCAAGCAACTTGCTGAAGATTTACCAATTGTAAAAATTGTAGATACTCTTATTTCACATGCTATTTTACAAGAAGCATCAGATATCCATATTGAACCTTTAGAAGAGTCTCTTGTTGTGCGTTATCGTATTGATGGAATATTGCGTGACGCCATGGTGCTTCCAAAAGACTCTGCTTCTGGTATTGTTGCTCGTATTAAAGTTCTCTCAAATTTGAAACTTGATGAAAAACGTCTTCCTCAAGACGGACGTTTCAAAATTTCAAATGACGATCAAAAAGTTTCTTTTCGTGTTTCTACAATCCCAACATATTTTGGAGAAAAAACAGTTATTCGTATTTTGCGTGAAAATGCAAAAGGATTTTCTCTTGAGAAATTAGGATTTCATGGAGATGCACTTGAGCGTATTCATGAAGCAATGAAACTCCACACAGGAATGATTCTTGCGTCTGGTCCGACAGGGTCCGGTAAAACAACAACCCTCTATACAATGCTTGATATGTTGAATACTCCAGATGTAAACATTTCAACAGTTGAAGATCCTATTGAATATCAAATGGCTCGTATTAATCAAACACAAGTTCGTTCTGATATAGGAATGACTTTCTCAAATGGTCTCCGTGCACTTCTTCGTCAAGATCCTAATATTATAATGGTTGGTGAAATCCGTGACGGAGAAACAGCTTCACTTGCTATTAATGCAGCACTTACTGGTCACTTAGTGTTATCAACAATTCACACTAATTCAGCGGCGGGCGCTATACCACGTTTTATTGATATGGGTGCAGAACCATTTCTTTTGGTTTCAACTTTGAAAACAGTTATTGCACAGCGTCTAGTCAGAAGACTTTCTGATTCAAAAGAAAAGTATTTTATGAATGAGAATGAATTGAAAGCGTTAGGGAAGATAGTTGATTTAGATAGAATGATGAAGGTTTTGAAAGATGAAAATGTAATTGCGCCAGACGCAGAATGGAAAGACGTCCCTTTTTACAAACCAATGAAAAGTGCGGATACGGAAGATGGGTATAGAGGACGTGTTGGTATCCATGAAGTACTTAAAGTAACACCAACAATAAAAGATCTTATTATTTCAGGTGCTTCTGCTGACGCTATAGAAATTCAAGCAAAAAAAGAAGGTATGACAACCATGCTTGAAGATGGAATATTTTTGGCTGTGCAAGGATATACAACCACAGAAGAAGTTCTCCGCGTTGTTTCTGAATAATATTGTATGAAATTTTCATATGAAGCAATAAAATCAGACGGCTCAAAAGAAAAAGGAACTATTGAAGCTCCTGATAAATTTAGCCTTTCAAAACAGTTGCGTGCTGAAGGAAAAACGCTTTTAAATCTAAAAGCTATTGGAACTAAAAAACCATTTTATTTTTCTTTTGGGAGTGGTGTTGGTCTTGCTGAAAAAATAATGTTTACAAAAAACCTTGCAGGAATGCTTTCTGCTGGTATTGCTCTTGCTCGAGCACTTGCAATTCTTGAACGTCAAACAAACAATCAAATATTTAAAGGCATTCTTTCGAAAATAGTTAATGATATTTCTGGGGGTAGTACATTCTCTACTTCAATGGAGAAATTTCCAAAAGTTTTTTCAACCCTATTTATTTCTATGGTTCGTGCAGGAGAAGAGTCTGGAGGAATGGTAGGTGCTCTTACTGAAATTGGGCAAAGTATTGAAAAAACATATCTTTTGAATAAAAAAATAAAAGGCGCATTGATGTATCCAGCAATTATTATTTCTGCAATTATTCTTATTGCTATACTTATGTTTATTTTTGTTGTTCCAACTCTAACAAAAACTTTCAAAGATATAGGCGCAGAACTTCCAACTTCAACAAAATTTGTTATTTGGATAAGTGATACACTTTCAAATCATATTATACTTGTAGGCCTTTTTGTTATTTTATTGGGTGTTGGTATTTATTTATTTAGTAAATTATCAATAACTAAAAAATACGCAGATTACATTGTTCTCAAGCTTCCTGTTGTTGGAAATATTGTCAGAGAAGCAAATACAGCTCGCACCGCAAGAACTCTTTCATCTTTACTTATTGCTGGAGTTCCTCTAACTCGTGGTCTTGATATTGTAAAAGAAGTTTTGCAAAATAGTTTATATAAAAAACTATTAGAAGACGCTAAAATTTCTGTTGAAAAAGGTGAAACCCTATCAGGGGTGTTTAAATCTAATACAAATTTATATCCTGTTATGTTTGGCGAAATGGTTGAAGTTGGAGAAGAAACTGGCAAATTGTCTCAAATGCTTATAGATACAGCTCTTTTTTATGAAGGAGAAGTTGATTCAAAAACAAAAGATCTTTCTACTATTATAGAGCCTGTGCTTATGATTTTTATTGGAGCAGGGGTTGGTTTTTTTGCTGTATCAATGTTGTCACCTATGTATTCTTTGATGGATAATATTAAATAATATATGAATAAAAATTTTGGTTTTACTGCTGTAGAGATATTGGTTGCCTTAGGGATAATTATCTCTGTTTTAGCTGTTGTTCTTCCCTCCATTAATACTTTTCGAGGAAGACAAAGTGTTGATACAACAACTTCAGAAATAGTTTTATTAATCGAAAAAGCTCAAAATCAAACACTTAATTCGCTTGCTAGTTCTCAATATTCAGTTCGTATTGAATCAGGACGTGCTGTATTGTTTGCGGGAACAACTTTTACTGAAGGTGCGGTAGGTAATGAAATTATTACTTACCAAAGTAGAGTTCAGGTCGCAACATCTGGAGGGACTTCTTTTAATGGAGGAGGGAATACATTAACTTTTCAAAGATTAACAGGTAATACAAATAATTATGGTACAATAACGGTATCACTTGTCTCTAATGCGTCAGTTAATAAGATTATCACCGTTCTACAAACAGGGTCTGTGAGTACTAATTAATATGTATAATCAATTTGATTTAAATTTAAGTCATAAAAAATTTTTTAACAACAAAGGTTTTTCACTTGTAGAAATACTTGTTGCTACAAGTATTCTCACAGTCCT
>JAIXRY010000011.1 GCA_027484965.1 bacterium | reverse complement strand
TTCAACAGCAGAGGACTCTGCAATTGGAAAAAGAGAGAGCTCCTCATGTCAGGAGATTGTCGAATGGGACACTTTAAAATTGAACGAGCATGATTAAGGTAGGCAGTGACTTCAGTGGAGTGGGTGCTTTCAATCAAGCACTCAACCGATTAGGGATAAATTACGAGGAAGTGTTTGCCTGTGACATGGATAAGTATGCGAGGCAGACGTTTATCCATAACTATGGTGAGCCAAGGTACTACCCTACCAATGTATACTACCGTAATATACCTGAGAAAAGTCTTGACATCTACATGACTTCACCCCCATGTCAAGCGTTCTCTTTGGCAGGAAAAAGGTTAGGGAAAACAGATAACAGAGGAGTATTGTTTTTCAATTCTCATGAGTTTATTGAGAAGAACAAACCTCGCTTTTTTATCTTTGAGAATGTAAAAGGGTTGCTATCGGATGATAATGGAAAAACATTCCAAGAATGGGTGAATATGTTAGGAGGTAAGTCAGTCAATGGTAGCCCTGTAATGTTCCCTCATGAGTATTCAGTGCCTTATCATTTATATTGGAAGGTATTAAATGCTAAAGAGCATGGAGTACCACAAAACAGAGAGAGGGTGTTTTTGGTAGGTATACGTGATGACCAGGATAATCTATTTACATGGCCCATTGAAGAGCATTTAACTAAGAGGTTAAAGGATGTACTGGAGGATGATGTGGATGGTAAGTATTTTTTGAGTCAAGAACGCATTGATACCATTACAAAAGCTGAAAGATCAATTGGATGGACTGATGCTGAATCAAAGAATACTGCTAATTGTGTACTTACAGGTTATGCAAAAAATCCTACTGATGGAGAATATCTTAAAATAAAATCAGGAACAGCTAAAGGATATGATGAGGCTACTGAGGGAGATAGTATTAATCTTTCATTTCCAGGATCAGAAACGAGAAGAGGTAGAGTAGGTAAACAAGTAGCTCAAACATTAGATACTGCTTGCAATCAGGGGGTGATGGATAAATACAAAATCCGTAGACTAACTCCTAGAGAATGCTTCCGATTAATGGACTTTCCAGATACATTCACTTGGCCAGTCAGTGACTCACAAGCCTATAAGCAGGCAGGCAATTCAATTGTGGTCAATGTCCTATACAAAATACTTAAAAATTTACCTTTATGCTACTAATTGACGAACTATACCACCTTTCAAAGGTGCAGAATGATGACATTGTGAAGATTATTGAGGATTTCAACCTTCGCAGGAGGTGCCGAAAACAGGAATACGTATACAAGCGTTATTTTTTGGCTCAGTACATGGTCCGCAGGAGGCACATGACTACAATGCTCGCAGCTTATTACCTGGGAATTGACCATAGTACAGTAGTTTATGGCATCCAACAGCATGACTTTTGGTGGAAGCACAACGATCACAGGTACATGGCGGCCATTCATCCGGTGCCACAGCTCCTTAGCGTGACAACCCATGACAACCCTGTGACAACTTACGAGGTAAAATTCAATGAGGTTGTCACGGAAAAAACAGAGGTAACTATCACAGGTAACTTCCCTCCAAAGTTATTAACAAATTTTGAAAAACCCTTGACTGGTAAGCAATTAAGCGACATCTTTGCCATGTCATAATATAAGGGTTAATACGTCAGGGGGCTTCGGCTCCCTTTCTTTTTGCCCCTGCGTGACGACGTGACAACCCATTTGCATATGAGCCATATATTTAATACGAGTATATTCACCCCCCAAAAAGTTGGTTTTGAGTTGTCACGTTGTCACGGAAACACAAGAAACCCAATACTGACGGGGCTTATAGGCGTGACAACTACCCCCTTTGAGTCGTCACGGAGTTGTCACGGTTGTCACGGAGTTGTCACGAATTAGAATTATTTAATATATTTGTAACCATGTATAACCCTTATATATCAATTTTCAAAAGTCTCTACAATTCTAAAGAGACTCCCTTCTCTATTAAGGCAATAGAGGTGCACAATAGAATACAGGTAGGCACACCTGATTTAATTGCCAAGATAAAGGCCATACGGAAGGGCAATAATGAGCTCAAGAATACCCTCATGGCGATCATGTTTAATGGAACGTTCTCCGAACGGAAGGATGATGGCCTTGTTGAGCACTCAGGGCTGTGTATTTTGGACTTCGACAAATACCCCGATGCTGATACCATGGCAGCAGAACGGAAGAGGCTCATTGAGGATAAGTATACCTATATGCTATTCACGTCTCCAAGTGGTAAGGGCCTCAAGGTAGTGATCAGGATACCTCAATGCGATAAGGTGGAGCACCGCAGAAGGTTCAGCCACTATGAGCAGTACATCAACAGTGAGTACTTTGATACATCCAATAAGAATATCAGCAGGGTATGCTTTGAGTCCTATGACCCTGATGCCTATCTCAATGAATTTGCCGCCATCTACACAGGCATTGTGGAGGATACAGGGTACCACCGTAGTGAATACACACCCAAGGTGATTGTAACCAATGAGAACCGTATCATTGAGAAGGTACTGAAGTTCAACCATGGTGATTTTAAGGAGGGCAACCGGGCTAATTACATCTACAAGGTAGCTTGTTGTCTATGTGAGTATTCTATACCCCTTACCACTGCGGAGAATACACTGCTACAATTCACGCAGGAAGGATTTGGAGCTACCGAGATAACTAATACCGTGCGAAATGCATACAAGCAGGCTCAGTTTGGGCTCAAAGTGTTTGAGGATGTGGAGGCCATCCAAGGGATAAAGAATAAACTCAAGCAAGGAATAGCCCCCGAGGACATTAGCAAGCAACTAAGCGTATCTAAGGATGACATCAAAGCCATCCAAAAGGAGGAGGATATATTTTGGGAGGTAAAAAAAAACACCGTTAATATCATTCCGAACAAATACGCTGCATGGCTCCATAAACAAGGCTTTGCTAAGTACTATCCGGAGCGGTCAAATAACCCCATCTTTGTATACATTACAGAGAATAAGGTCCAAGAGAGCTCGGTGGAGAAGATAAAGGACCATGTACTGACCTATCTAATGGAGCGAGAGCTGATGGATGTGTACAACCATTGTGCTAAGAGCTCGCAGTTATTCACACCTGGACACCTTAATATGCTTGACTCCATTGATATGCGTATCCTTCAAGACTCCAAAAACGAATGTTATCTACCCTTCACCAATGGTGTGGCAGTGATCACCAAAAACAAGGTCAAGCTACTGAGTTACATTGATATTGATGGCTATATCTGGAGGGACCAAATAATACCGAGGGAGTTCAAGGTGGAAGATACCTATGAGAATAACTTTCAGGATTTCGTTAACAAGATTGCAGCTCAGGACCCTAATCGTATCAAGTCCATGAGGACCACCATAGGGTACCTGTTGCATACCTACAAGGATAAGGCAGACCAAAAGGCTGTTATTTTCAATGATGAGGAGATAGATGATAACCCAAATGGAGGGAGTGGTAAGAGTCTCATGCTCACTGCCCTTGGTCACATCCGTAAGATTGTCAAGATTGATGGTAAGCTCTTCAACCCAGGTAAGAATGATTTTGCCTACTCCAGGGTGAATCCTGATACACAGGTATTGGCCTTTGATGATGTCAAAAAGCACTTCAACTTTGAGCAGTTATTCTCACTGATCACTGAGGGTATCCCTGTCAACCGCAAGAACAAGGATGAGTACTACATCCCTTATGAGCGAAGCCCTAAAATAGTGATAACGACCAACTATGTGATTGCAGGAGCAGGTGGAAGTCATGACCGCAGGAGGCATGAGGTTGAGTTCAACCAATACTTCAATGCTAACCACAGCCCCATTGATGAGTATGGGTGCAAGCTATTCGACCAATGGACACAGGAGGAGTGGAGTTATTTCGACAATTACATGATTGACAATATCAAGTACTACCTTGAGCATGGGCTGTATCAAACTACAGGAATAAACAGCGACATTAAGAAATTCATCCAAAACACCTGCAAGGAGTTCTATGATTTCGTTGAGGATACACCCCTCACTGCTGATGGTTCCCATCTGCACCGGTACAAAGGACTCATGCAGCAGTTCCAAGAGGAAACAAACAGCTTCAAGGATTTGAAACCTCAAGTCTTTGCCCGTTGGATTGATTGCTATGCAACGCATATGAAATATAAACTAACTAAACACCGTAACCATGAAGGCCGTCACTTTTACCTTACTCCTACTCAGCCTGCTAAGCTGTAAGTCTACACAGAAGTGTGATGCATACAGCATCCGAGGGTATGAATACATCCAAATACTTGGATATACTGATACCGTTCCTACCTTGGGAGAGGCAGAGCTACACCTACCACCTGGTGAGTACATCATTAAGGCATGGAAGGGGGAGGAGATAACCTATACAAAAGTTAAGCTATGAAAATAGGAGATAAAATAAGAGATGTAGAAGATGGTGATTGTTATTTTGAAGGAATAGTATCCGAAATTGTGAAAGGGGAAGTCACAAAGTATATATTAACTAAAATTATATGGAGTGGTGAGGAGGATAAAGATGATAAAAGATTAAAAACCGAAATATCACCTGAGTGGTGGTATATAGAATCATTAGAATAAATGAAAAAAGAAGGAATAAAATTAACTTACAAACTAAATGAAATTGAAGGTGTAAGAAATTCAATTAAATATGAAATAAACGATTTAGTTTGGGTTTATTCTATATCAGAAGATTATAGAAATGAAAATAAAGATATTGAATATACTAAGCGTTTAGCAAAAATAATTAAAATTTGCGAATCACCTGATGGTTTACACTTTGAACAATACGGAGTAAAATATTTAGAAAGTGATGGTTGTGGTTATTGGTATTATCCTACATTTTTAGAACCATATATATATGAAAAAAGAGTATAAGACACTGCTTCATGAGCTGAAGCTTCAACGCTATGCCATTACACACCCAAATTTTCCACAAGATTATATACCTAAAACTATGTACAAAGACTCTACCGCCAACGGCCTAACCAAAGCCATCTGCGACTGGATTAACCTGCATGGATACCAGGCTGAACGTATCAATACCATGGGTGTGGCACGTACTAAGTACCGAACTGATGGCTCAGTGGCAGGCATTCAATGGACTAAAGGCACCTCTACTGCAGGGAGTGCTGATATATCTGCTACCATCAAGGGCAGAAGTGTTAAGATAGAGGTCAAAATAGGCAAGGATAGGCAATCAGAGGCACAGAAGAGATACCAGGAGATGATTGAGAGGGCAGGGGGTATATATATTATAGCTAAGGATTTCGATAGTTTTGTAGAGTGGTATGAAAATTTTATTCAAAATAATTAAAAAAGTTTGCATATATAAAAAAGTTATCTATCTTTGTAAGGTATTAATCACTTAAAAAAATAGATATGAAAACGATTGAAACAACAACAGGAAAAACAAGAAAAGAACTTGAAATTATTTACACTAACGCTGTTAAAATGTTAGTAGAATTTGGTGCAACTCCACAACAAGCAAGAGAGATAGTAAGAGAATCATTAAGAAATGCAATGGGGATTTAATATCCCCAATAAAAAATAATAAAAATGGGATTTACTACGCATATTTGGAAATGCAATTCTTGTAATTATGAAACAATTTATACAAGCAGGCAAGAGCATCCAAGCAAAAAACATAAATGTAAAGTAAAAGAACGTATGCAAATGGATCCTCACGATTTTAATAGAATGTATGATATTTTACATAAAGAAAATAAATCAAAAATAAATTGTGGAGACCAATATAATTATTGGAAAAAAAGAGTTAATGAACGCATTGAATACCTTACTCCATTAATTAATGAGATAAATGATAAAGGATTGAATTTAGCTACAATATCAAAGGAGCTTCATCAAGAATGGATAATGTTAATTGAAGTAAAAGAATATCACAATTTTTAATAATACGAGGGGTGCGACTCGGTTAACGCACATTTAATACCTTAAAATTATGGCAACAGTAAGAAAAGACAAAACAACAGGAGAGTTAGTAATTTCTAATACTCCTACAGAGCAAAAAGCACCTGAGGTGATTACCCTCAACATCTACCAAAAACTGCACCTAGCTAAGCAGTCAATGGGTAAGGTCATTAAGAATGCCACCAACCCACACCTGAAGCGTAACTATGCCGACATTAACAGCATTATTGATACGGTTGAGCCTATTCTCCTGGATCATGGTCTGCTGTTGATACAGCCAGTTAAGGAGGACAAGGTATACACCATAGTGGTGGACATTCAAAATGGTGATAGGTTTGAGTCCTTCATGCAGTTGCCTGTCATTACCGATGCACAGAAGCTTGGTGGTGCCATTACTTACTTCCGCAGGTATACATTGGTCAGTTTACTATCCCTGCAAGCTGTGGATGATGATGGCCATGAGGCAAGCAGAGCACCCAAGGCTAAGCCTACCCTAACACCTGACAGGTTCAACAGTGCACTTCAAGCTATCCAAGATGGCAGATACACCGTTGAGGACCTTAGAGCTACCTATTCACTAACCAAAGAGCAGGAGGGGAAGCTATGAAGTTCAGAGCATCTCAATTAGGTAAGTTAATGACCTCCTCCAGGACTAAGGGGGAGGCATTAGGGCAGACTGCTAAGACGTATATCATTGAGCAGGCTAAACAGGACTTCTATGGATACCGCACTCAGCTCATGAATAAATACGTTCTCAAGGGATTAGAGCAGGAACAGGACTCGATTGACCTTCTGAATGGGGTAAGGTTCCAAAACTACGTTAAAAACGAGCAGAGGGCAGAAAATGAGTATCTCACAGGATGCTGTGATATTATCACGAATGATAGCATCATTGATATCAAGAGCTCCTGGTCACTTGAGACCTTCCCTGCTACCACATTTGAGCTGAAGGATCTATCTGACTATGAATGGCAGGGCAGAGCCTATATGTACCTGTACGATAAGCCTACCTTTGAACTGTGTTATGTGATGGTATCAACCCATCCCGAGCTCCTTAGTCAATTTGACCCCATTGATATCCATGAGGTAGATCACATTGATCCTGCGAAAAGAATTACATCCATCACCTTTGAAAGAGATAAGGAGATAGAGATACAGATGGCTGAGAGATTAATCCTAGCTACTGAATTCTATAACGAAGTATTAACCCAATTAAAAAATAAATAATGAAAACAAGAGAAGAATTTTTTGAGGCAGCAGTGATAGCTGCCATGGAGGGCCTACTGGCTGGATCAGGACATTACCGGGATGAGTTCATAAAAAACCCATGCGAGTATGTTGCTACATGTGCTAGAGAATATGCTGCAGAGTTAACTGATTTAATATATGGTCCTCCTATTGATTTTCCTAATGAACATATATTCGGTAAGCAGTAATGAACATAACACATGACAACGGTACCATACAGCAGGAGGATACTATCCTCCTAGCTGTCATGGCTAAGTACTATGAGCGTTCAAAGAGAGGGCAGGCTAAGTACGGTACCAACCTGGATAGGACAGACGTTGATTTATTAGGATGGCTTGACCATCTCCAGGAGGAGCTGATGGATGCGACTCTGTATATTGAGAAACTAAAAAAGGACTTAGCAGAATAAATGAAGTGCTTTAAGATGCACTATTTGATTAAAGTAAATAAGAAAAACAAAGAATTGTAAAATATAGTGCGATTTACTGCACGAATAAATAAAAATAATATGAAACAGACAGCAGTAGAGTGGTTGGTTGAGCAATTAAAAGATATGGAATATGATTTAAGGTTGATTCCAAATACAATTGAACAAGCCAAAGAGATGGAGAAAGAGCAGATAATTGAGGCATGGAACATTAGAGCAAAAATTGATGGAGTATTAACGTATACCGATAATAGAACAGCAGAACAATACTATAAACAAACCTATGAAAGCAAAACTAACATTTAACCTGCCTGATGATCAGCACGAGTGGGATAACGCAGTCAATGCCAATGCCATGTACTTAGCTCTGTGGGATCTATCTCAGGAGCTCCGCAGTATGTGGAAGTATCAGCAGTACAAAACTGAGGAGGAGTATGCCATAGTTGAGACCATTCGAGATAAGTTTCATGAGATACTGAACCAGCATAATATAAATCTAAACCAATAAAAATGAGTGATTTCAAAGGAGAGGTGGTATTCATTACCCCAACAACAACAGTGAGCGAGAAGTTCAAAAAGAGAGATATAACCCTCAAGTCAGATGGTGACTATCCTCAGTACGTTACCTTCCAATTAACCCAGGACAAGTGTGACCTGGCTAATCATGTGAAGCCAGGTGATGTGGTGGAGGTGAAGTATAACCTTCGAGGCCGTAGATGGGAGGCACAGGATGGCACCATCAAGTATTTCAATACCATCGAAGCATGGACAATGAGCCTCAGCTCTGCACCTATTGTTGAAAATAAGTTGAAAAAAAATGAAGACTCTGACGATCTACCTTTCTGAGGGTGAAACATTCAGCCAATGGGCTGTGAAAACCGCTAATAATATGCTCAGTGACAGGTATCGGCTTGTTCACTTGGCACTTGACATGAAGGCTCCATACCATACCGTGAGGAGGTTCGTCGCAGGGGAGAACGTTGCCCTTGAGATTGTGGATAAGTTTATTAAGTTATATTTGTCTCATGTATACGCTACTCACCCTCATCCCCATAGCATGGTGGCTGACAGAATTTGAGCCTCTCCAAGCAACTATTGACCGCATCCCTATGTCATCATGGCTAAGGGATGCCTTCAGTTGTGTGAAGTGTGTCTCGTTTTGGCTTACTCTTATTGTTTCATTTGATTTCATCTTATCATGTCAGGCAGCTCTATTGGCTTACCTATTGAACAGAGTGATTGCGAGGTTGTAGATAGAGTGCTATCTCTGCCTGAGTCACTGAGATACTCTAAGCATTCGCTCAATGAGCTTCTGAAGGTGCGTATCAAATATCAGGGCAAGCAACCTCAGGAGTGCTTCTGTGCTTCTGTACGGCGGAAGGTATGGTTTAAAGAGTTCACTATTTGGTATGAAGAGTATCTTAGACAGGTTGGTCACGCAGCAGTATGAGGAGCTTGAAGCTTACACGAATTACCTACTCTCACGGATGGGCAGTCAGTTAGACCCATCAACTGTGATCTCCAACAGTTATCTGCACTGTGTTAAGATAGAATGTAGTGACCAGGATACCATGAAGAGCTATATGCTCAACACGATCAAGAAGCAAATCATGTGGTCAGGCTCTCAGAGTAATAGAGAGGAGTCAGTTAATAGCTCTGATGAGGTAGTCAATGAGATAGATGATACTACTGATCTTGACTCAAAGATTGAACAGGAGAAAGTATACAACAGAAACAAAGCCTACATCGAAATTTATCGGTCCAGGTGTGAGGATAGAGTCTCACAGATAGTGCTGAGTGCCTACGTTGATAAGGGATACAACACAGCGAGGGCCATGGCTAAGTACTTTGACATCCCTGTTACCTCAGCTCACTACATGATTTCGGATATTAAACAAAAACTCCGTGAAATACAATATAAGTATGACAATTAGCCAATTCATAGCCTCATGCTGTAGCCTGTTAGGTATCTTTACAGGCATTTCACTGCTATTCCACAACTATGATATAGCATCGTATACTGCAGGAGGGTGGATAATTGGATACTATACGTTTTTCATCACTTCAGAATATGAGCAAAAAGAAAATAACACCGAAAATTAACCCTGAATATTTGGGTAAAACCATTGAAATAACAGGACCTAACAGCGTAACTAAGCTTGAAGTGACTGAGGAGCTGGCAAAAGAGCACGCTTTCTACACGGCTATTGGTTTGGGTCATTTATTCATCATTGAAGATGCCAAGGCCGAGGATCAATGAAACGGCGGAGCAGTACATCTCACGATGTATGGCTGACCCTGAGACCCAAGAGAAGTATCCTGATCAGGCACAACGCTATGCTGTGTGTGGCTCCATGTATGACACGCCCCTTGGGAACTACAAGAACGTCTTTGCTCAGTCATATGATGACTATCCCAAGGCTGCCTCAGAGAATGCAAAGATAGCACTCAAGTGGGCTGAAGAGAATGGATGGGGATCGTGTGGCACAGGAGTAGGCAAAGCCAGAGCTAATCAGTTAGCAAAAGGTGAACCATTAACTGAAAGTACTATAGCACGCATGGCAGGGTTTGCACGTCACCGGCAGAACTCACAGCGAGAGCTCGGTGATGGATGTGGTAGGCTCATGTGGTTAGCCTGGGGAGGTGATGAAGGTATTGAATGGGCACAGAGAAAATTAAAACAGATTAGAGGTGAAAAGTAAGTACATTGAAACTCCTGAGGATCTACAGAGAATGTGGGATGACTATAAGGCTCAGTTGCCTGTAGATATGTTACCTGTGCTTTCTACGAAGACAGGTGAAGTAATGTATCTGCCTACTCAAAAACCTCCTACAAGATGGGGATTTGAGGCTTTTGTATGGTCTAAATATGGTCATGGAGTAAAGCAGTATTTAGATAACCAGGATAAAGCATATAATGAGTATCTGGGAGTCGTTACGTACATAAAGAATGATTGGACCGATGAGCACGTTACCGGTACCATGACTGGGAAATACAAAGCACCCAACCTGACAGCACGGGTGACAGGAGTCAATGATAATGTGGATGTCACTACCAATGGTCAGGCGGTCAATGACATCAAGGTCACGATAGTAACGCCTGACAGTGAGTGATCAGATAGACTACATGGCTTCGGTGGTGGAGGACTATATCCTTAAGACAAAGGGTGAGAAGGTTCGCATCAACAGGAGGCTGGTAGCAATGGATGGGAGGCAGTTGGTTATGCTATTCAATGCCTACCAAAAGATAGTACATGGAGCTGAAGAGCACGATCATATTTCAAAAGAACCACCAAGCCCTACAGGGTCCTGAGAGGTTCATTGTTAACGAGGGAGGGAGTAGGAGTTCAAAGACCTACAGCCTGTGTCAGTTGGTGATAGTGTACTGCCTGCAGAACAAGGGTAAGGTAGTATCTATTATTCGTAAGACTTTCCCTGCTTTACGAGCAACAGTATTAAGAGACTTTACGGAGATACTCAAAGACCTCGGTATATACTCACTCGAAGCCCACAACAAGTCTGAGCAGATATACACCTTCCCGAATGGGTCAATGGTGGAGTTCTTCAGTGTGGACGATGAACAGAAGATCAGAGGACGGAAGCGTGACATTGCCTGGTGTAACGAAGCCAATGAGCTTTATTTCGATGACTTCACTCAGCTGAACATGAGGACCGAGCACAAGCTGATATTTGACTACAACCCATCAGATAACAGCTCGTGGCTGTATGAGCTACCTCCTGATGATACGGTGCTGATACGGTCCACCTACAAGGATAACCCATTCCTACCTCAGTCCATCCGGAACCAAATTGAGGACCTCAAGCGAACGGATGAGGCACTGTATCAGATCTATGCCTTAGGGCAGAAGGCAGTGAGCAAGAGTAACATTTACAGCAACTGGACCTTCATGACTCACAGGCCTGCAAGGTTCACCTCCTATGTGTACGGCCTTGACTTCGGGTACAACCACCCCACTGCACTCATGAGGGTGTACTGGCATGAGAGGGACATCTTCATTGAGCCTGTCATATATGAGAGCTACCTGACCACCACCATGCTGATTGAAAAGATGGGACAGCTCAACATTGAGAAGGAGGTCACTATCCTTGCAGACTATGCACGTCCGGAGATCATTGCCGAAATGGTCAACAGTGGGTATGATGTCATCAACGCTAACAAGGTGGTGAAAAAAGGCATTGACTACGTTAAGACCTTCGGGGTGTACTGCATGGAGAACAAGGATATTAAGAGGGAGTACGACAACTACAAGTGGAAGAAGATAGGTGACCACATCACGGATGAGCCTGTCAAGCTATTCGATGATGCCATGGATGCCGTGAGGTATGCGGTCACATATATCAAAGATGAGTACTTCACTGACAGTGCATATGTGAGCTTCTAAACAGATAGCAACATTAAGACAATATAAGTATGGCAGTATCTCTAATCGCTAAACCCTACACCCTCACCCCTGCATATAACGAGGTGAAGTTCATGCATGACTCAACCAACAAGAACCTGCAGGGCTTCAAGTATATCTATGACATTTATCAGAGTGGTACCACCAACAAAATAGCTGAGTATCGGGTGCTACCTATGTACAGCACTGGCTATGGTGAAGTGGACCTATCCAAGCTCTTGCAGTCCTATGTGAGTTATGACTTGAATCTGACCAACGCAACGGTATACAACGCAACGAACAGTCACTACAAGTACGATGTCAAGGTCGGTGAGGAGTATCTGACTACCACTACCTACACTGCTGCACTCACTCAGTACCTGGTAGCTCCCTACGTTGGAAGGGTACAGATTAACGTGGCTAACACCTTCGCTGTGGGTGATCAGATTAACATTACGCAGATAGGTGTCGGTGTAACCAACCCGAGCATGGAGGGGCTGTTCACTGTGGTGGTAGCTAATCCTGCATTCATTGTGGTCAATGTACTATGGTCCACCATTGTGAACCCTAACAAGGATGGAGCCATCACCTATGCAGATGGTCGGAGAACAGTGACCAGGGACTTGCACCTTGACCTCAATCAATATGTGTTCAATGGTGCCATCCGTTGGGTTGATATGCCTGCATACGATTGGCAGGACTTCATGCTGAACAACGTAACAGATAGACTACTGACCAACCAACCTGAAGGCACTACACGACTACCATACTTCAACGCTACACTGTCTCAGGATGTATGGCTCAACGCTGTAGCCAATGGTAGCCCAGGAGGTGCTGACTTCATGTATTTCTTTAATGACTCGGCTGAGATATTCCGTAAGTCAGTCAACGCTGTGGACCATGTGAGTGGTATCTCTGTAGGTCCTAACAACCATGGTACCCTCATTCCTGTGGTGGGGACACTGCCACTGATTAAGCCTACCACTGAATACTATTATGTGTTTTACTTCAGAGGGGGTCAGGTGTCACGGCCTTACTACATCGGCATAGATAGGAGGGTCAGAGACATTGAGTACAGTATCCTATTCCTTGACCGCATGGGTTCCTGGAGCAGCTTCGCCTTCACAGGAAGGTCATACGAAAAGGGCAACATCACACGCACACAGTACAACAAGAATGTGGAGGGTTATATTGCTACCGGTCCTCGATGGACCTACAACACACAGGATAGAGGCTTCCTCAACACCCACATCACAACAGATACCACCATCGACCTCAACACGAACTGGATGACTGAGCAGATGGCTGAGTATTTTGTGGAGCTGATTAGCTCACCTGAGACGTACATCAAGGTAGCTGACTACAGCAATGCCTGTGATGCACCTATCAGCACGGAGTACGTGAGCTGTAACATCGTAACCTCAAGCTATGAGGTTTATCAAAAACGAAATAAGAATTTAATTAAGCAGAGCATCACCGTGAAGCTCGCTAACAACAACATAGTGAATGGTTAGGATACAACTACCTACAGGCTACCTTGATGTGAAGGAGGGCACTGCCTTCCCTTTGAATTTTCAGGTAGGAGACATCAGAGATATATCACAACGGAAGGGTAACTTCTCTAAGACCATCAAGCTCATTGGTAGCAAGAATAATAACAGGCTACTCAATCAGTATTATGATGTGAACATCCAGGCAGGTACCTTCAACATCAACACCTTGACTACCTGCTCTGTTATTCAGGATGGTATCCCCATCATGGAAAACGTATCCATGCAGTTGACCAACGTAGTGAAGGTACAGGATACCTCAGGCTATGAGGAGAGCGTTGAGTATGAGGTACTGGTCAAGGATAGTAAGGCTGATTTCTTTACGGCCATTGGTAACCTTGAGCTAACGGATATAGACTTCAGTGACCTCAACCATACGTATGATGCATTCAATGTGGTGAACAGGTTTACCAATACGGTGGCCAATGGCTTCAAGTATTTCCTCCCTGGTAGTGGTGATGCATTCTACAGCACCAATGAATTCAAGCCTGCCATCTTTGCGAAGACCTACATGGATCGTATCTTTGGGAATGCAGGCTTTCAGTACAACTGGGCAGGGCTAACTGCTGCGAGATTTGACAAGTTGATCATCCCATACAATGGAGACATTGATAACTTCGACTACAATGACTACATGGTCAAGGCTGAGAAGACTACACCCTTCACATTGACTGGTAACACAACGGTGCCTGGATACAGTAACATACCATTTCTACCAGGTGCACCCATCAATGGATGGACTGAGACAGAGGACCCTCAGAATATATACAACCCATTGACAGGAGTATACACTACTCCATTTAACATATCAAGTGGTAATGGTCAAGAATATACCTACACGGTACAGATAAGATATAGGCTTGACCTCATCAACCCAACAGGTGCAACGTTGTACAGTGCTAAGCCTCTCAATGGAGGACTGCAAACACCTAACCCTGCACACTATGCCCCTGTGGTATTGGTCCAAGGACAGTATCCTGGAGGCTTAGCTACAAGCTTCCAACCTCTGTACACTAACCCTAACCCATTGAGCCCTGCCGTAGCAGGAGCAGTGCAGTGTCCTCTGACTATAGCACCAGGTACCACTACGGTATTGAGTCAGACTGTAACGGTAACATTGCCATTGTCAGGACCAAACGTACCACAGCTCACAGCAGGTAGGCTGTACTTCTACGTGAATAATCCATTCTATGTACCTGCAGGACAATCAGCATCAGGTACAGCATGGAGGGTGGGAAGTGTTAACGGTGCACCTGCCAACGGTGTGAGGGTTGATATGGTTATTGACTCAGTCTACTTGACCATTGTACCGAACAATAACATCGTAGCCATTGGTGGTACCTTGGAGGTCAATGACTACATCCCGAAAAAGATTAAGCAAAGTGACTTTGTTAAGGGTGTGTTCAATATGTTCAACCTATATGCCGAGGTGGACAAGGTACAGCCTAACCTCATCAACCTCATCCATCGTGATGACTACTATGACTCAGGTGCCGAGGTAGATTGGACCTACAAGTTAGCCAAGAATGAAGAGCAGGAGCTGTCATTCCTACCTGAACTCACAAGCAAGAAGCTAATCCTCACCTATGCACCGGATAAGGATAGCCCTAATGAGACGTACACCAATGCGACCAACCAAATCTATGGGCAGGCTGAGGTGGTATTTGACAATGAATACGTGAAGGAGGTGACGACTAAGCCTGTGCTGTTCGGTCCTACACCTGTGATACGCACCCCATTCAACGCATACGTGCCAATGATTAGCGGAGCTGCACCCAAGACTAACCTACGCATCCTGTATGATAGCGGTGTTATGAAGTCATGCAATGCTTACAACATCTATGATTATGGATCGGTTGGTCAGAGCAACGTTATTACCTATCCCTATGTTGGCCACTTCGATGACCCACTGCTACCTACCTTTGACATTAACTTTGCGACCTGTGCCTTCTACTATTACAACCCTCAGAGCCTAACAGAGAACAACCTCTACAATCGATACTGGAGGAGGACCATGGGGCAGATAAACAACGGTAAGATGTTGACTGCTATGTTCAATCTTACAGAGAGCGACATCCAAAAGATGAAGCTCAATGATAAGATACGCATCGATAACAGTTGGTGGAACATCAATAAGGTCATTGACTATAATGCCAATGCCAATGCCCTAACTAAGGTAGAGCTCATCAGCATAGATACAGAGATTGACTTCATGCCATTCGTACCTGGTTTCAATGATCCTGGTATCGGACTGCCGAACGTTGGACCTATTCAACAGGTAGCGAATGACAGTATCATTAAGAATAAGAGTGCCTATGCTAACGTGACAGGCGAGGGAGGTATGGAAGGTACTATCATTGGTAAGGGTAATGTAGTCCCGCCAGGATACAAGACATTGATAGTAGGTGATGACTATGAGGTTACATCCAACGGCATCGTGGTGGACAACCTTGTGGTGCGTAACAGCTACAACGGAGTTCCTGTTGACAATACACCACTGAGATACACAGCCAACCTAACACAGGCAGGGATAGCTGACCCTACCGCATACATCATGGAGGGTAGCTTCGGAAGTATCACATGGGTAAGGATAGCACAGGGACAGTACTGGGGATACCTTGACCAGTATGATCCACTGACTCCACTCACTGAGCTATCTGTTATGATTAGCAGTAACATCTTTGATGGGTTGATAACTGCACAATACCTACCTGCCAACCAGGTGATAGAGGTATTCACAACACAGATAGGTGTTGGTTTGGTAGACGGCTACCTCAATAGTACAACAATAATGATTTATTACTTCCCACAATAATGAACACAGTAGAGATACCATTAAAAATCTCAGGACTTGCTGAGATTAAAGCAGAATTAAGAGCATTGAAGGGTGAGCTGGCCAATGCTACTGACCCAAAAGAGATGGCTGAGTTAGCTCAGAGAGCAGGTGAGCTGAAGGATCAGATAGCTGATGCGAATGAGGCAGCCAATACTTTCGCCACTGGATCTAAATTTGAACAGGTATCCAACGGATTAGGAGGGATTAAGGATAGTTTAATGAGCCTTGACTTTGCAGAGGCTAATCAAAAGGCCAAGGTATTCAGTGCAGCCCTTGGAAAAATAAACCCTGCTGAGATAGGTAAGTCATTCAAGGATTTTACCGGAATGATTACCACCTTGGGCGGTGCCTTCATTAAGTTAGGTGCAACTATTCTGATGAACCCTATCTTTTTGATTGTGGCAGCCATCACTGCTATTGTGGTAGGGATAGGACTATTGTTAAAACAGTTTGGTATTTTGGATGATGTATTTGAAGCGATCATGGCACCTATCAATGCTATCATTCAGGCACTCAAGGATTTTGCGGACTGGATAGGTATCACAAATTTCGCTGAAGAAGATGCAGAAAATAAACGACAAGAGAATCACAAAAAGCAGATAGAACGATATGAGCAAGAGAAACTTATGATTGATCAATCTCGTGATGCTAAAGCCGTAGCTCAATCTAATTTAGAAAAAGGTTTTGACAGGCAGATGGCTCTTGCACAAGCAGAGGGTAAAGAAACGACTGAATTACAACGTAAAAAAATTGAAGCGTCAATACAATATCAAAAAGAATTACTTAAAGAAATAGATTTATTGCTTCAGAGAAAAATTGCAGAGGTGCAAGAGCAAGAGCGAACAATGGGAGGACAGCATTTTGTAGAGACTCAAAAACAAATGGAAGATCTCAGAAGGCAACAATCGGATGCATATAATGCTATAGCTCAAGGCGAAAATGATTTAAAAATATTAAAGTTAAATAATGCCAAAAAAGAAAAAGAGGATCAGGAAAAAGCGGCAGAGAAAGCAAGAGCTGCAGCCAAGAAACGTGCAGAGGATGCAGCTAAGAGAGCAAAGGAAGAGCTTGAAAACCGTAGAAAGCTAAGAGACTTTGAACTCTCTCAAATCAAAGATGATGCACAGCGTGAGGAGGCTATCACCCGTGAGAAGTATGCACGGATGTTGACTGATCTGAAGACGGATAAGACTAAAAGCAATGCTGAAAAATTAAAGTTTGAAAAACTGTACGAGCAGGAGCTCAACATTGAACTCAATAAACAGGCTGAAGCCAGGAGAAAAAAAGAGGAGGAGAACACTAAGAAAGCTAATGAGGCAATCCTACAGCTACGCCTGGCATTAATGCCTGAAGGTGATGCTAAAGAGAAAGCATTGCAAGATGATAAGTACCGTAAACTGCGTGAGGCTGCCATTGCTGATACTACATTAACTGAGGAGAAGCGAAATGAGATACTTGCATTGTATGATGAGCAGAGAGCTCAGGAGGATAAGGCTAAGGAATTAGAGAAGCAGAAAGCTAAGGATGATTTTGCCAAGCAATTTGCACTATCTCAGATGACTCAATCAGACCAGGAGCTCGAAGCATTGAGGGTAAGGTATGAAGAGGAGCGTAAACTTGCAGAGGGTAACGCTGCTCTATTGCTTGAGCTTGAGAATAAGTACACAGCTGACCGACAAAAGATACTGGATGCACAGGCATTGGCCGCCATTGAAGAAAAAACAAAGGAACGTGATGCCATCATTGGATTGACCAATGATATCTTTAGCGGTGTGAGTAACATAGCCGGTATGATGATCAAGGACCAGAAGAAACTTGAGAAGTTCAACAAGGCATCAGCGTTGATACAGATAGGTATTGATACAGCTAAGGCAATCAGTGCCCTGGTTGCAGCATCACAGGCTAACCCATTCAATGCAGCCACAGCAGGTACGGCAGGTGTTGCTCAGTTTGCGAGTGGTATTATTCAGATAGCTACCAACATAGCCAAGGCAAAGCAGATACTAACCTCAGGAGGTACACCCTCAGCAGGTGGTGGAGGCGGTGCTTCAGGTGGTGGAGGTGGTGCTTCAGCATCCACTGCACAGGTAGTACCTCAAGCTGCTCAGCTATTCGGTCAAGGTAACACTGGCAATGTATTCTCAGCAGGTGGCACATCCACTGAAAGCTCAGAGATCACAGTGACAGCGGTGGTGAGTGAGACAGCCATGACATCCACACAGAATAAGATAAACAGAATTAACAAGAACGCAGAACTATGATAAGCCTACAGTCCACCATCAATAAGATAGAAGCCTTCTACAACTCTCACCTTCAGGTCAAGAAGGTAGGGTCTGACTTCAAGGAGCAGATGACTAACTTCGCCACTAAGGATGAGAAGTATCCTATCGTGTTCATTGTGCCGGTATCAGTTAGCAACACTGAGAATACCAACATCTTCACTCTGGATATCTATTGCTTTGACATCATCCAAAAGGATAGGGCTAACATCATAACCATCCTGAGTGATACGCATCAGATACTAATGGACCTTTATAATTATTTCACCTTCAGCAATGACCTCAGCATGGATGTATCAGGGATACCTTCATTCACTGCTTTGAACAATGATCTCCTTGACTATGCAGCAGGCTACGTCATGACCATTACCTTGGAGGTAGATAACTGGACTGATTGTGATGTGCCGTTACAATAAACATTTAGCTACGTTGTGACAATATAAGTATGAGCATACCTAATTGGTGGGGTGATTGGAGGCAGGGATTGACCCCTCACACTGGAGACCTACAGAGCACTGACCTTATCGAATGTACACAGATAGTAGCAGGGCAACCTGTCAACACAGCTATCACGGGTCAGCAGATAATCAATGCAGCTTCAGGAGGTAGTAGTAACCCAACAACTATTGGTGGTGCTTATGGTACAGGTGTTACAGGACTTGCTAATGCCATCAGTGCAACTGTATTGATACCTGCTAATACTATACTTACAACAAATACCATATATATCAAGGCATTCATTGACAGAACTTTGGTAAGTGGTGCAGGTTCAACAGCATTTAGATTTTACACCAATACCACCAACAGCTTAACAGGTGCTACACTTCTTGGGTCAGGTGGTTCAATGGCTACTAACGTAAGGTTCCAACGATTTGAAAGGAACATATATGTGGATATTAATAACATGAATTGCTTTGCTACAGGTACAAGTGCATCTAATGACTACACTATCAGTGCCATTAGCTTAATACCATTCAACAAGACTGTAGATAATTACCTTATCTTTACCGTTCAGCATTCATCCTCAGCCACCGATATAGCAGCATGGAAAAGAGTAATAGTACAAAAGTATGCATAGCGTAACAGTTAACGATATTACCTACACCTTCACTGAATGGGAGGAGGTTGATGAGATATACATTCATATATTCACAACTGAGGGTACCACTATATGTATCCCAAAAGATTTGTTAGATGGCACGATATAAAAAGGATGGCAATTTCTACGTCAAGTATCCTACCAGGAGAAAGATGGCAGCAATACTCAAGCGAATAATCATGAGCAAAGGGCTCTACCAGGAGGGCACATTGGTTGACTCTGTGCGTATCAATGCAAGAGTAACAGGCTTCGCTAAGCTTGAGATAGATATCATTGCCATGTATTACTTTATATTCCTAAACAATGGAGCCTATCTGTGGAATGGTGGGGTGATACCTCCATATGATATTGTGAGTGCATTCCAGGATGAGATGGTTAACCAGGGAATAACCACAGAGATATATTCTCAGTACACTGAATGGATAACTCAAAACTACCCAATGGTGGAAGCTATTGAGGTCTTAGAAAAGGATCAGAAAATAGTCTACAACTTTGTACCGGTTGACCCTCCTGCAGGGTTCACTGTTGGTGCTCCATTAGATGTCTAACTCTTTTTTCATCCCAAGCATATTAAACACATAGTAAAGGGGTAGCCCTCCTATAGCATCGGACTTGGATAGGTCACCATTACACAGGTTGTATATCAACAGCTCCCAGGACCACTTAGATGTGTCCTTCTCAGGCTCCGTATCAGGGTCATCCTCCTCATCATCATAGCCTTCAGCAGGTTCAGGTGGTAGGGGGTCCTCGAATAGGTTGGTATATGTTGTCAGAAACTGCTCACGGAATTTCAAAAATTCTCTGATCACACCGTAAACATCCGTGATAGGTACATCCATTAGCCTCTCAGCTCTGATCTTGCAGTCATATTCATAAGGCTCCCATACTACCTCACCCCATTCATTCTCTTTAGTTTGCCGGTACAGGATAGCACATATGTAGGGTAGGTTGATTAGGTAGTTATCATTGAAGAAATAGTTAAGGTCAATGTATTCGTAAAGGGTGAGCTTATTGAGAGGCTTGAATATCATGCCCTCAACCTCACGCCTCCATTGACTGGATGGTTCAGACGTGGCCCACTTGCATTGATTAATCATTTCACTGAGCTCTTCAATGTCAAGCTCATCAACATCTACATCAGTTAAGATGTAAAGAACCTCACTATTGTAGTGAATAGATCCCTGCTCTTTATCAATTTTCGCTATCTCCGTCCACTGCTCCAGTGTCACCTCCCTCCAACTTCGGGGTAGCTTGTGCTCTGATTTTTTCACTTATAAAAGATATGTAAGGAATGCATATAGATGCAGGTAATTTTGCTAAGAATTTACTCTTGTGTTTAATATGAGCATCGGTATAGTGCTCAACAGGTCCAAGATCCTGACGTTTAAAGAACACTGCCAGGATATTACTGATATATCCCTTTTCTTTTCCGATGCTGTACTTCTCAATGAGCTTACTATCACGCACTGTCATCTTCATCTCAGCCTTATAGGTGTATCCTTCATGCTCTAAGGTATCAACGGTGGGGTAGGTCATGTTGGGGTGCTCATTGAATTGACGAATAATATCAATAAAGTTTTCAACATCCACATCATTGAACTCATTTTCAGGTATCCCAAGGTATTCAA
Organism: bacterium; assembly: GCA_027484965.1. Taxonomy (GTDB): domain Bacteria; phylum Patescibacteriota; class Minisyncoccia; order Phycocordibacterales; family UBA9973; genus JAIXRY01. The sequence goes on along the minus strand of JAIXRY010000011.1, from coordinate 8,210 downwards.
ATATCTTCAGGTGCCTTTCAATCGGGTCAAGTGTTGTATCACTATTAAAATCAGTTAGCTTTTCGAATTGCTCAACTGTGAGCTCAGTAATTAGGTTGGGTATTTCCCTGTCAAGTATTTTAATCATATGCAATTTTTGAACAAATATAAAAAAAAAACAATATAAACGTGACCGAGTTACCAATCTACACCATTACCATTGATCCCGAGTATGCAGAGGGTGGTGAGGACTTAGGCATTGAGGCTATTGCCTTCACATCTAAGCCTGCCATTAAAGTAAAAGGGATGGCCTTCAATCAACAGACTAAAGCATTGGCTTTCAAAGATGGATTGAAGTACCGTATCACTGCACCTGCCATGATACCTATGGAGATTTATCGAAGGGATGACGAAACAGATGAGGAGTACATGGTTAAGTTCACTGTTGAGGAGATAGATGCAATGCATTCTAAATTTATGCAGCAGTTAGTTAACTCTGCTAAGTTCAACCTTGAGCACAACGAAGAGAAAAAAGTACCTGCCTACATTCTTGAGGCATGGTTAGTAGATAAGCCCGAGCTTGACAAAGCATATACTACCTATGGCATTGAGGTGCCTGCAGGTACGTTGATGCTAACAGCTCAGATAACTGATATTGAATACTACAACAAACTGGTTGAAGAGGACCAGGTTGGTTTCTCTATTGAGGGCTTCATGGGAATGAAACTAAAATCGAAATATAATATGCAATTACCTGATGGAGAGCACCTCATTGAGGGCAAAATCTACGTGGTCAAGGATGGCCAAGTAGTCGAAATTAAAGAAGAGGAAAAAGTCGAGGAGACTATGGAGGAAAAGGAGGAAGTAGCAATGGCTGAAACTGTAGTAGAGGAGGAAGAAGTGAAGGAAGAAGTTGAGGCTGCTGTTGACCCTGCCATGGATGCTGAGGCTGTCCTTGCAATAGTTCAGCCGATGATAGCTGAGCAAATCAATTCAGTGTTAGCTATAGTAGCTGAGCTTAAAAGTCAATTAGAGGAGGCTCTTGGAGCTGAGACTGAGGTGGAAGAGGAGACTGTTGCCATTGATGCTAAGACTATGCTCGCTGAAAATCTAAGAAAGTTTAACCAATTTAATTCTAAATAAAATGCGTAAATTAAAATTCGACTTACAAGTCGACCCAACAGCTTTACTTGCTGCAAACCCTGAGGCATTCTACTCCGCTGCCTACTTAACGTCGGATGTACCTAACAACTTCCGCACTTTGCCTGGTGTTAAATACCAGACTAAACTTGGTACTGTTGTTTTCGGTAACGTTTTACAATCATCTACCTGTGCATGGCCAACTCCAGGCTCAACTGATGACTTGAGTGCAGTGTTGATTGACGTTTGTGCTGTATCTGCTATGGCTCAAATTTGTCAGTTTGACCTTGAGCAATCATTCGTTTCTTTGCAAATGACTAAAGGATCTAACAGTGATTTCTCTGTTGCATCTTTCATGAACTTCTACTGGGAAACTATGGCTAAGACTGTAGCTCAAGACATCGAAAGCATCCGTTGGCAAGGTGATACAACTTCATTGAACCCTACACTTGCATTGTGTGATGGTTATGAGAAAAAGTTGACTGCTGCTGTAGGACCTGGTGGGGTTATCAACGGTGGTACTGGTACTATTAGTAACTTCACTGCTCTTGAGACTGCTATCTCTACTGCATTCGCTGCATTGCCTGCATCTGTAGCTTCCAAGACTGAGGACCTACGCATCTACCTTCCTACTCAATTGGTAAACATATACCGATTAGGAGTAGCTTCAGGTAACACCAATGCATACATCACTCAAGATTTGTCTTTGACTTACTTAGGTATCAAAATCGTTCAGTGCCAAGGGATGTCTAATAACACCTTTGTTATCACGTTGAAAGACAACTTGATCTACGCATTCGATGCTGAAGGAGATAGCTCTGATTTACGTGCGGTTAACCTACGTGACACTGTTGCTGAGCCTTACATCCGTACCCGTGCGGATATGAAGATCGGCTTCCACTTCGTGAACCCTACTGAGATCGTATTCTATTCTTAATAATAATCTTGAGCCCTCTGCACAGGGGGCTCTTTAATACTCTTTAATCATGCCAAATGTTTGTCAAGCATTAGAAGCGGTTGCCAAGAGCTGTGAGAACAACTCTGGTGGATTGCATGGGATTGCGTTAATCCCGCAGGATGATGTAGTGAGTGTGACAGTTAACACAGTAGCACCTGGTGACTGGGAAGTAACAGCTTTCTCTTTGACTCCTACTATCACTTTCACTGACTACTACATCCGTAGAAATACATCTAACTACACTGAGGAGCTTGCAGCTGACCTTGTTAACGGTAGCTCATTCGTGACTCAGACTATTAACTTAATGTTCCACCGCAGAGAGATGGCTACTTCAAGAGCTATCAAAATCTTAGGTTCAGGACAGCAGTATCTATCTGCCATCGTAAAAGATGCTAATGGTAAGTATTGGTACTTCCCTTATATGCAGTTATCTGCTTCAGGTGAAGGTTCCGGTACAGCTCGTGCAGATGGTTCTAAATACTCAGTTACTTTGGTAGCAGAAAATGAGTTCCTTGCATATGAGGTAACCATGACTCCTGCTGCTCTTCAAGCTATCGGGGTTAACTTCTAATTTTGAACATTTCCGTGTAGGTCTGACAATATACTTAGATGATCTACATTACTCAAAATTCAAGTAACAAAATAGTCCTCACACTTACAGAGGTAACAACGGTGACAAACCCGAGTTACCTCTTTGTGTTTACCAACGAATTTGATACCAACACAGGAACGCAGATCTTATTCACTGCTGCAGATACATCCTCGTATCCTGAGCGTTACAATTTATTTAATTTAGTAGAGCCCACTGACCTCAGCCTTGTTGTAGGACAATATACCTATGAGATATATGAGAAGAGTGGACCATTCACCCTTCCGTTAAGCATTGCACAGACCACAGGTGTAGTCATTGAGGAGGGTAGGATGGTAGTTAGTGGACCTGCACCTTCATCAGTATACACATAGATATGGCCTGGTACGATATTTTTAGTAGAAAACAAGAGCAGGGTCCTACCGTAGTGGAAGGATACCAGGCTTTTAGCACCCCATTCCTACCTGTTGGTAGAGGTAACTTAACTTTGCCCTACGTCAATGGTAGATGGACAGCAGGTAACTGGGTAGATTTTGGAGAGGGCAACCTTTATCCGGAGGTGCTCAATCAAATGTACTTCAGTTCACCACTGCACGGTGCTATTGTTGACTTCAAGACCAATGCCGTTATCGGTGGAGGCTATGCCTTGGATGCTGAGAAGCTAACAGCACAGGAGAAGGTAGATCTATACACCTGGGAGCGTAAGATTAAACTCAAGCATACAGTTGAGGCGGTTACTCAGCAATTGATTTTGCACAATAGAATATACTTCAAGCTTGTTTTCAATGAAAAAGGTAAGCTTGTTAAGGTATATAATGTAAGCCCTGAGAAAGTAAGGGTATCACGGTGCAAGAAAAAGTACTATTTAAGCAATGACTGGAGCCAACGGTTGGATGTTGTAGAGATAAAACCCTACCACATGACCTGCAAAGATGAAGTTCAGCTCTATTGCTATGAGGTGCATTCTGTTGGGCAGGACTACTATCCGCTACCTCAGTATACATCGGCTTTGAATTTTGCATATCTCTCGGGTGAGCTGTCATACTTCGCTAAGAGTAACATTCAAAACAGTATTTTCCCATCCTTTGCTATGATGTTCCCAAAAAGACCACAGTCAGAGGAGGAAAAGCACATGATCAAGGAGACTATTGACAGGTTAAAAGGTGCACAGAATGCAGGTAAAGCGGTTGCATTCTTTGCCAATAGCCAGGATCAACTTCCAAAGATAGAAGCACTACCAACTAACGCAAATGATAAGCTATTTCATGAGGCATCTGCCCTCAATACTGAGCAAATTTGTTTTGCTCACACTATCGACCCTATTCTTATGGGTGTTAGAACCACAGGCTCCTTGGGTAGTGGCTCGGATATTAAGCAGGCTTATGTGATATTTGAGAAAAATGTAGTCAAGAAAATCCGTGCACAGGTAGATACTATCTTCAATGAGCTCCTTGGCATAGCTAAGTTGCCTGCTGAATTTACGATCAATAACTTCCAGATCATTAATGAGACAATCGTGGAGTTGGAGGAGGATACAAGCAAAACCAATGACGCACTCAATTCACTCAGCCCATTGGTAGCTACAAAGGTTCTTGAGACCATGACCATTAACGAGATACGAGCTCTGGCATCCTTACCGCCAATAGAGGGAGGAGATGTAACACAAGCCGTTGCCAATGCAACAGCACAACCCATTGTATAATGTTATATTTTATCACTGAGAACTACCTTAAAACAAATACCCCGATAACGGCAAACGTGGATGTAACGGATGTGACCCCATACATAGCTACTCAGTCAGCTCTCAGGATACAGCCTATCCTTGGCACCACATTCTACAACCATCTACTGGCTGCATACAATGCTCAGACCTTGACCAATGATGAGATAAACCTGGTTGAGTTTATTCAGCCGGTCATTGCATGGAGGTCAGCAGAGGATGCTGTATTTGGATTGAGCTATCAGCTTAAGAACAAAGGACTTCAGACTCAGAATGGTGACTACTCAGCAAGCGTATCACGAGGTGAGGTAGCCTTTGGCATGGAGCACTATGCACAGAAGGCATCATTCTTTGAGCAGAGGCTGATCAGATGGCTATTGGCTAACAAAAATCTATTTCCTATCTTCATCTCAGCACTCAATACAGATACTGACCTACGGCCTATGTTCGCCACTTGCCAGTGCATCACTCCTTGGCAGTTGACTTGCACAGGGATGTGTGGTAACTTCCGTGAGAATGGGTACAATAACAGCATATTGATCCTGTGAAAACACAGCTATCCATATTGCTTGCATCATTTCAATCTAAATGGCCCATATATATTAGCATGGTTAGTGCATTTTTTACACCCATTTGGGGGTTGATGTTTTTGATAGGGTTCGCTATCAGTATGGATACGGTGACAGGCATATGGAAAGCACGTAAAAAAAAGGAAAAAATCAGTTCTCGTAGGTTATCGGCTGTGATATCTAAGATGTTACTCTATGAGGTAACCGTGATTTTATTCTATCTGATTGACTACTTTATCCTTAATGATATAGTGTTGACATTTTTTTCTGTACCTTTAATGCTGACAAAGATATTATCATTGATACTGGTATCCATTGAAGTGGTATCAATCAATGAAAATTACAAGGCAGTAAAGGGCCTCGACCTATGGCAGGCAATGAAGAACCTATTCGCAAGAGCTAAGGAAATCAAAAAGGACACGGATGAAATTAGACACAACCAAGATATTACAGGCACGCCTATCTGACAATCAATACTTTCCTGAGGAGTCTAAGAAAACACAGATCTACCTGCACCATACAGCAGGCAACGGTGATGCTGTAGCCGTATCACGATGGTGGCAAAGCAATGCTGAGAGGATAGCTACTGCTTTTGTCATAGGTAACAAGGGTACAATAGTGCAATGCTTCAGCTCGAAGCACTGGGCATACCACCTTGGCATAGATAACCAGGACTTTGCACCTCATGGGGTGAGATATCAGAACCTCAACAAGCTATCTGTAGGCATTGAGGTATGCAACTGGGGCCCATTAAAGCAGGTCAATGGAAAGTACATGAATTATGTGAAGGGTATTATTGACCCATCAGAGGTCACTATCCTGGATAAGCCCTTCAAAGGTCATGTGCTGTGGCATAAATATACCGATGCACAGATTGAAAGCACCCGGCAGTTATTGGTGTACCTGTGTGAGACCTACAACATACCCAAGGCATACAGAAAAGAGATATTTGCCATTGATACGGAAGCCTTCAAAGGCACTCCAGGGATCTACACACATAACAGTGTACGAAAAGATAAGAGTGATATCTACCCATGCCCTCGAATGATAGCAATGTTACAAGCATTATGAGATATATCCTACCATTATTGATACTGATCGTATCCTGTTCAGCTCCTAAGCGAGCTCAATGGCACTACAAGAGAGCTCTTGCTAATGGGCTCAAGGTAGAGCAGGATAGTGATACCATCCGGATAACTACCATTGACAGCATCCCTGTTATTAAGAATGATACCATTGTATGGGAGAAGGTGATCACCTATAAGGATACGGTGGTGCAGTTTAGAACAGTCACCCTGCCTAAGACCCGTTGGCAGACCAGGGTAGAAATGCGAGAGAGAATAAAGATAGAGAAAATCAAAGGCGATACCATTGTACAGAAAGCCAAGGCAGAGCAGAAAGTCACCTATATTACAAGGTGGTGGCCGTTTTGGTTAGGGCTTGCTATCCCTTTTGTGCTTAGATTAGCATGGAGTGCTATACTCAGTAAACTCAATAAATGAGAAAACGTTTATTCTATGACATTGAGACCTCCTTCAATGTCGGTATATTCTGGCGGACAGGATATAACCTAACGATCAACCCAGGTGATATCATCCATGAACGGGCCATCATTTGTATATGCTACAAATGGGAGGGTGAGGATGAGATCCACAGCCTAACATGGTCCAAGAACCAATGTGATAAGGCCATGCTCAAGGAGTTCATTAAGGTTATGGCTCAAGCGGATGAAATTGTAGCTCACAATGGTGATAAGTTTGACCTCAAATGGGTGCGTACACGAGCCTTATTTCACGGCATTGATGTTATGCCAACAGTTAAGACCATAGACACCCTTAAATGGGCTAAAAAATACTTTAATTTTAATAGCAACAAGCTCGACTATATAGCCAAGTTACTCAAGGTAGGGGCTAAGCTGGATACGGTAGGGCTTGACTTGTGGAAGGATATCGTATTTAGAAAGGACCAGGAGGCCCTGGATAAAATGGTAGCCTATTGTAAGATGGATGTGAAGGTGCTTGAGGCGGTATTCAATAAGCTCAACAGCTATGCAACCCCACAACATAACTATGCAGTGCAACATGGAGGTGAAAAATATGAATGTCCTGAATGTGGTAGCATCAATTACGCATACAATAAGAAGGTAGTAACTGCTGCAGGCACCGTACACCATTGGCTAAAGTGCAAAGAGTGTAAAAAACACAATAAAATAAACCACTTGGTATTCACTAAGTACCAGGAGTACATCTACAAGCGTAAGAAAAATATCTCTTAGGTTAATAATTTAACCGTTTTTCACCACCTTTAAGTTAATTTTCTTATTTAGAATCATTCTAAATTTCGTTGATAATTTGTCAACATTGAAACTATTTGTATATTTGTCAAGTATTAACATTTAAACATTTAGTTATGACAGAAATTATCCTTGAAATGGAGCAGGAGCTCCGAGATGAAATGCAAGAAATGATTGATGCCTTCGGTCCAAGTGATCCAGGCACCGTATATGCAGCCACAAAGTGGGCTGTGATGGCAGATTTATTAACCCGATTAAAACTTGAGCCCAATGATTAGAGAATTTTTACTAAGCAGCGTGTTGCTGATTGCTTCCCCATTCGTATTGTATTACCTTTTAAAACTTGTATTATGTTAGGAAATTTAAAAGAAGGCATTTTTTATGTTTTTGAAAACGGCAAAGAGGCCGTTGGTGATCATGTCATCACATCCGTTGAAATATGTAACGGTGATATCTGTGATGTATACATTGACCTGGATATCAATGGCTATTTAGATGGCACACGGTGTGACTTGACAGATAGAGAGATTGAAGAGGTGCGTGATGCTGTACGTGATGAGCTACTTAGCAACAGCTATGAGTATGATTTGCATCTGCATTTCTCTGAGGAGCAGGATCGGATGTTGAAATATGAGCAGGATTTAGATTACTTTTTTTATACACGAGAGCTATGACATTAGGAGATCAAGTTTATTGGTGGTTTCACGGCGGTGGTTCCATTGCCAAAAGCGGACACTTTAATTGGAAGCATTACTGCAAAGTGATGCAAGCTAAAAACGAAATTTACAAATCATGTACAGATTACGATACTACATCCATACCCAACTCATCCGAGAATGGGTGTTCAACAGCAGAGGACTCTGCAATTGGAAAAAGAGAGAGCTCCTCATGTCAGGAGATTGTCGAATGGGACACTTTAAAATTGAACGAGCATGATTAAGGTAGGCAGTGACTTCAGTGGA
>JAIXRY010000012.1 GCA_027484965.1 bacterium | reverse complement strand
TTTTTATGTTATAATATTTTTATGAATTTCCATGTCATAACTCTTTTTCCAGAAATGATTTCGTCTTATACAGATGTATCAATCATTGGACGTGCACAAAAAAATAATCTCATAAAAGTAAATACTCTGAATTTGCGTGATTTCTCTTTGGATAAACACAAGAAAGTCGATGACAGATCGTATGGCGGTGGTCCGGGTATGGTCATGTATGCAGAGCCTATATTGAATGCAATAAATTCTATAAAGATAAAAACAAATAAAAAAACAGAACAAAAAATAAAAGTAATTATTTTTGCTCCAGCTGGGAAAGAATTTACAAATACATATGCAAAAAATCTTACCAAGAAATATTCTGATGTTATTTTAATTTGTGGAAGATATGAAGGTATAGACGCACGCCTTAAGAAGATTTTGAAAACAAATAAAAAATACGAGGTAGAAGAAGTGTCTATTGGAGACTATGTTTTAACTGGTGGAGAAATTCCTGCGCTCACTGTGATTGATGCGACAGCTCGTCAAATAGAAGGGGTTCTTGGTAAGAGTGAATCGCTCGAAGAATCTCGTAATGCTTCAAGTGAGCTCTATACACGTCCTGAAATTTTAGAATACAAAATAGGGAAGGAAAATAAGACTTTTCGTGTTCCAAAGGTTCTTCTGTCTGGGAACCATAAAGATATAGAAGAATGGCGAGACAAAAAAGATAATAAGAAATAATTTTTTATTTTGTGGTATATTATAGAAAAATTTATTATGCCAACTAAAAAACAATTGCTCAGATTGCGCGAAACAGATTTTGAACTTTTTGGTGGTAATCCAGACATTATAGGTTATCCAGAAGATAAAAATCATGAAGATTTCTCTGGAACAATAATTGGAAAGATTGAATACGATCCTGGAAAAAAAGATCTAAAAGTTATTGTTAATGAAAAAGACACAAGCACAAAACCTCTAATTAATTAGAGGTTTTTATTTTGCAAAATAAAAATCACCCTTTTGGGGTGATTAAATTGATGATAATAACTCTTCAATTTTGTCCTCGCAAATATATCTAATATCTACTCTTAAACACTTTTTTGTTCTAAGAATATGATTTTCATAAAAGAGATTGCTTTTTTTTGCATCTCTTTTTCTTCTTAGCTTGATTGTATAGTCGGTATAACCGATCCATACTTCTTCTTTTGGGCTCAATTTTTGGATATGAACCACATCGAAGATATCCCCGTGTCTAAGTTCTGTTTCAACTAAAAAGTAATGTCTTGGCCAAAAATACCAATTCAGTAACATTCCGACAGGTATACAGCATGCAATAATTCCTATTATTTTAAAAATTTCCATCTTTTCTATTTGTTTTTTTGGTTCTAAAAAACAATATCACTATATTATATAAATGTCAAATATTAATAAAATACTGAAAATAGGACATCTTAATGTCTTTTTCTAATAATACCTTAAAGATATTTACTTTTTTAAATGATTGGTGTATACTATTGGTCGATTGAAGGATTGAGTTTTGGATGCTTTTTCAGTCTTTTTACTAGCCGAGCTACTGATAAAACAGTAGATAATGTTTTTCTTTTTTGCCACATTATTTTTTCCTCGAGCACAAATAAAGTTTTAACCGAAAAGATTTTCTTTTCGGAATTTTTGGCTTTTGGTAAGGATTTTTGGTAACAGATAATATATATGTTAAAAGATATTGGTTTGCGAAAAAAGAAGTACTTTTCAAAGTACAAAAAACCTCTCGTAGAATTCCCAAGTTTGATCAAAGATCAATTGGAATCATACGAATGGTTGATTGCGACAGGGTTCAAGGAAGTTTTTAAAGAATTTTCTCCAATCTCTGACTATTCAGGTAAAAAGTTTGATCTCGAATTCGTTTCGTTCACTATCGGTGAACCAAAATTCGATGAAAATCACGCGAAGGAAAATAAGCTTTCTTATGAAGCTGGTGTAAAAGCACAAGTTCGTTTGGTTAACAAAACTCTCGGAAGTATAAAAGAACAAGAAATCTTTCTTGCTGATCTTCCTCTTATGACAGGACATGGCACATTCATCATCAATGGTGTTGAGCGTGTTATTGTTCCTCAACTCGCTCGTTCAGCGGGTGTATTCTTCGTTGACCAAGATGTAAAAGGAAAGAGAATGTTCGGAGCAAAAATTATTCCAGCACGTGGTGTTTGGATTGAAATTGAATCAGAACAAGACGGAACCCTTGCTGTTCGTATTGATAGAAAGAGAAAATTCCCTCTAGTGTCACTGCTACGTATTCTCGGACTTCACACAAATGAAGAAATCGAAAAAGCTTTCAAAGGTACTCCTCATGAAGCTTTGATAAAACTTTCTCTTGAAAAAGATACAGCAAAAACTCTCAATGAATCATATGTTGAAATTTACAAGCGTCTTCGTGATGGAGATCTTGCAACAGGTGATAATGCAAAAGAATATGTTGATTCACTCTTTGGAGTAGACCGCTATGATATTTCTCCTGTTGGACGTTTTCGTCTAAACCAACAACTCGGCCTTCCTACAGACAAAAAAGCTCTTGAAGCAAAACTTCTAACTAAAGAAGATATTATTGGTATCGTTTCTCACACAATGACACTTAATGTGACTCCAGGTGCAAGAGCAGATGATATTGATCACCTTGGAAAGCGTCGCGTTCGTTTCGTTGGTGAAATGATTCAAGCAAAAATTCGTGTTGGTATGACACAAATCAAAAGAAACGTGCAAGACCGTATGTCTACTATTGACGTGTCTACATCTCTTCCAATTCAAGTAATCAACCAACGTCCACTTCAAGCTCGTATTAAAGAATTCTTTACTACAAACCAACTCTCACAATTCATGGACCAAGAAAATGTTCTTGCAGAAACAGAACACCTTCGTCGTCTATCAGCACTCGGTCCAGGAGGTCTTACACGTGAACGTGCGTCACTTGAAGTTCGTGACGTGCACACATCTCACTACGGACGTGTTTGTCCTATTGAAACTCCAGAAGGTCCAAACATTGGACTTGTTGTTCACCTTGCAACATATGCTCGTATCAATGAATTCGGCATCATTGAAACTCCATATGCAAAAGTGAAAAATGGTGTTGTTACTGGTGAAATACTTTATTTGAACGCTCTAGAAGAAGAAGAATATACAATCGCTCACGCTGGTGCAAACCGTGATGAAAAAGGAAAACTTACTGGTGAATATATAGAGTGTCGCATTAAGACTATTCCAGGTCTTGCTGATGCACAAGATGTTGACTTTATTGACGTTTCAACAAATCAACCATTCTCTATTGCAGCCTCAATGATTCCATTCTTGGATCATGATGATGCTAACCGTTCACTGATGGGATCAAACATGCAACGCCAAGCTGTGCCATGTATTCGTCCTGAAGCTCCATTGGTTGCAACAGGTATGGAAGAACTTGCAGCGAAAGACTGTGGACGTATGGTACTTGCATCTACTGCTGGTACTGTTACTTATGTTGACGCAAAAAAGATCATCATTAAAGATAAGCAAGGAAAAGATCATACACATCCTCTACACACATTCAGTAGAATGAATAGTTTCAACGCATTCAATCAACGTCCTTTAGTACGTATTAGTGATGTCGTAACTTTAGGTCAAGTTATTGCTGACGCTTCATCTACAGAAGGAGGTCAAATGGCTCTTGGTCAAAATGCTCTTGTGGCATTCATGGCTTGGAATGGTCAAAACTACGAAGACGCGATTATTCTTTCAGAACGTCTCGTGAAAGATAGTAAATTCACTTCTATTCATATTGAAGAATATGATTGTGTTGTTCGTGATACAAAACTCGGTGAAGAAGTAACTACTCGTGATATTCCAAACGTTGGTGAAAACAAATTGAAAGATTTGGATGAAGATGGAATCGTTCGTGTTGGTGCAGAACTTCGTGAAGGAGATATTCTTGTAGGTAAAATTACTCCAAAAGGAGAAACAGAACTTACACCAGAAGAAAGATTGCTCCGTTCTATCTTTGCTGAAAAAGCTCGTGATGTAAAAGATACATCACTCCGTATGCCAAAAGGAACACGTGGACGTGTTATTGGTGTAAAAATATTCTCTCGTGAAAAAGGTCATAATCTTGAATCAGGTGTGATCAAGAAGATCTACATTCAAATTGCTCAAATTAGAAATATTTCTGTTGGTGACAAGCTTGCTGGTCGTCACGGAAACAAAGGTGTTATCTCTGTTGTGCTTCCAGAAGAAGATATGCCATACATGCCAGACGGAACTCCTGTGGATGTAGTTCTTACTCCACTTGGTATTCCTTCACGTATGAACCTTGGACAAATTCTTGAAATGCACCTCGGTATGGCTGCAGAAAAACTCGGATACCAAGCAGTGGTACCAGTATTCGGTGGTGCAACTCCTGATGAAATTATGAGTGAACTCGAACTCGCCGGTCTTCCACGTCACGGAAAAACTCCACTTATAGATGGAAGAACAGGTGAAGCTTTCGCTCAAGAAGTAGCTGTTGGATATATGTACATCTTGAAACTCCACCACATGGTAGAAGACAAGATTCATATGCGTTCTGTTGGTTCATACTCTTTGATTACTCAACAACCTCTCGGTGGTAAAGCACAAGGTGGAGGACAAAGATTTGGAGAAATGGAGGTCTGGGCTCTTGAAGGATATGGTGCATCTCACATACTTCGTGAAATGATTACTATCAAATCTGATGATATACAAGGTCGTTCTGCAACATTTGATGCAATTATTAAAGGTGAACCAATTCCACCACCACATGCTCCAGCGTCATTTTCTGTGATGTTGAACTATCTCCGTGGTCTTTCACTCAATGTGAATCTTAAGAAAGGGAAGCGTTAATATACCTATATAGATATATATGAAAACACTAGATACAACAAACTTTAATACAATCGGACTTTCTCTTGCGTCACCTGAACAGATTCTTGAATGGTCATACGGAGAAGTTACAAAACCAGAAACTATCAACTATCGTACAGGACGTAGTGAAAGAGGTGGTCTCTTCGATGAGAAAATCTTTGGTCCAGAAAAAGATTACGAATGTTACTGTGGAAAATACAAACGTATTCGCTATGCGGGTATTATATGTGAAAAATGTGGAGTTGAAGTTACAAAAGCAATTGTACGTCGTGAACGTATGGGGCATATTGAACTTGCTTCACCTGTAGCACACATTTGGTTCTTGAAGAGTATTCCATCTCGTATGGCAACACTTCTCAATATTCCAATGGGAGAACTTGAAAAAGTTGTTTACTTTGCAGGATACATGGTTACAAAAGTATTCCAAGAAGAAAAAGAAAGAATCATTCGCGATCTCGAACAAGAATACAAAGGTAAAGTAAAGACTGCAAATGAAGAAGCAACTCGTGAAAAATTAAAAGAACTTCTTCTCTCTACAAAACGTGAAATTGCAGAAATTGCAGAAGGAAAAGTTTTTACTGAAGCTGGGTATCACCATGCAAGTTTGAAATATGGTACTTGTTTTGAAGCAAGTATTGGAGCAGAAGCAATTTATACTCTTTTCAAAAATCTTGATTTAACAAAACTTAAAGAAAAGACAGAATTAATGCTTGAAACAGCGGGGTCTCTTGAACGTGAAAAACTACAAAAGCGTCTTTCTATGATTCGTCAAATGCTCCGTTCAGAAACTCGTCCAGAATGGATGTTTCTAACAGTAATTCCTGTTATCCCTCCACAGCTTCGCCCTATGGTTGCTCTTGAAGGTGGACGTCATGCAACATCTGATGTAAACGATTTGTACCGTCGTGTAATTAATCGTAATAATCGTCTTAAAAAGTTGAAAGAAATTGGTGCTCCTGATGTTATTTTGCGTAATGAAAAACGTATTTTGCAAGAAGCTGTTGATGCTTTGATTGATAACTCAATCGCAAGTCAAGCAGGTGCCGCAATGAGTCAAGCGCAAAAGAGAGCTTTGAAATCTCTTTCTGATAACTTGAAATCAAAACAAGGTCTATTCCGTCAAAACCTTCTTGGAAAACGTGTGGACTACTCTGGACGTTCTGTTATCGTTGTTGGTCCACAATTGAAACTTAATCAATGTGGTCTTCCAAAACACATGGCGCTCGAACTATTCCGCCCATTCGTTATCTCAAAGATTTTGAAGAGAGAACTTGCTTTCAATATCCGCGGTGCAAACAAAATTATCGAAGATCGTATTCCTGAAGTATGGTCAATTCTTGAAGAAGTTATTTTTGGAAAATATGTTCTCTTGAACCGTGCTCCAACTCTTCACCGTCTTGGTATTCAAGCTTTCACTCCAATTTTGATTGAAGGTAATGCTATTCAGCTCCACCCACTCGTATGTACAGGTTTCAACGCCGACTTCGATGGTGACCAAATGGCTGTATATGTTCCACTTTCAGACGCTGCACAAACAGAAGCAAGAGAGCTTATGTCTGCTGATAAGAACCTTTTGAAACCTCAAAATGGTGATCCTGTTGCAACAGCAAAAATGCTTGAAATCGTTCTTGGATGTTACTGGATGACAAAAGAAGTTCCAGGTGAAAAAGGTGAAGGTAAAGTTTTTGCATCACCAAATGAAGCTATTACTGCTTATGGATACGAAGTTATTGGTTTCCGTTCAAAAATCAAAGTTCGTGCAACTGAAAATGAAAAGTATGCAGAATTTAAGGGTGGAATATTTGAAACATCTGTTGGACGTCTTTTGTTCAACTCTGTTTTCCCAGAAGATTTCGCATATGTAAATGAAGAAATTACTTCAACACGTCTTGCAAAAATCTTTGATCAAATTGTTTCAAAATATGGTTTTGCCGCAACTCCAGAAGTTATTGATAAAGTAAAAGCATTCGGTTTCCGTTATGCTATGAAATCAGGTATTACTTGGGGTATTGATAACGTTCGCGTTCCAGAAGGAAAGGTTGCGATTATTGACGAAGCAAGAAAGAAACAAAAAGTTATTGTTGAACAATATAATGATGGTCTTTTGTCTGAAGAAGAAAGATATCAGCTCACTATTGAACTTTGGGAAAAAACTAAAAAAGAAGTTGAAAAACTTCTTCCAGGAATACTTGATCCTATGGGTTCATATCATGACATGTTCAAGTCAGGCGCTCGTGGATCTATGAACAACGTATCTCAAATGGCAGGTATGAAAGGTTTGATTCAAAACAACCAAGGACGCACTATTGAATTCCCTGTTATTCCATCTTATATCGAAGGACTTTCTCCTATTGAATACTTCATTACTACTCACGGTTCTCGTAAAGGTCTTTCTGACACTGCACTTAACACTGCTCGTGCCGGATATCTCACTCGTCGTCTAGTGGACGTTGCACAAGATGTGATGATTACAGAAGAAGATTGTGGAACTAAAGAAGGTAAAGTAATTACAAAAGAATTTATTTCAGGTCTTGAAATTTCTATTTCAAAAGGTCTCACAGGGCGTGTTACTTTGGAAGATGTAAAAGATAAAGAAGGAAATGTTCTTTACAAAAAAGGTTCACTTCTTATGAAAGGTGATGCACAAAAAATCGAACAAGCAGGTGTAGAATCTGTTCTTGCGCGTACACCTCTTACATGTGCTACTGTATACGGTCTATGTCAAAAATGTTACGGTCTTGATCTTGGGCGTAATCACTTGGTAAATCTTGGTGAAGCTGTAGGTATTATTGCTGCACAAGCGATTGGTGAACCTGGTACTCAATTGACACTTCGTACATTCCACCAAGGTGGAGTTGCTGGAGTTGATATTACACAAGGTCTTCCACGTATTGAAGAAATCTTTGAACGCCGTTCTCCTAAGAATCCTGCACTTATCTCAACTACAGATGGTGAAGTTACCGAAATTCGCGAAAAAGGAAAAGAAAAAACAATCATTGTTATGTCTGATTCTAAACGTGATGGAGGTGTTGCTGAAGTTGAATACCCAATCCCATATCCTCGTAATCCTATTGTAAAAGTTGGTGCACGCGTAACTAAAGGTCAGCTTATTACTGACGGTTCTGCTGATATTGAACAAATATTCAAAATCGGTGGTAAGCCAGTTGCTGAACAATATATCTTGAACGAAATCAACAAAGTGTATGAAGTTCAAGGTGCGTCTATTGCTCGTAAACATACAGAGATTATTATTCGTCTCATGTTCTCTCGTCGTCGTATTACTGATGCTGGAGATACAGCTCTAACACTTGGAGATATTGTAGAAAATATCGAAATGATGGAAGAAAACGATCGCATGAAAGAAGAGGGAGGAACAGAAGCACAAGGAGATATTATCTTGCTTGGTATTGCAGAAACTGCTCTACGTACTAAGAGTTGGTTGTCAGCAGCTTCATTCCAAAACACAAACCGTATTTTGATCAACAGTGCTATTAAAGGCACAGATGATAAACTCCGTGGCTTGAAAGAAAATGTTATTGTTGGACGTTTGATTCCAGCTGGAACAGGATTTAGAAAACAAGGTGGTGTAGAAATTGAAGAAGTTGACGAAGAAATAGTAGAAGACGAAGCATAGGTATGAGTAGGGAGGTTGAACAAATAAAAGAGCGCCTCTCAATCGTTGATGTAGTCTCTTCGTATATTCAAATCGATCAAAGAGGAAGACAGTTTGTAGCTCGTTGTCCTTTTCATCAAGAAAAGACCGGATCATTTTATGTGTCGCCAGAGCGCAATACATATCATTGTTTTGGTTGTGGTAAAGGAGGGGATATATTCTCTTTCGTCCAAGATATAGAAGGAATCTCTTTTAAAGAGGTTCTTCCTATTCTTGCACAGAAGGCAGGTATTGTTCTGTCTAATGCATACAACAAAGAAAGTGCTGACACTTATGGAAAATTGTACGACCTAATGGAAAAAGCAAAAACTTTTTACAAAGAGTTATTAACTGATGAAGTTAAAAAATATTTAAAAGAAAGAGGACTTACTGATAACACAATCAATACATTTGATATTGGTTTTGCAAAAGATGATTGGAGGCAACTTACAACATATCTAGGGAATGCTTTTTCTACAAAAGATATGAACGCCTCCGGACTCTTTATAGAAACACCAAAAGGTTCTTATGATAGATTTCGTGGACGTATAATGTTTCCCATTAAAGATAGTCAGGGTAGAGTGGTTGCTTTTACTGGCAGAATTCTCCCTTCTCTTGTTCTTGAAAACAAAACAATAGGTAAAGAACCTGCGAAGTATGTAAACTCTCCAGAGACAGATTTGTACCATAAGTCAGCAATACTTTTTGGTTATGATCTTGCTAAGAATCACATGCGTTTGAATAAACGAGTTATTCTTGTAGAAGGTCAAATGGATTTGATATCTCTCCATCAAGCAGGATTTGGAGAAACTGTGGCCTTGTCTGGGACAGCCCTTACAGAGACTCACTTGAAGCTTATTGGGAGGTTTACAGATACAATTATATTCTCTCTTGATAATGATGACGCTGGTTTGAAAGCTACAGAAAAGGGGATTAAGCTCGCTCTTTCAAAAGGATTTGATGTTTATATGTCAGTTCTTTCTGAAGGAAAAGATCCGTCAGATATTCTATTAGAAAATCCACGTGCTCTAGATAGTGTATACAAAAATCCAAAGCATGTAGTTATGGGACTTCTCGATGTAGTGAGAAAAGAATCAAAAGGTGATTTGCGGACATTTCGCACGCTTGTTGAATCAAGAGTCTTACCTTTCGTCGCATTAATTCCAAAAAATATCGACAGGGCTCACTTTGTAAATATTATTGGACGCGCAATAGATCTTTCTGATGAAATTATTTTCCAATCATTAAAAACGTTGACGAATATTGATTCAAAAGAAATTGTTCAAGAAAAAGTCGTTAATAAAACTTTTGATGAACAAAAATTACTTAGAGGTGTTATATATTGGTCCCGCGAAATATCTACTGATAAAAAAATAATTGACGAAGAAAAAATAGACACACTATTTAAAAAGTATATAACTCTCTCGCTTGAAGAATTCCTTCAGGTAGAAGATAGTGAAAAAAATCTTTTAATTAGTGAAGCAGAATTCCACTTTAGAGGTAATATAGACATACTTCAAAAGTCAGCAACAGAACTCGCACTAGTATATTGTCAGAAAATATTGAAAGCAAAGATGGAGTCTCTCCGTACTATATTAAAGATAGACGATAATGAGGTTCTCCTAGATGAATATCAAAAGACAAAAACACTCAGTGAGTCTATACAAAATGAGCGAAATATTTTATAGTTAACCAATACCTTATTATGAAGAAAAAAATCACAGAACAAAAGAAGAAAGCGAAAGCAAAGACTGTTGCAAAAAAAGCACCGGTCAAAAAAGCTGTCGTTAAAAAAACATCAAAGGTTAGTGTAAAAAACAATAAAGCGAAAGTAAAAACAACTGTAAAAAAAGTTGCTCCTAAAAAAGTTATTGCGAAAGCAAAACCTGTTGTAAAAAAAGCTCCAGTAAAAGTAGTTTCAAAACCTGTAGTAAAAGTTGCTCCTAAAAAAGTAGAAAGTAAAAAGGCTCCCGTGAAGCTTTCTAAAGCAGAAGAAAAAGCTGTTCTAATGCTTAAAAAAGCAGAAGAAATTATTTCAAAAGGAAAAAAGAGAGGGTTCGTAACATACGACGAAATTCTAAAAACTTTTCCAGATATTGAAAATAATGTTTTCTTTCTAGATGAACTCTATGAGAAGCTTTCTGTTGCGAGTGTTGATGTTCTAGAAGGTGGAAATCTTCTTGATGTTGATGCTGTGGTAAATGAGCTTAAAGATAGTCGCTCTCGTGATAGTGGTTATGATTCTATTCAAATATATTTGAAAGAGATTGGACAATTTCCACTCATTTCTTCTTATGAAGAAAAAGAGCTTGCGAAACGTATCGAAAAAGGTGATATAGAAGCAAAGACATTGCTTGCTCGTGCAAACCTTCGTCTTGTTGTTTCTATTGCGAAGAAATATTCAAATAGATCAGCAGACCTTACACTTCTTGATCTTATTCAAGAAGGTAACATTGGTCTCTTCAAAGCAGTAGAAAAATTCGACTGGACAAAAGGTTACAAATTCTCAACGTATGCAACATGGTGGATTCGTCAATCAATCACTCGTGCTCTTGCTGATCAATCTCGTACAATTCGTATTCCTGTGCACATGGTGGAGACAATTTCAAAATACAAACAAGTTCTCCGTCGTCTAACACAAGACTTGGGACGTGAACCTCTTCCAGAAGAAGTTGCAACAGAAATGGGGCTCGAGGTTGAAAAGATTCATGTGATTGAACAAATTAATCAAGAAACAAGATCACTTGAAGCTCCAATCGGAGACGATGAAGACAAATCAACATTCGGTGAATTCATTGCTGATGATAAATTGCTTCGTCCAGACCAAGAAGCAGCTCGTAGAATTCTTTCTGATCAAGTTCGTGAAGTTCTCTCAGAACTTTCACCAAAAGAACAAAAGATTCTTGAAATGCGTTATGGACTCGAAGATGGTGTACAACACACTCTCGAAGAAGTAGGAAAAGAATTTGGTGTCACTCGTGAACGTATTCGCCAAATTGAAGCAAAGGTTCATGACAAGCTTCGTAATAATGAAAAGATATTAAGACTTAAAAATTATTTCGATTAATAAAAGAAAAACCACTCAATTGAGTGGTTTTTCTTTGTTTTTTAAATTAAAAAACTTCGCATTTCTGCGAAGTAATTTGTGTTGTTAAGGATTAGAAGAAGGATCTTTTTTCCATTGTCCTAATCTTTCAAAATCAGTGAAGTCTTGATTTGATAGTAAGTGTCCCTTATGAAAAACAAAAGTTTGACCATCTTTTTCAAAACCATTATTTTCAAAAAGTTCTACTTTAAATTCATCTCCTTTTGTTTCAAGAACTTTTCCTTTTAAGATAACAGTCCTTGTTTCTGGGTTGTGATGTCTTTTTCTTACGTATGGTTTATCCCAATATTCTTCAGTTACAGAAAAATATATTATTTTATCTGTTTCAATTTCCTCTACACTTTTAGTTGAAGTAGTAGGTGATTCTGCTATTTTTTGATTCATTTTATTGATTTTTATTTATAATACATTACTAAAAATAATTTGTCAAACAATACTTAAATACTTTACAATTTATATTTATTGTGTTAATATATAAAAAACTTAAAAACTAAATAAATGAAAAAAACTTACAATCTTATCTTAGAAAATCTACGGAAATATGTTCCTATAAACATATTTCGTGGAGGTCAAGAAACAGTATATAAAAATATCTGTGACGCGATCGTAAAAGGTATCCGAACTATGTATATAGAAGGTCCAACAGGTATGGGTAAGTCATTTATCCAATCCACAATAGCTGACGCTATTATTAATGGTTCAGATATTCAAGTATTACTTCTTGTTCCAAAGATTACACTTCTATCGCAAATGCAGAGAGAATTTGTAAAATTTGCAAAACACTTATTATTAGGACTTGTTGGTGCACGACAAAAATCCTATCACAATCAGGTCACAGTAATGACTTATCAATCTTTTGTAAATCTAAAAGGAAATGATATTTTAAAACGATATTCAGTTTTCTTTCTGGATGAAGCTCACAAGGCGCTTGGTCCAAAGACTCGAGCTCGACTCGAAGAACAAAAACACGCCATCATTATTGGATTTACTGCTACACCCACATACAGTGAGAAAAAGAATTTGAAAGAATTCCTCAAGTATGAAGCGTACCGCATCTCTATTCCAGAAGCTGTAAAAGTTGGAATGCTTTCAGCTATCCAATTTATTATTGGAAAAGTTAATATAGAAATATCTGGAAAGGAAAAGAGAGAATCATCTCAAGCATACTTAAATCGTGTAGGTAAAGAAATTATTCGTCAAGGTGGCAATATTGCTGCAGCAAAACTCTATAAGAAAATTTTCGAAAAGAGGGGTACGAGATTTATTATGTTTACCGCATCTATTGATCAAGGTCTTGATTTGGTAAGAGAATTACGGAGTATTGGTGTTTCTGCTGAAGTTATTACAGGTAAAATGAAATCTTCAGAAAGAGATAAACTCTTTCGCAGGTTTAGTCAAAACAAATTTAAAGTTTTGGTTGGTATCGATACTATTAAAGAAGGGTTTGATGATCCTGGTGTTCATGGTGTGCTTTTTGCTTATCCTATAAACACTATCGTTGGCCTAATCCAAGGCGCTGGTAGGTCTACTAGGATTGATGAATTATTTCCAAATAAAGTTGCGTATGTTGTGCAGTTAATGTTCCAAGCAAAAAAGCAAGTTTGGTACAATGATGCTCTTGAAGGTCTTGGACCCTTTATTGTTCCTGATGAGGATATTGGTCGTAAAATTAGAAAAAAACGAATCTTTAATATTGTAAACAAAGATGAGTTGATTGATATTACTGATGAAGTTATTGAATCAGTAAGTGTTGATCATGAAGAGATTTTTAATTTGACTAATATTAATTCTATACAGTTTAATTTTTACGAAACCTTAAAAGAATGCAAAGAAGCTGTTGAGAGGTTGAGAGCTAAAGGTTTTAAGATTGAGTCTATGGTCGACTATAAAAAACATCGTAAAGAAGACCCTAGACTACCAGCTGCTCT
>JAIXRY010000001.1 GCA_027484965.1 bacterium | reverse complement strand
TGTTTCTCGACGAGTCCTAGGTCTGGTTCAATCTCGCCACAAATAATTTTGAGCAGCGTAGACTTCCCTGCTCCGTTCTCACCGAAAATACACAACCTCTCGTTTATACTACAACGCAAGGACAGCCCCTGGAGAATAGGTCTTTCATGTACCGCGTATTCAATATTCCTAAGTGATATGGTTTTAAGCATGTGAAAGACACTTTAGCATATATTGCACAAATCCTCGCCTTTTTTGTTTTTTATGATATATTTTGAAGATTCCCCGCCCGTAGCTCAGTCGGTAGAGCGGCTCCCTTTTAAGGAGATGGTCGTAGGTTCGATTCCTACCGAGCGGACAAAAAAATATAAAACATCTGATTTAAAAATCAGATGTTTTTTATTTAATACTAGAGTCCGCTCGGTAGGAATCGAACCGCGGGTCGCAGGCTGTAAGCCGAAGATTTCGAGCGTAGCGAGGAGCGATTCCGCAAACTATTCCTAATAGAAAATTAAATATTTAAATTGTTTCGAAAGTAGAATAATCTTCAAAAATTATACTAAATACTATTAACTAAAATATCAACTATTTCTGGAATACAATTTTTCAAGTTAGGAGTATATTCAAAGTGTGGTCCGATTATAAAAACCTTACCTTCTCCATATGAACCCATAAGAAGAGCTGGTGTATTTTCCATTACACCAAGAGTAACCCCATTTTGTGAAATTTCAGAAGAATAAAAAGCTAATATAGTGTAGTCTCCCAAACTATCAACATTAGTTTTTTTTAAAATAGGGCCGTTTGCATACTCTATTTCAAAACAACTAGGAAAAGAAGGGAGCAATTCAATTCCTTCATTAGTCATAGTAACCTTAACCAAACCTTTACCTCTTTCCCATTCAATTTGAGAAACCGTTTCAACATTTATTACACCCAAACTCCAATCAAATCCTGTTGTTGCTAAGTACGCACCAGCACATATCCCTAAATATTTACCACCACCCTCTATATACTTTTTAATTTTTATTAAACCTTCTTTACCTAAAGATATTGATTGTTTTGATCCACTTCCACCTGTAAAAGTAATGATATTAAATATAGATAAATCATTATTTATAATATCTCTAGATGTGAGTTTTATAATCTTTATATGTTTAACTAAAGACATGTTCTCTGTAAAACTTTCTATTCCTTTAATACTTGAACCTTCACCAACAAAAAGCCCAATAAGTATTTCTTTATTCATATCTATTATTATACACAAAAGATTATCCTGTAATTCTAATATTATATTCTGATATTAAATCACTGTATTGTACTTCAATAACATCCACAGGACTAACTTCCTTACAAGACCTCCATTCCATTGAATCTTCAGTTGTAACACCTTCTCTTGAATACGGTTCAAATTCATCTCTATTAAAAACATAAACGAATCCTGTCTTATCTTTGACTGAATCTAAAACTTCTTTTGAAGAAACTCTAAAATATTTTGTATTATTATTAATTCCAAAACCACTATTAAAATCAAATTGTGTATTATTTCTATTTATTATTGACATAAAAATAGCAAACTCTGCATAAGGAGTAGCGCAAACAGCTGGACTACCATCTAATATAGTTTCGTCTGGTTTTGATATATCAGGAATATGTCTTGCTTGTCTTGGTTCTAAATATTTAATAGAACCTAAAGGTGAGCCGTGAAATAAATACTTCCCCTCTTTTTCAAGTTGTAGAAGTTTTTCTTTGTTTGACATACTCTCAATTCCTTCTATATTTTTCATGTAAATATTATACATTAAAATTTAAATTTTATTCCCTCCCCTTCAAAAAATTTGCTATAATATCCCTATATGAAAAAGAAGATATTTTTAGTGACATTTTTAATTATTATAGCAGTAGCTATTTGGGGCGGAGCTACATCTTATAAGAATAATAAAAACAGAGCTCCGAGTGAAATAGAAACATTAGCTCAGTGTATTAATGATTCAGGAGCAAAATTCTATGGAGCATTTTGGTGTTCTCATTGTCAAAATCAAAAGAAAATGTTTGGTAAATTTGGAGCAAAAAAATTACCTTACACAGAATGTTCTACAGCTGATGGAAAATCTCAATTGCAAATCTGTAAAGATGCTGGTATTGAAGGGTACCCTACTTGGGTGTTTTCAGATGGAACAGAACTAACAGGAGATCAAACACCACTAACTCTAGCAGAGAAAACAAATTGTCCAATATCAGAAACATTAAAACAAATAGAAAAATAATATGTTAGATACACTAAATAAATTATTATCTTTTGGAACATCTATTATCTTAGTAATAGATATTATCGTTCTCTATTTTATTTTTTCAAAAAGAGAAAATCCTTTTATTTCTTTTATAAGAAATAAATCTCTATTTCTTATATTTGTTATTTCAGGACTCGCAAGTATCGCAAGTCTTTTCTATTCAGGTATTATAGGCTACGCTCCGTGTGTACTATGTTGGTGGCAACGTATTGGAATTTTTGGAACTTTTGTTATTTCAAGTGTTGCACTTATAAAAAATAACAGATCAGCAATATCTTCAATACAAGCACTTTCTGTTTTTGGAATTCTTTTTTCTATTTATCATAATTATATATATTACACAGGAAACTCTCCTCTACCTTGTGATGTAGGTGCTAGCTGTACACAAAGATTTGTCTTTGAATTTGGTTTTATGACTATTCCGCTTATGGCATTTATAACACTGCTTACATTTCTAATTATTGGATATTTGGGAGAAAAAAATAATACAGACAAAAATATCGTTTGATAATAAAGGTATTTTAAGTAAAAAGATATCCACAGCGAAGCTCTTAACAAGGGCTTTTATTGTGGATATACTTAATACAAGAGGAGTTCAAGTTCTAAAAAACAAAAAACGTTATTCAACAATCGCCCAGTTTGAGGCACACAAAAAGAATTAAATCTTTTTTGTTTTTGAAAAACATTTTTATTACACACTCCATTTGTTCATTACGGTACAAAAAATTAAATACATTTATATAAAAGCACAGACAATCGTCCGTGCTTTATTTTTTGTGATATTATTTTTTATACTCTTTCTAAAATAAATTTTTCTAAACCATTTTGAATTGAAATAATTCCATTGTGTCCCCTGTGATATATAAGTACGAGTTCTTTGTAATCATTCAAAATATTTTCTTCCGTATTTTCTTTTTTTAGTAAAGCACTTTTTGTTTTTGAAAATGTATAAGGCTTCATTCCAAAATCATCTGGAGATAATTTATTATTTTGTATATTATAAATATTTAAAATTTGTTTTAATTGCCAAATCAAAGTTCCCAATATTTCTTCTGGTATTCCACCTTCATTTATAATTTCACAAAAAATTGCGTAGGCTTTTTTCTTATCGTGATTAATATACGCATCAGCTAAGTTGAAAACTTTTGGAAATTCTTTTTCTTTTTTATTTTCATCTTTTACAAAAATTACATCTATCCCCTTACAAGTATCTTCAACCTTTTTAGTAAGTGATGGAATATAAAATATAAAATTATTTTTTATATCAGAAAATTCATTTTTATATTTTGTAAATGAATTAATAAATTCTTCTGTAGTAATACCTTGGACTGTAAATGTATATACATCCCCAAACAATGACACCGCTGAAAGTGACTCTTTGATGAATTGGTCGAGAGTCTGAGACTCATCAAAAAAAACGCGATTAGTATTCTCTGTCGCATTTTTTATTTTGTCAGAAAGTTTTGTGTTTCCAATAGCTACAATAATCATAAATATCTACCTGTAGTTTTTTTGTATTCAATGTAGGGCGCACCGTACTTCTCTGCAAGAACACGCTCTTCTTTTGTAATAAAGGTGTGACGAGTAATAATAAAAGAAGTCATAGCTCCAATCAAAAGAAATGGGAGGTTTGCAGAAATAGCAAAACCCATAGCAAGAAATAAGAGTCCGATATGTGTTGGAGTACGAGTAATTTTATACAAACCTTTTTTAAAAGATTCTGTGGTGATTGGATACATCTTCTTTGCTTTTTTAAAAGCTTTTGAAGCTTTCTGAGCACTCATCAAAATAAGAGGTGAAAGCACCATCAAAACAGCACCAAGTACTTGCATATTCTTATCGAAGATAGGGACAGGCCAAAAAATATCAACAAATATAAGTGGTGAGAAAATTAATAAAAAAACCAAATATGAGCGAGATAGGATAACGTGAATACTGTTTTTGTTTTCCATAATGTATATAGTATATAACGATTAGACTATTTCATACTACCCCAATCTGAAGAAATTGCAACACCTACAGAAAGTGGCACAACAACCTTCCCTTCTAAAAATTCTTTTGGAATAATATCAATCAAAATCTCTTCTATATTTTTTACAACATCTTCTAAGACATCTTCTTTTATTTCGTAAATCAATTCATCATGAACTTGTAAAACTATTTTTACACTATCTTGTAATTTTGATTTTTTAACAAAATCATTAATGCGAATCATGCCAAGCTTCATAATGTCAGCATTTGTACCTTGAATAGGTGCATTGATGGCCATACGTTCGCCTGTAGCACGAATGAATGGAAGTGGAGACCGAAGCATTGGAAAATATCTTCTTCTCCCAAAAAGTGTTGTTGTGTATCCCAATCTTTTAGCAAAGTCTTTTACACCATCCAAATATCCACGAATGCTTGGAAATTCTTTGAAGTAGTTATCATAAAAAACTTCTGCAGTCTTTCTGTCTGTGCCTAGATTTTCTTTTAGAGCATTTACTCCCATACCATACAAAATTCCGAAGTTTATTACTTTTGCTTGTCTGCGCATGTCCCCTGTCACCTCGCTTTCTGGAACACCAAATACACGAGAAGAGACAGCTGCATGAACATCTCTTTTTTCCTGAAACACTTTTGCAAGGTATTCATCACCTGAAAGTATTGCGGCAATGCGAAGTTCTATTTGGGAGTAATCAAAAGATACTAACTTAAAACCAGACTTTGCAATAAAAGCTCGTCTAATATTTTTACCTAATTCTGTTTTTGTTGGAATATTTTGAAGGTTTGGACGCTCAGAAGAAAATCTTCCTGTCGCAGCACCAAGTTGATTCCATAATGCATGAATGCGATTTTCTCCATCTACCAGTGTCGGGAGAGTGTCTATATATGTAGAAAGTAATTTTGCATATTCGCGATATTGCAAAATGAGTGGAATTATTGGATGAGCGTCTTTATATTTAACAAGTTCTGATTCGCGAGTTGTTCTTGCGCCTCCTTCACTTTTTTTCAATTTTGTCCCCTCTCCTAATTTGAGCTCATCAAACAAAACTTCCCCTAATTGTTTTGGCGAATTAATATTAAACTCATGTCCAACTTCTTTGTAAATTTGACCTGTCAAAATATCAACTTCAGCATGATATTGTTTTTGTAATTTTTCAAGATATTTTACATCTACCAAAATACCATTATCTTCCATTTGTTTTACTATAGGAATCAAAGGTATTTCTATATGATTTGCAACATAAGAAAGCTCATGATTTTCAATATCTTTTTTCAAAACAATAACAGCATCTTCTAATTTTTCTGTATTAGTCATTCTGTATATTCCAGACAAATCAGGTAATGTACCATCTGCAGATATTAACCCGCCCATAATTTGAGCTTCGTGGAAAAGCTTCGGGTCAACTTTTTCTTCTTCCTTTTGATCTTGTTCTTTATTGTCGTAATTATCAGTATGTTCACCAAAAATATTTTTAACTCTATTCAAAAGACTTTTGAATTCATACTTTATTAATGTTGCTTCTGTAGATTCTTTTTTGATGTGATTTTTCCATTCTGCACAAGACAGATCAAGTGTGATAGGTGCATCACGACGAATAGTCGCAAGAGTTTTTGAGAATAGTGCTTCTTCTTCCCCATCTTTTAAAAGTCCTATTATTCTATCTGTAATTTTTACTTCTTTGAATTTTGATTCGTCTTTTTTGAGAGCTTTGTAAATTTCTTCAACACTTCCAAAAGTGGTTATTAGTATTGTGGCTGTTTTTTCTCCAATACCAGCAATGCCAATAATATTATCAGACGGATCACCACGAAGACCTTTATAGTCAGGAATAAGAGTTGGTGGAAAACCAAATCTCTCAGTCACTGACTTTTCTGTATATAAAACAGTATCAGTCAAACCTTTCTTGAGAGTATAAACAGAAACTCTGTCACCTTCTACAAGTTGTAGTGTGTCCATATCTCCTGAAGCAATGATCACGTCTAAGTCTTTTTCTTTTTTTGTAAGCTCTGCAAATGTACCAAGAAGATCGTCGGCTTCGAATCCAGGTACCGCATATATCGGAACACCAAAAGCAGAAAAAATTTCTCGAGATTTATCTATTTGAGAAATAAGGGCATCGTCACTCTTTTTTCTTGTTCCTTTATACCCTTCATAGACTTCATGTCTAAATGTTTTTTCTGGAAGATCAAAACAAGCTATCAAATAATCAGGTTTAAGGTCAGAAATAATACGCAGAAGCATTGTAGACACTCCATAAAGAGCTCCTGTAGGTGCACCATCTGAAGAAGCAAAGTCTGGGAGTGCATGATACGCTCTATGAATTATTGCATGGGCGTCGAGCAATACGAGACGTTTTTTTGTAGAAGTTTTAGACATTACAAGTATTATACCTTTTTATTTAAATCAAAAACATATAGTCAAAAAATAAAAAGCACCTTCTAATTAAAGGTGTTTTTTATTTTACATGAACCTCTCTAGTGTCTTCATCTATATGAGTAAACACTATTTCTAAAGCATTTTCTGGAATAAGATTTTCTATTTTTTCTGGCCACTCAACTAATACGAGATTTTCTTTATCTTCTAAGATTTTATCAAAACCAAGGTGTAAAATTTCTTCATCATTTTCTATTCTATATGCATCAATATGAATCATTTTTTTAAAGTGACCAAACGATATATCATAGAATTTCATAAGAACAAATGTTGGACTTTGGATGCTTTCTTTTACACCTATTACCGCTCCAAGCATTTTTGAGAATGTTGTTTTACCTGCACCCAAATCACCCTTAAGAGCAATAACACGTGCGCCATCAACATGAAATCGCGCCACTGTTTCTGCAATATCTCGCGCGAATTCTTTTGTGTCTTGTAGATTACCCAAAGTCTTTTTCATAACGATATACTAACACAAAAAGAGCCGGACTTTTAGTCCGGCTCTTTTTGTGTTTATTGATTTATATTAATCTCTGTTCTTTTTTTCTTGTATGTCTTTTCGTACAAATTACGAGAAATAAATATAAGTAACAAGATAAGAAGTATTAAGAGTAACCACCCAAACAATGTTGTCGGGAAGAATGATCCAGAGAATAATGCTGACGCTCCTAGAAGATTTGTGTTATTACACACAAGTCCTTTTAGGAAAGAGTATCCGAGAACATCTTCTTGAGCTCCTGTTTGTGGATTTGTATACATCAAACGAGCTGTAAGTACGAAGTCACGGTCTTTTGCAGATGTATTCATTTTTACATTTACAAAAACTTCTTTTGATTCAATAGGATTTACTGTTCCTACATTTACTGTAAGAGTATTCGTATCAGCATCAAAAGTTCCTTGTGAAGATTTAACAAAAGTCATTTCTGAAGGAATGATAACTTGAAGCACAGTATCTGTAACAGTCTTTGTACTTACATTATCAAAACGAATACTGTATTCTAAATTATCTCCAATACAAGCATTTGTGTAACGATTTTCAATACGAAGACCAAACAGTGATGGTGTTGTTAGACCAGCAGATAGGTTTGTTCTAACAATTTGATTTCGAACAATATATCTTGTTTGAGTATCTACAACAACAGAACTTCCATCATCTAATGTTTTAAATTGAACAACAGAACCACGGACGACTCCTTGTTGATTTTGTGCTACAGCACGGAAGAAGTAAACGGTATTTGGCCTAAGTCCTGATATAGAGCCAGAGATTGGATAACTTGTTGATGTTCCAAGACTTGTTTGAGATGTAGTATTTCCAAGATTTCTTGTATCTCCCCATTCAAACCAAGATGTTGCCTGATAATTATTTGAAAACACAATTCCATTCAAGCGAGCAGTATTTTGTCCTACATTTGTAGCGACAGTTGTTGAAACATTAAGAGTATTGCCTGATTGATTATACACACAACCAGAATTAATAGTTGCATTTGGATCGTAATTTATTGCTGATCTATCAGTACATCCGTAAATAAAATTTGAAGTAGAGTTGTATTCATTATTATCTGTAGACCCAGAACACCCTATATCATTCATATCGATACGTCCATCTCCATCATTATCAATACCATCAGAACAAGCAAATACTGTATTAGTTGATCCAACACCTACACGGAAGTCTAGCACAAGAGTCCCTTGTGAAGACCAGCCTGCTGCAATATTTCCAGCATTAAATCCACCAGAAAAAACTTGTGAATAGTCACCTGTTTGGGGTGTTGGTGATTGGTTTTGATAAAAACGCCCAGTACCCATATATTCAACAGGTTGCGCACCGCCATTAATAGTTAGAGTTGCAGAACCATTTCTACCATTAACTCCACCAATAAATGAAAGTGAATTTACACTTCCACTTGTTCTTGGAGATAGGTTTAGAATTGCTTGTTCGGGATTAGAACCTGTATTGTGATAATAAATTTGTACAGAAATAAGATCTCCTGTATTTGCTGTCACAGAAGTTGATCCACATTGAGCAAAGTTACATCCAGGATTTCTAGTTGCATTCATTATTTGGATAGTTGGTGGATCTTTTGGATCATTGTTCCAATTACCAGAATATTGAGCGTGTGCTGTTTGTGATACAAACACACTCAAAGCAAGGGCTACAAACCCAAGTGTATATTTTGTTATTTTTTTCATATAATTTGTTTTCATAATTATTATCTGGAATACTCCATTTTTAAATATTCACACAATTGTAAATACTTGAAAATAGAGAGGAATTTTTTGTTTTTAAAAAAACAAAAAATTCCTCAATTTTAAAAGCACATCATTAAGGTCTTCCATTCCCAAGAGGTGGGTTTACACCATTCCCTTGAAACGGACCGCCAGTAGAAACACCACTATTACCTTGTGTTGAAACTCCATTATTGGTAGTACTTACACCCTGTGTTGAGCCGCCATTATTGGTGGTT
>JAIXRY010000005.1 GCA_027484965.1 bacterium | reverse complement strand
TTTATTTAATTTAATTGGGGCTATAGTATAACGGCTATTACAATGGATTTGCAATTCATAAATTGGAGTTCGATTCTCCATAGCTCCACTATCTTGACAGATGAATAGCTTAATCGACTTTACAGATTTGACAACTTGGAACAGACAGGTATTTTGGTCTATTAGTGAAAAAGTATCATATTTGACTGTCACTCAAAAGTCGACGGAGCGTTACCGTCATAGACCGCAAATTAATTCAATGAAAAAAGGTCTAAGGAACCTTGTGTCGAGAGTGTATAAACAACCACGGAATTAGGCGCCGCACACACTAATCCACCATTGAATTAAAATATATCGCGAGTTAGACTGGAGATGGTCCCAGCTTGGTCTCATAAGCCAAACCACGTCGGTTCGAATCCGGCACTCGCTACCAATGTCCTTTTAGCTCAGTTGGTCAGAGCAGCTCGCTCATAACGAGAAGGTCACAGGTTCGAGCCCTGTATAGGACACTAAATTTTATCCATTATGAAAGCAAAAGCTTTACAGGAATTAATTAAAAGTGAAATTAAACAATTTTTTAAAACTAATGAGTATTCCTTAGAGGATGAGTTAATTCTAGAGAATGAGATAATACTAAGTGAATTATTAGATCCTGAGGATTCATATGAGTATGAAGGAAATAAAGGGTTGTATTACTACGAAGATGTTAATAACGTTAAATTCTTTGTACGATTAACTTACCAGCCTTTATCTGATCCTTACTTTGAATTAAAAACAGGATGGATAAATAAACAAGGAAAACCTCAATATGAGCCTTCAACTCCACCAATTTCACCTGATTCATCAGCAATTGATTTAGATAAGAGGTCAAATACTGTAGCTAAAATTTATAGAGATGAAATACTTCCTTTCTTTAAAGAGCAAGAGCTAAGTGGCAAAATGGTAATCAAACCTATATCACCTTCTAGATCTAGGTTTTCTAGAATGCTAATTAATAAACTTACACCTAAAGAAGATTTTAACATAGATTCAGAAAATTTAATAGTATATAAAAAATAAATTTTATCCATTATGAGGTCAATTCCTTCGTCTCCAATGTAGATTAGCTATTAGCTAATTTATGACTCAAAAATTGAGAATTTGGAGAGTAGTCCCTACCAGTAAGACTGGTGTTCAGGCTCCCACGTTTTTTGTTGAAACAACAGAGAACGGTAGAGAAGAAGCAGTAGCATCTGCAAACCGCCAAGCAAGACAAAGGTCAGGTTTGGGTAAGTTTAACAATTGGTATTTTGAATTAACTAAAATGAATGTCAGAGTTGACAAACATGGAAAGTACATCAAACATCACCAATAAGAAAAATATTCGGAGAAAGATTTGGATATCTGGATCTTTTTCCGTATATTAAATAAAAATAAAAGTTATTAATCTTAAATCATAGTTATGAAAAATTCGTTATCGTCAAAAGGGTTATCGATGTCACAAGCCCAATCAGTATCAAACTTGTGCAACCAACGTTCAAAAGATATCACAGCACAATTGGCTGATATCAATAACGTTTCAAAGGAATTAACTATAGGTTCAGACACCTATATCGAAACCAAAGGAAATCCAATTCCTACTGATGTAGTGGCATTACTACAAGCTAAAGCAAGATTAGCTGCTACTCAAGCATTCTTGATGGAAAACATCAAAGCTAAGGATGAGTTAATTAAAGACATTCAAACTGAGAGATTCAACTATGAGGTAGAAGCTCCAGTTCGTCCACTAACAATCTCAAAAAATCTTCCAATGGAAGTAAGTGAGGATTTTGGTTGGGATCAATTAACTGCATCTGAATACAATGAGTTTCTAGAGGCAGAGGCTTATGCATCACATATTGGACAATTTATCCATAAAGGAGGTAAATTGGATCGATTAAGAGCAGAACTACCTACCATTAAAACTTTAGAGTTTATGGAAATTGAAGTAGGAAAGAAAACTCCACTTAAAGTATCCATTCACCACACACCTGAGCAATTGCTTACAATTCATGAGGAGTTAGCAGCTCTACATAGAGGGTATGAGCAAAAAGTGAATTACTTTAAATCAAAAGTAAAAAATGCTGTTACCTCTGAGAATGCAAGAATTCAGAAAGAGAGAGGAAACATTCAAGCTGAGGTTAATCAACAAAATGCAGATCTAGCAAATGCTTATAAAATAGCATACGAGCAATGGAGTGCAGATCAATATAAAGCACAACATGAGTTTGAAGAAAAACGTCAAGGTAGAATTCAAGATGCTGTCAATTTAAAAATTGAAGTAGCAGAAAGATTCCAGGACGTAGTGAATGAATTTTTAAACCAATTAAAACAATAGTTATGAATGAATTGCAAGAAGTACCAACACCAACAAGGTACGACCAACCAACAGCAACAGAACAGTGGCAACCATCAAGACAAGAATGTCTTAGAGATTACGAAGTAAAGATTAGATTCTTAACCCTAGGATGTATTATTTCTGTAGGATGTAAAGAAATTCCATTTACAACAATTAAAGAAGGAATGGAAGCTTTAAATCAGTACGTAGCAAAGCCTTACGAAGTAAGACAGATTTGGGAGAAAAGATTCCAAGAAGAAGAAAAATAATTTGGTACCAAAGGGCTAAGCACAAGCCGATGCCCTAAGGTTTTATGCTGGGATTTGTAGAGTTT
>JAIXRY010000009.1 GCA_027484965.1 bacterium | reverse complement strand
TTGGACATTTCATATTTTTATATTAATTAATTTATAATATTAAACCGATTAAAGAATTTATAATTGATTGTATCAAGTCTAAACACATAATTATAATTGCTTCTATTTGATTAAAAAATGACGTAATTTGTTCCATATTTTAGATATATAAATAATAACATTTCTGATTCCGATTTCCAATTTTGGCGGAGAATGTGAGATTCGAACTCACGAAGGCTTTAACACCTTGCTCACTTTCCAAGCGAGTGCACTCGGCCACTATGCGAATTCTCCTTCTCCTTCTCTTGTATAAAAAGAAGGACGGATATTCTTCCTAAAAAGAATACCGAGCAAAAAAGATGATAATACCTATCTTTTTTGCATTTAAAGAACTACTCATACACAATAATAACACATTTTAGACTAAGCGACTTTTTTCAGATTTTTATACTGTTCTTTTAAAAAGTACGGAGTTAATTTATTTGAAAGATAATCTACAAAATATGTTGTCGATCCTGTAGGATTATTTTTTAATGCTTTCTCTTTATATTCTTGAAATTGCTCTATTGTCGGAAGATTTCCCTTTTCTATATCAGACCAAATATTCTTATCATCTTTTGAAAGTTCATTTGTTGATATAAAAATTGCGTATTGAAAATCAGAAGTCAAAAGTTCTTCTTCTAAAGATTTTAAAATTTCTGATTTTTTATTTATAAAATTTTCTTGTTCTTTCATATTATTTCATTTCTCTAAGTATTCTAATTCTATCTTCAAGAGGTGGGTGTGTAGAAAATAATCCAGAAATCTTTTTATTCAAACTAACACCTTGTGGGTCAGAAATATATAGATGCGAGATAGCGCTTGATTGATGATTCATTGGAGCGCTGTAGTTTTGGAGTTTTTCTAAAGCTGAAGCAAGACCTTCTGGATAACGTGTAAGTAGAGATGCTGAAGCGTCAGCCAAAAATTCACGTTTTCTAGAAATAGCCAACTGTATGAGTATTGCAAAAATTGGTGCAAGAATAGAAAAAACAATTGCGATAATAGCTATAGCACCCCCACCTTGCCTATCTTCCCTATCTCTACCACCAAAAATAGACATTCTGATCATCATATCTGAGACAATAGACACGAGTCCTACCAAGACAACAATAACAGTAGATAGAAGTATGTCTCGATTTCCAATGTGAGACAGTTCGTGAGCAACAACACCTTCTAACTCTGTTTTATTCATAACAGAAAGAAGACCCGTACTGAAAGCAACGACAGCATGATCTTTATCTCTACCTGTTGCAAAAGCATTTGGAGCAGAATCTTCTATAACATAAACTTTTGGCATAGGCAGACCTGCAGTAATAGAAAGATTTTCGACTGTAGTATATAGGTCAAAATATTCTTCGCGTGACGCAAGTTTTGCACCAGAGAGAGACAAGACTACTTTGTCAGAAAACCAATAAGCTCCAATATTCATTATCAAACTTATTCCAAAAAATAAATATAGCAAATTTGGATTTCCGTATCTTTGTGAAAAAAAGAACCCGAGCAACGTTATGATAACAAAAAATACAGTCATTAATAACCAAGTCTTCGAAACATTATTAGATTGTTGTGTATATAGTGTTGCCATATATGTATATATTACATGATTATTCTACCAACTTCCACCTTCACCACCGCCAACTCCACTACCGACAGAGCCTCCATCAAAATCTCCAGATGAGCTAGAGAATACACCATTTACACTCGTCGTTGCAATCATATTAGTTGTAATATTATACATAGTAAAATCACTTCCGTGCCACCAAATAGGCTTGTAATCATCATTCATATTGAATGCTTTTGCCCAATAATTCTCAACACCAAGAACGATTGCATATGACAAATATTCTGAAAACTTTTCTGTAGTAACTTCTGGAGGATTTTCAAAATGAATTCTATGTTTTTCTGCAATAGATAAATACATTTTAAAACCCTTTATTTTTTCTTCTATAAGTGAACCTTTTTTTGTTTTGGCTGGATAATTATAAATAAAGAAAAAATAAAATATAGCCAAAATAATTACAGCAATAGATATATATGTTAGATTAAAAATCAAAGGAATAAACAATACTTCAAAAATTTTAGTTAAAAAAACTATAACAAAAATCAAGACTATACCAATATTTAATTTTTTAGAAAACTGTATATGATAATTCAAATCAAATCTCTTTAGACTTTTTGTAAAATATTCTTCTTCTACTAACCTAGTTTTTACCTTATCTTTAATTTTCTTCCACAACTCATTAATACCTAAATTATCTGACAGATCTACACTGTCACCCGGCATTCTATTCCCTTCAACAAAAATTCCGTCCAACAATTCTTTATCTAGAGAGTCCACATTACTATACGGTTTTTCTAGTTTTAAAGTATAAACATCATTACCTGTTTTTACATTTAAAATCTTTTTTGCTTTCTTAATTTCAATAGAAATAAAACCTAAGTGAGCAAGGTTTATAATACTTGCAACAAAATCTTTTTGACTAAGCCTTCCTTGTCTTATTATTCCAGCAACCATTAATGGATGCATTTTTTCTGGCACTTCATATTCCGGTACGACAACCCCTGTTCCTTTTGTGTCTCTCCCCTTTTTATACCAAATAATTAAAAATATTATTCCCAAGATTCCAACAATCAAAAATGGCCAAAACAATCTCAAAAAATTAATACATCTATCGATTAGAGAGGTTGGAGTGAGTGATGATTTTGGTATTGAAAGTTTGAGTGTGATACCTTCGTGAGGTTTAAGATTTATAGAATCAATAAGAAATGCATTAACCAGACCATGTTTATCAAATGATAATTTAGGTGAAGGACAAGAATTTGTACTTAAATT
The DNA here is from genome assembly GCA_027484965.1 of bacterium. Classification (GTDB taxonomy): domain Bacteria; phylum Patescibacteriota; class Minisyncoccia; order Phycocordibacterales; family UBA9973; genus JAIXRY01. The sequence goes on along the minus strand of JAIXRY010000009.1, from coordinate 43,852 downwards.
TTCTCCAACAAAACAACTAATTTCTATTTCATTTTCTGATAAAGGTAGAGGGAGTGTCACCAAAAAAGAACCATTATTAATAGACACATCCCAATCAGTACCAACAACATTGAAAAATAAATTTTCTTTATTATTCTTACTTACAAAAGGTCTTTCTATATTATAAGCTATGGAATATTTACGAATTCCTGAAATAGTTTCTGTAGGGTTACCTATTTTTATTAGAAGTTGATTATTTTGTGTGTCAATTTTTGTATCTGTAATCCCAGTATCTACTGAAGTATATATATCTTTAATGCTTAAAAATCCACCCTTTTTTTCTAAAGGAATTTTTCTATAAATACCATGCTTATCAACAACATTCTCAAAGTTATAAGTTATTCTTTCAACAACAGAAACATTTCCATTTTGTTGAATCTGAAGATCAATATTATAATCATCAATTTTCTCAGCAAAAACACCCACCGGAGAAAATACCAGAGATGATAAAATTCCAATTACGATGAGTGTTTTCTTCATTTACAATTTATTAATTAAAAGAAACTTTTACTGGTTCTTTTTCTTGATTTTCAATTTCAAAGAATTCCATCTTCATAAATGAAAACATTTTTGCAATGAGATTTCCTGGGAAGTGTTCTATCTTAGTATTAAGGTCGCGAACGTTTGCATTATAGAATCTGCGTGAAGCTTGAATTTTGTTTTCTGTGTCAGAAAGTTCGTTTTGTAATTGAAGGAAATTTGTATTCGCTTTCAAGTCTGGATAAGCTTCAGATATTGCAAAAAGAGATTTGAGTGTACCTGAGAGCATGTTCTCTGCCTGACCTTTGTCTTCTGCGCCACTTGCTTGCATTGCACGACTTCGAGCCTCTGTCACCTTTTCAAACGCAGTCTGTTCATGTGTTGCATAACCTTTTACAGTTTCAACAAGATTTGGAATAAGGTCATAACGACGTTTGAGCTGAACATCAATATCAGACCATGCTTCTTGTGCACGGTTTTTGAGAGTAATAAAGCCATTGTATGAAACTATTGCCCAAAGGACGATAATTCCTAAGATTATAAATATAAAAATCATAAAAAATACGTTAAGTAATAACTACTATAGTATAACAATCTATTATCTAAAATCAAAAGGAAAGTGTTGATTTTGTTGTATATGTGTGTTATTATAGATATACCTCTAAACAAAGGTAAATCATGAAAAAGTTCTTTTTAATTATGTTGTTATTGGTTGCAACACTAAGCACAACACAATTTGTTTCTGCTGCTCCTGAGCCGGAAGCAAAAAATTATGAATCAACAAATACAAACACTTCAGGTTCTTACTGGAAAGTAAGGAACAGTTGGGGTATTCAGTGGCAAAAGATTGACATTTTTTCTCCATCCGGTGATTTAGTGCAAACACTTACAAATGTTGCAAACGGTACAGAAGTTTCGACTTCTGGATTTGATCAAGGTGAACATACCGCAATCCTAACAGATGAAACAGGCTCATATAGTGAGACCTTTACAGTCAATTAATATTGCAAAAAGATCAAAAAAGCGGTTCAGAAATGAACCGCTTTAATATTTTTATTTTTGTTTTTCAAACCAAGCTACCAAAAGTGGTGAAGCAAGGAATATAGATGAGTATGTACCGAATATCATTCCAGCAGCAAGCATCATAGCAAAGACTCTAGTCGTTGATGGTCCAAAAATAGTGAGGATCACCAACACAACAATAACTGAAAATCCTGTATTGATAGAGCGTGTAAATGATTGATCAATACTTTGTCCGACAGTTTCTTGGAAAGTTGCATACTTTTTCAATTTCAAATTTTCACGAACACGGTCAAATATAACGATTGTATCTGAGATAGATAGACCAAGAATTGTAAGTAGCGCTACAACAAACAATGTATCAACTTCTGCTCCAAGGGTTTTTGCAAGGATTGCAAAAATACCTACAGGAATAATCGCATCATGAAGAAGTGTACCAATAGCAACAACTCCATATTTCCAAGCTTTTACAGGATATGATACTCCACGGAAAGCATAAGCGATAAATAAAATTATAATAAGAGAAACTAAAATAGTTGCAAGTGCCACTTTCCTTACTAACCCTTTCCCAACAGAGGGACCAATAGAAGTGAATCCTTTTTCTTCGAGAGTTCCTTTTGATTTGAGAGTTTCAATAAGACTCATTCTTTCTTGTTCAGTAAGATGTTTTGTCTTAATACTAAAATCTTTTTCACCTACTGGCTGTACTAGAGTTTGTCCCAAATCAAGACCAGACAGAGATTCATTGATAACAGAAACATCAGGACGAACATCAGTATAAGAAACTTGAGTCATTGCTCCCCCTTTGAAATCAATACTCAAAGGAAGTCCAAAGAATACGATTGATCCGATAGACAAGAGAACTAGAAGACTTGAGATTCCGATAAATATTTTTTTGTGATTGATGATAAACATATATATAATTCTTAAAGTTATTTTGAAATACCTGAACTAAATAAGAATCTTACGATTTTACTATTATTTGTTGTTGAGAGTGAGAAAATTAATATTCTTGAGATAATAAGAATTGAAGTAAGAGACACTACCATACCAACAACAAGTGTTAGAGCAAAACCTTTCATAAGACTTGTTCCTACAGCATAAAGCACTACTCCAGAAATAATACTTGCAATGTTTGCATCACGAATAGAGAACCACGCACGAGCATATCCAGCTTCAATTGCTTCTTTGATTGTCTTTCCGCCACGAAGCTCTTCTTTAATTCTTTCAAAAATAAGAATATTACCGTCAACAGCAGTACCTATAGAGATAATAAATCCGGCAATACCTGCAGCAGTAAGAGTGATTGGAATAATTTTAAATAATGAAAACATTATTATTACATAAATCAAAAGCGCGACAGCAGCAATAATACCTGGCAAACGATACCAAACAATCAAAAATAGTGCTACAAGAATAAATCCAATAACTCCAGCCTTAACACCGTCTTTTACAGCAATATCACCCAAAGATGCTCCTATTGTTTGTGTTGAAATGAGTTCGATTGGTACAGGAAGGGCTCCAGAATTTAGACGACCTACAAGAAGCTTTGCTTCTTGAGGAGTGAAGTTTCCAGAAATAACGGCTTGTCCACCTGTAATAGCTTCATTAACACGAGGTGTTGAGATTGGTGAACCATCCAAATATATTGCAACAGTCTTCCCAACATTTGCACGAGTAATATCTTCAAAAAGTTTTGAACCTTCTTCATTAAACTGAAGAGATACTTTTGGTTGCATTGTTGTTTGATCAAATTCAACAGTAGCACGCTTCAAGAAACGACCTGTAAGTTCTGTTTCTTTGTATTTTGAATTAATATCAATTTCTGGAATAACAACGTTTCCATCTTTTCCAACAGTAACAGGTATTGGTTCATCAGAAGTACCTTCTGTACGGAATTCAAGAAGAGGTGTTTGACCAATCATTTGAACTGCTTTATCAATATCACTAACACCTGGAAGATCTACTATGAGACGCTCTTCATTTCCATTAGAAAACCCTGCTTGTTCAACTTGAACACTTGGCTCTGAAACACCGAAGAGATTAACTCTTCTTTCAATAACATCACGAAGAGAATCCATAGACTGCCCCACAGAACCTGAAGGAACCTTTGATACGTCGGCACGATATGTAAGAGTTGTCCCTCCTTTCAAATCAAGACCCAACTTAAAAGCGTATTTTGACTTCGCACTGTCGTTCGCTGCATTATTTTCAGTTTTGTATACAAACCACCCAAGTCCGAAAGCGGCAATCAATAAAACCAATGCAAATATTCTTGTTTTCCACATAATACTTGTAATTCTAAGGCTTTTTTGATAAAAAATCAATCTTTGGGAAAAATTTACTTATAAATATATTTGTTGTGTAATACGTAGCCCAAGAAAGTGTTCCTCCAAGAATAAAGCCAGCTAAAATATCTATAGGAAAATGAATCCCCACAATAATTCTTGAAAGACCAATAAGTATTGCTCCGCAAATAAAAAACATGCCCATTTTTCTGTGATACATAAAAATAGCTACTGCTAAAGCAGAAAAAAGAGTCGCATGTCCTGAAGGAAAAGAGTCGTATGAACCATACAAGAAAAGTTCATTAATATCAGACAAAACAATAAATGGCCTAGGAGCTTGAACTAATATTTTTATTATATGAGAAAAAAGAAGTGCAAGACCAACAGAAAGTGACAAAATAGTTATTTGAGTAATTCTTGAACCAATTTTCTTGAATACATAAGTATCTTCAATAGTATAAAAAATAAGATACAAATATGAAATACCTATTAAAATGTATCCGAAAGGATTCGCAATAAAAACAACAAGCGAGTCAAAAAATTGTGACTTTCCTGCAAAACTATGTAAAAAATTAAATATTTCTATATTCATCCCGTGCGAAATTTATTTTATTAATAAGTTAGTTAATTTGTTTTTCATATAATACTATAAAAAATATATCATTATTTTACCTGTGTGTTAAATTTCTATCGGGATTCATATATTATTTTTGTATACTTAAGCAATTCCTAAAAATTCATTTTTCATTCTATCTCTGTGCGTTGCTCGTGAATATTTACGCGTACTCATCAGGAGCCCGAGAGCCGCAAGTTCTGTCACAATATGTGAACCACCATAACTCATAAATGGAAGAGGAATTCCTGTTACAGGTAAAACTCCAATATTCATTCCTATATTAATCATTGCGTGAGAGAAAAATAATATCGCAATACCGACACCATAAAGCATTTCAAAATTAGTCGCACCAATTAGAGACGTTTTAATAATTCTCCAAATTAAAATACAGTATAGAATTAAAATAATAAATGAACCTAAAAATCCCCACTCTTCAGAATAAGCAGCAAATATAAAGTCTGTTTGATATTCTGGTAAAAATTCTAGGCGTGATTGAGTCCCAAAACCAACACCCTTACCAATAAGCTTACCTGATCCTACAGCAATTGTAGATTGATACGCATTATACCCTGTTCCTTTAATATCTGAAGTCGGATTTACAAAGTTTATGATTCTCGCTTTTTGATATGGTTTGAAAACAAAGAACCATAGACTCAAGAAAGCTATAAGTCCAATAGAAGAAAGAATAAGAAGCTGTTTTCTTCCAAGCCCTGAAATAAGTGCCATACCAAACCATACAAGAAGAATAATCATCGCACTTCCAAAGTCTGGTTGTAAAAAAACAAGAATAAAAGGAATAAAAGCATATAATCCTGATATTAACAAATGGCGAGTCTGCGCAATCTCAACATGACGTCGAGAAAAATACTTTGCTAGCATTAAAACTACTATAACCTTCACCATGTCTACAGGTTGAAAAGAAAAGAAGCCAAAATTAAACCAACTCTTTGCACCATTTGATGTATATCCAACAGCAAAAAGAGTTATTAATATTCCAAGGAAAAATATAAATAAACCAAAAAGTAACCTACTCTTTTTCAAAAATCTAATATCAGAATTCGAGAAAATAAAAAAGAATACAAATCCAATAATTATAAAAATAAATTGTCTCCAAAAGAATGATGACTCACCAACAAAAGAACTCATAGTTACAAGTCCTGCACAAAGAATAGGAATGAGTACAAGTACAAGAGTCCAATCAATATGACTTAAATATTTTTTAAGACTACTTATTTGCATACGAAAGCATCGCTGTATCAACAACAGGTTCAATTATATATCTCAAGATTCCATCTCCAAATGAACTATTCCAAGTAAATGAAGCTATAGTCTCTTCATCTTTTTGTAGACCATCAACAACTGTTTTTGAAACAGCTCTCACATTATTATTCTCATCATACACAAGAACAAAAACATCAAATTTTGGTATAACCATTTCACTATTATTTTTTATCATAGTTGTGATATATGGCTTACCATTAATATCTCCTTTTCTAATATCAGAAACTGTGAGCTTTAATTCTGACATTTTAAACACACTCTTATACCATGTAGGTTGTTCTGTAAAAGTAAAAACTGTACGTACTGGGATTCTATTCCCTACTTCTATACCTGGATAAAATATTGTTTGACGACCATTTGGATTAACAAACGTTTGTCCTTCTGTTTTTGCAATGAGTAAATTATCTTTGTCATACAAACGAAATTCATACGAAGCGTTGAATCCATAAGATGAAGAATTTTGGTTTTCTATATATGCAGCAGCATTCCAGATAGCTTCTGTAGCTGGATATGCACGTGCCCAGAGCACGAGAGGGGGAATTGTATCTGATACACACATAAGCATGCAAGACCCCCCACAATCGATTCCAGACTCATCTCCATTTTTCTTTTGATCAAAACACGTAGGAGTCTTGATATATAGTGGCTTTAGAATAATCGCAAGCAATCCAAAGACCACAACAAAAAATAATGAAGCGTAAGTGAATTGACGTTTTAGAGACCAGATTGACATACAAGTATTATACAAGGAAATAGGATTAATAAAAAATAAAAAACCATTATTTATAGATAATGGTTTTTTATTTTTTAAAAGTATACATACAAATACAAAACCCACCTCAGTAATAAAACTTTGGTGGGTATTGTATTGTATTCTTTGATGTAACGAATGCTCTGTTCTGGCGACAGGCTACTTTTCCCCGTGTGGAGTATCATCGCCTCATAAGAGCTTAACTTCTCTGTTCGGAATGGGAAGAGGTGTGACCTCTCTGACAAATCACCAGAACAGAGCATTCGTAATATAAACGTAGTTTTCAAATTTCCTAATAGGTTTGGGTAATTAGTACGCCTCGGCTAAACACATTACTGTGCGTACACCTAGCGCCTATCAACCTGGTCATCTCCCAGGGCCCTCAAACGATTCCTTATCTTAAAGTTGGTTTCCCTCTTAGATGCTTTCAGAGGTTATCCATTCCCAACATAGCTACCGAGCAATGCCGCGGGCGCGACAGCTCGTACACCAGAGGTTAGTTCACTCCGGTCCTCTCGTACTAGGAGCAAATCTTTTCAAGAATCAACGCCTGCAGTAGATAGGAGACCAACCTGTCTCACGCATCTATGTTTTACTTCCCTTATACTTCGCGTTTAATTAATTTAAGTATAATGAGAACCTCCATTACTGAAGGGATCGGACTATAATATATTCTCAAAAGAGAACTCCAACGTTTAGTCTCTACGGGCAATTATAAACTCTTTAAAGAAGAGGAGTGTGAGTTGGACCGTTATAGTTACGGCCGTGGTTATCGCAAATAAATTTGCAATTCGCACAAATAATATTCTCACTCTCCTCAAAAAAATTTATAACTTTCCCTCGGTATTGCCCTGTGCATCAGGGTTCCACCGATATTAGTTGAATTGCAAATATACATCGCTGTATATATCCGCCGTGATATTGATGTCTAACGATAACATATGTCTCCACAGTGTTATCCCTCGGGTTCAAACGGGTTCAAGTCGTGATATGTGACCTGCGTGTAAAACAGAAAGTAAACTTTTTGTTTTACACGCAAATCACAATCATAGCCTGAACGGTTTGAACCCAGCTCGCGTACCTTTTTAATTGGCGAACAGCCAAACCCTTGGTAGCTTCTCCACCACCAGGATAAGGTGAGCCGACATCGAGGTGCCGAACTCCGCCGTCGATATGAACTCTTAGGCGGAACTAGCCTGTTATCCCCGGAGTAGCTTCTATCCATTAATCTTTGGCCACGTCTAACGTGCACCATCGGTTCACTAGGTTCTGCTTTCGCACCTGCTCGACATGTCCGTCTTACAGTCAAGCCAGCTTATGCCCTTGCACTATCGGCACGGTTTCCATTCGCGCCTAGCTGACCTTAATAAATTCCTCCGTTACTCTTTAGGAGGATACCGCCCCAGTAAAACTACCCACCAGATACTGTCTCCCTACGTTTTTGCCGTAGAGATTAGAATATAACCTTAGAAAGAATGGTATTTCACTGACGAGTACCGCACAACCGAAATCGTACGTATAACCTCTCCCATCTATGCTACGCAGTCTAAAACTATATTCAATATCAAGCTGTAGTAAAGCTTCCGGGGTCTTTTCGTCTATCTGCAGGTAACCGGCATCTTCACCGGTATTGTATTTTCACCGAGCTGATCTTCGAGACAGTTTTCCAGTCATTACACCATTCGTGCGCGTCGGAACTTACCCGACAAGGTACTTCGCTACCTTAGGACCGTTATAGTTACGGCCGACATTCACCAGGGCTTATACCAGCAGCAGTACAACCGAAGTCATACCACCGCCGATAGTTAACCTTCTGGCATTGGTCAGGTGTCACCCCCTATACATCCTCTTACGAGTTCGCAGGGAGCTGTGTTTTTGATAAACAGTTGCCAGAAATACTTTCGCTGCGGCCCATATTGCTATGGGCAAGCCTTATTCCAAAGTTACGGCTGCTTTTTTGCCGAGTTCCTTGAAGATCAATCACTCGTTCGTCTTGGTCTACTCGACCTGATCACCTGTGTCGGTTTGCGGTACGGTTTCTTTTATATTGAAGCTTAGAAAATTTTCTCGGAAGCGTGCTTTGTCGAATTTACTGAGGCGAACCCCAGCATTTCTGCTCTGCTTGGTATTATGTACGCGGATTTGCCTACGTACCAACCTCACAGCCCAAACATCAATCCAATAAGATGCTCGACATACAACCCTTCGTCCTTCCATCGCATATAAAAGAAGTCATGGAATATTAACCATGTGTCCATCGGGTACGGCTTTCGCCATCCCCTTAGGCCCGACTAACCCTGAGATGATCACCATTGCTCAGGAAACCTTGATCTTTCGACGGCAGGGGCTCTCACCCTGCTTGCGGTTACTTGTGCCAACATTCTCACTTCTCTACGCTCCACCATGGGTCACCCCTTTGGCTTCTGTGCGAAGAGAACGCTCTCCTACCACGCGTATCTTCCCGTGGGTCGATACGCATCCTCAGTTTCGGTACATAGCTTAGCCCCGATTATTTTCGGCGCAAAATCTCTCGATGAGTGAGCTGTTACGCTTTCTTTAAATGATGGCTGCTTCTAAGCCAACATCCTCATTGTCGGAGAAATTTCACCTCCTTAAGATGCACTCAGCTATGATTTAGGGACCTTAACCAGAGATCTGGGCTGTTCCCCTTTTGACGAGTGGAGCTTCGCCCCCACCGTCTAACTGCACACTATTTCGTCTTGGGTATTCGGAGTTTGATAGATGTCGCGAGATTGCTCCCTGTCGAAATCTTCCAGTGCTCTACCCCCCAAGGGTACTGTGTACGCTAGCCCTAAAGCTATTTCGGAGAGAACCAGCTATTACAAGGTTCGATTAGCTTTTCACTCCAACCCACAAGTCATCCGAGATTGTTGAACGGATCACCGGTTCGGACCTCCATCTCGTTTTCACGAGACTTCATCCTGCTCATGGGTAGCTCACCTTGCTTCGGGTCTTATTTGTACTACTTATATTGTCGCGCTATTAACACTTGGTTTCCCTACGGCTCCGTGGGTTGTCCACTTAGCCATGCAGCACAAATAAACTCGTTGGCTCATTCTTCAATAGGCACGCCGTGACGGACGATAAATCGCCCGCTCCGACTCCTTGTAAGCATACGGTTTCAGGTCTATTTCACTCCCCTTTCGGGGTTCTTTTCACCTTTCCCTCACGGTACTTGTTCACTATCGATCTTTGAAAGTATTTAGCCTTAGCAGTTAGTACTGCTGGATTCACTCAAGCTAGTCATGTCCTGAGTTACTCAAGAGTTATCACAAAAGAGTGTATTTTATTTCGATCACCGGCCTATCACCGTCTATGGGTGTTCTTTCCAGAACATTAATCTATAAAACACATTTTTGACTCTTCTCATATAATTGACGTGATAATCTTACAACCCCGGCCGTGCAAGCACGACCGGTTTGGGCTGTTTCCTTTTCGCTCGCCGCTACTTAGGAAATGTCGTTCATACGAACATTGTTTTCTCTTCCTCCTGGTACTGAGATGTTTCACTTCCCAGGGTACGCTTTCCAAAAGTCTAGTTTGGAATTATAGAGGTTTACTCTATAGGGTTTCCCCATTCGGAAATCTCCGGATCAAAGGTTATAGGCACCTCCCCGAAGCTTATCGCAGCCTCTCGCGTCCTTCATCGCCTTTCAAAGTCAAGGCATCCACCATATGCTCTTATTTCCTATCAGGAAATTTAAAAACTACTGTCGTGGCTCATACTCGGGAACCGCTTCCTCTGTATGCAAACCACTCCCGCCTCGGACATAAAAGACCCCAAAATTGGGCGTCCGGGCGGTAATTTTTTTATCAAAGAATACAAGAGGGAGTATATACCAAAGTAATTATTGAGTCAAGGGGAAATTACATCCTTTTACATGTTGTTTTTACCTATAAATAAAAAGCCTTATTTTGTAAGGAAAAAAATAAAATTAGGACATAAAATAGTAAAGAAATTCAAATAAAAAAGCCTCGTAATTACGAGGCTTTTTTATATTTAAATAATTTAATTATTTAAGATCTGAACGGAAGTGGTCGATTGCACGTGCTGCTGCATCGCGTCCACCAAGACCAAATGCGAGTCCTCCTGCAAGTGCGAGCATTGCTACGATTGCAGTGAAGAGTGATTGCATGTATCCTTCTGCGATTCCAAGATGTGAAAGCGCAATGATAAATCCAAATATCCAGATAGCATAGTAAGAGATAGTTCCAAGCATTCCTGCTGAAGGAACATTAGCTGCTCTTGCTGAACTTATAATAACTTTTCTTGCGCCATTTGAAACAACAGCTGCAACCATAAGTACAAGAGCTGCGATGATTACTTGTGGAATATAAGCAAGAACAACATCACGGATGAATTCATTGATTACATTCAAACCAATAAGATTAAGTGAAGCAACTAGGAATGCAAGTATAATAAACCATTTTACAAGCCATCCAATAAATCCACCAACATCAAGTTTGATACCAGCTCTATCAAACATATGATCTGCACCAGCTGATGACAGAAGTTTGTCTAATTTCAAAGCACCGATAACTTGAGAGAATGCTTTACCTACAACAGAAGCAACTACCCAACCAACAATAAAAATTATAATTGCGAGAAGGAGCATTGGAACGAATTGAATAAATCCGATCCAGAGTCCTTGTAGAGATGCTGTGAACACCTCACCCCATGTTTGAATCAACATATGGAAATTTATATCTAAAAAAATCTTATTAAAAGACCTGACAGGTTCGACACCTGCAGACATATCTATTATATCACTTTTTAAGTTTTCTTCAGGGTAAATGTGGAAAACTCTGGAGTAGCTATTAATTTCTCATGAGGGAAATCAAGCATATCTGACAAAAGCTTGTCATACATATCAAGACGATAAAAGAATTCATCTGGTGTAAAGATTGCATAAGCAAGCTCTTTTCCAAGTTCAGCTTCCAATGTCTTTATAATTTGATCAAAAACTGGACGCTTAATCTTATCTGCAACAAGTAATATATCGAGACGAGACTGATTACTGTCGATAAATATACCCGAAACTGCAAGAAGTTTTACTTTACCAACTTGTTTAAAACGACTAGCAATTTCGTCCTTTTTCATAAATTCAGGATTTAAAAGAAGTTCTTTTATTGGACCAATAAAAGCAAAATCAGGATTAAATATAAATCCAATTAACTTCCCTTTTGAATTTTTTCTTTTTATAAAACCAATAGCAACAAGAATATTTAAATCTTTTCTCAGAGATGTTTTTGGTACACGAGCTTTTGATGTAAGCATCTTAATATCAAACACTGTATCAGTATTCAAAATAAAAAGTCTCATTATTTTTACTCGCACACTACTACCAAAGAGTTTTGAAAGGATTTCCATCGTTAAAGAAAAGTTAATTCCGAACAGTCGGACTGAATAATGTGTATATTATACTCTTTTTATAGAAAAAGGGGCAAGCGAGGTAAAAATACAAAAAGACATCTTTCAATACAAAAAGAAAATCGCCTATAGGCGATTTTCTTTTTGTATACCTCCTTACACTCTAATTTTTCCTAAGAAAGAAAAATTGAGTGTTTCCGGAAAAGTCTCCTTAAACAAGCTAGCTTATTTAAGTTCTACTTTTCCTCTGAGTCCCTGTGCGCTTTAGAGGCGCACAAATGGGCACGACTTAAATTAGAAAGAAAACCCGCTTTAAGCGGGTTTTCTTTCTAATTTCCTCCTTGCACTCTGAATTTCTCTAAGAAAAGAAATTCGAGTACTTCCGGAAAGTTTTAGTTAAAGTAAAATTACTTTAACTCAACCTTTCCTCCTGCCTCTTCAATAGCTTTTTTCATTGCTTCTGCTTCGTCTTTCTTAGCACCTTCTTTGATTGTTGCTGGTGCACCATCAACCAAATCTTTTGCTTCTTTAAGACCGAGACCAAGAGCTTCTTTAACTACTTTCATAACAGCAATTTTTTGTTCACCTGCACTTGCAAGAACAACTGTAAATGAATCTTTTACTTCTTCTGCTGCACCGGCTGCTGCTGGAGCGCTTGCAACAGCTGCTGCAGAAACACCGAATTTTTCTTCAATAGCCTTTACAAGGTCATTGAGTTCTAGAACTGAAGCGTTTTCAAGTTCTGAGAGGAATGAATCGAATTTTGACATAATTTTATTAGGTTCTAGATACTTATTATAGTTTCTAGAAATATTAATTTAATAACTTAACTAACCATTTAAAGCGATTAAGCTTTCTTTTCCGCTACAGCTTTAACGCCGATAGCAAGTCTTTGCATAGGACTCTTGAGGAGGTATGCGATTTGTGAAAGAAGTACTTCACGAGAAGGAATAGTTGCAATAGCAAGCATTTCTTGTGCGTTCATGTATTTACCTTCAAAAACACCACCAACTATTTTAAGAGAACCTTTGTTTTCTTTTTCAAATTGATTTACACCACGAGCTGGAGCAATCAAATCAGCACCGTAAGCAATAGCGATTTCGCCATCGAGTACAGGTAATTCACCTTCGTATTTTCCATCAAGAACTCTCTTGAGAAGAGTCTTTTTTGCTACCTTGTATCCTGTTCCTTCTTCACCTAGTGTGCGACGGAGTTTGTTTACTTGAGCAACAGTAATTTTATGGAAATTTACAAAAACGATAGAATTTGTATCTTTTAAAGAACTTTCAAGTTCTTTAATGATAAGACTCTTTTTATCTTTTGTGATCATAATTTTTTTGTTTTTTAGCTTCGACCATACTTTTACCGTATCTCCAACAAATATTGGATGAGATACCTCGGAAGGTTTTATGTCTTTTGGGACAACCCTCTGTCTACGGCAAGTTCTTGTATAGTAACAAAAAAAGTGCGCCTAGTCAAAGGCGCTCGGGTGTCACTCGAAAAAGACACGGAAATGTCCTGATGAACATTTCCTCCTTACAGCGCCAGTCGCGCTTTCAGAGGTCTTTTACGAGTGACACCCTCGCTTAGTATAAAATACAAAAAACACAGTGGAACACACATCCTCGCTTGGTAATTAAGTACAAAACACACGTAAATCGTGCTCGTTTTTCTTAAACCTCTCGACACGAATATACTGATCGTCCAATCGATACCAAAAGTATCTCAGTGGGGCTTCTGGAAAGTAATATCCTCGCTTAATATAAAATACAAAAAAACACATAAACTCAATGAATTTATGTGTTTTTTAAATAAACTTCTGTTAATTTTTAGTTTCTTATAACAACATTTTTTGTCTTATCTTGATTAAAATATTGAACAAAATAAAGTGATGTAAGCCCTATTAAAATCATTCCTATAAAACCAGCCAGAATTTTTAAAAGGCGATTATTCATGTATCTATTTTACCACAACAGTACCTACAACAGTACTATCACAAGAAACTTCAAAACTACCAGCAGTATTGAATGTGTATGTACGGTATTTGTATTGTGGAATAGAGTATACAGTTTCTAGAATTTTAATACTTTTTGTTTCTCCTTGAATGTTTTCAAATTTTACCTTTGTACCAGTTGATACAGAGATTTCTTTTTCAGGACTAACACAGAGCGCATTAAAAGTCATTTTAGTAATACTTTCTATAGGATCTGATACTTTTACAACTTCCACATTTGCACTACTTATTTCACTATCTTTTAATTCAGGTGACCCTGCTTCCAAAAAAAGACTTGATTCCGCATCTAGACTTACCTCTTCTGGATTTTTTGGTTCGTATGAATTTTCTTTTGAAAAATCATGACGAATAGCCATAGCACCAACAATAAATACGAGAACGAGTACCAAGATAGGGATTATATTATCTTTATACTTTTTCACCCATGCAACAATTTTATCGAATATCTGTTTCATAATAGGCTTATTATATCATTGTCTTTACATCTCTTGCAAAAAGAGATTTATCCACAGTTTTTCCACAAACAAAAAACTACTCGTTAAGTAGTTTTTTTGTTAAATTAAATTATTTTTTTGAAGATATACGATCAATTTCTGCTTGATACATATCTTTTTTGTCTGGACTTACAATTTGAGCGTCTTTCCAAAGATTTATAGCTTCATCGTTTTTACCTAATTCTTCTGAAATTCTAGCAAAAGATGTAATTAGATTAACTTTAGATTCTTTTATTGATTTTAAATATCCGTCTTTATAAATTTCAACCAATTTGTCATAAGAAACAACAGATCTTTGGAGTTCAAGAGACCATATGTGATATAGAGTATATTCTGGATTTATTGTAATTGCCTTATTTAAGGCTATTGTGGCGTTTTTTATATCCTTACTAGCAAGATAGGCGTTATAAATCTTTGCATAAACAACATCTTTCTCACCAAAAGAAAGCGCTTTTTTGTAATAAGATATAGCACTGCTATAGTCTTTTTTATTAACAGAACTATCACCTAAATCCATAAATTCTTGGTATTTTTTTGTGCTTACTTGCTTTTCAACACTTTCAACAACATCTTCTTTATCTGTTTTTTCCAAATTTAATTCTTCATTTTTTGAATTATCTTCTTGGGTTATATTTTCTTTTTTATTGTTTTTTGTATACAAAAAAACTAATACCGCAACTATTAATAAAGATAATATTGTTATGATTATTTTTTTCTTATTTTCCATATTTTATAGTATATCACAAAAAGAAAAACCCCTTACGGGGTTTTTCTTTTTTGGTTTAAGTTACCTGACCAAGATTTACGTTAGACTATTTTGAAAGAGTCCAAGTATTTGTTGGAAGATTCTTGATTCCAAAACCGTTACTCCAGTCAGTAGTTGACTCTGAGTGACTTGAAGCTGACATATCAGACCATGTGAATGATGATGTTGTGCCAGCTACTGTAGCGTAAGCTGCAGGAGCTACGTATGAAGAAGGTTGTGCGATACTTACGTTTAGGTTATCCCCATCTGTAATTGTACCTGCAACAACTACTTTCAATATGTAGTTCTTTGTACCATTAATTTGTTGTTCGTTAGTAGCAACAAAAGTAATTGTACCTGCTGTTCCGCCATCAGCTTCCACAGATCCTGTGAATGCTGGTGTTCCTGCAATTTGAGTATTAGTATCTGCATCCCAAAGTGTTGGTGTTGCAAGAGTATCAGTACCTGAGATTGCACGAGTTACAGTGAAGATCAATTTCTTCCAAGAGATTTCACCTCCATTTGAAGAAACAGCGAATTTAGCAACATTCTTTGTACCTGTTCCAAGCAAACTTTCTGAACTAGAAAGTTCTGTTTGAGTGATTGTTGGAGTTGCTGCGTAAGCGTAGAATGTTGTTCCTGCTGGATTTGATTCTGTCGCTGCTGCAGATACACCTGTAGCTGCAGAAGTTGCTGTTACGTCTGTCAAAGCAGTTGCAAGACTTGCTCCTGATGTACCTGCTGAGAATCCAACAGATCCAAGAACTAGGTCTACATTCAATACTGCATTTGTGTTAGCTGGAATATTCCAGTTAAGACCAGAGAATGTCATTGTTGCACCTGCAGTCATTGAAGCTGAGAATGATCCTGTTGTTGATGAAATATTTACTGTATTAGCAATAGTTGCACCAGCTGCAGGGATTGTCAAAGTAATGTCTGTAACTTTGTAACCAGTGTTTACAGAAGCAAATTTGAATGCTGCTGTACGAACTGTTTGGTTATCAGAGTAAACGATTGGACTTGTAGGTGTTGAAGCATCAGCTGTAATAGTCAATGATCCTGCACCTGCTGTCAATGTTTGTCCATCAGTATCAGCAGATGTTGCTGTAATTGAACTTCCACTTGTTAGTGATTGTCCTGTTACAGTAAGGTCTGTTTTAACTGAGTCAGCCGCTGTTACTGTTGAACCAAGAGTTGCAAAGAACTCTACTGTGATACTTGCGTTTTTAGCAAGAGTGTAGTTAACAGAAACATTGTTATCAGCTGCAGTAGCTGTTCCAACTGGTGAAGTTGTAAGAACTGTTGCGCCACCTGACTTAATAACAGCGTAAACATTTGTCATGTCAGCTGCACTAAATGTAGTGTTTGTTACTGAATCAATATCAAATGACAATGTTGTCAAAAGAATATCTTCGATTGAAGAACCAACTAGATTCCATGAACCAACTTTGTAAGCTGTTTGTGGAAGAACTACTGTTTGGTTTGTGTATGTTGCATTTCTAGACAAAGTCATTGCTGTTGTACCAACAGTCAATGTATTTGAACTTACGTTTGCAGCTGGAACATCTACTGATCCAAGTGAATCCATTTTTTGACCATTAGCTGAACCTGCAACGATTGTTGTAAGTATTGTACTTCCACCAACAAAACTTTGTGTTCCGTCATTGTCAAATATATCTCCACGAACTTCAATCATAACAGGAGTACCTGGGTAGATTGTGTAGTTTGTAGTAAATGATGTACCTGCTGGAACTAGAGTTGCTGTAGAACCATATTGTGTACCGTTAATCAAAAGACGTCCGTTACGGATAGTAGAAGTAACAGAGTATGTTCCTCCAACTGTAAGAGTTTCAACTTTTACAGGTTCACCGTATACAGTTGCTTTGAAGATACCTAGCACTGCATCGTTACTTGAAAGAGCAACGTTTTGTGAAGGTGATGTTACATCTTTTTCGATAGTAATAGTACCACCTGTTGATCCTGCGATTGTACTTGCTGTTGTTGCTACTTCAGGAAGACCTGCAGCAGTTACATTAACACCAAGTTGTGAATCACGGAATCCTGCATCTGCAGCTGTTCTAAGAGAAAGCTGTACTGTACGTGATGCTCCTGAAACAACGTCTGCGTCAACACGCATTATACGAGTCCCTGAAAGAAGACGAACAGGAGATGTAGGAACGAATGTTACATAACCGTTTGAGTCAAGACCAGCAGCTGATGCAACTTGTGTTCCATTTACATAGAGTTTGAAGTTTGCAAATGCTGAAGCTGGAGCTGAACCAACTTGACGGAAAGCAACGCGATCAAAGAAAACATCATTGTTTCCAATAGTTGCTGATGATTGCCATAGAGTTACATTTGAACCTGTGTTCAATGTTGCTCCTGAAGGAGTAACAGTTGAAGATGTAAATGAAACTGTTGACATGTTAGAAGGATTTGCAGCTATAGTAAATGTACTACCTTCTGCAGATCCTGTAACAGCTGTTGTTCCTGCCATAGCAGAAGCAAAGCTAACAGAAACTGTTTGTCCTGATGTACCTGAAGCAACATCAGCCATTACAGAAATAGTTTTTGAACCATTTACCATAAATAGACCTGATGGAGCGTTGAATGAGATTTCTCCCATTGAGTTAACTGTTGCAGCATCTGTCAAACGTGTTGCGCCATCAAACAAGTAAATGTTTGAAAGTGCTGAGTTTGTTGAGATACCTCCTTTCATAAGTTTTACATTAGTAACTGTGTAGTTACCAGCAAAAGTCATATCAAGAAGTTTTGCATTAGCTTGTGTAGCAATAAGAGTTCCTGAAGCTGGACTTGTTGTAGCTCTTGAAACACCATTAGTATTTGTTACTGGATTTGAACCACCACCTGTACTTGTTCCGTTAAGAAGAGCACGAGTAGCTGGACCAACTTGTCCTACTTGAGCAAGACCGTTTTTCTTTTGGAAAGCGATAACTGCTCTTCTAGTAGCTGGACCGAAAGATGTAGTTTCTTTACCTGCTGAACCTGCGCCAGAAGTAGCAACTACTGTTTCTGAAGAGTAAGCATTCAAAAACTTTTGTAGTTCTTGAACAGCTACTCCTCTTGAACCTTGTCTAAGTGTTGTTGTGAAAGTGTAAGCACTTGCTGTTGACGCGAACGCCATAGCAAAAGCGAATACTCCAGCAGCAACAACTTTCAAAGTTGTTGATGAGAATTTATTCATAATTAAATTTAAAAAACTTTTGTATTATTTGATAACACTTTTAAATGAGTTACCAATTTTGTAATACTGCATACTTGATAGTTAGTTTCGACAAACTAAGATGTATGCGGTTAGGGTTCTCCAAACCCACACCGTAGATTCAAATCAAAAGTTATAAGTCAAAAATCAAAATTATTTTAATTAGAGAATTATGCGATTAATTCAAATTCACAATGTGGGTTTGGAAAGATTGAATCTGCCGTGTCGACATGGCCGATACACGGAAGATATTGATAAACGAACGAGCGAAAATACGCAGTCGGCATCACTTTGTATTTCCTATTCATTTGTCAATGATCGTTCCGCTTCGATATATCCCCTTTTACCCTTACGTAAAACCGCTCGGGAACCAAGTTGTGTCGATAGCTCACTCCTTGGAGGGATACTTGTATATTACCACAATACATAAAAAAATGCACGTAATATATACAAAGATAAGTATACCTAAATGAAGATGAATAAGAAATAAAAATCAATGTGGAAAACGTTGAAAAATAATTTTTCTCTACTTTTATAAAAATACTAGAGACATTAATTCAAAGGTTTCTGGATGGTCACTTTTTGGTAGTTGTAAGGTGTAGTATGTAAGAGTCGTGATTGGTAAAAAATGGAGCGGGACCCTGTTGGGTCCCGCTCCTTTTTTTGATTAAATCTGTCCTATAGTAATTTTAATAAATCCCTAATTTTAAAATTAATGTCTTTTAATAAATTCTTAAAGAATTTTATAGAGGGTAATATCTACTCCAGCGTTTTTCACCTGTCTTTTTAATTTGTCCTTTTTGAAGCATTTCTGTTAGTTCTCTTTGTATTGTTTTCTCACTTACATCTGTAAACAATTTTGTAATGTCTTTTATAGTTACACCTGACACTCCTCCTTGTCTTTTAATTGTGTCCATTATTTCTTTTTTTCTATTGTCTTTTATTTCTGTCTTTATGATTACATTTTCATCTGTCCTTTTAGGAAGAGTGTTGGTGTGAGACATGTCACTTCCTGTACTATTTTTTTCAAAAGAGAATTTTTGAAATGAACTATTTCCAATATTAACAGGACTGGCGACACTATAATCTCTGACACTCTTTTCTGCATGAATCGATGTCGTATCTCGATCAGCTAGAACAGTTTCTTTTTTAAATTCTTCTTTAAAAAGATTTTCTGGAAGAATGAATGATTTTGATTTTATATTTTCAATAGGTCTTACATGTTCTAATGCATGAGAAAGACTCACAAGCTCGTCATCTAAAAGTTTTGAATTCATCATGGACACCATTCCGAGAGTTCGTCCTAGACTTATCAGAGTTTGAAGTTCTGCAATCTTGTAACGAACAATTGAGACTCTCTTGTAGTGCTCACCTCTATCAGACATTTGGAGAGAGAGTACATCTTTAATCAAGGACACACCAATACTTCTGAGTTCTAGTTTAACAGGCTCATTATCATTCATAAAATCAGAAACCATGTACAGCGCAGTGACTATACTTTGTGTCTTTTTTTGTATGTCTTTTAAGTGTTCCATATTGTCTGTTAATTTGTCTTTTATGAGTATTGGACAGTTGATAAAAATTTGATGTCTTTATTATACGCTCAAAAAGACATTGCACAACTTGCGGACTTTTTATTCTTGTTTTATAAGGTTTTTTCTATGATTTCATATGTCTTACATGATATAATTAGTCTATATTTCTATGGCTAAAAAGAACACACAAACAAAAAAAGATGACACTGAATCATCAAAGGTAAGAGGTTCAAAAAACAACCAAATTGAACCAAAAGAAAGTTTTTTAAAGGATGAAACAAGACACGGAATATACGCATTGATCACTTTTGTTTTAGTGCTCTTCTTCACACTTGCAGCCCTCAAAAAAGCAGGTGTTGTGGGTTCTTATACATACAAAGGATTATACTCACTTTTTGGTTATGGATACTTTCTTCTGCCTATTTTGGGGACAATTTTAGGTATCTCTTTTTTGAAACCCGAGAGACCTCACCTTGCAAAAATTCATACAGCGAGCGCTTCTCTTTTCTTCTTAACATCACTTGGACTTCTTGATATTGCAAGTAAGCAATCTGCTGGATATATAGGATCGTTTGTATCATGGCCATTCATAAAACTTTTTGATGTTTATGTTTCTGTTATCTTCCTTTCAGCAATACTTGTAGGGTCACTCTTTGTACTCTTCGATAGACGTCCACACATCACCCCTCTCATTGAATGGATAAAAAACAAACTACACAAAAAAGACGAGGGTGAAGAATTCGAAGAATTTGTCGCAGGGCAGACTTTTGATCCAAACAAAGTTCCAGAAGTTATCGAAGGGATGGCAGTCGACGCAAAAGAAAATAAAGCTGTCGAAAATTCTCAAAGCGAAGCGAAGACACGTGAGACAAAAATTTCAGATTTTAGTGATGAAGTTGGTGATTTTAAAATTCAAAAAAATGCATTCACAAAACACGCAACTTATGTTCCTCCACCACTCAATCTTCTTGAAGCAGACAAAGGTAAGGCAAATGTTGGAGACATCAAAGCAAATGCAAATATCATAAAACGAACACTACTCAACTTCGGTATTGAAGTCGAGATGGATGAAATTACTATTGGACCAACATTCACTCGCTATGCTCTGAAGCCTGCTGTTGGAGTAAAACTTTCTCGTATCGTAGGTCTTCAAAACGACCTCGCTCTTGCACTTGCCGCTCACCCTGTTCGTATCGAAGCACCTATCCCAGGAAAGTCTCTCGTGGGTATAGAAATTCCAAACAAGACAAAAGCCATGGTTGGACTTGGAGCTCTTCTTTCTGATGAAAGATTCCAAAGTGCACCAAAACCTCTCACTGTCGCTCTTGGTCGTGACGTTGCCGGTAAACCTCACTATGTAAACATGGCGAAAGCCCCTCATGCATTGATTGCAGGTACAACTGGATCTGGTAAATCTGTAACTATCCACTCTATCGTGGCGTCACTTCTGTATAGAAATGGACCAGAAGCATTGAAGCTTATCATGGTGGACCCTAAGCGTGTTGAGCTCACTCTTTATAATAAAATTCCTCACCTACTCACACCTGTAATTATAGATGCCAAGAAAGCTATTCTTGCGCTTAAATGGGCAGCAAAAGAGATGGAAAGAAGATACGATATCCTTCAGTCAGAAAGTGTTCGTGATATCGAGTCTTATCACGACAACATTGTAAAAACATACAAAGCACCAAAAGACGCTATTGAAGGTACAGGTCCAGACAAAATGCCTTATATTGTGATTATCATCGATGAGCTCGCAGATATTATGCAGGCATATCCAAGAGAGCTTGAAGCGGCTATTGTTCGCCTTGCTCAAATGTCTCGAGCTGTCGGTATCCACCTTATTCTTTCAACACAACGCCCTGAAGTAAACGTTATTACAGGTCTTATTAAAGCAAACGTTCCTACTCGTATTGCTCTTCGTGTTCCTACAGGTATAGACTCTCGCACAATTCTTGATACTGTCGGAGCTGAAAAACTTCTAGGAGCTGGAGACATGCTCTATTCTGGAGGTGAAGGTCAGCCAAACCGTCTACAATCTGCATATATTACAGAAGAAGAAGTAAAGAAAGTTGTAAAATATCTAAGTGAAGCATACAAGGACGAAATCCCAAATCTTATTGATATTTCAGGAACAAACATTTCTAGTGATAAATCTATATTTGAAAGTAGTATCGAAGGAGATAATGATGATGACGATCTCTACGAAACAGCAAAGCAAATAGTTATTGAGAGTGGAAAAGCTTCAACATCATTCTTACAAAGAAAACTTTCTATTGGCTATGCTCGCGCGGCGCGTCTAATAGATATTCTTGAAGAACGCGGTATTGTAGGACCAGGAAATGGTGCAAAACCTCGTGATGTGCTTGGTGGTCGTGAAAATGAACCAGTAAATGAACCTGAAATATAATTATGATATCGTGGTGGAAAAAATCAAGTACAGAGAAAAAAGGTTTAATAGTACTCTTTAGTATTATTATTACCTTTACTGTGTCTAGATTCTTCCCTCTTATAGAAGGTGCTCGTTTTTCATCTGATGATTTAGAGAACGGGACTACTATTAATGGTGGAGCGTTCAATCTTTCTGGAACAACAAAAAACACAAAAGAACTATATATAAATGACAATCCTATACCTATCGATCAAAAAGGAAACTGGCAAGCATCTCTAGGACTCCCCTCAGGATACACAGTACTCACAGTAAAAGCATATGATAGGTTTGGCAAAGCAAACAAAAAAACTTATCAACTTCTCGTGGAAAAAGAAACAATCTCTCCACCAATTGGGGCAAACATAGAAACAAAAATTATTCAGAATGACTCACTCGATGGTCCGCCGAGTGCAAGTAAAATATAAACAGTATATTAATTAACTATCTACATATATGGCCCTCAAAAAATCTACAAAAGTAAAAGTAATGAAAGAAGCAGTAGGAACTGCCGGTATTGACGATACAATTCGTTCAATCCAAACAAAATTTGGTGAAGGAGCAATTATGAAACTTGGTCAAACTCCAAAAGTAAATGTCGATGTTATTCCAACAGGATCTATTGGTCTTGATATTGCGCTTGGTGTAGGAGGAATGCCTCGCGGAAGAATGATTGAAATATATGGACCTGAATCTTCAGGTAAAAGTACTCTAGCTCTACATATAGTCGCAGAAGCTCAAAAGAAAGGCGGTGTATGTGCATATATAGATGCTGAACATGCAATGGATCCTGAATATGCAAAAAATCTTGGTGTTAAAATTAACGACCTTCTCATTTCACAACCAGATACAGGAGAGCAAGGACTTGAAATAACAGAGAGTCTTGTTCGTTCTGGAAAAATAGACGTTGTAGTTGTTGATTCTGTTGCAGCTCTTACTCCAAAAGATGAAATCGAAGGAGATATGGGTGCTCAACATGTAGGAAAACAAGCTCGTCTTATGTCTCAAGCTCTTCGTAAACTAACAGCAATTGTTGCTCGTTCAAACACTGTTGTTATTTTCATCAACCAAATCCGTATGCAAATTGGTGTTATGTTTGGTAATCCAGAAACAACCCCAGGAGGAAAAGCTCTAAAATTCTACACTTCTATTCGTCTCGATATTCGCCGTATTGCACAAATAAAAAAGGGTGAAGAAGTGGTAGGAAGTCGCACTCGTGTGAAAGTTGTAAAAAATAAGGTCGCTGCCCCATTCAAACAAACAGAGTTCGATATTATTTATGGTGAAGGAATATCACTCGAAGGTGAACTTATAGCACTAGGTGAAAAACTTGGAATCATATCAAAGGCTGGAGGTGTGAGTTATACATACACTCGCCCAGACGAAGATATC
This sequence comes from bacterium, assembly GCA_027484965.1. GTDB lineage: Bacteria > Patescibacteriota > Minisyncoccia > Phycocordibacterales > UBA9973 > JAIXRY01. Next base: position 20,154 of record JAIXRY010000009.1, on the reverse strand, counting down.
AAAATAATTCCAAAAGAATCTGGAAAGAAATCTAAAGCTGAAAAGGCAGAAGATACTGAAGACAAAGCAGATTCTTTTGAAACACAAAAAGAAGTGAAGCTTGGGCGTGGATATGACGCAACTCGTACATTTATGAAAGATAATCCAAAACTTCGCGATGAAATATTGAAAAATGTACGCAATCGCATGAAAGAAGTTGTAATGGAAAGTTCTGGTGAATAGCAAACTATCTAACCTAAATTTTTATGAAAGAAGAACACTTTATAAAAGGAGTAATTAAAAACCAAGCAGACAGTTACAACAAATATGAAGACTCTGTAGATGGAAAAATAAAAAAAGAAATTGTTGATCAGTCACCTTCTATTGATGAATTAATTGATAAAAAAAATATTGAAGTAGAAGAAAACAACAATGTAGATTACGAACACGTTGGACCAGAAGCATATAAATACGACGGTATGAGCGCAGAAGAAATTGATGAACAAATCCACGAACAACTAAAATCTCAATACCCTGACCAATATCCTGAACATCTAAATCCAGACATGGAAGGTTTACGTAATGCCATTGGAAGAGCATATGAACAACAAGAATCAGGTGAATACAGATACCACGAATCAATAAACCAACAATACAAAGACAAGTCATATTTAGGTACACCATTTCAAACAAAAGATATAGACCGAACAGTATACGGTGGATACGCTGGAAAAGACAATCTAAAAACAATTCCTGAAAATAAGAAGCGGCGCGGCCTTAGAGGTCTAATCAGAAAACTATTCAAAACAGAACCGGAACGCATTACAGAAGAAGAATATCCTTCTTTTAATGAATTTATGGAAGATGATAAAGATGAAAATCTAGAAAAAATAACAAAAGGAGTTATTACAAAAGAAGAACTAAATAAAATAGAATCAGAGCAAGATAAGGCTGCTTAAAAAATACCTTGCAAAATAAGTTTATTTTGCTATAGTGTTTTTATATTATTACCAAATTTATAAATTATTTATATGTCATTGTTAGATTACAACGAAATTAAGATCGGAAAATATGTTGTTTATGAGGGAGAGCCTTATGAAGTAACAGATTCTCATGTAGCCCGCACTCAACAAAGAAAACCTCAAAACCAAGTAAAGATGCGCAACCTAATATCAGGTCGTGCTGTTACTACAACATTCCATGCATCAGATCAGATTGAAGAAGCGGAAGTGTCTAAGAAAGATATCAAATTTCTATACGCAAACAAAGGTGAATACTGGTTCTGCGATCCAACAGATCCAAAGAATCGCTTCGTGGTAAAAGACAGCCTTATGGATGGAAATACCAAAAAATTCCTAAAGGATAACTGCACTGCCATTGCTTTGATGTTTGAATACGATGACGAAGAACAAATTATAGGAGTTAAACTCCCTATCAAAGTAAACTTCGTAGTTAAAGAAGCTCCACCATCAATCAAAGGCGACTCTGCTACAGGAGGAAACAAACAAGTTGTTCTTGAAAATGGTACAAGTATCAACGTTCCCCTTTTCATTAATGCAGGAGAAACAATTGTTGTTAATACTGAGAGTGCTGAATACGTAGAGCGAGCAAAATAAAACACAAATAAAAGCGGAACCCATTTGGGTTCCGCTTTTATTTGTGTTTTATTTCTAAACAATTACTTAGCAACGTATGGTAGAAGACCCATAAATCTTGAACGTTTTACAGCAGCTGTAAGCGCTCTTTGATTTTTTGCAGTAAGACCTGTACGGCGACGTGACAGTATCTTTGCTGAAGGACCAATGAATTTCTTTAGAATTTCAGTATCCTTATAGTCTATGTGCTTTATATTGTTTGAAGAGAAAAAGTCTTGTTTCATATAAATTAAAATGGAATATCATCAACATTAATATCTTCGTTTGGATATTCTATAGCATCAAATGAATCATCGTTTTCAGGACTAGGAGCTTCTTTTTGTGCAGGTCTTGCACTCATTTCAGTCATTCCTCCAGCTTGAGGTTTTGGACCAAATTGGAAGTTTTCTAGTATTATTTCTGTACGGTATTTCTTTTGACCAGACGGATCATCCCAACTTCGTGTCTGTAAGCGTCCTTCTACAAAAAGAGAGCTTCCCTTTTTTGCATATTGACCAATCAATTCTGCTTGACGTCCGAATGCTACAACATTGTGGTATTCAGAAGCATCCTTTCTTGCACCGTTTGCATCTTTCCATGAACGATTAGTCGCTAGAGAAAATGTTGCTACTTTTGTGCCTGTTGGAATTGATTTTACTTCAGGATCACGAGTGAGATTACCTAGAATTGTTGCTTTGTTGATGTACATATAGAGTAATAATTATTCTTCTACTGTTGGTAATGTTTCTTCTACTGAAACTTCTTCTTGTGAAGGAGCTTCTTCTGTTGTTTCTGTTGGTACTTCAGCTACTTGTTCAACTGATGTTTGTTCTTTTTTACGAGGACTTCCCTTTTCAGTAAACTTTTTTGGAGCGAGAGTACTTTCACGAATTGTTTTAATATTGAGGAAACGAATTATTTCTTCATCTCTTTCAAACATTGCTGTGAGAGATTCTCCTACTTCTGGAGTTGTTTCAAATTTGATCCAACCGAAGTATGCGTTTGCAAAAGGAGTTTTCTTGTTTGTAATTGTGCGTGACATTTCGTACGCAAGAGTCATAAATTTTGGTGACTCTTCTGCTATAAGTTCTCCACCTTGTGCTAAGATTTTTTCTTTCATACTTTCTACCTTTTTTTCTAGAGCTTCCTCAGGAATTGAAGGTACAAGCAAGTAAGAAAATTCATAAACACGGAGTGCTTTGTCAAATTCTTGCATAAATAATATTAATTTTTAAGACCCACGTTTCGGACTAATGCAATATACCTATATTTGTGGGAGGTATATCGAACGGGGCTACATGGATATAATATAGAAAAACAATGATTTTGTCAAAAATCCTCTGTAATTATATCTGTATAGATTTTTCGTAGTGCATCCTGAGTAAATTTTACATAATTATCGAAGGCTTCCTTTTTGTCTGGATCTTGATTTAATATCTTCTTACTTTCGGCCCACACACTTAATACATGATCTAATTTATTTGATGATGTACCAAAATCACTATATATAATTTTACTTGGTCTTAGTTCTGGATTAATTTTAAAATAATTTTCCCAATATTCTTGACTTGTTATTGTTTGATCTGGTTTTTTAAATTCACCATTCTTATCAACAACAGGTTCTCCATTTTCTATTAAATACTGTGACCCTGTTTTTGGGTCAACATCTACATCACCTGTAATACAGAGAATCCCTGCATTAACAGGTACTCCTTTTCCAAAATTAAATATTTCAACATCATTATATTGTTGGTCTATTCCGCCTCGATTAAAAAACTGACTTTCACCTATTTTTATTTGCACTTCTCTATTTTTATGAAAAAAATCATTTTGTAATATGTATTCAACAGGATAGTATACATAGAATTTATATCCTTTTTCAGCGCCATACATACTATGCTTATCTTGACCATATGAAAAATGTGCTGACTCTCTATCTAGAAAATATTCCGTATCGTATTGTTTCATTAAATGATCAACTATTTCTTTGATAGGTGTTCCTTTTTTTATTTCTTCTTTAATTTCATTTTCATGTGATTTTAAAATATAACTACCATCATTTTTAATTTCTCTAGCAACAAGCGAATTAATATTTCCATCTTCTAATAACTGATTTAGGCTATTAATGAAAGTGCCTTTTCCGAGAGTATGTCCACCACCAGTAGACATAAAGGTATTTTCGCGAACTCCATATCTTGTGACATGGTAAAAAGCTTCACCAGATAATCTTTTAAGTAAAGTTAAGTAATCTTCCAAAGGCATTTTTTCCATGGCTTCAGTCGATAAATATTTTTCTCTTTCTTCTATTGATAGTGGGCAATTTTTTATAATTTCGTTCAGTTTTTCCTCATATTCCATTTTAGCTCGAGTTATATCACCTTCTTTTTTAAGACTTAATACCTCATTCAAGAAAAGTTCTCGTTCTCGATATTTTTCAGTTTTAAATATTTTTCCCCAAATGTCTTTTTTTAAAGATTCAAAACTTTCCTTGATTGGAGCCCATGATTCATATTCTTCAGGCAACTCTCTTACATTCTTGTTATATTTTTTTAATTCATCAAAATTGGAAGGCTTATTTCGAGCCTCTCTTATTTTATCAGCCGTTTCCTTACGTAAATCTGGCGCCAACTCTTTCGAAAATTTTCTTTCTAAGTTCATAATACAATTATACACCCATTAAATATAAGTGTCTTGTTGTTATAAGTTAAAGAAATTTTGAGCATTTTGATTAATTTGGAGTCTCACTTCTTCTTCATTTTCACCTCTAATTTCAGCTATTTTATTATATATCTCTTTTACATACAAAGGACTGTTTCTTTTACCTCTATATGGGTTCGGTGCTGCGAAAGGGCTATCAGTTTCAGCCATAATACTCATATAAGAGCATTTTTGTATAACTTCGTCATAATCTCTAGCAAATGTAATAGGCCCATCAAAAGACACTGTACAGCCAATATCAAGTATTCTCTCAAGTACACCAATATCACCTGCAAAGAAGTGGAAATTTGCCAGGAGTTCTGGATGTTCTTTTTGGTAATATTTTAGAATATCAAGGGTATCATGATATGCATCCTGCGTACCTTTACTTGCGCGGGCGTGAATCATGAGGGGTTTTCCTACTTCTATTGCAAGTTTTATATGTGCTTCAAAAATTTCTTTTTGTTTATTTTTTAACTCATCGCTCTGGTCACGAAAATAATCAAAACCACACTCACCTATCGCAACAACTTTCGGATGTTTTGCTAATTCCAAAAATTCTTCATAATCAAAAGATGACTCAAGGACATCGGTGGGATGCACGCCAACACAAGCAAAAAGATTATCGTGTATTTCTGAAAGTCTTATTACTTCTATAGATGAAGCCAGGTCTGTACCGACAGATATTGTCGCAATTCCCTCATCTTTCATTTGTTGTATTACACTCTCTCTATCTTCATCAAAGTCTTTGAAGTTCAAATGTGAGTGAATATCTATATAGCTAAAATTCATACTATTCCTTTCTCAAAAATAATGGTTGTTCTGGTTTTTTGTTTTCTTTAATTAAAGAAATTATTTTTTCTGATGTTTCTGGAAGAAGTGGAGCGAGTGTTGTTGCAATATGAGACAAGCGAAGAATTGCATATTTGAGATCGCTATGAGCTTTTACTTCATTTGTCTTTATAGTCTTGAATGGTTCTGTTTCCTGAATGAACTTATCAAGTCCATTTATTTCAGCCCATACAATATTCATCACCTTTGCAATATCAAATTCGTTGTAGGCTTTTTCTATTTCGTCATTTGCAAGAGGTTCGAAAGTAATATGGTCAAAAGACACACCATAAGACACAGTCATATTAAGAAGGCGTGAAGTAAGATTACCAAGACCGTTTGCAAGATTTGCATTATAAGACGCTTTAAATCTATCCATTGTAAATGGAGAATCCTCAAAAGAGGATACTTCTTTTAGTAAGAAGAATCTAAGTGCGTCTGTACCGTATCCACTCACCACATCATATGGATTAATAACATTACCTATCGATTTAGACATCTTAATCCCTCCATCACCTGTTATAAATCCATCTACAATAATCTTGTGCGAATTTGAAATACCTGCAGCCATAAGCATTGATTGCCACATTGCTGACTGCTGACGAAGATTGTCCTTACCACAATATTGGGTAGGTGTTCCGTATATCCAAAAGTCTTTGAATTCTGACTCAGTTGGCCACCCAAGAGTTGATATGTAGTTTACCAATGCGTCAAACCAAACATACATAACTTGATCTTCATCATCTGGAACAGGAATACCCCAAGACATTTTTGATTTCAAACGAGAAATAGAAAAGTCTTCGAGTCCTCTTTCTACGAAAGCTTTTATTTCGTTGAAACGAAAATCTGGAATTACAAAGTTTGGATTTTCTTCATAGAAAGCAAGAAGTGGTTTTTGGAAGGCACTCCATTTAAAGAAATAGTTTTCTTCGTCAATAAGTTCGATCGGTCTGCCTTTGTGTATAGGACATTCGCCATCATCATCGAGTTCACTGTCTGTTTTTTCAAGTTCACACCCTACACAATATTTTGCTTGATATGTTTTCTTATAGATATATCCATTTTGATTACAAAGTCTCCAAAATGTTTGAGCTGCTTTAATATGATTTTCATCTGTTGTTCTTATGAAGTGAACATCTTGCGTTATACCAAGAAGATCTTTTAATCCGCGGAATTTTTCTGCATATCCATCAACGTAATCTTGTACATCTACCCCCTCTTTTTCAGCTGCAGTAAAAAGCTTTTGCCCATGCTCGTCTGTACCTGTATTGAAGAATACATTATATCCTTGTGATTTTTTCCATCTTGCAATCACATCTGCACGCACAAATTCCATAGCAAATCCCACGTGTGGATCAGCATTCACGTACGGCAAAGTTGTGGTAATATAGAAATTTTTATTTTTTTCAGTCATACAAATTATGATCTATTAGGAAGCTTTTTCTTTTCGTAATCTTCTAGAATTTCAAGAACAAGCACAGCTCCAGGAACAGCAAGAATTAACCCCCAAAATCCAGCAAGCTGAGCTCCTATCAAAAGAGAAATAATGACAACCAGTGGAGATACTCCTGTTGTCTTTTTTGTAAGCATTGGAGCAATTAAATAATTTTCCAATTGTTGAATAATAATATAAAACAATAAAACTATAAGCCCACTAGAGAATCCTCCATTAATGGCAGCAACTGCAACAGCTGGTATAACAGCAAATATAAGACCAAAAGGAACGAGTTCCATTACCGCAGCAATAAGAGCAAGTAGAAGAGAGTACGGAACTCCTATAATAGACAAACCTATAAAAGTTAGTACCCCAATTATAAGACCAAGAACTAACTGCCCTTGAACCCAACCTGCAATTTTTGTTTCTGTTCTTTCCCAGAGATCGAGAACATATGGTTCGTATTGTAATGGTGTAACTAATCGAAGGAAACTTTCAACACCCCTCTCTTGCATAGATAAGTAAAAAGATATAACAAGAAGAATTACTAAGTTTACCAACCCTCCAAAAATACTTGATACAGAATCAAAAAGAGTTGTTGAAATATATGTAATAAAAGTTCTTGAACCAGATATAACATCAGTAATAGGCGTATCACTTCCTATTCCATCAACAAAACGCTGTGCTCCAAGAATAAAAGATCTGCTTTGAAATGGTTTTAAAAATTCTATATTTGGAAGCGCTTTTGAAATCTGACTAAGTAGTGTTGAAACTTGATCCAAGAAAAGAGGTACTATAAAATATGCAAGAGTACCTATTATTATAAGCATCAAGGAGAAAACAACAGAAACAACAATCTGTCTTGGTATTTTATATTTTTTCTTTAATTTATTTGAAATCACCTCCACAAAAGAAGCAATGACAATAGCTGTAAGAACTACAAGCAAAACATCTTTCAATAGAAAAGCTACAGCAAAAAGTCCTATAATAAGAAGTGTTTTTACAACTGTTCCTGTGGTAATAGATATATTTATTGGGCGATCTGTCATGTATCTATAATACCATTATCTTTATTAAACAAAAAACTCCCTTTTGGGGAGTTTTTTGTTTAATTTAATCTATCTTTTATATACCCTACCAATTCATAATCTTTGAGGCGTATTTGAGAACCTGTGTCACGATCGCGAATTGTTACTGTATTATCTGTGAGAGTATCGAAGTCGATAACAATACACCATGGCGTACCTATCTCATCTTGTCTGCGATAGCGCTTTCCTATGTTTCCATTATCATCCCACATAACGCGTCCAAATTCTTTTTTGAGCATTCCAAATATTTCTTCAGCTTTTCCTACGAGCTCAGGCTTATTCTTGAGTAATGGTGATACAGCACATATTACAGGCGCTACACTTGGCTTGAGTTTCAAAAATACACGAGTGTCTTCTTCTTTTTCTTCTTCATTATAAGCACTGAGCAATACTGCGAGTACTGTTCTATCAAGACCAAACGACGGCTCAATTACGTGAGGTACTATTTTCTGAGCATTTTCTTCATCAACATATTCAAGCTTATGAATATTCAAATCAAAATTTGTGCGATATGCTAAACCATACAATTCTTTTTTTCCAAAAGGAAAATCGAATTCAAAATCTACAGTTCTACGTGAGTAATGAGCCAGGTCTTCCTTTTCTACTTCAAGTTCATGAACTTTTGATTGATCAATACCTACAATATCCATCCATTCAATCATTTCATCTTTCCAATATTCAAATTGTTTTTCCCAATCATTTTCACGGATGAAATATTCAATTTCCATTTGCTCGAATTCACGTACACGGAAAATAAAGTCACGAGGAGTGATTTCATTTCGGAACGCCTTACCTATTTGAGCTGTTCCAAAAGGAAGCTTAGGATGGAATGAGTCCACAACATTTTTGAAGTTAACAAACATTCCTTGAGCTGTTTCTGGACGAAGGTACACTGTTGCAGACGAATCTTCTACAGCTCCAACTTGAGTTTGAAACATCATATTGAAATTGCGAGCTTCACCTGTAGGCGCTCCACAAGAATCGCAAATACCTGCTTTTTCTAATTGGTCTGCACGAAAACGTTTTTTACATTTTGTACATTCCACAAGAGGATCTGTGAATGTATCCACGTGACCACTTGCCTTCCATACACCTGGATGCATTAAGATTGCCGCATCAATACCGTACATATCACGACGGTCATCCACAAACTTCTTCCACCAAAGACCTTTTATATTATTCTTCAAAGCAACTCCAAGATGCCCATAATCCCATGTTCCAGCGAGTCCTCCGTAGATATCTGAACCTTGATAAACAAAACCTCGACGCTTTGCGAGAGATATAATCTTTTCCATTAAAACACTATCTTTTTCCATATATTTCTTTTATACCATTTAGTTAACAGATTTTCCATCGACAATACGAGTATTTAATTCTCTTTTGGTGTCCTTCACAGGTGAACCTGTATAGGTATCTGTTCCTGTCGCATTGAGCTCCCCCATCAAAAGTGTTGTTGTTTCTGTATCAAAAGCTGAAGGAGTAACACCAACTTGGAAAGATACTTGGCGCACAAGATTGCTTGTACTGCGTTTTATAGTGCCGATATCCCAAGTAATTTCTCTAGTAGCTGAATTAAAAGAAACTCTTTCAAGGTCAGGAGAGGTCTTACCAACCCATCTTACTCCAATTGGAAGCACGGCTTTTGCTACTCCTCCTGTAACAACATTTTGGACTGGAGAAAGTGTCCAGTTGATTGTATATGTTGTTTCGGAGCCTTTCTTAGGTGGATTTGTTCCAGAGTTTTTGAATGGACCTTGCAAGAAGCTCGCACTTTGGGCGATTTGGAAATCAACACCAAAGCGAAGAGTTTTTTTGTCTACACTTGAAATAGTTTGTTGTCCAAGCCCATCACCTGATTGTTCTCCTCTTATTCCAACATTCATTTGGATATCAGAATTAGAAGAAGTTCCAGAAATATTCTTGGCTGTAATTGTAAAATCAAGATCACCAGTTGCTCCTGGCTCGAGCGATGCGAATTCTGGTGTAGTGTCTTGATCCCATACAATCAGATTGTTACGTGCATCATAGCGACCATTTGGAACAATAACAGATTCCTTATCGAGAGCCTGCCCTTCAAATTGCAAAGTTACTTGAGCGTTAGCAATGCGAGTAATAGCATTATTTGACCAAATAATCTTCGCATTAATAGGTGTAGAACCACTCACTGAATATACTGGTTTATCTTCTCCGCCAATTATAAGATGTGCATCAAGGAAAGGTCTTGTAATCATTACATTCTGAAGTAGTGAATTGTAAATAACACCAATACTTGATTGCTTATCTTTGTTTTGTTCACCTACATATATTTGGAACGAACGTTCTTCTTTGTCGAGACCAACAAGACTTCCTTTTATAGTTATAGTTTTTGGAACGCCTTGGCGCAAATCCCCCAAATCAAAAACAGTGTTTCCTACCATCGGATTCTGACTTGAAGCGATATAAGAAAATCCAGGAGGATACGCGAGGACGAGAACCATGTTTTTGTTTGCACTCTCAGCATTAAGAGTTGTCTTTATAGAAAGATTGTATTCTTGATTTGAACCAATCATTTCTGGAGCATCAACAACAAGTGAAATAGGCGCCTCAGATAATGTCACTATAAATGATGAATCTTTTACAAAAAGTGCATTTGAACCAGAAACTCTATATTCAACTGAAGCTGTAATATTTTTAATTGTTCCTTGTTCACCGTATAAGACGAGATTGTATGGCTCGGTCTTGGTTTGGCCTGACTCTATAGTGCCTACAGTTTTGCGTAAGCGAATATATTCTGAAGTAGCGTCAGTGCCGCTTCCTTTTGGATACGATAATACGAGATCAACACTAGAAATAGACGATTTGTTTTTATTAGCAATAGAAACCTGTATTGGTAATTGTTCTCCACCTTTTGCAAAAGCATTACCTAATATAGCAATATCAATATTATCATTTGATACAGTATTATTACCTTGCAAAAACATATATGCAAAAAACCCAAAAGATCCGAGAAGTAATAGTAGTGATCCAATAAAAAATTTCTTAAACAATGATCCGTGAGACATAATTTTTGTTGTAGTATTAATAGTTTCTTTGGTCCATTTTTTGGCAACCTGATACCTCGGATTATGCAATGTGTGCTCGCGAAGTTCTGGAATAGATTTTTCATCTTTCGCCATAAAAAGGCGCTTTTTTAATTCTTCGATATGATCTAAATTGTCTGCCATAATACTATAAATTATAGCACGGCAGAAAAGTAAAATGTTAGAGCTGCGAAGCACTAAGTGAATTATTAATACGCGAAACAAGGACAGTTCTTCTTCCACTTATAAAATCAAACATTTCTTTATTGTAAGAGCCGGCAACAATAGACTCATCTCCTTCTATAATTTCCCAATAACCAAAAGAAAAAAGGAGTTTTATAAAACAGATGATTTCAAAATTTGCTAGCTCTTCTTCTGGAACATTTTTAATTGTTTCAAAAACGGTAAAGACATGAGAAAAAACTTGAGGATGAGATTCTTCTCCTTGTGTCAGACGTGCGAGTAATCCAAGTATTCTTAACCAAACAATATTACGAGCTGTATCACGAGAATCAAAAGATTCGAGAGGAGAAGCGCTGGTGATTCTCCACATTTCTTTTCCCCTAACAAAATCAACTTTTATGTAAGTGCCGCTCTGTAGAGTAAAGCGAAGTTTAGAAGACATCTTTCTTACACCTTGTGCGGTTGCTGTCACCATTCCAAGTTCTTTTGTAAAGATAGTATAAAGACGATTTGCTTCACCCAAATCTTTGTGAGAAATAACAAATGCGTGTGTATGATGAATATGATGCATTATTTTCCAAAAAATATTTCTTTCAGTTCGTCGTATTTTTCTTTATTGTAAAAAGCATGAATACAGTCAGGAACGATTTCTTTATTTCTAAAACTCTTATCAAAAACAACGAGCTTTAAAAAATCATCAAAACTAACAAGCATTGTTTCTATTTGTTCACCTCCAATGTCTGGATTTGTTTCACCTGTATCAACACAATCACGAGCAATAAACACACGTATTGGCCAGTGCAATTTTTGACTTTCTGTGGTTTCTTTCCATAAGATCCAGTTATCTGAAATATAACCAGTTTCTTCGAGAAGCTCTCTTTTTGCGTCATCAATAGGAGGAATACCTGGATGATCTGACTCTCCTGCCGGTATTGCGAGTTTTACTTCAGTCCAGTGAGGATGTCTTTCTTTTTGCATCAATATCTTATCTCCAACAATTGGAATTATTGCCACAGCATTGTGTCTATAAGCCATTTCAAATGTTTTGAAACTTCCATCAAACATTTCTTGCTCCCACTGATAAATATCCCAGACAACGCCAGAAAATACCTTTTTTGCTTTTTTTATTATTTCGGAAGACATTAAGAATTAAATTATATCATAAAATATAAGGGCTTTTATAATATTGACAATTTATATTAAATAGTATATAATATATAAGAACAGTTAAAAATAAAATAAAATGAGTTTAAACAAAAAACCTCTAAGGGAGAATGGGTGTCTAAGAACAGACAACAAAATACTGGAATCATATCTATTCCAGTACAACGGAGTATCATTTTTTGCAGCATGGCATAAAGGTGTATTTATTCCTTTAAATCCAGCTGGATCCATTATTGTTGATGGCATTGCAGAAAAAATGGGTAAAACAAAATTAGATCGAATACCTAGTCATTTATTTAAAGAAGTAAAAGAATTTTACGAAATTATCACAGATTTAAATCAAAGGCATGGTTCAGACTATTGCACTTATTATGTATTTGACACACTAAAAAAACAAAGAATTCTAGAACTCCCAAAATGGGAACAGAAGAAAATCACAGTCAAATTCCGTAAGCCGGTATACACGAAAGGAGAGCAAATTTTAAAGGATGAAATTTCAAAAAAATCAAGAGAAAAGATTGCCGCCAAACATGACAAACTTATCGATTGTGCAATTGAAGCAAAAAAAGTTGCTGTACAGGTTGACATTAAGTACAACCAACTCACCCCAACAGGAGATCGGGTCTTTGCTGACAACAGCCAGTTACTGAAATTAAAACAAAAATTTGTAGAATAGCAATATTCTCACACACCCCTTAACCACAGGGGTGTTTTTTTATTTTATAATATCATTAATACCATCAAAATAACCCTCAATAATTTCTACAAAAATTGGTTCAGAAAATATTTCAACTTTTCCATATTTAATTGCTTTTTGTATCATTTCATCAGAATATACTGGCGGAATATTTTCTGCACACGAAAGAGTAATGTGTGGATTTTCTTTTTTTGATTTATCATTATCAACCAAAAGAGCGTCTCCTTTTTCATCAAAAACCCTACCTAAAATTTCTATATATTTCTTTTCTCCAACACTTATTCCTTCTAAACCATTTTTTGGTCTAAATTCAATTGTTGAATGATGTGCAAAAACATTTTTATGTTTAGGTGGAAATTCTTCCAAAAGCTTTTTTGGGTCAACAACAAAATATGCCGTATATATTACTTTAGGATTCATACAAACATGGTAACACATTATTTATCCAAGGGCTTGGCCAAAAACTCTGTAAACTCCCCTTTTTCTTTTGTGTAATTATATAGATCAAGGAGTGCATTTTCTTGTCTGTATTTTTCTACAACCTTTAGCCAATCTTCTCCTGTATAAGTTTTTTTATAATCCCAATAATAATTTTCAAGAGTTCCGATTCTGTCACTTACTGTTTCATTAATAAAAACCTCTTTTTTTATAAGCGTTTCAAAATATCTCCCAATTCGTTCATTATCCTTCAACCCTTCAATAATTCTTTTGTCTAATTCTTCGCGTACAATATCAACTTGATATCTTTCAGATAATGGAGCTTTGATACCAAAAATTGTTTTGTTTGAATTAGGAGAAGAGAAAGAAATAGTACCAACATCATATACCCAAGACTTTTCGTCTCGAAGCCATTTATATATTGGACCAACAACATTCAATAAATACCCTTTCAAAAACCTTACTCCAAAATGAATATCATAAGAATATTCGTCTAAAAGATAAGCGAATCTATATTCATATCTTTCAACTTCTTTAAAACCTTTTTCATGAAATTCTTTATTTACTATAGAGATAGGTTTTACAGAGGTAGGAAGCTCATCTTCTTGCTTTTCCATAGAAATATTTCTTAAAGTATTCAAAACCTCATCAATATTAATCATTCCCCCTACAATAACAGTTATAGGTTTTGTAAAATAATATTTATGCAAAGTTTCAATGAAATGTATAGAGAAATTATTCAAATCTTCATCACTTCCAAGCCTTTGGTTAAGTGAAATTTCCTCAACATCAAGCCAATATTTTTTAATGTATTCACCAAGCTCTGTCTTACCTGGATAAAATGGAGTCGAGCGGATACGTTCATTACGAACTATTTGTTTATGACTTTCTAAATCTTCTTCTGTAAAAATAGGTTCAAAGACATGACTTACTAGACCCTTAAATGCTTCATCAAAACAATCTGTAGGAGTAGATATTTCATAAGAAGTTAGATTGAGACCTGTACCACCATTAATATATCCACCATTATCAGCTATAAATTTTTCAAAGGCATCTTTTTCTGGATAACGTTTTGAACGATTAAGAACCATATGTTCAAGAAAATGAAATGAGCCTTGTGGAATATCTCCTGTATTATACGCGTGTCCAAAAGGTACAATTATACGTGCTTCACCATATCCAGCGTCAGAATCAGGAAGATAATGAACTGTAATATTGTTTTCTAGAAAAATAGTTTGATGCTTTAATCGGTCTATCATTTTATTAGTATAGCAGATAAATTATTTGACAAAACATATAAAATTATCTATTGTTCATACAAATATGTACAAATATGCCATTAATAAAAATCTACAGACACAAGAAATTTGATAATGCTTGCGGCATTCGAGGAGATTTAGATCTAAAAGATTGTATAAAAAGAATTTTTTTAGAGAACAGATCTTTGCAATTAAGATCGGCAAAACAACTATCAATTATATTCATTCAAGTACAAGAACCGTATGATAATAGTATTATCGTTGAAGTAATTCATGATTTAAAACCAAGAAGTACAAAGAAGGTTATGGACGGTGTTGCAAAAGAAATTGTTGAAACAATAACAAATCATTATCTAAAAGAGTTTTTGGAAAATGAAATGAGAAAGACATTAATTGAAGTTTTTTGCTTCCCTTTTGAATTAAAGAAGAGAGGTTATGCAAACAACAAAAAATCACCCAAAGGGTGATTTTTATTATTTTAAAAGTTTACAAAATATATTTCTTCATCAATTTTAATTTCTTTTCCTTCTGTCGCATTGAATGCTACATTTTCTGCTCCAACTGTTTTTTGTAAATCTTCCAAAAATGGTTCTACAATTTCTTTTGCATTTTCACTCATAGAGAGCTTGATTATGTCGCTTGGATTCAAACCTTTTTCTTTTCTCATATCTTGAATAGAGCGGACAAGTTCACGATACATACCCTCTTTCTTTAGTTCGGGAGTTATTACTGTATCTATTTCTATCTCATTTTCAATATCTTTTTCAATACAAATTTCTTTTATATTGAGCTCATCTTTTATGATTTCTTGATATTCATTCTTTAGATTTTCCGTTTTAATTTTTATCTTAGAGAGTGGTTGTCTTACAGGAATATTTACCTTTTGTCTTTCTTTTAGACCTGTGGTTACTATTTCGCGTACATTTACCATTTCTTCAATCAATTTTTCATCAACAGTGCCTTTTATTGGCCAAGCTGACAGATGTACTGATTCTGCTGAATTTTTAGATTTCAATCTTAACCAAATATACTCAGCTGTGAAAGGCATAAACGGCGCAATCATTTGAGAGAGAGTTTTAAGTACTCTGTACAAAGTAGCAATTGCTTCACCATCTCCATCTTTCAGACGATCACGTGAGCGACGAAGATACCATGTAGACAAATCATCTACAAACAAATCTATCGGGCGCACAGCTTTGTCTAATTCATACATCTCCATTCCGTTTTCTATCTCAGAAAGAAGTTGATAGAGACGAGCAAGTATCCATTGATCAAGCACATGAGTACTTTCTATTTCTAAATTAATACCGTCTTTCTTATAGAGCTCATAGAAAGAAAATACATTGAGAAGTCTACCTACAACACGACTTGATATTTGAGCCAAATCTTTTTCAGAAAAACGAAGCTCTTCTCCTTTTACTGCAGGTGATGAAAGAATATAGTAACGAAGTGCGTCTGCTCCATATTTCTCCAATACTTCAGTAACGTCTGGATAATTTTTGAGTTTCTTAGACATTTTTTGCCCATCTTCTGCAAGGATAATTCCGTTTACTACAACTCTCTTATAAGGACTCTTATCAAAGAGCGCTACACCAAGAATGAGTAGGCTGTAGAACCACCCACGTGTCTGATCCATTCCCTCTGCAATAAAGTCTGCTGGGAATTGTGTTTCAAATAATTCTTTATTCTCAAATGGATAATGGATTGAAGCATAAGGCATAGCTCCTGATTCAAACCAACAATCAAAGACTTCTTTTGTACGAACGAGTTTTTCTCCATTATCTACAAGCTCTACCCTGTCGATATATGGAAGGTGTAGATCGAGTTCGTAATTTACATTATGAGAAAATGGAATAAATTCAAAATTTCTAACCTCACCTGTTTGTTCAAAGTGGTCTTCCCAATCTTTATCTATTATTTGTTGATTGTTTAAACCGTCTTTACCCAACCACATCATATACAAAGGCAAACCATGACTTACAATACAAATTGTCTTATCTTTATATTCACTATCAACTTCCAACAATAAAGACATTACTCTTTGTTTTACCATCATCGAATTTTCACCATTTGGAAGAGTCTTTGTTAGATGGTCTTCTGTATCTGAAAAGTATTGATCATAGTCTTCCCAAGTTTTTCCATTAAAATCTCCAGCATTGATTTCACGAAGCCTTTGATCAAACTTGATTTCACTTTTATCTATACCAAAATGTTCAGCTATTATTTCAGCTGTTTGTTTTGTACGCAAAAAATCAGAAGCAATAATTATATCTGGTTTTTCAATTTTGTGAGCAGCGTTCTTTGCTTCTTCTCTACCTTGTTCTGTTAGTGGATGTATGCTGATATCTTGAGAACTAATAGTATGATCAACATTTGCTTCACTTTGCCCATGTCGTACAACAAAATATTTATTCCCTGATTTCTTTGTATATTTCTTTAGTTCTTCAACACTTTCTATAACGTACTTTTTCTTTGATTCTTCACCAAACCATACAGGTAGCGGTGCACCCCAATAACGACTACGAGATATCGCCCAGTCACGAACATTCTCAAGCCAATTTCCAAAACGTCCATCCTTCACATGTTCTGGAATCCAAGTCACTTCTTGATTTGCAGCAATAAGCTTATCTTTCAATTTTGTAGTTTCAACAAACCATGATGTTGAAGCATAGTTAAGAAGTGGAGTATCACAACGCCAACAATGTGGATATGAGTGAATAATTTTTTCTTTTTCAAAAAGATAATGATTGTGTGCAAGATATTTTATAATTTCAATATCAGTCGCTTGGTGGTTATCTTTTGGCTTCACTTGCATTCCCGCAAAATGAGTCACCCCTTCTTTAAAGTGTCCGTCTGTCTTCACATGCTGAACGAACGGAAGCTTTTCTGATTGACCAAGCTTCATATCGTCTTCACCAAAAGCTGGTGCAATATGCACAATACCAGTACCAGCGTCGAGCGTTACAAATTCTCCTGCACACACCTTCCAGCCTCTTTCATGATTTTCTAGAGAATCATCTTTTTGGTAATAATCAAAAGGCGCATCGTAAGATATACCAACAAGATCTTCTCCTTTTACTTCTTTTATTATTTCATATTCTTTTCCTTTTAGAACATTTTCAATTCTATCTTTTGCAAGAATAAATTGAGCATCACCTGCGTCTGTATTTTTTATTTTTATATATGCATACGTAATATCTTTTCCGACAGCAAGAGCAACGTTCCCTGGAAGAGTCCAAGGTGTCGTAGTCCAAGCCAAGAAGTATGTATTTTCATTCTTGATTTGCATTTTTACATACACAGAAATATCTGTAATATCTTTGTACCCTTGTGTCACTTCAAAGTTTGAAAGTGTTGTCTCACAGCGTGGACATAGGTGCATTGGTTTGTAACCTTGATAGATTAGTCCTTTTTTGTCGAGTTCAGAAAATATCCACCAAATACTCTCAGTATAGGTGGCGTCCATTGTCTTGTAATCTTGCTCCATATCTACAAAGCGTCCTGTCATAGGTACAATCTTCTCCCAATCTTCACGGAATTCTAGAACACTATTACATGCTTCAGTGTTGAATTTATCTACACCATATTCTTCAATATCTTTCTTAGTATTTAATCCCAATTTCTTTTCAATAAGATTCTCAACAGGAAGCCCATGACAATCCCATCCCCAAGTACGACGAACAGACTCACCTCTCATTGTGTGATAACGTGGAAAAGCATCTTTGATAGTACCTGCGAGCAAGTGTCCGTAGTGTGGGAGTCCTGTACCAAATGGAGGTCCATCATAAAAGACGTAGTCAGCGCGAGGCTTACCATCAGCAGGATTCTCTACAGACTTTTCAAAAATCTGATTTTCTTTCCAGAATTTTAAAACTTCTTCTTCACGAAGTGCATTTGCAGATTTATTTTTATTTTCGTTTGATTGGGACATAGTTGACAAGTTATTTTAATAATATATAGTATTGATAATAAAATTTAATAATTTATGGAAAAACTCATTTATCTGTTTGGAGGATTAATTTTACTATATGCAAATATTGGTTTATTTGTTCTTGCTCTTACTGGCAAAAAAAGTGAACTGAAAAAAAATCTCAAAATATGGTTCTTTACTCCCTGGAAAAACTTACAGCTAGAGTAAACAAAATCGCCCTCGAATAACAATCATTTCTGATTATTATTCCAAGGGCGATTTATTTTTTGTATATAAATAATTCGCGGTACCACCTTAGTTTTGAGGCTGGAAAATTTTTGAAAAAATTTTCCAGCCTTTCTCATTTATGGGTTCTACTTCCCTTTTAAAGGTTTCTTCCCAAAGCTCCCGAGTGATAGCTCGTTCATTGCTTATATATCTATACTACCCTATCAATCATTTTTTTTTTTTTTTTTAAAACATTTTTAAAATATTCAGCCAAAATAAAAACCTTATATAAATATAAGGTTACTTACTCTTGGTAGAATCTAGTCTTTTGAAAAAGGCTTTTACAGCTTTAATAGCACACACTTGTGGCATTCTAGACCCACAACCATCTACTGTTCCTGTAAAAGTTTTATCTAGAACTCTAATAGTTAATTTTAAATAATACTTTTTACCTTTAGAATTAAATCCTTCCTGCTGGGAAATAAATACATTTCCATTGTGATTAAATTTTATTTTTCTTTGATCAAAATATTTGATCAAATTTTCGAAAGAAAAATTTTCAGAACTTAGTTCTACTGATTCTTGTACAGCACTTTCCATGTGTAATTTTATTTAGTTGTAAAAAATTAAAAACCGCTATAACTATAGCAGTTTTTAATTTAAAATCAATTTATTATTCTACTGGAGGTACAAATGTTTCTTGATTGTCTGGAAGTGGTTCTTGTTCATTATTTTGATTTTCTGGAATAATTTCAGGATTATTTTCTGGAACAACATTATTTACTTGTACTGTTTTGTTTTGTTGATCTATCAATATTTGTTTGAATTGTTCCTTTGAAATACATACATTATCTACACAAACATCTCCATCTACTTTTAGTTTTCCAACAGTCAAATCTTTAATGTAAGTATTAACAGTATTTAATAACTCTTTTGCCAAATACCCAAAACTTCCTTCAACCGTATCATCCAAAGAACTCAACTGATTAACCTTAATATCAAGTTCTCTAATCCCCTCTATAGCATAAGGGATGAGACCTATGTAGTTAAGAGACTTGAGGTTTGTTGTAGGGTCTGTAGATACAAGAGATGGGAAGATTTGTTCTACGTCTTGTGCGATGAAACCTGTTTGTTTTGTAGCTGTGTCTTGTTCTGTAGTCCAGTTGTAGATAACTGGTGTTATTTTATTTAGATTCTTAAGGACACTTGTATCTGGAGTTTGAGAGTTTAGTACGAAAGGTTGATTATCTTTTAGAGTTGTGATGTTCTTCTTGAGGTTAATATCTGAACTACATGAGAGTGATGTTGTTGTTGGGTTGATGTCACAGGTTCCTGTAGAATTAACAAATCTTGATACTATACCAGTTACACCAGAACTACCAACTTCTAGTCTGTATGTAGAGTTTGTATTTCCAATACTTACATTACCATTTGCCCTAACTCTCATCTTCTCACTTATCGTACCAGCATTGTTTGTGAGGATTGCAAAATCAGAAGTTATTGTTGTTGCTGTTCTTGCTGTGTTAACTGCAAGGAGTTTTACACCTGATTG
>JAIXRY010000015.1 GCA_027484965.1 bacterium | reverse complement strand
TTAAGTGATGTGATTTGGTTGAGTGTTGTGTTGTTGAGGTTTGTGATGTTTGTTTTAAGTGTTCTGTCTGAACTACAAGATAGTGATGTTGTTGTTGGGTTGATGTCACAGGTTCCGGTTGAGTTAGCAAATCTTGAGACGATGCCTGAAACTGATACGCCGCCGACATTGAGGGTTTTTGTGACAAGTGCAGCACCAATTAAATCAATATTTCCATTTGCTTCTAATACCATATCACCACTTTCATCATCTAAACTTATTCTAGTTCCGTTGTTTTCATTATCAACATCACCTATTGATATATTTGCAAATTCACTTATAGAGGCTTTTAAAACTTTAAAATTACCCATCTTTCCTATTGAAACTTCTCCAAAATTATCATTGATTGTTAAATATGTGCCGTTGTTACTAGAATCTATATCTCCAAGTTGATATAATCTATTCTCTGTATCAACAGTAAAATATCTATTCCCACTTATTGTTATCTGGGTACTCATATTATAATCATCAATAGTGAGGAGAGTTCCATTTCCACTATTCCACCCTGTTGAACCAAGTTTAATAATTGGCTGTCCTCCATTACTTAAATCTATTTGTAGCCCCTCTATGCCGTCAGGTCCATCATTTTCATTATTACCAAGATTGATAACTCGAGCTGAATCATTAATAACTAATCTTGTTCCGTTATTAGCTAAATTAATATCACCTAACTTGTATTTATTATTTAAAATATCTACGTCTAAAAATTCATTTCCAGCTTTTTGAATGTAATATCTTTGATCAGTGTCACTTCCTCTAAAAGAGGTTTCGTTTAAAATACCGTTCCTGTCCCCAAGTTGAAAACTCATGCTCCCATAATTTACATAGAAAGGGATTCGTTCAGCGGGTTCGTTTCCAAAAAAAATTTCTTGAGAATTTGCATCAAATCTAAATACTTGTCCACCACCACTCGAAAGATAGAAATTTTTGTTAAAATCATCAATATTTAAGGACATGCCATTATTTTCATAATTTATGTCACCCAACGAAACACGACGATTAGCTCTATCAATATTAAACCAAGGAGTATTAGTCTCCTCATCCTTTATAATAAAATTATCTGTTGAAGGTTCTACTAAAACCTTAAAATTTGCATTACCATCTGAAAAAAAATCAATCGAAGATGTAGCACCGTCTGGAGAACCGACAAAAATAGTTGCATCTCCTGTAGATTCAATGTTTAAAGAACTCCTTGTTGTAATAGATTTAAAAATACTTTCACCAGAATTATGAATAGTAGCAACTTGAACCCCAGAAGAATCTAAAGCAAAAAATAAAAATGATGCGAAAGAAGTAGGAGCTTTTAAAACTAAAAGAGGTTGATTGATGTTAGTTGTACTAATTCCTACCTTTGGAACTTGTGCGATAGATGGCCCAAAAACAGCGTTACCAGCTCCACTGATTGAATTAAGAACTGTTCCAGAAGAATTCACCCATTGAGTCAAGTCTGAAGTTTGAGTGCTGTGTCCTCGAACGCGAAGTTGAACTGCGTCTGCGTTTCCTGTTTGAGTTAAAGCACCCGTTAAAGCTAATGGAGCAGTGATTGTTGCATTTACTCCACTACCAGACCCAACATTAAAAATTGTTGTACCCCCGATATTTTTTAGATTAATTCCAGAAGAAGTAGATGCTTGAATATTTAACAAATTCAAGTCTCCAGTCATCGTATCTCCAGTTTTATTTAAAGGTGTGTACGCTAGAGCTCCAGTTACATCACCAGATGTTAAAGTGATAGCACCTGTTCTAGTGTTGAAACTTGAAATACCACCAGACACCGTAGCCCAAGATGTAGTAGTGCCGTTTGTAGTCAAAAACTTCCCTGCATTAGATGTTTGGTCAGGAAGTAAAGATACATAACAACCAGAGTCCCCTGGTGCACATGTAGGGTTTGTTATATTATCTGTAGGATAGTATATAGCTGATACTTTGAGAGCTCCGTAAGATAGTACAAAAAGCACGATAGATACTATCGTGTAGGCTCGGCTCAAGAAGTACTTGAGAGTACTTAACATGTGTTTATTATAGTATAGATTTTATAGGTTTTTGTGGGGAAAAGTGTTAGAGAAATACAAGAGCGGAACCCGAAGGGTTCCGCTCTTGTATTTTTATTTTGTTTTATGTATTAATATTTATCTATCAGGAGGAACTTCATAGTAATTCAAAAGAAATTTTGTATTTTCCATAAATACAGGAAGTACGGATTGTGATGCAAATTGAGCACCTTTAGGATTTTTTACGTATAAATAAATTAAAAACTTTGGCTGATATGCTGGGAAATATCCAAAGAAAGAGTGAGTATGCTGATCTTTGTAATATCCTCCATTATTGAGATCAGCTACTTGAGCTGTTCCTGTCTTACCTGCAATTGTATAGCGATCAAGTTTATAAGAACCACTTCCATAATTATCTACAACATCAACAAGCATACGAGTTATTTCTTTTGTTGTTTCTGGCTTTAGAAGTCCTAGAGGAGTGGGCTCTGCTCCAACTTTCTTATCTTTATCCATATTAAAGTTTATTCTATCAACAATATGAGGAGTTATGAGATTACCACCGTTTGCAATAACAGAGAAAGCGCGAGCTGCTGCTACCGGTGTAAGCGCGATACCTTGTCCAAAAGCAGCATTAGCATATTCGACATCTCCAGGAGCTTTCAAGTTTGAAACAATACCAGAAACCTCTCCCGGTAAATCAATACCAGTTTTCTCACCTATTTTGTATCCGAGCATATAGTCACGAAACTTTTGTTTCCCTAATTTTTGTTCAACAAACACCATCCCTGTATTAAGAGACTGATTAAGAACTTCTTGTATATTTACCGTACCTCTACCTTTTTTATCAAAGTTATTTATAACCTTATCTGCAACACGCACAGAACCAGTATCTAAATAAGTCGTAGTAGCTGTTACAACACCAGTATCAAGACCAGCAGCGATAACTAAAGGTTTGATTACAGACCCCATTTCTATAACACTTTCTACAAGAGGATTTGAAAAAGAAAATCCTGTTTTTAATTTGTTAAATTCATTAGGATTAAAATCTGGAGTTGCAGCCATCGCATAAATAGACCCAGTATTAGGATTAAGGATTATAATACCAGCACTATCTGGACTCCATTTTGTATTCAAATTTTGCAAACTTTTTTCTGCATACGCTTGGACTGTTGGTTCAATACTCATCACAATATCACCTTCAATATCATCACGACTAAACAGAGTTTCTCTAATGTTAGAGAAAACTTCAGCAAAGAAATTTATATAAGGATCTTTTTTGCCACGAGAAAGTGTGTCGTTATAGGATCTTTCTATTCCATATCTCCCAAGAAGATCGTCTCCCTTAAAAGAAACAAAACCTATCACGTGGGATGCGAGCGTTCCTCCGGGATAAAAACGCCACTTATCTTGATAAATAGAGACTCCTGTTATTTTTAGTGAGTCTATTCTATCAGCCACCTCTTTTGTGAGATGTACTTTTATTTCTTCGTATGGATCATTTTTCTTTTTTGTTCTGTCTATAAAATCTTTTTTATCTATAGGAGTAATAGCATTAATGACTTCATAAGTTTTTTCTGGTTCAACGATTTGTTTTGGATTTATTGCAACTTTAAAACCCGTCATAACAGTTCCTGCAGATACGAGACTTCCATCTTTTTTGGTAAAGAATATTGTTCCTCTATCAAAAATAGAACCTTTAGGGGTTGTATATTGCCTATCAGCCTTATCAGCATAATCAGACTTATGTATTATCTGCAAAGAAAAAAGCCTCACTACAATAAGGAAGCCTATGAGAACAATTCCATAGGATAGAAAATTTGTTCTGGAGTTGTTTTTGATTTTAGAGAGATTCATGAGTACTAAGCAATGCTAGACCTTCTGTGCGATTGGTATATGTAGGATTTTTAACCTCGGTATAACCAAGTGTTTGTACATACGCCATATCAATAGTATTTGCTTGTGCAAGATATGAAAGCTCAAGTGAAGCAATATCAGAGCGAAGTTGTTTTGTTTGCCCTTGAACGGTTTTTCGGTGAACCACACTAAAAGTAATTAGCCCGACTACAATCACGTACACAAAAAATAAAGCAGCAGATAGAATCATAGCAGAACGAACAAATCGTTCAAGAGATCCATTAAAGATATCTATTACTCTTTCTTTTGTTTGTGATAGTGACATAAATAATAGTGGTTATAATTTTCTAATAATGCGCAACTTCGAACTTCGTGACCTTGGATTACTTTCTATTTCTTCATCTGTCGGAATGATAGGCTTTCGTTGTATTAAAAATGCAGTTTCTTCTTTTACTTTATCTTGAAAGAAATGTTTTACAATTCTATCTTCAAGAGAATGAAAACTAATAACTGCGAATGTGCCTCCTGGTGCAAGAGAATCAAAACCTTTTTTCAAACCTTCTTTTATATTCTCTAATTCATCATTAACAGCGATTCTTATTGCTTGGAAAGTTCTTGTTGCTGGATGTATTCTCCCAAAACGATACAGAGCAGGAACAGCTTCTTTAATGATGGCAACTAATTCAAAGGTTGTTTTGATTGGTTTTTCTTCTCTTTTTGAGACTATATTTCGAGCAATACGACGTGAATATTTTTCTTCGCCATAATATCGAAGTATAGTTTCCAAGTTCTCTTCCGCCCATGTATTTACAATATCGTATGCGGTCATTACATCCTCTTTTGGATCTTTTTGCATAGTCATAAGAAGAGGTTCATCTCTCATAAAAGAGAATCCTCTACCTGATGTATCAACATGAGGAGAACTTATACCTAAATCGAAAAGAATTCCGTCAACTTTTTCAATATGTAAATTTGAAAGCACATTGTCTAAGTTGCGAAATTCATCAAGAACAAAATGGTGTTCGTTTGGAAGATATTTGAACGTTCCCTCTGCACGATTAATCGCATCTAAGTCACGGTCAATACCAATAACACGAATTGACGGGCCAAAATGTTCACACACAAAACGTGCATGACCCCCAGAACCAAGTGTTCCATCGAGATAAGTGTTCCCTGACTTAAGGTCAAGTCCGAGAACAGCTTCTTTTAAAAGTACAGGAATATGTGTCATATTCCTTCTATAAGATACCGACACTGCCAAGCTTCTCGGCAAGATCGTCAGCACCTTTTTCTATTTCATCACGGTAAGATATCCACGTTGCTTCATCCCACATTTCGACACGGCTTTGAACGCCAATAAAGACAACATTTTTACTTAAACCTGCTTTTCCTTTTAGACGTTCTGGTAGAAGAATACGACCATTCGTATCCACATCTACAACAGAGGCTTGCCCAAAGAAATGACGATTAAAACTTCGTGGGTCTTTTTGAAGAATTGATGTATCTGATAACTTTAAAGAAATCTTTTCCCATTCACTTATTGGAAAGACAAATAAACATTGATCAAGCCCTGGAGTAATAACCACTTCATTCCCAAGCTCCTTTCGGAACTTTATAGGAAGCGAAATGCGTTTTTTTTCATCAAGGGTGTGTGTGTATTCGCCAATAAGCATATAATTCTTCGCAAGATTTGGAGAAAATTGATGCCGTCAAATTTCCCACTTCATCCCACTTGTTACCATTTTACACCACTTGTACCCCACTTTCAAAAGAATCTGTGTGGATAAGTGGCGCTCGGCCACTCCTCTAGAAGGACGCGTATATTTTGTTGCTACGAAATTACTATTCTCGCCTGCCCGGCTGCGAAATGTCGTTCTAGAGGAGTAACCTCGCTTGATAGTAAAATACAAAAACTACCAATTAAATATTTAAGAAATTTTGCCTCCGTAATGTATTTTAAAAGTAGAAACCTCATTCTTTGGTAAAATACAAATATTCATTTGACAAAAAATATATAAAATATATGATTAATATAGAAAAAATAACGCCATGAAAAAAAGATTTTTGGAAACAGAAATTCTTAATGAGCTTAAAAAAACACACTCTACAATAGATGATGGTTCAGTAAAAGACCTTATCGCAGCATATCAAAAAAAAGCACGCATGCTTTTATCTAGAAAAAGGAAAGCTTTCCTAAAAATGATAAAAAAATGTCACGGCATTAAATCTTGGATAATATCCAAGATACACGAAGAAATTGTGGATGACAAAGCTCAGTACGAATTTAATTATTAAACCTTATTTGTTTAACAAATAAGGTTTTATTTTTTATAAATTATCTACAAAAAACCTCCCAATTGGGAGGTTTTTTTATTCGTCACTTTTTGGTTTCATTATTGGAAAGAAGATAACATCGCGCAGATTTCGCTGTTCAGTGAAAAGTGCTACCAGTCTATCAATCCCCATTCCAAAACCTGTCATTGGAGGCATACCATGCTCCATTGCTGTAAGGAATCTTTCATCGACAGACATCGCTTCATCGTCACCACCTTCTTTTGCACTAGCTTGCTCTTCGAGAAGATTTCTCTCTAGTATTGGGTCAACGAGTTCGGCATATTGATTTGTAATCTCGGCACCTGCAATCACGAGCTGTGCAACACGAGCTGTACCATTTTCATTTTGCTGAGCAAGAGGTTTCAAGTCACTTGGATAGTCAAGAACAAATGTTGGTTGAATAAGTTTTGGACGAGCGGTCTTTTTAAAAATATAATCAAGCAAGTTTCCCTTTCCTATTTTTAGTGATTCATTTTTATCAAGACCAAGTTGTATTGCTTTGTCACGAATATCATCAAGTGTAGAAGAATTCATATCGAAATCTGCATACTCTTTCAAAAGATCAGCGAATTTTATACGAGTCCACGCACCATCAAAATATACAGTATGCTCATTTCCCTCTTTATCAAAAACGCTAAATGTTGTTTTACCAACAATGTCTTGAGCGAGATGACGAAGAAGCGCTTCTGTCCAATCTAGATTTTCTTCGAGAGACGCATAAGCTGCGTACCATTCCATCATTGTAAATTCTTGAATATGTGTAGGATCAGAACCCTCATTTCTAAAGTTCTTTCCTATTTCATAAATACGTTCATATCCTGCAGCAGTCAAAATCTTGTGATCAAGTTCAAGCGCAATACGAAGAACTATTGGGATTTGGTAATCGTTATGGAAAGTTTCAAAAACGCGAGCCATTGCACCTCCTGCTTGTGTTTGGAGTATTGGAGTCTCTATTTCTAAGAAACCAAGATCATCAAAGAATGCACGAATGGCCTTTATGACTTTTGCACGAACGATAAAACGATTATGAACAGAATCATCCATCAGTGCATCAAGATATCTTTTGCGATATGTTTCTTCTACATCTTGAAGACCGTGCCATTTATCAGGAAGTGGCCTGAGTGTCTTTGTAAGCATTATCCAGTCAGTAATAAGAATTGTCTTTTGTCCTGTTTTTGTTTCAAACAAAGTTCCAGAAACTTGAACAAAGTCTCCAATATCAACAGTATCTACAAAAAGACTCATAAGAAGTTCTGAAATTTCATCCTTCTTAATACAGCATTGGATAATACCACTTCCATCTTTAACATTGAAAAACATGATTGCACCTTGACCACGAAGCGCCATAACTCTTCCAACCACAGTAACAATTGAATTTTGTGATGAGAGCATATCAAACTGCTCTAAAGCTTCATTTGTTGTATGAGTTCTTTCTACTTGTGTTGCATAAGGAGACATTCCAGATTGTTCTAGAAGCGACTTTTTTTGCAAACGAGCTAAACGTAATTCTTCGAGTGATGCCATAATACTCTATATTACATTATTTCTTTTATTTTATATAGTGTAGTTCCTCTAGGTGTTGAGAATTCAACATTATCTCCAACACGTCCTCCAAACAATGCAGTCCCAAGTGGTGAGTGGTGAGATATCCTTCCTTCTAAAATATCAGCATCTTCTTTTCCTACAATTTGAAAAGTTTTTTCTTTCCCGTCATCAGCAATAACAGTAACTGTAGAACCCATAACAACAATATCCGTTACGCGATTGTCTGACATTACAATAGAATTTCTTAAAACGTGATCGATAATTTTTATACGATCTTCATTTTTTCCTTGGAGTTCACGAGCTTCGTGATATTCAGCATTTTCTGATAAGTCACCTAAAGCTTTCGCATACTCAAGTTGCGTTAAAATTTCGCGTCTTTTTGTACTACGAAGAAATTCCAGCTCCTCTTCTAGAGCTGCTTTCTTTTCTTTAGTGATATAGTCTTTTTCGTATTCCATAGAGGTATAGTACATCAAAACGATACTAAGTTCAAATAAAAATGTTTACAGAAAAAAGGCCTGATTTTGCGAAGCAAAATCAGGCCTTTTTAGGATTTTTATTTCAAATACTCAGGAGTATTCATCTGCATCCATTCAAGAGTATATTTCATCGCATTAGAAGCACTTGCAACTTGATTTGCTGTTCCACTCTCCATCAAAATAGCAAATGCATATTTTGGGTTTTCATAAGGGAAAAATCCAATTATCCAAGAATTGACTCTATCTTTAGAAACTCCAACTTGAGCCGTTCCTGACTTAGCAGCCACAGAAAAAGCTTTCATTGAAGTACCTGTACCATCTGTCACAACCTGTCGCATTCCCTCTTGCACAACTTTGTAATCATTTTCGTCTTTTATTATATCAATATGTTCTTTTGGTCTGGCCGCATTCAAGATAAGACCAGGGGTTACAAGATTACCTCCATTTACAATAGCTGCTGTAGCACGAGCCATTTGTATTGGTGTTACTTGAAAACCATACTGACCAATAGCTGTGTGATATGTATTTCCAATTCTCCAAGGATCATTTGGAAAGTTTTTCTTTTTCCATTCGATATTTGGAATAACACCAGAAAGTTCATTTGGTAAATCAATACCACTCTTCTTACCAATACCAAAAGCTTTTGAATACTTTTCAATGTTTGCAATTCCTAGACCCTTTTGGTCTTTATACCCCCCACCGATTTCATAAAAATATATATTAGAAGAAACTGCGATAGACTCCCTCATATCAACATATCCATGAGCTTTCCAGTCTTTAAAAATACTATCTGGACCTCCGTATATGTTTGGAATGACGAGTTTTCCTGTGCTCAAAATCTGAGTACGAGGATCTATAATACGTTCATTAAGAGCACCTATAGCTACAAAAGGTTTAACAATAGATCCTGGAGTATAAACACCAGACAAGACACGATTAATAAAAACCCTTCTTGAATCTTCTAAATAACCTTTAATAATATTTTGATCTTCACCTTTTGATAAAATATTAGGGTCATATTCTGGATAACTTGTCATTGCTAAGACATCACCAGTATCTACATCAATAATAATTCCTCCTCCTCCACGATATCCAGAACTTTGGGCAAGATTTTCAATTCCTTTATAAAGACCCTCTTGCACTTTAGAGTCGATAGAGAGCATAAGGTCCGTACCATGAATTGGTGGATTGATTGTGTTTTCTGAATATGTATTTCCATAAACATCTTCCTCAAATATTTTTACACCATTTTTTCCTTCAAGAAGTTTGCTGTATATCTTTTCAATTCCATCTTTTGCAATAAAAGAATCTCTCCAAAAATTACCAGAACTATCTTTTTCTGGATATTTTATATAGCCAAGCAAATGAGCGAATCCGGGTTGTTTTATGTATACACGATCAGCAAAAGGTTGTTCTGGAATAAGTCTTTCATTCCAAGCAAGTTCTACTTTATTTCTATCATATATAATTCCACGGTCAGCAAAAATAGGAGTAGTGTTTAAACTATTTCTTTCACTCTTGGCCAAATATTCGTCACCCTGTATAACTTGAATGTAAAAAAGCCTACCGGAAAAAATAATAAATACGACAGTAACAAAAAATCCAAAAATAAAAAAAGGTTTTTCTTTAATTGCTTTTTCTAGTCTCCCTTCAAATTGTTGCCTATTAAAGTTTGGGAGATTTTGTGCGTCAATCAATATTTCATCTGGATCAACATCCCTATATTTTTTTCTTTTTTTCCTAAATAAACTCATATGAAGTAGTATTTTTTCTTGTATACTTTTTAATAATTAAAATACACAAAGATGCACCTATAATCAAAAAACCTTCAAAGAAAAAATTGCGGGCACCACTTGCAAATAAAGAAACTCTCAAAAGAGCAAAAAACAATGCAGTTGTTAAACCAAACCAATTCATTATAATACCTCCAAACAAAAAAAGAGATCCAACATAAAAAGGAAAAATAATTCCACTGATAGCCAACAGAATGGTTTTTAATAATTTATTATTTGTATTAAGTTTATTATTTTTCATCTTTAAATATAGAAGACACAGCACTCACTACACGCTCATCAAACGCTCCAGGTAAAATATTTTCTCTTGTAGGATTTTCTACAAGAGAAGCTAAAGCGTGCGCTACTTTCAAGAAATGTTCGTCTGTAAACTGTGAAAGCCTGTTTTCTAGAGCTCCTTTAAAAATACCCGGGAAAGCAAGAACGTTGTTTATTTGATTTGGAAAATCTGAACGTCCAGTAGATACGATCAGAGCTCCAGCACTTATCGCTTGCTCTGGGAATATTTCTGGAGTTGGATTTGCAAGAGCAAAAATGATTGGGTCTTTAGCCATTATTCTTATCATATCTTCAGTAAGAACTCCTGCTTTACTTACACCCACAAAAACATCTGCGCCAGCAAGAATATCTGACAGACTTCCAGTTGTCCAAGGTTCGCCTATTTTTTCAAGAAGTTTTTTCTTTTCTAAATTTAAATCTTCTCGAGTATTTGTCATAACTCCATGACTATCGACAAGTGCTATATGTCTTACACCTGCTACAACAAGAAGTTCTGTGATAGCAATTCCAGCAGCGCCTGCACCAGAAAGTACGATTTTAATTTCATCGATTTTAGAATCTCGAAGCTTGAGAGAATTTATGAGTCCAGCTAAAACAACAGTGGCTGTGCCATGCTGATCATCATGCATTACTGGAATAGATAGTTTCTCTCTAAGAGCTCTTTCTATCTCAAAACACCTAGGAGCAGATATGTCTTCCAAATTAATTCCTCCGAATGATGGTGCTATCGCAATAACTGCTTTTATTATCTCTTCTGTGTCTTGAGTATCAAGACAGATCGGAACAGCATCTACATTTGCAAATTGTTTAAATAAGGCAGCTTTTCCTTCCATAACAGGAAAAGATGCTTCTGGACCAAGATTGCCAAGACCGAGCACTGCAGAACCGTCAGTAACAACAGCGACGACTCTATTTTTCCAAGTATATTCATTAACCAATTCTTTATTTTTTGATATAGCAAGAGACACTTCCGCAACTCCAGGAGTATATGCAAGTGGTAAATTTTCTTTTGTTAAAGGTTCTATAAGAGATATTTGTATTTTCCCTTTATTTTTTTGATGGAATTCTAGTGGATTCATATATTTATCTGTTTTTTATTTTTCTGTATACAAAACGTATTAAGAAATATAGTATTAAGATTAGTAAGCTAAAAAATATAACTTTTATATTAAAAACAAAGAGAGCTACTGTATATAAGTAATATTTTGCAATTGCGAACGGATTGTCAGGTATAAATGAAGGTTTTTTTGATTCTACAGAATCACTCTTTACTACTGGTTTATTTTTTTCTTGTTCTGCAATATCTTTTTGTTTTTCTAAAAAGTCCGCACTATCAGACCGAGCTCTGTCTATTTTTGTAAATATATTCGAAGCTGTTTTTGGTATATCAGTAGCAAGACTTGTCCCAAGATCGCTAAATTGTTTTGAAATATTTTCTGTTCCTGAATCTTTTATATTTTGCTCAGCTTTAACTAATTCTTTTTCTTTTACTTCGACAACATTTTCTTTTGTTTCTTCTGAAATATCGACAGTTTTTAATTCTACTCCGCGCAGATCTATCAATCGTGGATTCTCAAGAAGAGCTCTGACTTTGTATGTTCCCGAAACAGGCTTCCAATCAATAGAAACGTCTTTTACGCTTTTACCAGGAACAATAATTTCTCTCCTACCCAAGACTACTTTTCCATTATAAAAGACAACCATTCCTTTTAATTGATCAGAACTACCATTATAGATTAGTGTATATATTTTAACACCATCACCACTTACAATATAGTCTTTTGAAAACCATATTGGATTTTGTATAAATCCGACAGATGTATTATCACTAGCAAAAACTTGAGTGGTACTCAAGACAGAGAAAAACATAATACTACATAAAAAAGTATTTTTTATGAAACGCATGGACATATTATATCACAAGAAAAATCTAAGAAGGTATAACAAAAAACCCTAAATATACAGCCGTGAAATTAAGTATTGCATGCAGAATTGAAATCAAAACAATGTTTGGTTTTTTGTAATATATATAAGCAAAAACAATACCACCAGAAAATGCAAAAGGTAGCATTATTTCTTTATGTGGATAAATAATATGGAGTAAAGTAAATAAAAATGTATTAGCAAGAATAACTGTCCACATATTATTAAACAGACTCTTTAATTTGTGCATCAAAAAACTTCTATATAAAACTTCTTGAAGAATTGATATGGGAATAAAGAGAGTTAGAAGTCTTACGTTTTTCCAGATAGGTATAATTTTTCTCTCTGGTATAAAATTAGAAAGATACACAGTAAAAGCTAATCCAACAACAAGTACCAATAAATACCATTCCCAATATTTCCACCAAGGTTTTATTAGACCAGATTCTTCATGAGTCATTTTCTCATGACGCATAATCCCTACAGTAAGTAAGGTAACAAAAAATAATAATAAAACCCTAAAATCAACAGGTAAAATACCCGTATAGATAAGTACAATAGGTACTACAAAAATATATAGTATCTGAAGTAATGCTAATTTCATAAAGAGATTAAGACTTAGATTCTACTATAGCTTTATTTATATAAGATAATACATCATTCTGATCGACATCAGATTTTACTAAATAATAAAATGCTCCTGTCTCTAAAGCCTTTGAAATCCTGTCAAAGTCACCATAATTAGAAAGAATGATCACTGGTACTTTTTTACCCCAAACATCATTTCTTAATTGTTTAATAAATTCAAAACCATCCATTATCGGCATTGTTAAGTCTGTAATAATAACGTCAGGTTTTTCTTCAAGAGCAATTTTTATTCCTTGTTCACCATTTTCAGCAACAAAGACTTCGATTCCAGAATCAAGACATTTATTTCTTAATAAATCAATAAAAGTTTGATCATCTTCAACTAAAAGTATTTTATGTTTATTTTTTGTTTCCATATTATTAGAATTATACTTATTTTTTTGGTATTACGATAGTGAATCTAGAACCCTTACCTTCTTCTGAATAGATCTCTAACTCTCCTTCGTGGTGTTTTATTATCTGATAAGCAAGATACATACCCAAACCATGCCCTGTGGTCTCTTTCGTATTCATTGCACGATAAAACCCAGAAAGAATCTTTTCTCTTTCTTCTTTTGGAATTCCAATACCAGAGTCAGTAACAGAAATTTCAAGCGTGTCTTTATTTTCTTTTGCAGATACAACAACTTCCCCACCATCATGACTATATTTAATAGCATTGCTTATAATATTTTTAAGTGCAAGTAAGAAATAATAAGGATCAGCAGAAAAAATTATTCCAGGAACTTCATTCTTAAAAAGAACATTTTTCTCTCTAAACATAAATTCAACATCTTCTCTTATGTCTTGAACCATTGTATTTAATTCTATTTTTTCAAAATTTAATTTTAATTTACCAAATTGAATTCTAGAAACATCGAGTATTATTTTTGAGAAGTCTGAACCTTTTACTGACTCATCATAAGCTTCTTTAATATGTTTATTAACCTTAGGATCCCCATTAGCCAACTCTTCACGCGCAGCAGATAAGAGCCAACGAATACGAGCAAGAGGTGTTTTCATTTCATGTCCAACAAGACCTATAACGAGAGATTTCTCTTCATCAAGTGTTTTATTTAGATTTTCTTTTTTTATAAAAACAACCAAAAACAAGCTAAGCAATATTAAAACAGACCCAAGTACAACCAAAGAAAATATAAAAAATAATTGAGATATATTTCCCAGTATTTTATCAAAAGTAACATCACGAATATCTACAGCCAAGACAGCTACAGTTTCTCCGATATCATTTTTTATTGGTGCGTATCCAGTAATGAACCTCCCCCATTCATCAGTATGAAATGTATTATCAATGTAAATATTTTTATAACCCTCTTTTATAGATTTTATTGGAGCATTTTCATATATTTCTGTAATATAAGTAAGTTCATCATCTTCGCTAATTAATCCATCTCTGTTTATATCTATATTGTTAGTGTTATCAGAATCAGTATTTGCATAGGGATTTAAAGACCATCCATCTGCCAAAAACACAACTTCTTCAGAACCTTCTTTATTTTTTTGTATTTTTTCAATATAAGCAAAAGATACTTCGGGATAGTAATTCACTATTTTTGAAAGTGTGCTTACCACCCTCTTGTACTCATCAGAAGTATACATCTCTGGATTTGAAAGCTTTTCAACATCTCTATAATCTATATCTTTAACATAGCTAGAAACAACAGAATTTAAAGAATTAAAGAGCTGCTCCTTTAATACAACCTTCGTGTCTTTATATAGAAAAAAAATCCCTATAATCAGTGATACTAATATAAGAAATGCGATAAATATATTTAACAACAATACTTTCTTGAGAGATGTAAAAAAATTAAAAAATTTCATAATTCTATTATAGAACAATATTTAATTAAATATAAATTAATGAAAGTGCTTGTGATTACATACGCTCTCCAATTTGTCTTCTTTTTTTACAAAATAAACAGCTAAAAATGTAGTTATAGGTACGGTCAACACAAGTCCAACACTACCAACAATAGTCCTTATAATCTCTACAGAAAATTTTTCTTGACTAATAATAACTGACAAAGGAGCGTCAGACATAGACAAAAGTAGTAATAGAGGTAGAGATGCTCCAGTATATGCAAGTGCTAAAGTATTTACTAAAGCACCAACATGCTCCTGACCAACAGAAATTGCTTTCTTGTATATTTCTTTTTTTGATATATTACCAACACTATACAACTCACGAACTATTGCGACTTGAGTAATAGCAATATCATCTAAAACACCGAGAACTCCAATTATAATCCCACCTAAAAGAAGTCCTGAAAAATCAATATACGAATCAGCTTTTAGACTTAGAAAAGTAGCTTCTTCACTTCCAAAACCTGAAAATCCCAAAGTAATACTCGCAATATAAGAAAGAATACTAGTAAAACAGACAGCGATTAAAGTTCCTAAAAATGCTATTGTCGAAGTCTTTTTAAAACCATGGGTAAAATATATAGCAAAAAATAAAATTAGAGACGAGATACCGATACTAACAAAAAGAGGATTATAACCTTTTAATATAAGAGGTAATAAAATATAAGCTATCAATAAAATACTTCCAAATAAAGACAAGAGAGATCTTAATCCTTGTTTTTTTCCAAAAAAAAGTATCATTGCAATAAAAAATACAACAAACAAAAAGAGGTTTAATCTTCGATCTTTTTCTAAAATTTTATAAAATGTTTCTCCTGTATCTATATGTCTATCAATAAATATCTTATCTCCCTTTTTGAGATTTATATAATCATTGTAGATAATAACTTTTTTCCCCTTTTCAGAACCAGAAATTATCTCTATATTTAATTCTTGTTCAGTAAAATCACTATTACTTCCAAATACTGTTGTTTTTTGTTCATTTACAATCTCTAAAACTCTAGCTCTTTGAATTTCATTTTTTTCTAAAGCAAAAGATATTTGAGGAATAAAAATCAAAAGAAAAAATAAACCAATTACTTTATTAAAAATATTCATGTAAGATAGATTATATTATTTATTACACCCATTACAAAGTCCCCTGACTGTAATATCTTGAACATTAAAATCTTTAGAAATGAACCCTGAAAAACCAGATAAAAATATTTCTTCAATTTTTTTACATTTATTACAGATAAAATGATTGTGATTATGAGATACAAGCTCATACATAGTAACATCTTTTTCTATAATTACTTTCTTTATATATCCTTCTTTTTCGAGATTTAGAACATTCCTAAAAATGGTAGAGAAATCATTATTACCCAACTTCTTTTGCATATCTTTAATACTAAGTAAGTGATTTTGAGACAATACAGACAATATATTTTGTTTACATTTGTTAGTCTTCATATGTATTTTATGGTACCTTATTTGCAAGCCACTTGCAAATAGAGTAGAATGAATAAAAAAAATAAATATGAAACATCATCATCACAAATTTTTTAAAGCTTTCCTTGTAATATATGCGGGTGTTTTAATATTCCACGCAATAGAGTTACCTTTTTTAAATCCGCTTGTAATAATAGGACTTATTGCAGGTCTTCTTCTTGCACTTATATCACACTCATATCACGGGAGAGTAGCCCTTTTCTTATTAATGATACATATGGGAATAGACATGATAACTCATGGAATATATTTAGAAACTTACAAATTACAAGATTATCTATTTGGAATCCTCCACATTGGAATGGATATAGTCTTTCTTTATGAAGAGAGCTTAACCCATACAAAGAACCCAAAAAAGACAATAATTCTAACAGGAATTCTTTTGGTTGGAATATTTATAATTTCAAAAGCTGTCGGATTAGAAATTCCAGAAAACACACATGAACCAATAGAAGCGGTAGTGATAAGTGGAATACTAGGGTGTGTCTTCTATCATTTTTGGAAAAAGAAAAAACACGTTCATTAATTAGAAAAATTAAAGCCGCGTCTAACGCGGCTTTTTAGTAATTAAGCAGTAATGCTTTTCAATTCTTTTTGTTTTTTGTTTACAGAATAAAATCCAAAAGCAACAGCTGAAAGAACAAGAAATTCAACTCCTGATATAGGCACATCATCTCCTGTTTCTTCAAGGTCATCCTCACCTGGACCTGTCTGAGCGTATGACCCAGGAACAAACAACATAAAAACAATCAATAATAAAAAGAACTTTTTCATAATAATAAAATATTTTTAAAGGTTTCGATACAATTTTAACACATTAAGACAAAAAAGCAAGTAATTATAAAAGCCGCATACTTGCGGCTTTATGAGTGAATTCTTTCTACTTTTCTTCCCCTCCTCATTTTAGGATTAGGCATAATTTTATTTTGTTTAAAAATAAACATAAATAAAAATATTCAGAAAAAAATTTTACTATAATATTTTATTTTTCTCATTTACTTATTAATTTGTTGTTCTTAATAATTTTAACATGGAAAAATTTCTGATTTTGAAATACCTGTTGAAAGAAAATTAAACTATACAATCTATACATATAGTATATATTGACAGATTAAAAAAAATACTATATTATAAAGTAAATTAAAAAATTAAATAATATGAAAATAGATTTTAAAAATCGGGACAGTCCTGACCAAATTAAAAACCTTCAATCTTTATTAGAGAAAGAAGAGCCTTCTGAAAATGATATTGTTATTGCAACACTACTTACTTCTTTAATTTTTTATGAAAACAGACCTGGGAAATTAAATAGGCTAGAAAATTACAATATTCATGGAACAGGATGTCATAACCCTACTTCAGAGAAAAAGAGGAAAACACTTTGGGGTGTATTGAGACTTGAGATTACAATAGTTTTTCAAGATTTTATTTTTACAATTAAACGAGAACATTTAAATGGAGGATATATGAGAGCTGTACTTAAAAAAGGTGGTAAAGTTCAGATTATAGCTGCTGACATATTTTCAGGTAAAGATAGAGAAATAATGGAAGCACGTTCTATCTCCATTAAAGGAAAAAATTGCAAAGAAATAATCAAAGATTTGCACAAACTTTTAAAACAACCGCTTGACACGCTATTAAATATAGTTCCACATCAAGTACAATAATTTTAAGTCTCCATTAATAATGGAGACTTTTTTATTTTTTAACTCTTGAATAATTTTTTACATAATACTGAGAAACTAGGACTCTTCTCTCACTATGCTGAGTTCGAGACCTTCATCCTCTCGACGAGGATTGCGACCCACAGTTCGAGTCCACACAGCAACAATATACTATATAAAAACACCCACTTTATCGCGGGTGTTTTTATATAGTATTGCTGGAGTACTTGAGCTAGAATCGTGGTTGGTCAAGCTCTGTAAGGCTGTCGTTGATGCCTTCACTTTCGACGGTACTTGAGAGTATATATTAAATATTTTGTTCAATTACAGTATCTATGTAATACCTTAGTTTATCCAAAAATGGCGCAGATACATTTGTAATAATTATAGACTTAGTCTCTTTGTTTTTTTCTTGAAACAAAACATATTTATCTTTTATATTTACACCTTTAATAAAACTGATTTCAAGAGCAAGTTCTTCGTCTTCATTTTTGAAATAGTATAAGTAAAATAACTTCTTTTTGTTTATATAGAAAAAAGGAACGTGATAGGAAAGACCTATATCTAAATCTGGGTAAGTATCTAAAATCCAGTCTCTAAGAGTATTAGCGTCATTAGTATGTTTTGTATAAAATTCAAAAAAGTCCTCTAGAGTTTTATTTGTAAACGGTGGATTAAAACTACTGAATACCATGTCCTTTAATGATAAAGCACACTCCGTAAAACACTAGTATATATACAGGTAGTATGGTTGTAGCCCATACCATAAAAGGAACACTAAACAACACTATTAGAACTACAATGTCTAGTAAAAAATTAAGAGCCAAAAAAGTATTAGACGTCTGAATACTTATACCAGTTTTTGTATTTATTTTACTATAACCATAAAAAGTTATGATAGTAACAATTACAATCATCAATACTTTAAAAAGTATTGGATTAATAATGGTTACTTTTGTTTCTGGATCTACTAAAAAAAACTGACAAATAAAGGTACAAACCATGAGAGGAGTGCAAATGTAATCGTTAATTTATCTATTATAAAACACTTTTTCATATAAGTTACATTATATCCCGGTGCGTAATACAAATAAATACCTATTTTGTGGAAAGCTTTTATCTATCAATCGACTAGACGTATTTGTTCTAACTCTTATTGGTTGGGGAACTAGGACTCGCCTCTTCGAAACGCACTATTTTTATAATCACTCAGTTCTTTAAAAATAGGCGCCTAGATAAACGGAACCAAAATCCCCTATTTCTTAATTCTTCCGTATATAGCTGGGGAACTAGGACTCGAACCTAGATAGTCGGAACCAAAATCCGAAGTCCTACCATTAGACGATTCCCCAGCAATAAACATAAGAATTAAAAGAAATTCCTTTGGATCAGATAAAAAGTAAAGAAGATTACTTTTTATTCCTACCATTCGCTTCTTGGTTGCCCAAAGACGGCAATCCGCGAAGTGAATTTGAGCTTTTTAAAGCAACAATAAATTGTTCTTTAAAAACTCAAATTCAGACATTTCCAATATTTTTAACGTAACTCCACTATAATACAAGAATTTCGAAAAAAACTCAATATGATATAATCTCAGTATGAAGATACAAAAATTTGAACAATCTGGGTTCATACTTGAATCCACAAGTGGCTATAAAATAGCGATAGATATTGCCGGATTTACTCCACTAGAAAAACTAGAGAAATTGTCAGTGGACGCAATGTTAGTATCACATATTCACGGAGACCACTTCTCTGCTGAACACATAAAAGCACTTTCCCCTCTCAAATTATATTTGAATAAAGAATGTATTGATTTACTTGCCGAAGAAGCTGTGTTTTTTGATGTTGAAGAAGTGAAGGTTGGAGACCTATTAGAAACACCAGATTTCAAAGTCTTATTTTTTGATGTTGATCATGGACCAAATGCAACAGTAAGGCCAAAAGAAAACTTTGGATTTCTTATAGAATTCGATGGAGAAAAAATATACTTTGCCGGTGATATGTTCTACTCATCTGGAATAGATGTAAGCACACTTGAAGTAGATATAGCTCTTATTCCTGTCGGAGGACACTATACATTCGGACCACAAGAAGCGATTGATTTCGTAAAACAATTCAAATCTATAGGACAAGTTATCCCTATGCACTTTGACAAAACCCCAGAAACAGAAGCTGAATTCAAAGTATTAGCGGAAATAGAGAATATAATTCTATAAAATTACTACTCAATACTATCCTCTCTATATATAATAATAAGTTCATTTAAAAGACTTATTGCAAGTGGTCCTATAATTATTCCAACAGGACCCATAAGTGTAATACCTCCAAGAACTGAAAGGAGTATAAAGAGCGGAGAAATCTTTATTTGTTTGCTCACAATATAAGGACTCAAGAAATTGTCTATTGTACCCACGAAAGTTGCTGACCAGACAGCGAGCCCTACAGCATTTCCTGTTTCACCTATACTGAATAAATAAAGAATAATTGGTACTGATACTAAAGCTGTACCAATAGTTGGAATAAGAGAAGCAATGCTAGTCACAAAAGCCCAAAGCACGGCGTGAGGTACACCAAATATTGCAAGCCCTACACCCATAAGTAATCCTTGAACCACTGAAATAATCAGGTACCCTTTTATGGTGCCATTGATTGTATTTGATAGAGTACTTAGAACTTTTTCATTGTGTTTTTCATTCAGTGGACTCATTTGTATATATTTCTTCTTCCAGGAACTTCCCTCTTTAAGGAAATAGAATATGATAAGTAAAAATATTACGAACATTAAGACAGTCTTGGCTGTTGCAGAAAATATACCTTGTATATTACTTGAAAAAGAAGAAGTAATAGTGCTAATTTCTTTTTGAACATCAAAAGCTATCCCATTTGGAAGAAAATTATTCAGAGAGTTCCCTACTGTTGTTAGAATTGATTGAGCGCTCGTTGTATTAAGAGAATAATAAAAGCTTTGAAATTGATTGAATAGTGTTGAGCCTAGTATATAGAGAGGAATACAAAGACCTACAAGAAAAATTAAGGTTGTTAGTAACGAAGGAATCCAGTTGTGTTTTTTTGAGGTGTATTTTTCTATCCATAAATACAAAGGATAGAGAACGACTGAAATAGATATTCCAATCACAATAACCCTAAAAAATGGGAAAAGTATCATCCCCACAAAAGACGCCGTGACAAGGAGAAGGAAAAAGAAGAAGTATTTCTCGATTATTTTTGAACCATTCATATACAAAGTGTAACACATAGAAAAATAAAGTAACTATTTGAAATAAAATACCATACTTTAGCGTATAATATAGTAAGGCACATAAAAGCCATTTAATAACGTTAATTTATATATATGGAACAAAAAGAACAAACAAATACATGCGACTGCAAAGGTTGCACATGGATGAAGAATTCTAAGATGATGCACTGTCATTTTGGAAAAAGTATTATAAAAATTATTTTCGTTCTTTTTATTTTCTGGCTTGGTGTACAAGTTGGAATGGTGAAAAGTTTCCGTCACGAAATGCGTGGAAATGATATGCGTGGAAAAATGATGAAGATGCAAAAAATGGAAAAAGGACAATGGAACAAAGATGGAATGATGAAAAATATTCAAATGGAACAACCAGTGGTATCACCAGAAAATACAGACACTACACTTCCTCCGAAACAATAGTTTAAAGGATTTAGAAAAATAAAGAGCGGCGCCATACGGCACCGCTCTTTAATTTTGTTTAAAAATCTCTCTAAAATGATGCTTCAGAAAAATGTACAGTGACAAAATAAAAGGTATAGCAAATATAATTCTTCCATAAACTTCAGAAATATTTCTAATATCTTTAATAAAAGATAAGGGTAATAATACTATTAAAGAAACCATTAAAGATAAAGTTGAATAAAAAATCAAAGAAGATAAAATATGTTGAAATTTTAAAAGTTTTGGTATTTTTTCGTTATTATTTTTTAATTTTATTATTATCTTTTCAGATGTAAAAAAACCAAAAACTCCAAAAAACACAGAAACAACAACAAAAAACATTACAAAATATAAAACCATTATTCCACCGAAACCACCAAGGGTTTCTTTGTTTATTTTAAGATATGTAAAAACAAATAAAATAGCAAAAATCCATAATGATTCTAACAATATATCCAAAACTAATCCAAATTTAGAATACTTAACCTTTTCTAAAGTTTCTGGTTTTATTTCTGTGACTGTATTTGAATAAGAAACAAGTGAAGGATTATCTTTAATATCAATCATATATTATTTATTATCTTCCAATATCTCCATCACCAATAAATCAAAGAGTGTCCAAGGAAGAGAAATTTTTCTAATTCTTTCATCTGTATCCAAGAATAGACCAAGCGACTTTGACACAAGAACAGAACTCTTCTTCTCTGAAAGATTCTTCAAGACTTCTTGGTCTGTCACACTATAACTTCCAGCGAAAGTCTTCCCTGTTGTAGGTGCAATGCGTAATAGAAGAATTGTACGAAATTTCTCAAGAGAAAGACGAAGGAAAAGCTCTGGATTCATTTTGTTGTTTTCTGCTTTTTTTACGATAGAGAGTGCGCGTTCTTGATCACGATCAATAAGGCTTTCCAAAAATTCATTTATAAGAGATTGATTTGGTGCACCTGTAATAAGAGTAACTTCTTCTGGATCAATTTTCTTGTCTTTTGATATAACTAATATTTTTTGTAGTGTTCCGAGAGTGTCACGAAATGATCCATCACCAAGAAGTGCAATAGTCTCTGCAGTACTTTGGTCTACAACATAGCCTTCTTTTTCTGATACAGACAATACAACATCTTTCAAAGTTGCAGTTGTTGGAGTTTTAAAACGATATGATTCACAACGTGAAAGGATTGTGTCTGGAACTTTGTCGAGCTCTGTTGTTGCGAGAATAAATATGACATGAGCTGGTGGCTCTTCGAGAGTTTTCAGAAGTGCATTGAATGCCTCTGTTGTAAGCATATGCACTTCATCAATAATATATACTTTGTATTTTGAAGAAAAAGGAAGAGTGTTTACCCCATCACGAATTTCACGAATATCATCAATACGACGATTTGAAGCAGCGTCGAGCTCTATAATATCTTCAGGTGCTGTACCAAGCTCTTTTGCAAAGATACGTGCAATAGAAGTCTTGCCTGTACCACGAGTCCCAGAGAAGAGGTATGCATGCCCTACTTTATTATTCTTAATAGAAGTCTCGAGTACGGAAACAATGTGTTCTTGCCCAAGAACTTCAGAGAAGACAGATGGACGATATTTGCGATAAAGTGATACTGATGACATAGGTTTATATTATACCAAAAAGAAAACCCTCATACGAGGGCTAGTCAGAAAACACAATAAAACATTTACCTTTTAGGAATCCTTGTTTCAGATAACAAAAATCAAAAATATCTCCTTCTTCTGTTATAAACACTGAAGGGATTTTTCTGTCACCATCAAAAGCAGGTGGTAGATTTTCTGCTTCATCAAGAGAGCGGATGTAAACATTTTTTGGAAGATTATCTTTTGCTGAAAGAGTTGCAAAAGCGAGAGCAAGAGAATTACCTAATATTAAACCTTCTTTTTTTATTCTTTTAATAATCTGTGAAGTATTAGAATCTCTCAAAAGCTTAATAATGACGATCTTCTTTCCTAGACTTACCTCATCAAACAAGATATCAAAATTTTTACTCAAAAATTCTTTGCCCCAGTGTTTTACAATAAATTCTTTCACTGATTCTTTAAACTGAACTCCTTCAAGAATTCCTATAACCTGACTTTCTAAGACTATCTCAAAAAGTTCCTCGTTTTGTACTGTATTCATCTTTATAATTGTTTTTCTATACTTTATAGATTTTGAAATAAATGTCAATCTTACAAATGAAAGAGATGCCTCCCGTAGGGAGGCATCTCTTTCATTATTTGTTTAGAAATTTATCTACTATTTCTTTTACAGCTTTTGAGTTGTTCCCATTATCCATAAGTTCTGTGCGGAGTTCTTTTGCACCTTTAAATCCATGTGCATAAGCTTTGAAATGTTTTTTCATTATTGAAAAATGTTTTACATCTCCGAGTAATTTCTCAAAAAGTTCTGAGTGTTCTATTAGAACTTTTAGTTTTTCTGACAGCGGAATAATTTCTTCTTGGTGGAGCCAATATTTGTGAGCGTTAGTTTTCCATCCAAAACGAAGCAATACCCCTCCGACATATTCTTTTATTTTTACATATTTTGAAACTGTCTTTTTTGTTTGTCTTCTATCAAATATCCATGGATTACCAAACACTGCACGTCCGATCATAACTCCATCACAACCTGTATTTTTTGATTTATCTATACCATCTTTTATATCTCTAACATCACCATTTCCTATGATTAAAGTTTCTACACCAAGAGAGTCTCGAAGCTTCACAACTTCTTCTATATAATTCCAATTTGCAGGAACAAGAGAAAGGTCTTTGCGAGTACGGGCATGCACAGTAAGTACAGCAACACCTTCTTTAAGGATTGTCGGTATCCAAGTATCTATTTCTACTTTATTGTAACCAACACGAGTCTTCACAGATATTGGAATATTTTTACCTGCGTCTTTTATACCTTCTTTTGCAGCGCGAATAATTTCTACTGCCACATCTGGAGTCTTCATCATGCACGCACCTGCACCTTGCTTCTCTATAGTCCTATCAGGGCAACCCATATTAATATCAACACCATCAAATCCGAGACTTGCTACTATTTCAGCAGCTTTTCGCATCTTATCTG
Source organism: bacterium (assembly GCA_027484965.1). Taxonomy (GTDB): domain Bacteria; phylum Patescibacteriota; class Minisyncoccia; order Phycocordibacterales; family UBA9973; genus JAIXRY01. Next base: position 132,161 of record JAIXRY010000015.1, on the reverse strand, counting down.
GATGAGCAGAGAAAAGCTGTGCCACAATAGGACGTTCAGCTTCTGTAAAAGCCAAGTCACGAAGAAGTGATTCTCTACCTATTTCATGAGTAAGACCATCAGCTGAAACGAATTCTGTCCAAACAACATCAGGACCACCACCTTCTTCTCCGTGGCGAGAATATTTACAAATGATTTGACGAAAAGCTGGATCTGTAACATCTGCCATTGGAGCAAGAACAAAAAAAGGATTATTTTCTCCTCTTTTATCTTTTGTAAATTTTTCCCAAAACCCTAAGTTGTTCATATTATTTTAATTTATAAAATACTTTGTTTCCAAAACGCGCATCAATATATTCAAATTCACTAATCTTATGATCTTTGAATACTTTTGTATTTAAAGCTGCTGCTAAATTTTGAGAAAGAGTTATTTGATCATTAATATCTCTTAATTTTATACGCGTTGAAGATATTAAATCAGAATCACTTCTAAGTAATATTTCATATTCTCCTCCGGTAAGTATTCGGACAGTATAAGGAGATAATTTTAATTTATTTACCATATCATAAATGAATAGTATATTTTTAAAATCATCTTGTGCGAGCAATTGTGTACCTAATATATTAGGTACATCTTTGTCTCCACCTAAAAAAAGAGTGAAGGGTGTCCCAGAAAAATATGGTGCTTCACTAAAAATAATTCCTTCTTTATCAACAAAAAAACAAGGAAAGTCTTTAGATGTTGAAGAAATACTAATATCATTTCCACACCAAACATATACACCCTTTCTCTCTGTTATCTCAATAGATAAAGATCTTGGGAAATTACGTCTAACGTTAATACTATTTATTCTAGGAAATTCTTTTTGGAGAGATTTTGTTACTGTTTTTGGCAATACAAAAAGAGTATTATTTTTTGGAATAAGCCACAAATATTTTCCTTCGTATTTTTTATTAATGAAATCTTGTATATCTTTTTTTTCTAATACAACATTTCCAGAAACTTCAATATTATTAAGCTGAATAAATTTCATTCTCAAAAGAAATACGACTCCAATAATAATTAAAAATCCTGTAATTAAAAAAATAATACTAAGACGTTTTCTCCTTAATTTTCTTGCTCGTAAAATCTTATCATTAGAAACCTTAAGAAGTTCGTGCCGGTTTGTTGTTTTCGGCCGAATATCCATATACTATTTTTTTGAGATTACTTCCTTATTCATCATATAAGGACGGAGTACTTCTGGAATTTTTATAGTTCCGTCTGCTTGTTGGTAATTTTCCAAAATAGAAATAAGAATTCTAGGAGTTGCAACAAGAGTATTATTTAATGAATGAACGTAACGCATCTTACCATCTTCATCACGATAACGAATATTCAAACGACGTGTTTGGAAATCATGAAAATATGAACAAGAGTGAGTTTCTCCATATTTTTCTACACTTGGACGCCACACTTCTATATCGTACTTCTTCACTTGTCCAAGTCCAAGATCACCTCCACAGTTTACAACAACATGGTAAGGAAGATTTAATTCTTGTAATAATTCTTTTACATTTTCAGCAAGTTCTTCGTGAAGTTTTACACTTTCTTCATGACTCGCTTCACAAAGTATTACTTGTTCGAGTTTGAAGAATTCATGTACACGATAGAGACCTTTTGCATCTTTACCATGACTTCCTGCTTCACGACGAAAACATGGAGAGAAAGACACCATTTTCATTGGTAAATCTTTCTTATCGATAATTTCACCAGAAAAATATGACATTGTTGCTACTTCACCTGTTCCAGCCAAATAATCTCCATCTTGAGTTTTATACAAATCATCTTCTCCTTGTGGTAGATATCCCGTTCCAAAAAGTGTCTCACGATTTACAAGAGATGGAACAATCATTGGGCTGTATCCTTTTTTTACTAACTTTTCCAAGAAGTATTGCCATAGAGCAAACTCTAAAAGAGCTCCATCATTTTTCAAGAAGTATCCACGGAAACCTGAAACTTTTGTTCCACGTTCAAAATCTGCAAGATCTAGTTCTTCCATTATTTCTATATGACTCTTTGGAGAAAAATCAAATTTTGGTTTTTCACCCCAAACAAAAACTTCAAGATTTTCTTCATCACTTTCACCTTCTGGCACTGACATATCAGGTACGTTTGGTACTTGAAGCATTAGCAGTTGCCATTCTTTCATTATTTCTTTTAGTTCGTCTTCTTTTTGACCTAGCTCAAGTTTTAAAACCTGCATTTCACTAAGCAACATATTACGACGTTCTTGGTCGGCGTTTGGAATTTCTTCTGTAGCCTTATTTTGACGAGCACGAAGAGTTTCAACCTCTTCAAGCATCGAAACACGCTTACTGTCAATCTTCAAAAATGCATCCACGTCAAATGATAAATGCTTTTTTTCTACCGCGTGCTTAATAAGATCACTATTTTCTTTAATAAATTTTATATCCAACATATATATAGAGTATACAAGAAAAAAGATATTTTTTCAAAAAAATAAAAACTCCCTATTTTTGAGAGTTTTTTTGGTCTTCAAGTTTTTTTTGGTTTTCTTTTAATTTTCTTCTTTTCTCATCATCTTTTCTCATTTGGTCCCATTTTAATTCTTTGGACCCAGGTATGAATGGAACATAAAGAACACCATCAATAAATCGAAAAAACAGACATTTTCATTATTTTAATATTTTTACTAGTGTACACAATACAAAAAAGTATTACAATATAGATATATGGAAGACATCTATAAACTAGATCCCTCCGAATTCCCTCCTTGTCTTTTAGAAATTCCAGAACCACCAAAGAAACTTTTTATTCGTGGGAAAATACCAGATCCGGAAGAATTTATTTATTTAGGAATTGTTGGTTCACGCAAATATACATCATATGGAAAAGATGTTTTAGAAAAACTCGTAGATTCACTCAAAGGGTATCCTGTAGTAATAGTGTCTGGACTTGCGCTCGGTATCGATAGTTTGGCACATAAACGCGCAATAGAGAACAATATTCTTACGCTTGCAATTCCAGGATCAGGACTCGATAAAAATGTCTTGTATCCAGCAACAAATTTTCGTCTTGCAGAAGAAATACTTCAAAAAGGAGGATGTTTACTTTCTGAATTCGAGCCAAGTATGCGAGCGACTCTTTGGAGCTTCCCAAGAAGAAATAGAATAATGGCTGGATTATGCAAAGCAATTCTCATAGTAGAAGCGGAAGAAAAATCAGGAACACTTATCACAGCCCGTCTTGCTGTAGAGTACAATCGTGATGTTCTAGTAGTACCTGGACCAATATTTTCTGATAATTCAAAAGGTACAAACCAATTCCTTAGGCTTGGAGCAACTCCTATCACCTCGCCAGATGACTTACTTGAAGCACTAGGATTTGAAAAAGATAATCAACAAAATGAACAAGAAAATATAAATTTAAATACAGAAGAAAAATTAGTTTTAGAGATAATAAAAGAACCTTTATCAAAAGATATTCTTATAAGCAAATTGGGTATGGAAACAAGTAAAGCTTCTATACTTTTGTCCTTAATGGAGATAAAAGGTTTGATTAAAGAAGAGTTTGGGGAAATAATAAAAAAATAAGAAAAATTTGCATAAAAAATATATTTGTAGTACAACTCACAGATTGATATTTTGTATAAACGTACATATATATGTAATACTAATATCTATAACTCATTATGAAACTACTAATCGTTGAATCACCTTCAAAAGCAAAGACTATCGAAAAATATCTGGCTGGCGCATACACAGTACGCGCATCTGTAGGACATATTCGTGATCTCCCAAAATCAAACAAAACAGCTATCGATATAGAAGGTGGCTTTATTCCTCGTTATGAAATTTCAAAAGGTAAAGAACACGTAGTACAAGAATTACGCGATCTTGCCCATTCTGCAAATGAAATACTCCTTGCACCCGACCCGGACCGCGAAGGAGAAGCTATAGCCTGGCACATTGAAGAACTCTTAAAAACTGATAAAAAAGTAAAAGCTCCTATAAGCCGCGTAACATTCAACGAAATTACAAAAGAAGCTATAACAGAAGCGTTAAAACATCCACGAGAAGTCGATACAAATCTGCGTAAAGCTCAAGAAGCGCGCAGGGTACTAGACCGTCTTGTTGGATATGACCTATCTGGAATTATTTGGAAAAAAGTTCGTTATGGACTTTCTGCTGGACGTGTTCAATCACCTGCCCTTCGTATACTCTGTGAACGTGAAAGAGAAATATCTGCATTCATCCCAGAAACATATTGGGTACTTGAGGGTGAATTTAAAACAAACAAAAAAGTAAATTTGAATCTTTCTTGTACACAAGAACCTACAGATAGAAATGAGGTTGATCGTATACTAAAAGAAGGTAAAAATGGAACTTGGATAATTTCTGGAGTAAAACAAAGTGAAGAAAAACGTTCACCTCGCGCACCATTTACAACATCAACACTCCAACAAACAGCATCTTCACGTCTAGGATTCTCTCCTTCTCGCACAATGCAGATTGCACAAAAACTCTATGAAGCTGGACACATTACTTATATGCGTACAGACTCTACAAATATTGCCGAGACTGCTATAGGTGGAATTGCAAATGCTATAGAAAAAAACTTTGGAAAAGAACATTTGGAAATTCGCAAATACAAAACAAAATCAAAAAATGCTCAAGAAGCCCATGAAGCAATTCGTCCTACACATGTAGAGAAAAAATCTCTCGGTATGACTGAAGAGCAAAAAAAATTGTACTCTCTTATATGGGAGAGAACTGTTTCTTCTCAAATGAAGGATGCTATTTTATCTCGCACAAAAATCACAGCAAATATAGAAGGTAGTACTATCCCCGACTTTACAACAACAGGTTCTATTGTTCGTTATGCTGGATGGCTTCTTGCAGAACCTGACGCTCGTGGTGAAGATGTTACCCTTCCAGAAACAACAGAAGGAGAAAAATTAGCTCTCATAGAACTAAAAGATACAGAAAAGCAAACACAACCACCAAACAGATATTCTGAAGCAGGACTCGTAAAAGAGCTTGAATCTCGTGGTATAGGAAGACCTTCTACATACGCATCTATTATCAAAACTCTCGAGGACCGTGAATATGTAGAAAAAGTAGGAAGATCTCTCAAGCCAACAGATACAGGTGATGTAGTATCTCGCTTCATCGAAACAAACTTCGAACAATATATCAGTGACACATTCACAGCAGAAATGGAAAACGAGCTTGATGAAATTGCTGACGGAACACGTGAATACAGCAAGACACTCAAAGACTTCTACGGACCATTCAAAAAACAAGTGAAAGAAAAAGATAAATTAGACAAGGCTACAACAATCGAAGAAGCTGACGATAAATTTATCTGTCCAAAATGTGGAAACAAGATGCTTGTAAAACTTGGGCGTGGAGGAAAATTCTTATCATGTAACAACTATCCAGAATGTGATGGAGCTCTCATGATAGACGGTACAGAAATCAAAAAAGATGAGCCTATCGGAACTGATCCAGAAACTGGACTCCCTATCTATGTGCTCGTAGGACGCTTCGGACCATACGTACAGCTCGGTGAAAAACCAGTGAAAGCAGCAAAAAAGAAAAAAGGAGAAAAAGTTGAAAAACCAAGAATGGCTTCTATTCCAAAAACAGTTGACCCAAGTAATGTGAATGTTGAGATGGCAATGAAATATCTCGCCCTCCCTCGTACACTCGGTATTAATCCAAAAAATGATATTGAAGTGATTGCAAATGTAGGGCGCTTTGGACCATATGTTGGATGCGAAAGAGATTTCCGATCAATTAAAACTCCTCTTGATCCATACACAATCACACTTGAACAAGCGCTCGAACTCTTATCTATAGAGAAAAAACCTAGAGGCTTCGCAAGAAAGAAAAAGGTTACAAAATAGAAAGTGGGACCCTTCGGGTCCCACTTTCTATTTTGTCTTAACTTTTGATTTCTTAACTTCTTTAACTTTAATACTTAACACTGCTTTCTTTTTTTTCTTCGTCTCTACAACTAATTCACCTTTTGAAATTGTCACATAAACAGTATAATCTTTATTTGACCCATTCTCTATTATGTATGTTGCTACAGGATTAAGAATTTTGTTCTGTATTAAGCGATTGAGAGGTCTTGCTCCATAGTGTGGATCATACCCTTCCTTTGCAAGTATATCTAGGGCTTCATCACTTACAATCAAATCTATTTCTTTGTCTTTTAGACGAGAAGCGACTTGATCAATTCTTAATTTTACAATTTGTCTGATTGATTCTGGTGATAATATATCAAAGACTATCACCTCATCAAGACGATTCAAGAATTCTGGACGAAAATGATCTTTTAAAGCTTTCAAAACATTTTCTTTAGTTCCTTCATATGTTTCTTTTTCATTCTTTAATCCAAAACCAAGAGATTCCATCTGTTCAATATATTGTGAACCAATATTTGAAGTAAGGATTATCACTGTATTTTTAAAGTTTACTGTTCTACCTTTTGAGTCAGTAAGCTTCCCTTCATCAAGAACTTGAAGCAATACATTAAACACTTCTGGATGAGCCTTTTCTATTTCATCAAAGAGTACTACAGAGTATGGGCGATGACGCACAGCTTCTGTGAGTTGTCCTGATTCTTCGTGTCCTACATATCCAGGAGGTGAACCAATAAGCTTAGAGACACTATGACGTTCCATGTATTCAGACATGTCTACACGTATGAGAGATCGCTCATCATTAAACATAAATGAAGCAAGTGATTTTGTAAGTTCTGTCTTACCTACTCCTGTTGGTCCCAAGAATATAAATGAACCTATAGGACGATTTGGATCAGAAATTCCTGCACGACTTCTTCTGATTACCTCACTCACACTTTTGATAGCTTTTTCTTGACCAATAACTCGCCCCTGGAGTTCACTTTCCATACGAGCCAATTTTGCACGTTCTTCTTCAAGCATTTTTGTAAGAGGAATTCCTGTCCAACGTGCAACAACATCTGCAATATCTTCTTCATTAATTTCTTCCTTCAATATACGACGAGACTTTTGAAGTTTTTGTAACTTATCCATTTTGTGATCAAGTTCTTTTTGGGCTTGTGGAATTTTGCCATAACGAATTTCTGCGGCAAGAGTGAGGTCAGCGCGACTCTCTGCATTTTCAGCTTCAACGCGGAGTGTGTCGAGTTCTTTCTTGAGTGTGCGAATATCCACCAAAACACTCTTCTCATTTTGCCATTTCAATTCAAGTTCTGAAGTTTTTTCTTTTAGATTTGCGATTTCTTTTTCTACATCTTTTATACGATTTTTTGTATCTTTATTTTCTTTTGAAGAAAGAGACGATTCTTTTGTTAGGGCTTCTTTTTCTATTTCTAGACGCATTATTTTGCGATGAGTTTCTTCGAGAATTGCAGGCTTATTTTCAAGAGCCATACGAAGTGATGATGACGCTTCATCGATCAAGTCCACAGCCTTATCAGGAAGATATCTGTTTGTAATATAACGAGTGGAGAGATTTACAGCGGCTAGTATTGCATCGTCTGTAATTCTTACACCATGGAATAATTCGTACTTATCTTTGAGTCCTCGAAGTATTGCTATTGTATCTTCATTACTTGGCTCTTCGATATATACAGGCTGAAAACGACGTGCGAGAGCAGGATCCTTTTCTATATACTTTTGATATTCTTTGAGAGTTGTTGCTCCTACTGCTTTTAATTCTCCACGAGCAAGGGCTGGCTTTAGCATGTTTGAAGCATCCATAGATCCTTCAGAAGCACCTGCTCCGACAATAGTGTGAATTTCGTCAATAAACAAAACTATCTTCCCGTCAGCTTTTTCTATTTCCTTCATTATTCCACGAAGACGCTCTTCGAATTCTCCACGGTATTTTGTACCGGCAATAAGAAGGCCGAGATCAAGAGAAACCATTTCTTTATCTTTTAGAGATTCTGGAACATCACCTTTTGCAATACGAGTGGCAAGCCCTTCTACCACAGCTGTCTTACCTGTTCCCGGTTCACCTATCAAAATAGGATTATTCTTGGTACGACGAGAAAGTATTTGCATAATACGCATCACTTCAATATCACGACCAATGACGGGATCGAGTTTGTCTTCACGAGCGAGCTTTGTAAGATTACGAGTGTATTTTGTAAGAAGACGAAATTTCTTAGGGCCTTGAGTTTGTGTTCCTTTATCATGTTTGAAGTTTTCTATTATCTGTTTTACAGAATCAGATTCAATACGAAAACGTTTTAACAATTCTTGTGCAGGACCTTCTGTCTCAACTAGAGCTAAAAATAGATGTTCTGTACTTACAAATTCATCACCAATAGCTTTTGCCAGCTTTGGAGAATCTTCAATAGTTTTTGCCATATCAGGTGTAAGGTACATTTGATATGAAGGAGATATGGTATTTTTTGCCTCTGGTCCTTCTATACTTTCAATAACAGAATCAGAAAGAAGAAGAGTATCTACTTGAAGAGAATCTAGTATAGAAATAACAACACTCTCCTCTTGAAAAAGGAGTGCTGTGAGCAAATGAAGTCCACTAACATGGTTCTGACCACGTTCAATAGCGAATTCGTGAGCTTTTTTAATAGCTTCTTTGGCTTTTGTTGTAAATTGGTTAAATCCAGGCATCATATTTATTTATTATACCAAAATATAAAATTTTAGTGTTACTTATACATTATTTTTTGAGAATGTCTAAAGTCTGTCGCAATGCGTTTACAAAATTTTGTATATCACGAATTTTTGTCTTTCTTCCAAAAGAAATTCTAACACTTGAAAGCAAATTATTTTCTTCCAAATTAAGAGCTTTGAGAACATGTGAGACTTCTTTATCATCTGTCTTACAAGCGCTTTTTGCAGATACTGCAAATCCTTTTTGATCTAAATATAAAATAACTGTCTCACTATCAAATCCAGGAATTGTAATATGTAGTATATGTGGAGAGCAAAATTCACTCTCTATTGTAATACGTGCTTCAGGTATCTTTTCTGTTAAAAGTTTTCTGGCTATTTTTTGAAGATTTTCTATTTTTGAATATTCAGAGATTCTCTTTTTGTCAGTATTAATTAATGCTTGAGTAAATCCGACAATCTTACCAACATCTTCTGTACCAGCACGAAGACCATATTCTTGAGAACCTCCAAGAATCATTCCGTCAATCATTTCTCTATCTTTTACAAAAAGTATTCCGGAAGATCTTGGTCCATACATTTTTGAACCATTCAAAGTTACAAAATCAACACCGAGAGAATCTATATGAATTGGAAATAAATTTGGAGCTTGTGCAGAATCCGTAAAAAACAATGGATATGAACTTTCTTTTTCTTTTCTATATTTTTTTACTATACGTGCAAGATCTTTTATTGGCTCTATTGTACCAATTTCATTGTTTACATAATGCACACAAACAAGAACTGTATTTTCATTTATTGAAGCTCTCAAATCTTTTTCTTTCACTAAACCGTTTTCATCAACAGGTAGAATTGTAAGTGTGATTTTATTTTCTTTTTCAAGAGATATACAGGTGTCATAAACTGCTGGATGCTCAATTGCACTTATTATAATATCTGGTCTTTCTACACCATTTGCGATTACTTTGTGTAAGACTCCAAAAATAACCAAATTACATCCTTCAGTTCCTCCACCAGTAAAGACAATCTGTTCTTTTTGAGTGTGGAGAATTTTTGCAATATCTTTTTTTGTGTTTTCTATCATTTTCTTCGCTACAACACCCTCCCTGTGGAGACTGCCCGGATTTCCATATACTGTAAGGGTTGTAATAAAAGAACGAAAAAGTACCCCAAATGAAATTGGAGTTAGTGCGGCGTAATCTAAATAGATTCTTTTCATATAAGAAGTATACACAAAAATGAGTATTTATAAAGTCCTAAATTTGTAAAAATCCTTATTTTGTAGTACAATGTTTTTACATGGTATTACCTATTTCCAGTGTGTTTTTCATTGTTTTTGGGGTTGTGAGTATCTCTTTACTCATATGGAATTTGAAGCTTGAGAAAAAATGGCAGAGACTTTTTAAAGAAACAGAGGAAGGTAGTGTAGATGAATTACTTTCGCTTCTTATAAAGCGTACAGACATCCTCTACAAGAACACACAAAACCATGATGTACTTTTGGCAGATATAGAAGAAAGATTAAAACAAGCAATCAAGAGAACAGATATTGTTCGCTTTAATGCTTGGGGAGATACTACTGGCGCACAGAGTTTTGCAATTGCTCTTGTTGATGAAACAGGAACAGGGGTAATAATTTCAACACTCTATGCACGAGACAGAATGACAGTTTTTGCAAAAAAGATTACAGCTTGGGAAAGTGAGACAGAATTAACAGAAGAAGAACAAACAGCTCTTCTTAATCAAAAGAAATTAATATGAGTATAAAAATAACCACAAAAGAAAGAGCGCCGGTAGTAGTAATCATGGGACACGTTGACCATGGTAAATCTACCCTTCTCGACTACATTCGCAAAACAAACATCGTAGACGGAGAAGCTGGAGGAATAACTCAACACTTATCTGCTTATGAAGTAAAGCATAAAACTTCTGACGGAAAAGAACGCGCAATAACATTCATTGACACACCAGGACATGCTGCATTCTCTGGTATGCGCTCTCGTGGAGCTCAGGTTGCCGATATTGCAATCCTTATAGTGTCTGCTGAAGATAGTGTAAAGATGCAAACTCTTGAAGCAATAAAAACAATCAAAGAAAATGAAGTACCTTTTATTGTTGGAATAAACAAAATAGACAAACCAGGAGCAAACGTAGACAAGACAAAAATGGATCTTGCTGAAAACGAAGTGTATCTAGAAGGTATGGGAGGGACAACACCTTTCGTACTCATTTCTGCAAAAACAGGAGAAGGGGTTCCAGATCTTTTTGAAACAATCAGTCTTGTTGCTGACTTGGAAGAATTTGTAGGAACGCCAGAAATCCCAGCTAACGGACTAATTATAGAATCAAAAAGTGATTCTAAAATTGGCGCCCAAGCAACTCTTATAATTAAAAATGGAACTGTTAAAAAAGGTCAATTTATAGTTGCTGGAAATGCATATGCAAGTACAAAGATGCTTGAAGATTTTTTGGGTAAGCCTGTTCAAAGTGCAAGTTTTTCAAACGCCATAAGAGTCTCTGGATGGTCAAATGTTCCAAAAGTCGGAACAAGATTTACAACTGTTGATACAAAGAAAGAAGCTGAAGAAAGTATCGCTGATTGGCAAGACGAATCATCTGCAGTAGAAGTTACTGACACAGAAAAGAAATATATTCCCCTCATCATTAAAACAGATGTATTAGGAACAGCTGAAGCTATTGAAAAAGAAGTAAAGAAACTTGCACAAGAAAAAATTGCATACAAAATAATGACTTGTGGTGTCGGTAATATTTCTGAAGGAGATATCAAGCGTGCTGCAAGTGACAAAGACACTGTTATTGTTGGATTTAATGTAAAAATTGATCCTATTGCTCGTGACACAAATGAAAAACTTGGACTCACAATAGAACTCTTCAACATAATCTACAAACTCACTGAATGGCTTGAAGTAAACCTCGAAGCAAAGAGACCTCGTGTTGAGACTATAGAATCTATCGGACAACTAAAAATAATAAAAACATTTTCACAAACTCGCGACAAACAAGTTGTTGGAGGAAAAGTTATTTCTGGACGCATAGAATCAGGAAGTATTGTTAGAATTATCCGTCGCGAAAACGAAATTGGGCGTGGAAAAATTCTTGAAGTACAAAAGAGTAAGTCAAAAACAAAAGACGCTATAGAAGGAGAAGAATGTGGACTATTTGTAGAAGCAAAGCTCGACATAGCGTCTGGAGATATCTTAGAATCATTTATTATGGTACAAAAATAATATGGCACATAGAAACGAAAAAATCTCTATACTCGTAAAAGAAATAGCGAGTTCATATATAGGAGCAAACTCTGGTAATACTTCCCTTATTACAATCACTCGTACAGAAATATCTGATGACGGAAAAAATGCGACTATATATTTCACCTGTCTTCCTCAAGACAAAGAAGATGCGGCTTTTGGATTTCTAAAACGCCACAGAGGTGAAATAAGAAAAGAAATAAAGAAGAGACTCCAAACTCACACAATTCCCTTCTTAGATGTCTCGATTGATCACGGAGAGCATATGAAGCAAAAAATTGACCAAATACTCCGCGACGACAATTCACATTTAGACAACTCATCAGAAGAAGATACAGAAGTGACAAAAGATTAAATAAGATATATTATATATTGAACATATAATATTGACGTGGTGGCGAAGTGGTAACGCTGCGGTCTGCAAAACCGCCATGCGCGGGTTCGATTCCCGCCCACGTCTCAAGAAAACCCATTAGGGGTTTTCTTGAGACGTGGAGCAAGCAAACTGCTTTGCTTGCGTGCGGGAATCGAAAGACTTTTCATTATTTTTTATGAAGTAAAAAATTGAAAAGTACCCGCGACTGTAAGTCGAGATTCCCGCCATTTAATTCCTGTCCCTGAATTTTATGCTATAATTTAAAAATAAATAATTTGCCCGGATGGCGGAATTGGTATACGCGCACGACTTAAAATCGTGTCTCGCAAGGGATGTGGGTTCGACCCCCACTCTGGGCACAAAGTAAATAAACCTTCTAGGTTTATTTACTTTGTGCCCAAGACCGTCCACAGGTGCCCAGCTTATTGCCTTGATGGGCTTCAAAAGACTTTTCATTAAGGCGAGACCCCTTCATATTTTTTTTAATATAATCCCCTCATAACTCAGCTGTAGTGGCTTCAACAAAAGAATTGTGGGGTAAAAGTAAGTTTTAAAATATAATATAAGACCCCTCATAACTCAGCTGGTAGAGTAGCTCCCTCTTAAGGAGAATGTCGTAGGTTCGATCCCTACTGAGGGGACAAAAAAACAAAAACACCAAATTGGTGTTTTTGTTTTTTTGTCCCCTCAAGCATATGAACTGCTTCATATGCGTGTAGGGATCGAAAAGCTTTTGCTTATTTATGAAAATCTATGATTTAAATAAATGCAAAAGGTCTACTGTTCGTGTAACGAAAGATCCCTACTGAGACTTAATTTATATTATTCAATTACTTCTTCTATTACAGGATTTTCAGGTGTAATTGCAGGCTCATCAGGAATTACAACTTCTTCTTCTACTACAGGATTACTAGTATTATTTGATACTCCTTGATTATTAAGCAATTGCTTCAACTGGTGTAGTTCTTGTTTGTTCAAACATTCAGAACTTCCATCACTATCAGTCAAACAAACTTCTCCTGTAAATATACGAGTTATACGATTTGTAGCATTAGATAAATATGATTTTATCAATGAAGCAAATGTTCCTTCAACTGTATCATCCAAAGAACTCAACTGATTAACCTTGATATCTAACTCTTTAATACCTTCTATAGCATATGGGATGAGACCTATGTAGTTAAGAGACTTGAGGTTTGTTGTAGGGTCTGTAGATACAAGAGATGGGAAGATTTGTTCTACGTCTTGTGCGATGAATCCTGTTTGTTTTGTAGCTGTGTCTTGTTCTGTAGTCCAGTTGTAGATAACTGGTGTTAGTTTGTTTAGATTCTTAAGGACATTTGTATCTGGAGTTTGAGAGTTTAGTACGAAAGGTTGATTATCTTTTAGAGTTGTGATGTTCTTCTTGAGGTTGATATCTGAACTACATGAGAGTGATGTTGTTGTTGGGTTGATGTCACAGGTTCCGGTACTGTTTTGGAAGCGGGAGACGATGCCGACTACAGAGCCTGAGCCGACGTGGAGGGTGTGTGATGGAGCGTTGTTTCCTATACCTACTCTACCATCATCACGAACAACTAAAGAATTTGAAGTTCCTGTTGAATTATGAAATTGAGCTGTAAATGTAGATGATGTTGAACCTAGACCATTAACCATCAATCGAGATGTTTCTGTGAGAGCTGGATAGAGAGTGCTTGTACCAAAATTAAATTGTCCTGAAGGTGTTATTTCTAAAATATTAACAGATGCATTCGAACCCACTGGAACACTTGCATATCTCATCCAAGTGCCTTGCGCACTATTTGTCCAGTTTTCTGCAGCAAAGAAAGCAAATCTATTACCACCAGCCACCCAATTTGTCCCATCAAAAAGCGCAGCTCCGAGACTACCTAATGTAGCACTAGCTGTAGGAAGTCCTCCTGATTGAGTTCTTCCTACAAAAACAGAGGCAGGATTATTAGCTCTAACAACCCCCATATTACCATAAACATTCAGAAGAGTATTTGAATCAGTATTATAAACATTACCCGTTCCAATATTTACTTTTCCATTTGCAAGAATACGCATCTTCTCACTTATCGTACCAGCATTGTTGGTAAGGATTGCAAGATCAGAAGTTATTGTTGTAGCTGTTCTTGCTGTGTTAACTGCAAGGAGTTTTACACCTGATTGGATAGTTGTTCCGTCTGTACCATATGAACGGAGTGCTATACCTTGTGCGTTGTTTGTTGTAGTGTTTGTGTTGATTACAGAGATACTTCTGTTTGTGTCGAATGCTACTAAGTCTGTACTTGATGATGAGCCTGCAACGTCGAGTTTGCCGAAGGGAGAGGTTGTGCCGATGCCGATGTTAGCAGTAAAGAAATGATTACCGTGGAATATATTTGCTGTTAAAGTGTCTAGTGTAGACATTTTACCAGAGTATGCAACACGACTACCGAGAGTTCCAGAAAAGGCAACCATTACAAAACGTCCATTACCATAAGCAACTCCAGCCCAATCATTTTTAGGAACAACTCTTGTTGTCCAAGTTATACCATCAGGTGAAGTATAAATATTGTTGTTTGTTGTAGAGAAAGCTCCAGCTGTAACAAACATGCCCTCAGCATAAGTTATTCGATAAAGAAGGGCTGCATTTGGGAAAGACTGTTGTGTCCAGTTTACTCCGTCTGGAGATGTCATAACTAAACCACCAATACCGACAGCTACAAATTTACCATCACCATAAGCAACGTTTTCAAATCCACCAGAAGAAACAGATGGGTGTGTCTGTAGTGTCCAGTTTATACCATCTGGAGATGTCATAATAGACTGTGTTCCATTCGTCTCAGCCACAGTAACAAAAAGACCATTACCGTAAGTTATTCCAACCCAAGGTTTATCAGCTCCTACAGGAGTTACTCTATCTGTCCAAGTTATTCCATCTGGAGATGTTATAATTCTAAGCCCAGCATTATCTATTTTTGAAGCAACAAAAAGACCATTACCGTAAGTTACATAAAACGATTGTCCTGTACCAGTACGGGCTGTCCAAGTTATTCCATCTGTAGAGGTTAAAAAACGGGTACCAGAATGACCAGCCGCTACGAATATTCCATTACCATAAGTGATTGATTTTAATGATGAAGTAGAGTGAGTTCTCAATGTCCAGTTTACACCATCAGGAGATGTCATAATTCTGTCTGTTCCAGAACCTTGAGCTACAGCAACAAAGAGTCCATTTCCATAACCTACATCAACCCATTGCCTGTCAGCTACAGGGGCTGTTGTACTCCACTTCAAACCAGCAGAATAAATATTTCCACCTATTTCTGCATTACCATTACTATCTATATTAATTCTTTGATTCCCTGCACCGTCTGCAATAATAATATTATTTGAAAGAGATGAAGAGAGTCCTGTAACATTAGCACCAATGATTGTGTTGTTTGAACCTGTTGTTATACCAAGACCAGTTTGTGCTCCAATAAAAATATTATTTGAACCTGTCTGACTATTGTAACCAGCATAGTACCCATAAGCTAGATTGTTGCCACCGGTAGTATTATTAAAAAGTGACTGTGTCCCTATTGAAACATTATATTGACCAGACAAATTATTAACTAGCGCCTGTTGTCCCAGTGCAATATTTTGAATACCTGTAGTATTTAAACCTAGAGTGTCTGAACCAAAAGCAATATTATGACTACCTGTAGTATTTGCAGATAAAGTATTCCAACCTGAAGCAATATTGTATGAGCCGGAAGTGTTAACTCCTAGAGCGTTATGACCAAATCCAATATTACTTATACCTGTAGTATTTGCATCAAGCGCATTATTACCTATTGCAACATTGTATGCACCTGATGTATTAGACAAGAGAGATTGATATCCTATTGCAGTATTATAAGTACCTGTAGTATTACTAGAAAGTGTTTCTTTACCAAAAGCTGAATTCTTACCTCCTGAAGTATTGGCAAACATTGAATTATATCCAAAAGCAACATTTTCAGATCCGGTTGTATTATATCTAAGTGAATTATATCCAAGAGCACTATTCATATCACCTGTAGTATTTTCTCTTAAAGATCTAAAACCATTAGCAGTATTAGCACCTCCAGTAGTATTACTAAACAATGTCTCAACACCAACAGCTGTGTTAGTAGAAACACTTCCACCACCTAAGCCAACAGTCAGAGTATTTATAGTAAGATCATTTCCAATAGTATTGGACCAAGAAGGATTTGTACCGTTAGTAATTAAAAGTTTACCTGCATTACCTACCTGATCAGGAAGTAAAGATACATAACATCCTACTGCACCTGGTGCACATGTAGGATTAGTTATGTTGTCTGTAGGATAGTATACAGCTGATACTTTTAATATAGAAAATGTGAAGATGAAGATAGATACCACAAAAAGTGTATAGCTTCTGGTTATAAAATATTTAAAATTATTTAACATATTTATATTGTCTCATAAACACAGTAAATTAATAAGATAATTTTGTGGAAAAGTGTCTATATTATATGATTATCTTTCACTTTGAAAAATATAAATCTTATGGTACTATTTCTATACAAAATCATTATTGATATTGTAATGCTCGGGTGGCGTAATTGGTAGCCGCGCCTGTCTTAGGAACAGGTGGAGTGATCCATGGAGGTTCAAGTCCTCTCCCGAGCACAAAATAAAAAGCCTCATTTTTGAGGCTTTTTATTTTGTGCTCGGGAAGAAAAATGTCTGCACACTTTTCGTGAGGACTTGAAAGACTTTTCATTATCGAGTTTACGAGATTGAAAAGTACCTGCCGACGTAGTCGGAAAGTCCTGTCAGCACAAAAAAGTCCCTTTTAGGGACTTTTTGCTTGGGAGACGCAACTGTTTTTTTTCTAAAAACAGGAGTAGGACTTGAAAAGCTTTTGAGATACTTTTATGAACAGAGTGAAATAAAATATCCAAAAGGTGTACTGAAACTGTAAGTTTCAAGTCCTCCCTCTCCCCTAAAACTTTATTTATTAAGGTTTTTTGTACTAACTATCGAGCGAGGATATTACTTTCTGGAAGCCTTGCGGAGCGCGACGGCGCGAGCAGAGCAGAAAATCGAGCACGATTTTACGTGTGCTTCCAGAAAGTAAATCCGAGAACTCCTTGACTTTTTTATATAAAAGGTGTATAATATATTAAAACAAAATTGACAAAAAAATGGAAACAATAAACACAATCGTCTGGGCAGTAATTATCACTGGGTTGATAATTGGGATCCTACTTATCTACTTCTACTACTTCCCTCTATTACAAGAATATCTCTCGCGAGAAGATCTTGCAAATGGCAAGGAAAGTAGATTTTTTACAACAGTCCCTGCGGGAGCTGTTATCGTTATTAAAAAAGGAGATACACCAGTAAAATATATTGGTAATATTTCTGGCAAAGTTGTACACCCTACTACAGGAGAAATTTTTAAAGAAACTGATCGTAGTATTAATTTTACCCCAAAGCCAAACAAAGGTTTTATATGGATGGACCTATACCCAATGTATCGTAAGCACACATACAAACACAGTTGGGTGAAGTATGCTATCAAAGACAAGACAACAATGAAGTATGAATTTATTCCTCGCGATGAACCTGTATCTCAAATCAAAGCACTGTATCCTTACGCAGTTAGAGTTACTGGGTGTGAAACAGAAGATGAGATCGCTATTGATATGGATCTAGTAATTGGAGTGGAGCTCACTCACGCTGGAACAGCGTTATTTGGGTCAAGTAATTATCTTGCTCTTCTAACCGGAAGAGTATCGGACGTGGTTCGTGAATATGTGGGAAGAAGATCATTAGAGGATGTAACAAAAGAAACAAAAGCAGAAACAAAAAGCTCTGCGAGTAACGATGATTTAATTGGAGGAATCTTATCTATCAACGAAGATCATTCAAGTGAAGGAGGAAATCCAAAAATTGAAGATACTACTGGTATTAGGATCAATTCGGTAAACTTTATTGGCTACCAACTTGATGAAAGTTTCAAAGCTGTAAAAGAAGCCAGGATTAAACTAGATGAGGCTAGAAAAAACACAGAAATTGCTGAAGAAGAATTTAAGCAAAAAAAGAAAACTGCTGATGGTTTAGCTTATCATGAAGAAAAAGTTGGTAGAGCTAAAAACAAACCTAAAATTGAATTAGCCAACGCAATGAAGGATAATCCTAACACTAAGATAATCCTTATAGCTGATGCAATAAAAGAAACTAAAATCAAAACATTGGTATTGGGAGATAAAAGTACAAATATTCTTTTAGATGGAAAGGATGACGACAATGCTTAGTGTTGGAATTATTCTTTTTTTACTAATTTGGGCGATAATTTTTTGGATTAATAAAATAACCAAAAAACCAACAAACCAAAATCAGCAAGGTGGAGATAATCAAAACACTACCACAACCACCACAACATCAGGTACAGGGACAACAAATTCTGTAAACAATTCTTCTGAAACACAAACTGAGAAATTTTCTTTATGGAAATTTATAAAAGGACCAGGAATAATCATCTTAATTATCGGATTCATTATTAGAATGAATATTCCTTATTCTGAGACGATTACAGTTACAAAAGGACAAGATTACACTTTCGATGTTTACAACGAAAGGATTGTGATTAATCCTCAAGTACATTGTGTTAAGGTTATTTATCCAGACTATGCAGAATACACATTCTGTCCAAATGTTCCAATTAATGCAGGAGAACATGGAGTTGGCTTATATCACTTACAAGCAACATCTGACTCACAATTTGTAATAATTTCCAAAGAGCCATTATCTTTATGGAACAAATTCAAATTTTGGATTAATCCGATTAATTTTAAATTTTTGTTAGATTAGCTCTTTCGTTGCACTCGCAACAAAAAGCCCCACCTTACGGCGGGGCTTTTTTTATTTTGTCGAGCGAGGAGTAAGTAAAAAATATTTTTACATTATTCGAATCGAAGACAAAATATAAATTTCAATATTCTGATTTTGGAATTTCTATTTCCCTATACTCTTCAAGTCTACAGTACGACTTGGTGCTTGAAAGTTGAAGGTGTTTACAACGAGTCGTATGATGCCGTATACACTCATCATAATAACCAAACCCACCAGCCCCCAAAGAATGTGCCGTGAACCTGTAGTTCTAGCGTCTTGTTTATCACCATCTTTGAGATACATAAAGACACCCCAAAGAAAGTATATAAGAGCTGCAACGAACAAGAAGAATACTAGTGGATTAATAATCTTGTCTAAAACAGTATTAATCAACTTTTCTCCCACATCTTGTGCATGAGCTATTTGAGTAAAAGGAATTAACCAAAACATACTTAGTAACAAACAACAGTTCTAAGACCATTAGCGCCAGTTACTTGTTGTGCAGTAGTTCCTGGAGGACAAGTAATAGTACCTTGACCGCCTTGACCTGCTTGAGTTGTTTGACGAAGAATACCAACAATACCCCAAACAGAAGTCATTACAAACAAACCAATGATTGCATAAATCATATTTGTACGAGCATCTGCTTTTTTACCAGCTTCTGCTCTAATAAACTGAATAACTGTCCAAAGGAAATATACGAATGCAAGAATCATTATCACATTAATAGCACCACTTAAAACACCTTTACCTGCATTAAATGTAGATTCGAGATAAGTAAAATCTGGTCGAGTTTGTGCAAAAGCAAGAGCTGGAAGAGCAAGTGCACTTGCAAAAGGAATAAACTTTTTCATAATAAAAAATTATAAATAATAATAAAAACTAATAGTCCATAGACACGACAGCGCCTACTCTTCATATTATACAAAATATATATATATAAGTGCTAGTTTTTCTTTGGGGATTCTACTTTTGGTATATATGTGCCATCTACTCCGAGAGTCGTCGTAGCAATCTTAACAATTCCCCACACTGAAGTCATTACAAAAAGAGAAACTATTCCGTACCACATAAAATTAATACCTTCTTGACGTTTTGCTTGATTGTCTCCTTTTCTTATAAATTGCATCACACCCCAAAGAAATACCAAGAATGCTAGTATAAATATCATCGGAATAACCATTCCAGCCAAAATACATTTTGCGAGTAGATATATATCAGAAATATTAGATATACCAGATGGGCACCCTCCATTTGCAGGACCGGACGCGTATGTAATATTAGCAACTGTTGGGCCAGTAGAAACGAAAGCTCCACCACCACCAGCAGTTGGACCAGTAGAGATAGCTCCTCCCGCTCCAGTTCCTATAACTGTAGGGCCTGTACCACCAAAACCACCTACAACCCCACTTCCACCAAGTGCACCCAATACTTGCATAATACTAGAACAAACATTTGGCATTCTTTGACATACTTCAGGGTATAACTGTATCAATATATACATAACTTGAGAACTTATTTGCCCGGTATTTCTACAAGCTTGTCTAACTTTTTCACGTTGCTGCGCTTGCTCTGGTGTATCTGTAGGTACAGACGCACCTCCACAAATATACGGAAAAGCTATCATAATAGCAGAAAGTGCTGTCTGGAGAATTACTTGTTGTTCTTGATCTGTCAGAGCTTGTGCTTTTTGGGGAAATATAGGGATTATGAAAGCAAGTACAAGTAATGAAGGAACAATGATTTTGTATAATAAATTTTTCATACTATTAGTTGAATATATCTTTTAATGTTGCTATTACAACTTTTGCTATTGTGTATGCACCGAGGAATAAAACTGCCCCAATAACGACGTTATATAAATTTTGACGAGCAATAACTAATTTCTTATCATTTCCGCGAGCTTCAACAAATAGAAACCCAGCCCAAAGCAAGAAACAAACAAGTATTGGAACACCTACAAGATACACAAGCTTTAAAAGTCTTTCAATGAGTTCTTGGAGGTTGTTTGCTTTAATAGGATTATCTATTGTAAAAGAAAGGTTGAATGATTTGTTTGTATTCGAAGATGCTGACCCTGTAGACGCACCCCCACCCCCAGTCGTTGTACCTGTCGATGTTCCTTGAGCATGAACAAGATTCTGGTTAGACAAAAAAACAGGTGAAATACTTCCTAAAAAAAGTATTCCTAAAATTCCAAACGTTGGTACTATCTTTTTCATATAAATAATTATAACCTATTAATTGAAGAATGTCTTAAATATGGGGTTAGTTCCCGTTATATTATCCTCACCTACCAGAAGTATAATAATTGTCTTAATAACAAGCCATGCAGTAAGAGCAATCACATAACCAATAACAATAGCGAGTAGTCTTTGTTTTGCTCTCTTGATCTGATCTGTACTCCCTCCTGCTGTAAAGAATTCCCATGCTGTTTTAAACAACATATAGAGCATTATAGGAGTAGCAATTAACGTAAGTGCAAAATTAATAACCTTATTTATAGTTATCAACAACATATTAAAATCACAAGCAGGCTGACCAGGTCTTCCACACAACACAAGTCCGTTTTTTGGGATTTCAAGCAAATCTCCACCAATATCATCAAACAAACCTCCACCAGTTCCGGAACCAGTTCCCGTTCCTGTACCTGTTCCCGGATCTAATGTATCATCAGGACTTATCGCTTTTATATTTTCGGTTTCAAATTCTTCTGAAACTCTCTCAATTCTACCTTGAGGTGTAATAAATGGAGTAGCATCTGAATGTAAAGGTCTCACAACAGCAACATAGATACCAGGGGCGAGATTTCTAAATTTCGCACTAATAATAAACTCTCTTTGTGGAGTAGAGTATCCATCCATATCAGCTTGCAGTGGCTTAATTTCTTGAAAAGTACCTTTTTTTACAAGCACTATTGTACCCCCATTATTAGGAGGAAGATTTGTTATTTTTCCGGTAACAATAAATGCATTGTTCTTTTTTGACCAAACAACAGAAATTACAGGGTCAACCATAGGAACTCTACCAGGATTTAACCCTCCAATAAAAAGAGTTCTGTATTCTGTAATATTTGGAAGCCCATTAAAAATGGTACTCATTTTAAAGACATAGTTTCCAGGAAGTAGTTCTCCAAAATTTGTACAGTAAGTACCTCTCTTGGTACTTTGATTTATTTGCTCATTAATATCACTTTTTGCTTTTGTGACTGTACGATTATCATAATCAGGAGTAATAACAGGACTTGCATTACCTGTCTGACTTAGTGTCCCCATAGTTAGAGATATGTTTATATCTGAAAGCTTATCTGCTTGATCAACATAACCACAAGCATTGTGTGTACCATTACTTAATTTTGTTGCAATTAGATTTGGAGAATTACCGATTGAAGGTGTTTGATTTGTACCAGGATTTCCATTAGATAAAGGCACTCTACTAATATCAGCTCCAAGTCCACTTGCATAAGTCTTTACTAAAACACGAACTGAGTAAGGTCTTGTTACCGGATCTTGTTCATACGCATCGTCATCTGTAATTAAAAAATCAAAATCAGCGACATATGAAGTATTTGCAAGAAGCGCTTGAGGTTCTGTACAGTCAAGCAATCTACGAGCCATAGTATCAGTAATACGCGTCTCTGGAACTTGATCTGTAACACTCACAACACTCAAAGGAGTGCTTGGGACTAAAATTCCATCAACAATAGTTCCTTTTGTTATTTTGATTGGCTTATCAGCTTTGGCGTATTTATTTATCTCAACACAGATATTATATTGAGTAACATTAGAAACCACTTTAGTCTTAATAGAAGCTTGCACAAAAGGATCGTCACTTGAGGTATTTCCAGCACCTACAGTATTACCTGTTTTAATTGCACTACCAGTGACGACTAAATTGGAACCATAACCAGTATTGACGACTAAAATTTCTGGAATGTAACTTTTATCTTTTATCAAAGAATCAAAAACAATATTTCCATCATTTGAAACAGTATTTATTTTGAGAGGTATTTCTTGCCAAGAAACAAGAGTACCTTTTATTAATTCATTTGGCTTATCAACTTGTTTTGGAACAGCATTATAAAGCAAGACAAAAAGAGAATTTCTTTTTGTAATCTGATTTGTACCTATTTGTTCATAAAACGCTTTGTTATGATATGGCAGAGAGCCGTTTCTACCCCATCCAACCTCATCGTAAAGTTTTACATAAGTAGTACTAATATTACTTACAGTACCAACTTCTGTTGGATTGTCTTTTTTGAAAACTTTAATACTCTTTGTTTGAGTTGTTCCAGAAGCTGCTGTTACCGAATATCTTAAGTTTAATTTAGTGCCATCATTTCCAGGTTTGGCATTTTCAACAATATCAGAAGATACTGAAGCAGTAAAATCAAATGATGCGTGTATTTGTTTTGGGAATAAAACAAACAAACTAAGCGCAAGACATAATGTAATGATAGGTGAATATTTTTTCATAATAATATTATTGACTCAAAAGACTTCTAAGTTCAATATTTGCTTGAGAGATTGCTTGGTCAACAGAACTTCTACCTCTATTAATATTTAAAATCATATTTTTAAATATTAAATTTGTAGCATCTTTGTTTGGGTCAAACCAAGAGCGTCCTATAAGTGCAGAGCGTAGAAACAAGTTTCCATACGAAGATGTTGTAGCTTTGTTTATAGTGTCACGACGAGCACTCGGAAGACCTAGTGTATCTGCGAGAGCTCCAGAAAATTCTTGCCCTGACAATAAAAGCATTACTGAATACGCAGCGTTTGGATTAGGCGCTGACTTGGTCAAAGACACTCCAAGAACATGAGCAAGAGTTATTGGACGCTCTGTACCTCTTATTTGAGGAAGTTGACCTGGAGCAAAATTAAGATTGGGATTCTTTTCACGAAGAGTATAAATTTCACTTGCAAAACCAGGATAGAAAGCAAGCTTCCCTACCAAGAAAGTATCGCGTGCCTCAGGAAGAGCTCTATTCCAAGCATATACATTAGATATTGGATCACTAAATGAAGTGAAGAAGTTTATTACTTTAGAAGTGTCTGTAGTGTCTGCGAGTGTTGATATTTTTACACCACTTGTTGTGTCTACAATTTTATTACCACTTTGAAGCATAAGCGCTGCTAATATATCTTTAGCGTGAAATACATTATCAAATTGCCCAAAAGGAATAAGTGCGCGAGTGATAGTACCACTCGCATCCTTAAGAGTGATTAAATCATTCATGATAAACAACTCATCCCATATTAGAGGTGGTTGTGAAAAACCAGAAACAGAAAGCACGTCTCTGTTATAAAAAAATACAAGAGGATCAATAGTAACAGGAAAAGCAATAATACCGTCTTTATCCAAAAAGACTTCCCCAGCTTCCATAAAAGACTGTCTGAACAAACTTTCTGGGTAACTCGTGTATGGAGTGCTTTTAATTAATGATGAAATCTGAAAAATAGTATCTTCTGGAGCAAGTATAATATCAGGAGAAAATCCACCTAAAGTTGCTTTTGTAAGGTCACTTGGAATAGTATTAGCGTCTTTCTCTATATATGTAACAGAAATAGTCTTTGTGGACATATTTATTTTATCCAAGATATCAGAAAGAGATGCTTGTGGAAGAGTACCCCAAATAACAACAGAACCGCTTGGCGTAGTGTCTGTTTTAGACTTTCCCACCTTAATAGCACCAGAAAAAAGAAGTACAGCAAATATTGCTCCAATAATGAAGATAACAATAAGAATGATTGAAAATTTCTTACTATCCATGTTTAAATATTATACCATAATGATGTGCGCCGGAAGATATTTTTTGTGAGTAAGTAAATCCAGAACTTTCAAAAAGCTCTTTTGCTTGTTTTTCAGAAAAAACGTGATCAGATCTTGGACCAAGATTACCAAAACTTTCTGACCAATCTATTAACACGACAAATCCATTTGGACGAAGTATGCGCAAAATCTCTTTTGCAAAATTTTCTTTGTGTTCTATTTGAAATAAGACATTTGAAACAAGAACAACGTCTATACTCTTTTCTTTTAGGTGCGTTCCATTATGCTGTTCGGCATTACCCCATAGTATCGATATATTTCGAAGACCGAGTGAGTGTGCGTCTTTTTGAATACGAGAAAGTAATTCCCTTTGAACATCCACTGCATAGACTTTTCCGGAATTACCCACTATTTTTGCAAAAGGAATAGAAAAAGCTCCACTTCCCGCTCCAATATCAGCAACAACCATCCCTGGATGAATTGGTAGTGAATTTACAATATTGTCTGGATTTATAAACATGTACTCTAAGTATAATGTTAAAAGGTAAAAGTTAAAAGTTAACAACAAAAAAGAGAGGCGCCAAGCGAGGTAAATATCTCACACGGCGCCTTTATTTCTTTTACTTTTCATCTAAAAACAATCTGAACACTAAAGTTGTTTTACCTTATAGACAGTATTGCCTAGTCTAATTTCATAAGATAAACCACTATTTTGTTTTATATTATTGCCTTCTAGATTTGCCAAACCTTCTTTTTGAACTCTCATAAGTTCACGCAAAAATTGACGGGTCATTAATTTGTTTTTAAACAATTCCCTGGCTTTTAAACTTATTTTAACTTTCATATTAATGTTTTAGAATAAGTATAACTATTTTAGTGTCATTTTCAAGTGGTAAAATTACTATATATTATAGTTATATTACAACAAAGGATGAGGGAAAAGAGGTAGGGATTAGTTTTTAGGTTTTAAAAACTATAAAAGAACAGAGGCGCCGAAGGGCGCCTCTGTTCTTTTATAGTTTTTTTATTGCAAAAATAACTCCACATTTATCAACAGAACCTCTTTTCCATATATCATACACTTTATTATCATTTCCTTTTATACCATATAGCGGACCAATAAATCCTTCTTGTCCTGGAACTGGAGCAAAGCCATACAAACTAATTTCGACGGGAGTATCTTTTACTAGTACTTTCTCCCCTGAATAAACAGTAACCTGAGGTATTGTATCTATTACTTCTGGTGTTACTATCTTAGGACTTCCGTCTATTTCTTTACGCGATTGACCAGGATAAACAAAATACTCAGATCGCTCACATCTCGCAAAAATTCCACGAATAATATCTTTTTGATTCTGATACCAGAAATAACCTAAAATAATGACAGGCAAGATTAATATTCCTAAAATTGAAAATGATTTTTTCATTCTACAAAAACGCCAATGACGCAATTGAGTCTCCATCACGCATTTTCATAATAGTTACACCTTGAGTGTCGCGTCCTGATGTTGAAATACTCTTAATTTCAGTACGGATGATTTGACCTTTTTGAGATACAGCCACAAGCTCTGTTGCTTCATTCACCACAGCTGCAGCGATTAGCTGACCTGTCTTTGCTGTAATCTTAGCAGTCTTCACACCAGATCCACCACGCTTTTGAACTTTGTATTCTTTCAAAGGTGTTTTCTTTCCAAGACCATTTGCAGAAAGCACGAGAAGTGAACCGTCTTTTTCGTCACCATTAATAGCAGCAACTCCAATAACTCCATCGCCTTTTGAAAGTTTCATTCCGCGTACTCCACCTGCAGCACGTCCCATTTCACGAACATCAGATACATCAAAACGGATTGATTGACCTTGCATAGTTGCAAGCAATACTTCTGTATTCTTTTCGGCTGTTACTACTGATACGAGCTCATCACCTGCTTCAAGTTTGATTGCAATGATTCCAGAACGACGAACATCTTTGAATGATTCTGCTGAAACCTTTTTGACTTCACCGTGTTTTGTTATAAGGACAAGTTGACCAACACTTGCTTTCTTTTCTTTTGAAATTGGAAGAATAGATGTTACTTTTTCAGCGTCAGAAAGCTGTAGGAAATTCATAATTGATTTTCCTTTTGTTGCACGTTTTCCTTCTGGAATTTCATACATTTTGATTTGGTATGCTTTTCCAAGATTAGTGAAGAATAGAAGTTCACTGTGAGTGTTTGCAGTAAGTAACATTGTCACAAAATCTTCTTCTTTTGTTTCAATATCAATAACACCAACACCTCCGCGTTTTTGTGAACGGTATTCTGACGGATCAGTACGTTTTACATAACCACCTTTTGTATACACGAGAAGGCTTTCTTTTTCAGGAATTAAATCTTCATCAGAAATACTTGCAACACCACCTTTCATTACGCGAGTACGACGTTCATCACCATATTTTTCTTTGATTGCAGTCAGTTCTTCTCCAATAACTTTGAGCATTTTCTTTGGGCTTGCAAGGAGCGCTTCACACTCTGCAATGAAAGCTTGTTTCTCTTTGAGTTCTAGCTCTACTGCTTTTCTCTCGAGACCAGCCAGCTTTTGCAAACGCATTTCAAGAATTGCAATTGTTTGCAATTCACTGAATTTGAATTCTTTCATCAAGTTAACCTTTGCGAGTGCAGCGTCTTTTGATTCACGAATAATTGTAATAACACGATCAATATGATCGAGAGCTTTTTTCAAACCAAGCAATATATGTTCACGTTCTTTTGCTTTACGAAGATCGAATTCTGTACGACGACGAACTATCACTTGTCTGTGGCTAATGAATTCTGAAAGTAAAGATTTGAGTGAAAGAGTTTGTGGAACACCATCAACAAGCGCTACTACATTAAAATGGAAGGTACTTTCGAGTTGTGTGTGTTTGAAGAGATAGTTCAAAACTTTTTGTGGATGCACCCCACTCTTGAGTTCAATAACAATGCGGATATCTTTTGCAGATTCATCACGCATATCCTTGATACCTTCGAGCTTCTTCTCATGAACAAGGTCAGCCATATTCATAATCAAATCAGCCTTGTTTACACGATATGGAATTGAAGTAATGATAATATGAAAAGTTCCATTTTTTGCTTCGATGATTTCGGTTTCTCCGCGACATACAACTCCTCCACGTCCAGATGCATATGCATGCAAGATGTCTTGCTTGTTGTAGATAATTCCTCCTGTTGGGAAGTCTGGACCTAGTACAAATTCGGCTAGATCGTCAGTAGTAGCGTCAGGATTATCAATAAGATGAGTACAAGCATCAATAACCTCACTCAAATTGTGAGGAGGAATATTTGTTGCCATACCCACAGCAATACCAAGAGTTCCATTCAAAAGAAGATTTGGAACAGCTGTTGGGAGAACTGTAGGTTCTTTTTTTGAACCGTCATAGTTTGGACGAAAATCAACAGTGTCTTTTTCAAGATCTCTCAAAAGTTCACCAGAAAGCTTAGACATACGAGCTTCGGTATAACGCATCGCAGCAGCATTATCACCATCAATAGAACCAAAGTTACCTTGCCCAATAATAAGTGGGTAGCGAGTTGAGAAATCTTGAGCAAGGTTTACCATTGCATCATATACAGATACGTCACCGTGAGGGTGATATTTTCCAAGTACGTCTCCGACCACCGCTGCAGACTTACGAGCTTTAGAAGAGGCAGTGAGACCCATTTCGTGCATCGCAAACAAAATACGACGATGAACAGGCTTCAATCCATCACGAACATCAGGAAGTGCACGTTCTGTAATAACAGACATGGCATAGTCAATATATGCAGTCTTCATTTCTGAAGTAATATTTACAGAAATAACTCCTTCGTGCTTAGGTATCAATGGTTGTTCTTCTTTCATAATAGGTATTTATTATAGCATTTTTTGGCTTTTTTCCAAAGAATATAAGGTAATTTTAACTATTTTTTAAACGAATCTGATAAATTTTTAACACCAGAGCCAACTTGTTCAGTTGTTTTTACAAGGCTATCTTTCAAAACTTTAAAAGGTGAAATATTGGCTTTTACTTTAGTTTCTATGCTTGGAGCATTTAATGATGAAATAAATCCAAAAATCCAAATAAAGAATATTATCACTCCAAAAACAAAAGTAATACCTAGAGCCCAGTTTTTTCTTACATGTTCAGGTTTTTCTCTTATCCTTTTAATGTATTCCATACAATATATTATTTAGTACTTTCTAAAACGAAAACCACAGCTTCCTTCCCGTCTAAATCTTTTTTCTTGAGAGTTAATTTATCTTCTCCTACAACACCTTCTTGACCCATTTCTTTTAAGAATTGAGGGAGAGATTTTTCTGTGCGATCTGTTCCGTAGTCCATAGGTATCACTATTTTTGTATCAGTAGATACCGCAAATTTTGAAGCCTTTTTTGAATCAAGAACACCTTCTCCCCCAATCGGAACAAAGAGAACATCAACAACACTGAGAAGCTCACGAACATCAGAAGAGATTTCTGAATTTTCTCCAAAAGATCCTAGGAAACCAAGAGTAATACCATCTATAATAAGTGTATACACGGTATTGATATATTTTTTATTATTAATGAGAACTTCTGTTTCTACCCCTTCTACTGGAATATTCTTAATTTCATAAGATCCAGGACCATTAATAACAAAAGGTTCTTTCTCTCCGAAAGTTACCATTTCAACACCGTTATAGTCTTGATAATTTGTTGTAACCAAAACAATATCAGCTCCAAAACGTGATTCTTTATGATCTGAATCTTTTGATATTGGATTGACAGCGATAGTTAAATCACCTTGAGTAATTTTAAAGAATTGTTTTCCTAGATATGTAATAACCATAATATATGTATTCTAACAAATTTTTAGAGAAAAAGAAAAAGCCGAATTTTCCCAAAGGGAAAATTCGGCTTTAATTTGGTTTTATTTCACTATTGGAATAAATACCAAAACAGAAGTGTCTTTATTTTTTGTTGCAAGAGAAAGCAACAAATCAAAAGTTGCTTCAATTGACGCTTGTGCCCAAGCACTAAACTCTCTCATTTTTTCTTCAAAAAAAGAAATTTTGTCTTTGAGACTAATGTGAGATAGTTCAGGTAGAATAATCGTCTTATCTAAAGCAGTAATCATTTTTTTGTAAGCTTTATGGATTAATCCAACTTGTTCTGCAAATTGATAAGCAATCTTTTCATTTAATTCTTTTAATTTTCTGTATGAATTTAACACACAAAATTTTAAGTTAAATGGTTGTTGAGCTTGTTTTTTCATTTTTATTTTATTTTAATTGTCCGTAATGCATTATACAGTTTTTAATCTAATAGGTCAATCTATTTTATTGCAAAACAAACGGGTTTGTGATAGAATTTCTCTATTACCAAGTCGTAATTGAAATAACCCCCGGAATCCCTTTTTGACTTATAAACTCCAGGAAATCAATTACACCGCAGTATGTGCGGTATTTTTTATACCAATATGAAACAATTTGCAGAAAAAATAATGGATAAACCAGTTCTTGACGCATTAGTCGAAGGACCAGTTATATCAATTCAAAAATCATCAGTTTATGTTGATCTTGGACCACAAGGAACAGGTATCATCTATGGACGTGAATTTATAAACGCTCGTGATATTATCCGCAAGATTAATCTTGGAGATACAATCAAAGCAAAAGTAGTAGATATCGAAAACGAAGAAGGTTATGTTGAACTTTCTTTGAAAGAAGCAAAACAAGCCCTCATTTGGAGTGAAGCTGAAAAAGCTATCAAAGCAAAACTTCCTATCGACTTAATCGTTAAAGAAGCAAACAAAGGTGGTCTTATCCTTGAATGGCAAGGTATTCCAGGATTCCTTCCTGCATCACAATTGAAAGCAGATCACTACCCTCGTGTTCTTGATTCAGATAAAGATAAAATCTTGAAAGAATTGAAGAAACTCGTTGGACAATCTCTTTCTGTTACTATCATTTCAGCTCTCTCAAAAGAAGGTAAACTTATCTTCTCAGAAAAAGAATCTGATTCTGGAGAACGCCAAGAAATGGTTGGAAAATACAATATCGGTGACGAAGTTACTACAACTGTTGCAGGACTTGTTGATTTCGGAGTATTCTTGAAAGTTGAAGAAGGTCTAGAAGGACTTGTTCACATCTCAGAAATCGATTGGGGTCTAGTAGAAGATCCTCGCCAAATGTTCAAAATCGGTGACAAAGTTCAAGCAAAAGTTATTGATATCAAAGAAGGAAAAGTTTCTCTTTCTATCAAAGCTCTTAAAGAAAACCCTTGGACATCATTCGAAGGTAAACTCAAAAAAGGAGATACAATCTCAGGTGTTGTTATCAAATACAACAAACACGGTGCTCTCGTATCAATCAAAGAAGGTGTTGCTGGTCTAGTACACAACTCTTCATTTGGTGGAGATGCAGAACTCAAAAAACATCTTTCTCTAGGAAAAACATATGACTTCACAGTTACATTGTTTGAACCAAAAGAACAAAAGATGACACTTACACTCGTAGAGAATAAGTAATCAAAACATAAATAGCGGGACCCTTCGGGGTCCCGCTATTTAATTTTCTATAAATTCAAAATAAAAAAAATTATATTAAAAATTATTGATTATATAGATTCATTGCTTTCTCTTTTCCTTCTACAACAATAGTCTCAATTACTTTGTAGAAGTGAGGGGTGAGTATAGCGAGCGCCTCTGATTCAGATTCTGAAAAATTCCCCATAACGTCTGGTTTGCGAAGTTTTCCACCCTCATCAGTGATCGCTACACCTACGCGCACTCGGATGAAATTCTTTCCACCATAGTGTTCAATAATAGATTTTATTCCATTATGCCCTCCACTCCCTCTATCATAAGAAATACGAATAGTTCCAAGGGGTAAATCAATATCATCTTGAACAACAACTAATTTTTCTAAATCAATTTCATATTGTTTTTGCAAAAGAGATATAACACTCCCGGAATCATTCATAAATGTTTCTGGCTTAACAAACAGTATTCCCTCTCCAATATTTGCTCTTGCAACAAGAGAATTTACATATTTATTCTTTTCGAATTCTATGTCAGAAAAAGCCTTATCAACAAGAATCCAAGCCACATTGTGACGAGTATTTTTATATTCACTTCCCGGATTCCCGAGTCCTATGATTGTATACATGATTTTTAAATTTTAACACACAATATAAAAAAATATGTAATTTGTGTCGAATGTTTTTTTCTTGTATAATGGTGGGAATATATGGAAAAAACCCAAGAAATTGTTGAGGAAAAAGTAGAAAAGAAAGAAGATTGGCGTGATGTTTTGCGCTTCATTATTATTTCACTTTTAATCGTAATTCCTATTCGCATGTACATTGCAAAGCCATTCATAGTAGACGGTTTATCAATGTTCCCAACATTTCACAATGGTGACTATCTTATTGTCGACCAAATATCATATCTAACAGGCAATCCATCACGCGGTGACGTTGTTGTTATAAAACCACCAATGGATGAAAGTAAATATTTTATCAAGCGTCTTATTGGACTACCTGGTGACACTATCTCAATCAATGGAAGTGAGGTAAAAATTTCAAACAGTAAACACCCTTTGGGTGTAGTAATAGATGAACCTTATGTAGAGAACAAAGGAAATGACAATAACCTACTATTCACAGTCCCAGAAGATCAATACTTTGTTATGGGAGATAACAGAACAGCTTCTTATGATTCACGTAATTGGGGTTTCCTTCCAAAAAGAGATATGGTTGGGAGAGCCTTGGTTAGACTCTATCCTCCAAAATCAATAAATTTCCTACCGGGAAAATTTGATCAATCACTAACAAATTCAAAATAATATGAGTACCGCAAAGAAAACTGCAAAAAAAGATGAGCTAGCAAATCCAAAAGGAATGCGAGATATAATGAATGAAGAATATTATGAGTTTCAAGGCTTTTTTGAAAAAGCTCAAGAAGTCGCAGTCTATTACGGATTTAAGCCAATAGAAACACCTGTTCTCGAATTCGAGTCTGTTTTTACGACGTCTATTGGTGAAGGAACCGATGTGATAGACAAAGAGATGTATAGTCTTCGTACAAAAGGTGGTGACAAACTCGCCCTACGTCCAGAACACACTGCCTCACTTATGCGTTCATACATTTCAAATGGAATGAACAATCTTCCACAACCTTTAATGTTCTATCAATATGGACCATCTTTCCGTCACGACAATCCTCAAAAAGGTCGTTATCGACAGTTTTATCAATTTGACCTTGACGTTCTTGGAAGTGAGAAAGCTATCATGGACGCTCTTGTTATTAAAGCAACAATGGTAATACTCGAAGAAGCTGGAGCAAAAAATCTCTCTGTTGATATCAACTCTATTGGTGACAAAGATTGTCGTAATACATATATTCGCGAACTTACAAATTACTACAAAAAACACTTAGACAAGCTACCTGCAATCGATAAAGAGAGATTAAAAACAAATCCTCTAAGAATTCTAGATTCAAAAGATCTAAAGACAAAAGAGATTAATGAGAACGCCCCAGAATCAGTATCTTCTCTCTGTGGTCCATGTAAAAAACACTTGAAAGAAGTTCTTGAACACTTGGATGAAATGGATATTCCTTACACAATAAATAAAAATCTTGTAAGAGGACTTTCTTATTATACTCGTACAGTGTTCGAAGTAATTCAAACAGAAGGTGAAGAATCTATTACAATTGCCGGAGGTGGAAGATACGACTACCTGGCAAAACAAATTGGGAGTAAGAAAGATGTACCTGCAATAGGTATGGCTCTTGGTGTTGACCGTGTAGTATCTATGCCTTGGTACAAAAAGCTTTCTCCTCGTATAATGAAAGCTCCAAAATATTACTTCATTCAACTCGGCGCTGAAGCAAAATTAAAATCTCTTAGCGTTATTGAAATACTAAGAAAAGCTCACATTCCTATTCATCAAGCACTATCAAAAGACGGTCTTAGTGCTCAACTTGGTGTTGCCGAAAAAATTGGCATTCCTTATGCTCTCATATTTGGACAAAAAGAAGCTCTCGAAAATTCTGTAATTGTTCGTGATATGCAAACTCGTTCTCAAGAAACGGTTCCACTTGAAAAACTACTAGACTACTTAAAGAAATTAAAGTAATTTATGATAGAGATTGTACAAAAAGGACACCCTGCACTCTCAAAAGAAGCATTACCTGTAGCTGTTGAAGAAATCACAAGCGAGAAAGTGCAAGGAATAATAAGAGACATGAAAGAAGCATTAGAAAGCCAAGATGATGGTCTTGCTATTGCGGCACCTCAAATTGGAGTATCTTCTCGTATTTTTATTGTTTCTGGAAGACTCTTCACAAAAAAGAATGGTCCGATAAAAGCTGATAGAATATATATAAATCCTATTTTTACAAAATTATCTAATAAAAAATCTTGGAAAAAAGGTGAAGGATGTCTATCTGTAAGATGGCTCTATGGAACAGTCCAAAGACATACCAATGTAACAATCGAAGCGTATGACGAACATGGTGAAAAATTCACAGAGACGTCAGGAGGAATGCTTGCTCATATATTCCAACATGAAGCAGATCACCTAAACGGTATATTGTTCGACAGTAAAGCAAAAGACATAGAAGCTCATGAACCAGAACATCAACACTAAAAAATTTGTATTTTTCGGTACACCTCAAGAAGCGGTGTATGTTTTAGATTCTCTAAAATCAAAAAACATATTACCTGAACTTGTGGTATGTTCTCCAGATAAAAAAGTCGGAAGACATCAGATAATGACTCCTCCTCAGACAAAAGTTTGGGCAATAGAAAACAATATTAAAGTATTTCAGCCAAATAAAATAAATGATGAAGCAATAGAAGAAATCAAAAAAACTTTTTTCGATTTGTTTGTTGTTGCAGCATATGGAAAAATTCTTCCAGAAAAACTTCTTGATTTATCTAGTTTGGGCACCATAAATGTACACCCTTCCCTTCTACCAAGATATCGCGGACCAAGTCCTATAGAATTCCCTTTTCTATCAAATGATAGAATAACAGGTGTAAGCATTATGGAACTCGACAAAGACATAGATCATGGACCGATTATCTATCAAGAAACATACGAGATAAAGGACAAAGACAATAGTGAAACATTAGCAAAAACACTCTTTACTCGTGGTGGAGAAATACTCGCAGATATTATTCCAAATCTAACAAAAGACTTCCCTGAAAGAAAAGAGCAGAATCACAGTGAGGCAACGTTCACTCACAAACTCAAAAGGGAAAATGGTGAAGTAAAGCTGAGCGACAAAGGGCGCGAAATTTGGAACAAATTTCGCGCCTACACTCCATGGCCTGGAATATTCTACTTTGATAAAAATAATAAAAGAGTAAAAATTACAGAAATGTCTTTTGATGAAGAAAATATTGAAATACAAAAAGTTATCACTGAAGGCAAAAAAGAAGTTGATTATAAAATATATTTGAATAATAAATAGAAAAAAACACCCTTTTAAGGGTGTTTTTTTCTATTTATTATTTTAATTACATTCCATGATTCTGACCGCAAAAATTCAGATCTGATATCTTTTTTATTCCACTGTCTTTTTGATATTTCTTCCATGCAACAAGAGTTTTTGGACCAAAATTTCCATCAGGACGAGCAGAGAGAACGTTTGCTTCATTAAGGAATTTTTGCAACAAATAAACTTGACCACTATCCTTAGAACCAAAACGAATATTTTTTGTAATAGAACAAAGATTGAGTATTTCTACCTTATTACTTTTTGTAAGATAAAAAATACGTAGTTCTCCTCCAGTTTTTATTATTTCTGAATTCATAGTACTTCCTGTTTCTTGAACAAATCTATAATAATAAAGTGTATTCTTTTTAAGTCCTGTAACTGTTGCAGAAAATTTTCCATCAACACCCTCATTGATTGTCTGAGAATTAGTCTTTGTATATTTATTAATATCAGTACCATATTCGAAATAGAAATTTGGACCAACAGTTGTACCTAGGTAGCCAGTATTTGTATCTATATGTCCATTAAATATTACACTTTTTTGCTTACCTGTAGTCACTGTGTCAGTAAAAATTGTTTGTGGAATATTATTAGTACTTGCAAAAGAAATATTTGCAGAAACAAGAAAAACTATTAAGAAACTAATTATTTTTTTCATAAAACATATTATACTATTTTTATCTTTCTAAGAAAAGTCTTCCTATGAAGTGTAGTTAGGCCGTATTTTTGTATTGCTTCATAATGAGCTTTTGTCCCATAGCCTGCATTATTATCAAATCCATATTCTGAGAATTCTTTGGCATACTTTTTCATCAGCGTATCTCGAGAAACTTTTGCCACAATTGAAGCAAGAGAGATTACAGGATATAATTCATCCCCTTTTATAAAACTTTCTTGATTTGTATATTCACTAGGTGCTTTCAACCCTCCATCCAAAACAATCTTTACAGAAGTATCTATTGCGACTTTTTTTAAAGAAGTCGTAAGTGCCTTTTTGATTGCAGGAACTATTCCATGCGAGTCTATATCACTTGCAGACACAAGAGAGACAGAAAAATCACACTTCCCTTCTTTTTTACTTTTAATTAAAAATTCATACCATCTATCACGCATTTTTTCGGTGAGTTTTTTTGAGTCACGAATGGGGAGCTTATTTTTTTTAGAAAATTCTTCTACTTCTTTTTGAAAATCATTGCTTACCAAAAAAGCACACACAGCCACAGGACCAGCAATAGGCCCCCTTCCTACTTCATCAATACCAACAATATATTGCATTATCACAGTATAACAAAACAACAATAAATTCCTAAAAAATCAATATTTAAAAAAGATTTTTATATATCAGCAATATTGTTATAATGTAAAAACATGGACCAAAAATTCACCCACCTACACACGCACTCACACTACTCACTTTTGGATGGCCTTTCAAAGATTAGTGACCTTGTGGAAAAAGCAAAAGAAGACGGGATGGAAGCAATCGCTCTAACAGATCACGGCGCAATGTATGGTGCTATTGATTTTTATATGGAATGTACTAAAGCAGGCATCAAACCAATCATTGGTGTTGAAGCATATATGGCTGTACGTAATCTAGGAGACAAAGAACCAGGAGTAGATAATAAGCGCTATCACCTCACCTTACTTGCAAAGAATTTTGAAGGGTATAAAAATTTGATGAAGCTTGTAACTATATCTCAGATTGATGGATATTATTATAAACCAAGAATGGACAAGGAAATACTCAAAACACACAGTGAAGGAATAATCTGTCTTTCTGGTTGTCCTAGCGGTGAACTTGCAAAAGCTTTATTTAATCGTGACTTAGAAAAAGGGCGTGAAATAGTAAAAAGTTTTATTGATATATTTGAAAAAGAAAACTTCTTCCTCGAAGTCATGGGGCATTTTGAAATGGAAGGTTATGACAAGGTTGTAGAAGATATAAAAACACTTTCAAAAGAATTTGATCTGCCGATAGTTGGTACGTGGGACGCTCACTACATGCACAAAGAAGACTGGGAAGCTCAAGAAACGCTTGTCGCTATCAATACAGGAGGAGATGTCCAAAGCAATAAAATGAAAATGAAAGGAAATTATTCTTTCATTACATCAGAAGAAGCTAAAAAAGCATTTGAAAATATTCCCGGAGCGTACGAAAATACAAAAAAAGTTGCGGATATGTGCAACCTAGAACTAACTCTAGGTAAATTCGTCTTCCCTATTTTCCCTCTACCACCAGACGTAACACCCGATATGCGTCTTCATGAATTGTGTGTAGAAGGACTCACTGTTCGAGGGCTTGAAGATGATGAAAAAGCAAAAGAAAGATTGGAATACGAACTTGGAATTATTGCTTTCAAAGGTTACGCAACATACTTTTTGGTTGTGCACGACCTTATCCGCTACGCACGAGAAAATGATATTTATTATAACATTCGTGGATCTGTTGCAGGATCAATGACTACTTATACTCTTGGTATTACAAAAGTTAATCCGCTTTTATACAACATTCCTTTTGAGCGTTTCTTGAACCCTGAACGTCCTTCTGCACCTGATATTGATATGGACTTCGCCGATAACAGACGCGATGAGATTATTGATTATGCGCGTCATAAATACGGAGAAAAAAAAGTTGCACAAATTGGAACTTTTGGGACAATGGCAGCACGTGGATCTGTACGTGATGTGGCACGTGCTCTCGGATATCCATACGGTGTTGGAGATAGAATATCAAAAATGATTCCCATGGGAGCTCAGGGTTTCCCAATGACAATTGAACGCGCACTCGCAGAAGTTCCTGAACTCAAAGAAATGTACGATAACGACCGTGAGACTTCTATTATTATAGACATGGCCAAAAAGATAGAAGGTGGAGCAAGACACATCTCTGTTCACGCGGCAGGTGTTGTTATTGGACCAACAGATCTTACAGACTATACTCCTCTACAGTTCGACCCTAAAGGTGGAAAACTTATTACTCAGTACGATATGTATTCTGTGGGTGAAGATGGGGCTGGACTTACAAAATTCGACTTCCTTGGTATTCGCAACCTTTCAATTTTAAAAGACGCTGTCACACTCGTAGATAAAATTTATAATATAAAAGTTGATATTGATGATATAGATCTTGCTGACGAAAGAAGTTTCAAGATGCTTGCTCGTGGAGAAACAGAAGGTCTTTTCCAATTAAACGGCGCAGGAATGACTAAATGGCTCAAAGAACTTCGCCCTTCAACAATTCACGACATCAATGCGATGGTGGCGCTTTATCGTCCAGGTCCAATGCAATTCATTCCTGACTATATTGCACGTAAACACAACTCGGCACTGATTAGTTATCTTGACCCTGCACTTGAAGATATTTTGAAAACAACCTATGGAATTCTTGTATATCAAGACGACCTTCTACTTATGGCTCACCATTTGGCTGGGTATTCTTGGGGTGAAGTTGATAAATTCCGTAAAGCTGTTGGTAAAAAAATTCCAGCAGAAATGCAAGCTCAAAGAGAAAAGTTTATTAAAGGCTGTGTTAAAACAAGTGGATGGAGTGAAAAGAAAGCTACAGAAATATGGTCATGGATCGAACCTTTTGCGGCGTACGGTTTCAACAAAGCTCACTCAGCTTCATACGGACTAGTGGCGTATCAAACAGCTTTCATGAAAGCAAACTTCCCTGTTGCTTATATGTGTGCGTGTATGACAGCTGAATCTGGCGATGTAGACCAGATCGCTATTTATGTTCATGAATGCGAAAGAATGAAAATAAAAGTTCTTCCTCCACATATCAATGAATCTTTTGGTGTATTTACTGTTATCAAAGAAGAAGATAAGACTATTGAAGAATCAAGAGTAATTCGTTTTGGACTCTACACAATCAAAAACCTCGGGACGGATATTGCTGACGCTATTATCGAAGAGAGAAAAAAGAACGGACCTTTCTCTTCTATTGGAAACTTCCTCGACCGTATTACTCACAAAAACCTCAACAGAAAATCTCTCGAATCACTCATTAAAGCTGGAGCGATGGATATGTTTGGTGAGCGTGGATTGCTCTTAGCTAACAGCGAAGCGCTTCTTGAGTACAATAGAGCATTTGCACAAAAAAGTGATTCTCAGACGTCATTATTCGGCCTAGGAGGCATGTCTGCACCAGAACTAAGACTTCGTCCAACAGAACCAATAGACCTAAAAACTCGCCTGGCCTGGGAAAAAGATTTGCTTGGTTTGTATATTTCTGGTCACCCTCTAGAAGCTTACAAAGAAAAGCTTGCAAAGTGTAATAGTATTTTGAGTATTAAAAGAGAAGGCAAAAAAGACGCCCCAATAAAGGTTTGTGGTGTTGTTGAAGAAGTTAAACGTATAACAACAAAAAACAACGACTATATGCTTTTTGTACGTATTACAGACCTTACAGGAAGTATTGAAACAATCCTCTTCCCTAAAAATTACAAAGACTTTGCACCCATACTTATTGAAGACGCTCTTATTGTAATTGCTGGAAAAGTCTCTCTAAAAAATGATGAAAAAAGCATTATTATAGAGGCTGTAAAAAATATTGAGTAAATATTCACATGTTTGACCAAAATCAACAAAAATAGTAAAGTATATACGAACAATTAAAACAAAATAAGAATGAAAACAATCATTGAATCTTTAACCATCAAGTTGTATGCTAGGTATTTTCTAACAAAAGAAACATTAGAAAACAAAAGGGAGCCAGTAAAGGACGAACTTCATACTCTGTATATAAAAATTCTAAAAAAATTATTATCAGATTCACACCTTCAAGTGACCGACATAAATCATTACTTATCGGAAACAAAGAAGTATTGGAGCAATAAGCAATCAGATTTAGAACTTGAAAAAAAACGTATTTACGACAGAACTTTGCTTGTTAAAAAGGAAAAAGAAGAAATTATTAATGATGAAAATTGGAATATATATATGCACTCAATTATAAATATTCCAAAAAATACAGATCTTACAGATACTATAAGAAATGTAGAACAAATCGTTATTGAAGAAATCCATAAACCAAAACAAGAAAATTTAGAAATTGCTCTTTACCATCTAAATAGTTTAGGTGGTGTAGGAAACGAAGATACTTTAAGCTACAAAGAACTTGAACTATTAGAGATTCCCCTAAAAGAAGATCCTGAAGAATTTATCAAATTACCACCAGTTGTTCAAAAAAAATATTTTTGGGAACAATTGAAGATGACACTTTACTAAAAGCTATTTTATTTAAAATAGCTTTTTTATTTTGACCAATGAGGATCGAGTGTGAGTTATTTAAATTACACATCGTCTGAATGCAGTCAAAACAAAGATGCCCTGATTTAATGGTTTACATCAAATCATCTTTATTTTAAAAATAGTAAAAGGTCGCTCATATATGAGCGACCTTTTACTATTGATTATGCGTCATTAGAAATATCGTAATTTTCAATACGTTCCATAACACTTCTAATTTTTTGATTATAAGTTGGAATTACAGAGTTGTAAGATTTCAATATACCATCCAAATTTTTTCCTTTGTAAAAATAAGCAGTTCTTGGATTATTACCACCCAAGTTTTTACCAACAATTTCAATTGATTCATTAATGTTGTCAAAAGCTATTTTACATGAACCATATCCAAAGGGATTATTGGCCCCCTCTTTACTTTTACATATATTCTTACCCCCAGTTGTTTCTATAACAGAAATAGCTGGAAGAAGACGCCAGTCGATATTATTCTCTTCTGCAACCTGGACCATTTTCATACCATATCCTTCGAGAGGCATGTTACGGTCACGGAAGTACGCGTCGATTTTGTCGGCGTGAATACGCATGGTTATTTGTTCTTGCGTAGACACTTGTACTTCCTCAGTATTTGATTGTCGTGAATTGTCGAGTACATTAGAAGGTAGACCGGCTATATCAATAGAACCGAAAGACAGTGTTGAAACCAGAAGAGGTGTAATCATCACAGATCTAAGTACATCGTTTTTAAAGTTTTTATACATAAGCGATGGTTGTGCTCCATCAAACAGCGCGGCGGTAATTTTTCTTTCTTCTAAAAAATCATAAGTGAGTCTTTAAAAGAAAAAATCCTTTGTATACAAGATACTTGGGACTTCTTATATAGTATCATATACGTCCACAAAAGTCAATAGTTATACAACTATTTTTACATACGTCAAATACAAAAAACCCTTACAAAATAAGGGTTTTTTAACTTATATTGATTGACAAATTGTTATAAAAATTGTCCTGTTTTGGCTATAATTAAGGTTTTTTTGAGAATTTTGACTAAGTAAAAAAATGTTGTCTAAATTAGCTTATTTTACTGAGGTTTTTTGAGATTCTAACTGACTAATGCGAGCAAAAAACTCTTCAACAATAGACTGCTCCATTATCTTAAAGTGTTTTAAACCTTCCTTTTTATATTCTACCAATGGTTCATGTTGTCCATACGCGCGAAGATTTACAGAAGATCTACTGTATTCCATAAGTTCCAAGTGATCCACCCAAAATACATCCATAACATAGAGCATAAGCTTTCTTGAGTGTTCTAAGAGATTATCACGTCCAAATTGATCCATCTTCCCTTTCAAAATATCTAGGTATGATTCATTATTCCCTGCAAGCAGTGTTAATTCTTTTTCAACTTCTTCAATTTTTCCAAAAATGAATTTTTTACGTCTATCGTAAATAATATTTCTTTGATGTGACAAAACCATATCATATTCCAATGTACTCTTACGAGAATCAAAATGAAATCCTTCAATCTTTGATTGAGCTGTTTCAAGAGCTCTAGAAACCCAAGAGTTTTGGATTGGTTGATCTTCAGGTATACCAAAACGGCCCATCATAGTCTTCAATTTATCTGACCCGAATATACGCATTAAATCATCCTCTAAAGACACAAAGAAAATAGTTTCTCCATTATCGCCTTGTCTACCTGCACGACCACGAAGCTGATTGTCGATACGGCGAGCTTCATGACGTTCAGTACCTAAAACAAAAAGTCCTCCGAGATCTTTTATTTCTTGTTGTTGTTCTTTTGTACTTGGGTTACCTCCGAGCATAATATCAATTCCACGTCCTGCCATATTTGTCGCAACAACAACACTCCCTTTGCGTCCAGCTTGAGCAATAATCTCGGCTTCATGTTCGTGATTTTTTGCATTAAGCATTGTATGCTTAACACCTTCTTGAAGGAGGTATGCAGCAAGGAGTTCGTTTTTCTCAATAGAAACAGTCCCTATCAAAACAGGTTGCCCTTTTTGTTGAAGTTCTTTTACTTTTTTTGCTATAGCTTGGAATTTTCCTTTCTCTGTCTGAAAAATTAAATCATCATTATCAATACGCTTTATTTGTCTATGAGTAGGTATAGTAACGACATCTAACTTATAAACTTTGTAAAATTCTTCTTTTGAAGTTTCTGCAGTCCCTGTCATTCCTGCTAAAATTTTATAGAAACGGAAAAAGTTCTGATATGTAATAGACGCTACAGCACGAGTCTCTTTTTCTATAGACACATTCTCTTTTGCTTCTATGGCTTGATGAAGTCCATCACTCCAACGACGTCCTGGCTGTAAGCGTCCTGTAAACGAATCCACAATAACAATTTTGTCAGACTGAATAACATAATCTTTATCACGAACATATAAAGACTCTGCACGAACGGCAGTCTCTAGATGGTGAACATATTTAATACCTTTTTCAGTATAAATATCACCAATACCTAAAACTTTTTCAGCTTTATTAATACCTTCGTCAGTTAATTGGATTGCTTTTAATTTTTCATCAATTGTATAGTCAACGTTTCTTACAAGTGAACGTGCAATCTGTGAACATGTCTTATACAAATTCCCAGAGTCTTCATCAGCAGAAGAAATAATAAGAGGCGTTCTTGCCTCATCAATCAAAATAGAGTCTATTTCATCAACAATTGCAAAGTAATGTTCACGTTGATTTATTTGTTCTTTTTCTGTAACCAAATTATCTTTCAAATAATCAAAACCAAATTCACTATTTGTTCCATAAGTGATATCACATTGATATGATTCATGACGAGTAATAGGTCTGAGCTTTTCGTATATAACATGAAACGATTCTGTATCATTTCCTTTATCATCTTCTTTTGTTATATGAGAACTATCATACTGATAAGAAACATCTTGCCCATTAATAACAGAAATTGAAAGTCCAAGATAATCAAATACTTGCCCCATCCATGTTGCATCACGACGAGCAAGATAATCGTTCACTGTAACAATATGTACACCACGTCCTGTGAGTGCGTGGAGATATGCAGGAAGTGTAGAAACAAGAGTTTTACCTTCACCTGTTCTCATTTCTGCAATTTTTCCTTCACTAATAACCATTCCACCAATAAGTTGAACATCATAGTGTCTCTGACCAAGCGTACGCTTTGAAGCTTCACGAACAAGAGCAAATGCTTCTGGTAAAATAGACTCCAAATTTGCACCTTGCTGTACTTTTTCTTTTAAAAGTTTAGTTTGATCTTTTATTTCATCATGAGAAAAAGACTCATATGTTTTTTCGAGATTGTTTATAAGATCCACTCTCTTTTGGTAGAGATTGCGAACCTTACTTTCTTTGTTTCCGAATATATTAGAAAATACTGTCATATGTCCTCATTTTACCATAATAAGACATTTTTTAAAAATATCTACCAACCAAAACAAAACTCCCGCTATCGAGGGAGTTTTGTTTTTTCTAAAGCTTTTAGAAGAATATTATTTCTTCTTTTTTGCTACCACTTTCTTTTTAGCTACTTTCTTAGCTACTTTTTTTACAACTTTCTTAGCTACTTTTTTTACAACTTTCTTAGCTACTTTTTTTGCTGCTTTCTTTTTTGCTGTTGCCATATGTCGTGTGTGATTTATTATTGGTAAAGGAGTGAACATTGTGCGACCAAAAAAATTAATAAATTAAATTTTTATAATTCACTAATTCACTACTTAA
The DNA here is from genome assembly GCA_027484965.1 of bacterium. Lineage (GTDB taxonomy): Bacteria > Patescibacteriota > Minisyncoccia > Phycocordibacterales > UBA9973 > JAIXRY01. Next base: position 87,761 of record JAIXRY010000015.1, on the reverse strand, counting down.
TATATTATCGTACACAAAAAAAAATTACACAATATATTTTTTCAAAAAAATGTGGATAACTAAAAAATATTTTATAAAAATTTTTTTAGTTTTATAAAATATTTTTTAGTTATGATATAATTAATTTAATAAAAACATTTAGCATTATAAATGTAAAAACTTTTTATGGAAGATATTATTAAAAAAAATAAACAACAAAAAATTATAAATGTAATAAAAATATTATTAATACCAATTGTACAAATAATTTTAATATTTGGATCAATAATATTGGGTGTAGGATGTTGGGATAGTGAACAGTGTACAGATTTAATAGCAAGAATAACAAAATATATTTTTATCTTTATAACAATTTTTCCTTTAATTAAAATAATTTACTCAATGAGTAGAAATAAAATTAATAAAACATTAGGATATTTTGCGATAATTATAACTTTAATAGTTCCAGTAAAAGTAATATATTCTTTAATATTAAATAATAGTTCTTTAATTATAGAATTAAACAAATTAATACTGCCATAAAAAATAAAATTCCACATATGTGGAATTTTATTTTGTGTTGCTATCACCTTACTTCAGCGGGTGCGAGCTCCACACAAACAATGGTGAGTGCAGCCGCTGAAGTAAACCGACAACGACCACACAAAGATTATAACACATTATCCAAAATCATAAAATCCGGCCGAAGCCGGACTTTATGAATTGTTTGTGTGTCTTGAATAATTCTCATGACGAGAAGCTCTTCACTCACACATACATTATACCAGAATCAAAAAATAAAAGCAAGTTTGTAAAATGTCTATATTTCACAACGGTTATCTTTTGGATCAAAGATTGATAGTTCTACAGTATCACTAGATAATATTTTTGAAACTCTATACCCTCCATAAATTGAAGTGAGTAATCCTACACCATTACAACCAAGGTTATATAGGAGAGTATTATTGCAAGGCTCGTATCCTATTAATCTTAAGTAGTCTTTAGTGAAACCCATAAGTCCGTGCCACATAAACAAATATTCTGTATCATCTGGTGCATGAATATATGTTTGATTAATAAATTCACGAATTGATTTTTCTATTTCTTCTGGATATGGATTTGTTCTTTGATAGTGAGTACTATCTGGAAGCCAGATACCAGGACCACCAACAGAAACTAAATTTGATCTTGGATTATTTTTTTCTAAATCATAAGGTCTTCTTGTTAAATAAAAATACGGATCATCTGGGTCTGTACTCTCTGTATTGTAATATGTTAGCGCTGTAGGATTTCTTCCGAGAGAATCTGTATAAGCTGCCATATATCCTACATATCCTTCGACATTGTGATGAAATTTTGTATCTATATCACCACCTGATTTATTTGTAAGTAAAATATTTTCAAAACCATTTGTACACAAAACAACTTTTTGTGATTTTATTTCACCTTGAGGAATTTTTATAATTGAATTATTTTCAAACAAGACAACTTCTTGAACGGGAGTATTTTCTGACAGATAAAATCGATCTTTATAATTTTCTAATAAATAAATTATTATATTCTCTGTAAGGAGTGCGCTATTTGCACAACCTGCTTTTGTTTGAGAAACGGCTATATATTTTTTATCTTTTGATTCAAGTAAATTTAAAATTATTTCTTCATCAACGAAATTTATAAATGTTTTATATTTTTCTAAATCTTCTTCTTTAAAAATTATTTCTTTTTTTACAAAGACTTCATAAGCATGTAAATTTGCCTGTCTTCGTAAAAAAGATTCTTCTAGAGATATTATCAATTGATCATATGTTGTATAACCAACCGACTGAAGAAAAGTACTAATTGAAACATCTTTTTTTATTTTCTCTAAAATTTCTTCAACTAAAATCCAAGAGTGTTCCAAATCTCTAACACTATTCATTACCAAATCAAAACCGAATTGTTTTACCAAATCAGAAAGAGGTCTTTCAAAATCCAAAACGAGCTGTCCCGCATTGTGCCCTGTCGCACCATGAGCAACCTTATCAGCTTCAAGCAAACAAACCTTTTTGTCTGTGTTTTGCAAAATATAGTAAGCAGTAGCTACTCCAGCAATACCTCCGCCAACAATTACAATATCTGTATCATTAATATTATTATTTTCAGCAATAGGTCTAGTTCTTGCTAATTGTTTTATCCAAGGTGAATTATTTGTAGACATACCCTATATTATAGCAAAAGAAAAACACCTCCGGTAAGGAAGTGTTTTTCATGTATGTTTTGTACCTATAAGCCGAATTCTGTCCCCGAGCACCACTTCTATACCTCAAGAATGAGATAAAACCAACATATATCACACACGACAGATGGCAGCAAAATTTCTTTCAATATTTAAGAGGTATAGAAGTGGTGCTCGGTGATAGTTATTTATCTAGGATTATTGTTACCAATAACCTCAAGCGATTCAGACTTTGACCGAAATCAAAGAATACGATCTTGCACACACGTAAGAGTTTAGCCGTTTCATCCCTATGTTTCCATAAGACAACTCCTTGCGGAGCCCTAGCCTTTCAGCGTTGGCGTTTCTGCTCGCATCTCTCGGATCACTCCGGATGGGTATTACCCACTACGCTTCCAAATACACGTATTTGGTATGTGTTCGGACTTTCCTCACTCCCAGAAGGAAGCGTTACTATCTAATACAAAACCGTCATAAATATAGCACATACTCACCTATTTGACAATATTTATAATATTTGTATAATTAAGAAAAAAAATAATTCTTATGAAAATAAATATAATTCTTACAAAAAATGAAGCTGCGTCATTGGATGCATTAATAGATATAATGATTTCTTTTGGACTAAAGAATTCGTTGTTCTTTGTTACAGGAGATCAAGACTTTTTAGAAGAACATAGACATATTATAGAAAATAATTTTCAAAGGAATGGTATAGTCAATTGGTATCCTGAAGGGTGCGGAAAAGTAAAATTCAAATTTACAGAACTTGGTCTTGGTTTAATAAAAAAATATAAACCTGATGTTTTTAAAGAACTAAAACAATTTTTACCTTTTAGTTTCCCACACATTAGCGCAGAACATCTACCTGTAGTAAATTTTGAAATCAATTAAAAAACAAATAAGTCTTTATCCAGAACCAGGAAGTGTGAGCCAGCAGGCCTACACTTTTTTATTTTCTATTCTTGAAGATTCTGATGTTTAATATAATTTATAAAATTAGTGCAGTTCAAGGCAAAATGCCCGAAATTTTTGAAAAAATTTCGGGCATTTTTTTATATACACATTTCCAATTACTGTCTTTAAGATTTTAAATATAATCTATCAAATACAAGGCGCCTAGTCGGGAAAAATGTGAGACGTACTTTTGCGTACGTTGAATGTTTTTCCCGACGTAGCAACGCAGTAGTTGGTGATTATATTTTAAATCTCACACACACCACTAACACAGGCAAGCTCCTTTTTGACTTCTGTTTCGTCTTCGCGTTCATAAGTCACAATCTTTGAGAAATCAATATGCTCTACAGTTTTTGCGAGTTCATTATATTTCTTTTCATCAATTGCTTCATAGGGTGCGAGTTGGTACACATGATTTGAACGTGGAAGGAATGAAAGTCCTCCTACGATATCCCAGTTTTCATATATCCAGTTACCTACCTTTATCCATTCATCATCACCTACAGATACAGTTACAGAAGGATTATGTTCTGTAAAATTAACTTTCACAGTCTTCCAGTGTTCGAGCTGATCGATAGCTTTAATATCATCTTTGAAGATTGCTCCTTTTGGTGCTTTAACTGGGAATTCTAGAACAAAAGTTGTTGCATTCTCAGCACTTTGACCAACTTCTGGGAAATAAGGAATTCCTTGATCTTTCAACATTTTAAAGAGAGCGTCATTTGCAGATATTCTAACGCGACGAATGTAGTATTGTGAGTGACGTGGATGCATTCCTGATGAAGAATCTACAGTTTGTGAAAGATTACCTGAAGGCTTCACACAAGTAATACATGTTGATTCATTAATACCAAAACGCTTTGCAAAAAGTTTATTAATGCGGATTGATTCAGCACGAAGCTTAGCAAGCATTTTAGGGTCACGAGCAAGCTTAGAATCCCATTGTCCTGTAATAGATACTCCAAGCAATCTTTCCGCTTCACAGTTATCTTTCCACTCTTTTGATAGGTATCCGAATTTTGTAAGAGTTGATTGATATGTTCCAAGAATTGCAGCAATGCGCATTTTCTTCATCAAAGTTTCTTCAGTATCTTCTGCACGTGCAACAACTTCAGAAAGGTTACAAAATTGTTTTGATTTCAATATAATTTCACCACAAGGATTTGTTCCTGGAAGTCCTGTAACGCGACCAGTCTTAGGATCAAAATAATTCATTCCTGCCCATTTTTCGAGACGTCTTTTTGGAAGTTGTGTTGCAAGTGATCCTCTATTGAAAATTCCTCTTTCTCCAGAACCTGATTTCATCAATGCAATCCATTCTTCCATGAATTCAATAGTTGTTGGTTTTGTTTCGTATACAGCACTATTGTTTGAGAGCATTCTTTGTGGTTCTGACATCCAAAATTGTCCAGATTTAGCGTCGCGAATTTGCTCATCATCAAGATCAGAAAGTGAAATAAGTGCAGAACGACGAACACCTCCAGCAACAACACATTCACCAATCTTACAGATAATATCATGGGCATCTAGATTTGTAAGGTGTCTTCCTTGGCGACGAAGGATTCTTTCACGAGTAAAGTTTAAGAGGTCAATAAGAGGTTGTGGGCCAGAGCTTTTTCCTCCCATAGTCATGAGACGGGCTCCTGATGGACGAAGTTCACTAAAATCAAAACTAACATCATCACCTTCAAACCAAGTTTTCATTCCAATAGCAAAAGCGTCTGCCCAACCTTCTTTAGAATCATCAACAACATGAGTCGCTAATTTTTTACCTGTTTGGAGTTTTATTTGTGGAAGAGCTTGAATGTTTTTACTTTCTACAGAAAACCCAACCCCTGTTCCACACATTGATATATAAATTATTTCAGCAAAATCTTGAAAACATGTAGGTGCGATAAAAGAACAGTTATAAGCACATACATTTGTCTTCGCGGCAGGTTTTCCTGCAAATTGCATAAGACGCATAGAAGGCATTGCCTCTTGTTTCAATATAGCTTCACGAATTTCTTTGTATTCTCCAGGCTTCAACTTGTCACCAAGATTTTCTTTCATGAACCCAAGATATCTATCAACAGTTTCAATCCAACATTCACGACGACTTTCAGCGTCTATCCAACGAGCGTATGTTCTATAGTATACAAGTTCAGCAAGAGGGTTTCTAAAATATTTACTACTTTCTTCAACTTTATTTTTAAATTCAAGAGGTACAGATATACCTGAATCACGAAGCTCTGCTCTTTTTGAACGATACAGAATATAAGCTTTTGCTGTTTCGTGATAACCCAAATCCATCAATTCACGTTCAACCAAATCTTGTATAAGTTCAACAGAAGGAATAAATTTACCTGTTTTATGAGCTTTTTTAAGAACCAAAATTTCTTGAAATGCATGAACTGAAACTTTTTGAGCATCATTCTCCTTCCCTTCTTTTGTTGAAGAGAAAGCTTTCATAAGAGCGTCTACAATTTTTTGAAATTGAAACGGAACAGAAATACCTTCACGATTCTTAATTTCTTTCAATTGAGCAAGATCTGCTTTACTGATTGTTGGTATAGTGGCCATAGTAGAAAACTTAAAATTAGTAACTAATAATATCTGCCCTATTTAATTACTGAGCGGTCATTATATTGTACTTGAAAAAAGTTTTCCACAGAACTTTTTTGAAACATTTTCACAGGTAAAAAATATTAAAAGAGAGGTGTAAAGGAGGGTGTCAAAAAATCTTTACTTATAAGCATGATGAAGGAGGAATTTCTAACAAATCTCCAACACTAAGATTATTCTTATCAAAAAACCCTGAAGGAACCTCAAGTACATAAGACCCTATTGTTTTTGGTGACTCAACATTAGGAAAACTCTCTGGGGTAAAATTTTTCTTAACAAAAGATATTTTATTATTCTCATCAAACCATATAATGTCAAGAGAATACTTCATATCTTTCATCCAAAAACCATGTCTGTCTGGAAAATCAAAGACAAAAAGCATACCTTCATTATTTGAAAGTGGAGATGTTCCAGAAAGACCTCGCGCGCGTTCATTAACTGTCTTAGCAATTTTAGACCGAACCGTAGTATTACCTAATTTTATATCAACAACACAAGTGTTTGTTGGTGATTTTGTCTTTTGAGGATAAAAATATACACCTAATACAGCAATACATAGCAAAAGAAGTGTTATTTTATATTTTTTATGCATTTATGTATTATAACAAAAAAGAGGCGCGACCCTATGGGTCGCGCCTCTTTTTTAAATTAAGCTTTCTTTTTTCCAAAGAATGTTCTTGCAAGAACAACAAGGAGAAATACTAGGAATATTAGAATTAACCAGCCAAATATAGTACTTGGGAAAAATCCCTTTCCAAATATAGCAGTAGCTCCGAAGAGATTTGTAGATTCTAATTGTTTAGCATTTGCAGTCTTACTTGTTCCTTTAACAACAATATCACCATTATCGACAGAGGTATTACTTCCTTTTGTATTTGAGTAAGTACATATTGATTGATTATGATATGTTGCATTCATATCTGGATTTTTTGCAAGCAAATCTTTACATCCATATGTCCCATACGTATTAGTGTTACCACTATTTACAGTAGAACTATTATTAGATGAATTGTTTAAACCAAGAATATTTGACCAAAAACCTCCATTTTGATTATTTGCAGAAGTAAGTGTAGACACTGTCCAAGGCTTCACATTTGTTCCCCAAGGCTCTACATTAGCTCCCCACACATAGTAAGGTTGAGGTCTAAAAAGAGACGGTTCTACACATGGTTGACCAGGCATACAGTTACCATACTGACTACCATTATTACCAGAACTACCTCCATTATTATTTCCTCCACCATTAACAACAGTTATTGTTAATGATTTTGTAACAGAAACACCATTTGATCCTGTTGCTGTGAGTACATAAGTACTTGTTTGTGTAGGATATGCAGATGTTTGACCAGAAAGTGTCACCATAGGTATTCCGTTAATAGAGACAGAAGTACAGTTTGAAGTTGTCCAAGAAACAGTCGCAGAATCACCAATTTGTATTGTGTCTGGGTAAGCTACAAATGATCCAATAGAACATGATGTTCCACCAGGATTATTCCCTGCTCCAGGAATTACAAAAGAAATTCCAGAAGTGTCACGAGTACTACCCGCTACAGCACGTACAGCCATAGTTGTACCAGCGTCAAAGTTTGAAAGGTCTATTGTTGCACTGAATGTTCCAGAAGAACGTGAGTCAGACACACTAGATGTTGTGTAGATGAAGTTTGAAAATGAATTTTTAGCATATTCAAAATAAATATTTGTTGGTGTTTGATTTGTACTAAAAGATCCACGAACAGTCGCACTTGTACGAGTAAGACTATCAACAGTAAGTGTTGAAACCGTTACTTGACTTGAAGGAGTGTTAGGAACACTAAAAGACACTGCATTTGTGTCAGAGACCACTCCACAACCTTGCACAGTAGCCACAGAACGGAAGTAATAAGTCTTACCAGGAATTACTGATATTGTCTGAGTTAGTACGCCAGCAGATGAAAATGAGTTCACATTTGTTGGATATGTATCAGATGACAAGAAACTTGTATTATCATCCACTTCAATAGAAGGACTAATAGACGGGGCCGTTCCAGGATTATAAGCAATAGACACATTATAAGATGTCCCAGAAAGTGCTTGAGCATTCAAGTTTGTTACACTTGCTCCACAAGCAGCTTGTGTTTTAGTAGGTAAAATCAAAATAGACAGAGCAAAAGCTCCAAGAAATGTTGATTTTATAAGGTTTTTCATAATGTTTGTATTCATCATATATTAGTATTATAGCAAATTACTTTATCTTTGTCAAGGAGCACTCAGATATCTCTCCCGGAAGACACGGAAATATCCTGCTGAATATTTCCTCCTTCCGCCGCCAGTCGCGACTCCAGAGGTCTTCCGGGACAGATATCCTCGCTTGATAATTAATACAAAAACTCAAATCATCCTTTATATATATGATATAGAGTGGATTTGTCAAAAAACACATTGACAAATATATAAAAATAGTATATAATAGAGAAAATATTGAAAACAAAAAATAAAGATAAAAAATGAGAAAAAACATACGTTTAGTTGCCCTTGTGGCAATTCTTCTTTGTGGAACGGGAGTGTTCGCGCAAAAATCGGTTCAAATTATTAAACCGAATCCGGAATATGGTGGGTTTACCATCCAGTTCAAAGTAATACAGGTAAAAGGAATGAAATATTCCCTTACCTATCAGTATTCGGGAGTACAAAGCTTCCCGATTCCATTTGCATTACGTACAGATTCATTGAAACAAGACACTTTGAAAACTGATTCAGTATTCAAATACACCTTTATTCAATCAAATTCAAACATGCCTGATCCAGGAACTTCTTTCTGGTTGCGAATTCGAATGAGTGACAGCGCTGGTATCTACTATTATAGTGATACAGTATTCATTCAAACCTGGGCAGTTGCAAAAATGCCTTGGATGGATACACTACAAACACCTCAAAATAACAATGGGACCATTGAAGGATTTCTAAAATTTTACTCAAACGTTCCGGGAAAACTTGAAACGTACGTTAAATTTGGAAACGGAACAAATATTTTTGCTCCGACTAATTTCACTGGTGATACTATTGTAAATTTAGTCTCTCTTGATTCGACAGGTTTAATTACTCCGAAAATATCGGGTATTCCTTCAGGAACTGTGACTTATATTGGATATAAGTTCAGTAACTTTGATGGTGCGTATACCTATACAATCGGCTCTATGAAGGTTATGCCTTACATCACAGGGAATCAAAAACCTGCTGGCAGTATTGATTCTCTCTACGTGATTAATAAAAAGATTCGCGTACGAGTAAAAGGAATATTCTTTAATAGTCCTGGCACAGTAAAGTTATGGCACGGACCTTCTTCAGGATCATATACTGATACGTTATCGCGACAGTCTGCCTCTGGTATTGGTACAGAGTACTTTGTATTCGAAATCGATAACCCACAAGGTAACACCACTCGTTATATAAAAGTATTACTTGAAAGTGCAAAAGGAACAACCGAACTTCTTAGGAGTATTAAGATCGATCCTGATCCCATCGCAACAACCCTTTGGGTTGATACAGCATATGGGATTAATATGGATATGAATGCAAAAACGATGACCATCCAGATCAAAGGATCCTTCAGTCTCGGCTCAGGAATATCCTCAGGTGAAATATGGGCTCGTGTTTCGAGAAATCCAAATTTCTCATTACCTTACACAAGTAACTCATATTTCACAACTTCAACGAGTGGAATGACCGGATTATTGACAATCAATAGTCCTATGGAATGGGATACAACACAGGTATGGTATGCAGAAATAATTATGAGAAATACATCTACGAATGAATTAACTCGTAGTAATAACTATAAAGTTGTATACCAACCTCGTCCTACCCCATTTTCTGGTTCAATATCTGGAATTCAAAGTGATAAAGGATCTGGTACAGCTATTATTACTGTTTCGTATATAAATACATTACAGACTACAAGCACCTGGAAAACTTCAATTGGATTAAAGTCTGATTTATCAGACGGTATAGTAAGCACTGAAGTGATTGGGACTAGTGATTATGGGAATATCAAATTTCCTGTAAGTAATTTGGTTTCTGGTGTGACGTATTATATACGCGCAACAGGAACAAACACAGTTGGTAAAACTTTTACTACAACCATTCAAAACTTCACCTTAGGTACCAATACTGGTATTGGAGAGATCCAAAAACCTACTCTAATTTTGTATCCAAATCCGGTAAATGATGTATTCACCATTTCCATTCCAAACAAAGAAAACTATGTGTTTGAATTATTTAATATGTCTGGAAAACTTGTATTATCGAAAGATATACAAGACGAAGCATTAATATCAAGAGATGGACTGCCTTCTGGAATCTACTTTTATAAAGTAGGAACAACAACCGGAAAACTTGTTTTTAATTAGTTTTGTTTTACTTCGCTCTTTTAGGCCTTTTTCCAAATGGAAAAGGGCCTTTCTTTTTGATTTTGCAAGACTATACAAAAACAAAAAAACTCCAATTATTTGGAGTTTTTTTGTTTATTAACGATTTAGAAAAATCGCATACTATACTTTCTTTTGTTCCGCCTTAACCTCGGCTTTCCGAGGTGTCATAATGCGTTTAGGTCATACATTAATAGACCATTATGCACTCGATCGAGCTGCACAATATCGACTTCTGTAAATCAGATGCATTTAATAAATAAATACATAAGACAATTTCAAATTGAATTATTCCACGAGCAGCTTCCGCTACCCGTGCCTTGTTACGACTTAGTCCCTGTCACCGAGCTTACCTTAGGCCATCCTTATGGACAGACTTCGGGTATTCCCGGCTCCCTTGACTTGACGGGCGGTGAGTACAAGACTTGAGAACGTATTCACCGCGGTATGGCTGACCCGCGATTACTAGCAATTCCAACTTCATGAGGTCGAGTTTCAGACCTCAATCCGAACTGGCGCCATTTTTGAAGGATTAGCTCAGAGTTACCTCGTCGCGACCCGTTGTAATGGCGATTGTATTATGTGTGTAGCCCAGGATATCAAAGGGACATGCTGATCTGGCGTCATCCTCTCCTTCCTCCCAGCCCGAAAACTGCATCAATATGAGATAGAGGGTGACAAAAAGTATTGTATAAATACATTACTTTTCATCACTCTATATCCCAAGATGTAATCTTTGGGCTGGGCGGTCTCGCGTGACACTTGTAACACACGACGAGGGTTGCGTTCGTTACCCCACTTAAGGGAACAATTCAAACCACGAACTGACGACGACCATGCATCACCTGCCTACTAGTCTTGCGAGGGCTCTAGTTTCTTAGAGCTTTCACGTAGGTGTCAAATCCTGGTGAGGTTCTTCGTTTATCGTCGAATTAAACCACATAATCCACTGCTTGTGCAAGTCCCCGTCTATTCCTTTGAGTTTTAGCCTTGCGGCCGTAGTTCCCAGGCGGTTCATTTAACGCGTTAGCTGCGTCTCTCAGAGGGTCGATACTCCGAAAGACTAATGAACATCGTTTAGGGCGTGGACTACTGGGGTATCTAATCCCATTCGCTACCCACGCTTTCGTGCCTCAGCGTCAGTGTTGTGCCAGTGTGCTGCCTTCGCTTTTGGTATTCCCCATGATATCAACGGATTTCACCCCTACACCATGAGTTCTGCACACCTCTCACAAACTCTAGCAATGCCGTTTCCTTTGCGGTTTCCAGGTTAAGCCCGGAGATTTAACAAAAGACTAACAATGCCGCCTACGCACCCTTTACGCCCAATAATTCCGGATAACGCTCGGGGCCTCTGTATTACCGCTCCTGCTGGCACAGAGTTAGGAGCCCCTTATTCATGAGGTACCGTCAATAAACTTCTTCCCTCATAAAAGATCTTTACACGCCGAAGCGCTTCATCAATCACGCGGTGTCGCTCGGTCAGGCTTTCGCCCATTGCCGAAGATTCTCGACTGCAGCCACCCGTAGGTGTATGGGCCGTGTCTCAGTCCCATCGGTGGGGGTCAGGCTCTCACCTCCCCTAGACGTCATAGCCTTGGTAGTCCATTACACTACCAACTAGCTGATATCCCGCAGGCTCTTCCCTAAGCGTTAAAACTTTACTCTTTCGAGACCATCGTGTATTAGCCCATCTTTCGATGAGTTATTCACGACTTAGGGGGAGATTCCTACGTGTTACTACCTCGTTCGCCACTAACCAGCGTCCTTCTTCAAAATATTGCTTCGTATTGTATTGCTACTCCACGTTACTTTATCGATCAGAAAGACAAGGTTCGTTCGACTTGCATGCCTTATCCACACCGCCAGCGTTCATCCTGAGCTAGGATCAAACTCTACTAAAAAATATACATTACTGTATATGGTCAAAAACGGAACAAAAGAAATTATAGTATGTTTTTTCTTATCTCTTACTGTGAATCAATATCGATTGATTCTGTTGTGTTTGTTTTGCCAACGACCTTCGTTGGCATTTTGGACTTGCCCGTCCGGACAGTGACTTCCGGACGGTCATAATAATGCAGATATTTGTGAGTTTTTAGTCTCAGAAATACTGCATTACTTGCTTGTACTTTTTTATTTACTTTTATCAAACAACTTTATAAAACACCCACCTTTTTTAAGTGGTGTTCGTCCATTATAGTCATATGGAAAAGAAAGTCAAGAGGTGCTCGGGTATATCTCAAAAAATGCACAAATAATTTTCTGCTGAAAATTTTCTCTGCTCGGCTAACCCGCCTGCGCAAGGCTTTTTTGGAGATATACCCTCGCTTGATTATTAAATACAAATACATACAAAATGCCTTCCCCAGGTGTTTGCCTCGCTTGATAGTTAATACAAAATACAAATATAGTAAAGCCTTTTTGTAGATATACCCTTACTTGATAGTGCTGAAATATTAAACCATTAAGTATTTTTGACTTGTAAAAAAATATAAGGTACTCTGAAAAAAAATAAAGTTCTATATTATGAGTAAAATAATCAAATTATTTAAAGATATTACATCTTATGGAGAAGTAACTATAGTACAGACAGGTTTTCTTTATGAAGATCGAGTTGATACCAGAGAGGAGAAACTTACTCTAAAAGATTTTATAACCTTGGTAAGGTATTTTATAGAAAACAAATACCTTGAGATGAGACTTAAGATATCAGGCGAACAAAACAAAGATAAAGTCTTTGAGGAACTAAAAAAAGTCGGTGTATCTGTGGAGATAGTAAGGAATGAATTGAATTGGATTGAAGAAGACAAATACGAAATCGATGCTTTATTACATCTTGATTTACCAACAGACAAAGTTCAAAATTTGACCGAAGAATTCTATGTGGTTCGAGACGCCATACTTGTTTACCCTGTTGGCTACAAATCATACTAAGAGTATTTTAAAGAAAACGCTGCATACCAGCATTAAAGGTCGTATACTGTAAGGCCTTTTTTATTTTATTTATATAGGCAAAAAAATCCCCCGAGTGTTTTACAACAATGATTTAATTTTCCAAGAAAAAACCGTTCTCAATTTTCTAAATTGAGAACGGTTGAGGTCGTAAGACCAAAATTACGGCACTTGAGTTGGCTGTGCTTGATTTGGTAGAGGTGGAATTACTACATTATAGTCATAACTCATATTAGAAGGATAGTAAGGATAGTAAGGATAGTCGGTAGAAGGAAGATACTTACAAGGAAAAGGAGGCCCAGAGTCTTCACCAAAAAAAGATGTATTACCATAGGGAGGCAAATCCATACCCTGGGGACGTATTACAGGAACAGACATTGCAAATTCAAGGTCTTCTTGCAACGAATTTACCTCATAAGCAAGATTATCTGCCGTTACTTTAAGAAGTGACGTTTGTTGATGACTCTCTCTCAAACTATCACTTATTAATATTAATTCTGAAGTTAATTTTGAAACTTCCTTACCATGGTAATATTCTTCGATCACTACCGTTAATCCTACACCTAATCCAAAGGTTAGAATCAAGAACCATGCGTTTGTTTTTTTCATTTTTATAGATATTTGTATATATTATAGCAAATACACAGATTTTGTCAAGGGTTTAAATATATTAAGGTGGGGGTGGGTTTTCAAAGTTTGAGACTTTGAAAACCCACCCCTTATATTTACTAGTTTCTTGTACTTTTGACCTCGATATGCTATAGTGGAACACATGGGAATTATACAGACTATCCTACCTTGGATACAGATCGCACTCTCCGTATTACTTACAATTACAATACTTCTACAGCGCACAAGCGCATCTTTAGGTTCTGCAATGGGTGGAACAGAAGGAAATACGGTTCACAACACAAGACGTGGCTTTGAAAAAGTACTCTTCATTATGAGTATTGTTTTAGCTGTGCTATTTGCATCTTCTGCACTTCTTGCAATAATTCTCTAATTTAAAAAGCTCAAACACACTTGAGCATTAAACTTAGACTCTCAATTTATGAAACATTTTGTTCGCCTATTTTCCTTTTGGAATAAAAATTCAAGGGCGTACGCTCAAAACATCATAAGAACTTTCACCAAAAAACAATGGGTTCTTTTTGTTGTTTGTGTTGTACTTCTCTTTTCAAGTACTCTTATACTTTTAAATAAAATAAACTTATCTTTTGCAACGCAAATACCAGCAGAAGGTGGAAGCTTTAGCGAAGGTATTGTAGGTACTCCACGTTTTATTAATCCAGTACTTGCAATATCAGACACAGACCGTGATGTTACTAGTCTTGTCTTTTCTGGTCTTATGAGACGTTCACAAGAAGGAAAACTTATTCCTGATCTTGCAGAGTCATATGACATATCAAATGATGGTCTTACTTATACTTTTACACTCAAACCAAAACTCACTTTCCATGATGGAAAATCACTCGCAGTAGAAGACATTGTTACAACTATTAAATACATACAAGACCCTCTTATTAAGAGTCCAAAGAAAACTAACTGGGACGGTGTTACTGTAACCAAAATCGATGACCGTACTATTTCTTTTAAACTAAAACAACCTTTTTCAGGTTTTCTTGAAAACACAACAATAGGCATTATTCCTCTTCACATTTGGAAAGATATTAGTCCAGAAGAATTTGGACTAGCAAAAGAAAATAGAGACGCAATAGGAAGTGGTCCATATGAAATAAAAAATATTTCAACAAATAGTAATAACAGTATTCAAAAAATAACACTTAAGAGATTTAATAAATTTGCACTTGGAAAACCATATATAACAAAGATTACTCTTAATTTTTATCCAAACGAAAATGCTGCAGTAACGGACTTTAATAAAAATAACATTACTATAGTCGGTTCACTTTCACCTAAGTACGCAAGTACACTTGATAAGGATACAGAAATTATCAGTAGTACATTACCTAGGACTTTTGCTCTTTTCCTTAATCCAACAAATGCGCCTATTCTTGCAGATAAAAATATTATCAAAGCAATGAATATTGCACTCGACAGAAACAAAATTATTGATGAAGTGCTTAGTGGATATGGAACACCATTATATGGACCAGTAACAGAAGAAAGATTTGGAGGAACATCAATAAATCAAAATTCACAAACTGATGAGGCAAAAAGAATAGAAGATGCTAGAACAGTACTCCTTGATGCTGGATGGAGAACAGGAGATGATGGAATATTCCAAAAAGGAGGTAGTACAACTAAAACAGTGACAGAGAAAGTAGGTAAAAAAACTGTTACAAAAAAAGTTACTCAAAAAGGACCCGTAACAAGACTTGCCTTTACTATTTCAACAAGCAACGCAAAAGAGCTTCAAGAAATTGCATCAGCAATGAAAGATACTTTCTTGAAGATTGGTATAGATGTAACACTTCAAATTTATGACACAGGAACACTTCAAGCAAGTGTTATACGCCCTCGTGATTATCAAGCGCTGTTCTTCGGACAAATACTTAGCCATGATTCAGATTTATATGCTTTCTGGCATTCATCACAAAGAAAAGACCCAGGACTAAATGTTGCACTCTACGCAAACAAGCAAGTAGATACATATCTCACACAAGCATTCACAGAAAAAGACGAAGTAGGAAGAACAAATATATATAGAAAAGTAGTAGAAACAATTTCTAAAGACACGCCAGCAATCTTCGTATACTCACCTGACTTTATCTACGCCACAAACAAAACAATCTACGATATGAAAAACCAAAACATAACCAGTACTTCTGATAGATTTGGAAATATATACAAATGGTACATAGAGACAGATTCTGTATGGAACATATTTAACAAAAAATAATTAATATTTATGGATAACACACAAAATACAAACAATGATGTGAGTAGAGAATTCTCTCCAAAGAGAACTCCTCAACCACAACAAAATAATAACGCACCAAAAAATGGATCTCCAAAAGGACCTCGAGGACCAAAACGTTCTGGAACTTTTCAGTACTCAAAATTTGGATCACAAAGAAAACCAAGAGGAAAAAATGATGCAGTTCCAAACGAAGCACCAGTAAAAACAAAAAAAGTTACAGGAAATATTCCCCCTGTTGCTCCTGGAAACATTCGAATCATCCCACTTGGAGGTGTTGAAGAAATTGGGAAAAACATGACAGCGATTGAAATCGGTAATGACATTATTGTTATTGACGCTGGAATGCAATTTGCAAACGAAGATACGCCAGGTATCGACTACATCATTCCTAACACAACATACCTCGAAGAAAGAAAGGATAAAATTCGTGCAATGATTATTACTCACGGGCACTTGGACCACATTGGTGGTATTCCTTTGGTAATGTCACGCATTGGAAATCCTACTTTGTACTCAAGAAATCTTTCGATTTTGATGATTCAAAAAAGACAATCTGAATTCCCTCACCTTCCAGAACTTAAATTGGTACCCGTGGAAAAAAATCAAAGCATAACTGTTGGAAATATAAAAGTTAGATTCTTTGGTGTAACTCACACTATTCCTGACTCAATGGGAATCATCATTGAAACTCCTTATGGAAACATAGTAACTCCTGGAGACTACAAACTCGACCATATTGATGGAGTAGCAACACCAGAGGAAGAAAAAGAATACGCTGAATTCGACAACTCAAACAATCTCTTATTATTGACTGACTCAACAAACATTGAGAACGAAGGATTTGCTCTACCAGAAATAAAAGTTCACCAAGGTCTTGAAAATTTGATAAGAATTTCAACAGGAAGAACTATTATTGCAGCCTTTGCTTCACATATTACTCGCCTTGTAAAAATTGTTGAGATAGCTGAAGCTTTCAACAAAAAAGTTGCTATTGAAGGACGTTCAATGAAAACAAATATGGAAGTAGTTGAAGCTGCAGGACTTTTTAAATACAAAAAAGGTACAATCATAACTATCGAAGAAGTTGATAATTACCCACCTGATCGCGTAATTATTCTTATGACTGGTGCTCAAGGTGAAGAATTTGCAGCTCTTAATCGTGCAGCAAACAAAACACACAAAAAATTCCGCCTAAGAAAAGGAGACACTATTATTCTTTCTGCTTCTATTATTCCAGGTAATGAACGTGCTGTAGAAAAATTGAAAGATGGAATTGCTCGCCAAGGTGTAAAAATCATGAGTTACCGCACAAGTGAAGAATATATTCATGGTACAGGTCACGGAAACCAAGAAGATATAAAATGGCTTCACAGAAAGATACACCCAAGATTCTTTATTCCAATTCACGGAAACCATTTCCGCCTTCAATTACACAAAGATCTTGCCATGTCTCTTGGAATGCGCGAAGACCACATAGTTGTTCCTGATAATGGAATGATTATTGAAATTCAAGATGAAGGAAAGAAAATTGTTGTATTGAAAGACAAAGCACCTTCTAACCCTATGATGGTTGATGGATTCTCTGTTGGAGACGAGCAAGACGTTGTTATTCGTGATCGTCAAATGCTTGCTCAAGATGGAATGTTCGTTATTATTGCGATGATTGATCAAAAGACTGGTAAACTTAAAAAGTCTCCAGACCTTATTTCTCGCGGATTCGTATATCTTAAAGAAAACCAAGAACTCCTCCGTCAAGCTCGTATAATGATCAAGCAAACAGTAGAACAAACAACTCAAAACATGAATCCGATCAATCTTGATTATGTAAAAAATACAGTTGGTGAAAGTGCTTCAAAATATTTGTATCAAAAAACAGCTAAGCGTCCACTTATAATTCCAGTAATACTCACTGTATAAATATGCTTAAACGTATTTATCTTGCAGGATTCTTTCTAGCTTGGAATACGGCTATAACAGCCTACGCTAATTCGACTTTCTTAGAAAAGATTGTTGGTGTAGATAATGTTGGTATAGTATATGCAACTAGTGCACTGGTAACACTTTTTGGAATAGGTTTAGTTCCATCAATCATTAACCGCATAGGAAATAAAAAGACTTTTTTGTTTATTTCCCTATTTTCTATTAGCTCGCTCGCTTTATTAATTCTTGTCCCTGACAATATCATAAAGGTAATTTGTTTTATGATATATCTCATGTGTAATATACTTTTGTATTTTACAATTGATATATTTATTGAACATTTCTCACAAGACGCTAACACTGGTAAAATACGTGGAGCATATCTAAGTCTTATTAATGGAGCATGGATAATATCACCATTCTTAGCAAGTCTGATAATTCAAAAATACACATTCGGTGGATTATATTTATTTGCACTAACTTGTCTATCAATACTTACTATTGTTATTTATGTTGGTATAAAAGATTATCATGATAAAAAATATGAAAGACGCTCTCTTGTAACGACTCTTAGAAGTCTTTACAAGAATAAGCCTGTTCTTAGAGTTACGGCAATAAATTTTATTCTGCAATGTTTTTTTGCAGTGATGGTTGTCTATTCTGTAATTTATATGCAAGATTTTCATAACCTTACATGGAAATCTATCGGGCCAATACTCACAGTAATGCTTATACCTTTTGTTGCATTAAGCTACCCTATCGGAAGACTTATCGATAAAAAAATAGTTACCGAAAAAACGATAATTGGGTTAGGATTATTTTTAATGAGTATTTCAGTGTTTTTATTTGTACGAGTACCACAAGGAAATGTGTTGTTGTTGGGGCTATGTTTATTACTTTCTCGTATTGGAGCTGCTTCTGTAGAATCAGCTGGAGAAATGTTTTTTTTCAAACATATAGATGATAGTGAGACACGTTTCTTGTCACTATTTCGAGATATGACACCTCTTGCATATGCAATCATACCAATACTTGCAAGTCTTCTATTAGATTATTATTCAATGACTATATTATTCACAACACTTTCACTTTTTATATTGATCGGATATATATGTGTACCATTTTTAAATTATGAAACAAAAAATTAAAAAAATAGAAGATAACGAAACATTTCCTATGCGCATCAACAAACGAGTTGCGCATCTTGGACTTGCAACAAGAAAAGAAGCAGACGAACTCGTAATGTCTGGAAATATTCTAGTGAATGGAAAAGAAGCAATCTTGGGACAAAAAGTTTTTGAAACTGACGAAGTAACACTTAAAGGTTCACGAAAAGTTACTGACTATGTATACTACGCATATCATAAACCAGAAAATATTGTTACTATTGGCGCTCAAACAGATGAAAAAGAGATTAAAGATGTATTAACATTAGATGAAGAAGTTTTCCCTGTAGGACGTCTCGATAAAGAATCTCATGGATTATTAATACTAACAAATGACGGCAGAGTAACAAATAGATTGCTTAGTCCTCAATTTGATCACGAAAAAGAATACCGTGTAACTGTAAACAAAGAAGTCTCCCATCAGATGCTTGTGCGTTTCGTAAATGGCGTACGTATCAGTAAAACAGAGCTTACAGCGCACGCTTTGGCTCGACGTGTAGATAGTCACACTATCGACATAGTTCTCACAGAGGGCAAGAATCGCCAAATCCGTCGTATGTGTGGAGCTCTTGGATACCAAGTAAATGAGCTTCTCCGTTTCCGTATAATGAATATTGAACTTGGAAACCTAAAACCAAATCAAACAAGAAAAATAACAGGAAGAGAGTTGAAAGAATTTTTGAAATTACTTGATTTGCAATAATAAAAACAAAAAGAGCGGGACCTTCTGGGTCCCGCTCTTTTTGTTTGTATTATTAAGCGACAATAAGTTGCTCTTCTTGTTTAATTGTAGGTTCAATAGGTTTTTCTATATCACTTTCTTCTGAAACATTTTTTGATTTTTTAGATTTCAAATCTTCATAGAATTTTGCATTTGAAACAAAAACATAAGAGACTAGCCACAAAAATCCAATTCCGAGAGTTAGTACTGACAAAATAGCCCATCCAATAAAACTCAACTGTAGTTTGAAATATCTCATTTTATTACCATCCATCATTTTCATACTTTCTTTTATTGCTTCTTCAGCAGAAAGATTTGTATTATCAGAAAGAATAAATAAAGTTTGTGAATACGAAATACTCTTTACTATTCCTGGAATAATAAGCAGCAGTGACCATAAAAATGTATATATATATCTAAGATAGTATGTATAAAATGCTTTCCTAATATATTTAAATCCATCAAACAATGATTTTAATTCAAGATCTTGACCTCTTGAAAACTTTAACGAATACATATTAAGTCCAAACAATAAAACTGGATTAATAATTAATGATATTATACTTGCTATTGCAGATATAATCACCATAGAAATATTTTTACTTTCTGGATCCCCTATAGAACTAAGTATTATCATTGTAATTGCATACACAAAAACTGCAGGAACAATTTTAGACCACTTACCCTTTAATACTTTTAAGGCTTCTTCTTTTAATTCTTTAATAGTTTTCATAATAATCAATTGTACCACTTTATAAAAAAAATAACAGTGAAGATATATAGACTTCACTGTTATTTTTAAATTCTAAAAAAGACTATTTATTATTTATTAAGTCTCTTAATTGCAGCTTGAACCACATCTACAGGAAGCGCAAAGCCTATATTTTGTCCACCAGAAACATTAGCCACATTCACACCTACAACATTACCCTCAAGATTAATAAGTGGCCCTCCTGAATTACCTGGATTAATCGCAGCGTCTGTTTGTATAACTTTTGAAAGAGTTTGTACATTACCCCTCCCGTCCGTTGCATTAATAGACCTTCCAAGACCAGAAATTATTCCAACAGAAACAGAGTTTTTAAATTGAGCAAGAACATTACCAATAGCAATCACTGACTGCCCAACTGCAATATCGTTTGAATTTATAAAAGTTAATTTATTAAAACCAACCCCCTGAATCTTAATTAATGCAATATCAGTCTCTGTATCTCTTCCTACAATACGAGCATTATAAGTCTTGCCATTTTGTGTAGTTACAACATATGTCACATTATCACTCATAGCAACATGACGATTAGTCACAATCAACCCATCACTTGATATAAAGAATCCGGAACCCCCACCAATCTCTTGTTTTTTAGTACCAATCTGTCTTTGTTTTGGGACATTCATATAAAATCCCGGGAGACCATATACTTCTTGTTGTTCATAATAATTTTCATAAACAGGTACTACTTGATATAGAGTAATTGCAACAACAGAAGGAGAAACTTTTTTTACAATATCAGCAATAGAAGGAGGAGTCACCCTTTCTGGAACAGGAGTATTTATTACTTCTGTATTTTTTTGATAGACCAAAGTCGTATCACCCTTTTTATCAAAAAATGAAATTGAATTTCTATAGTTATATAAAATTCCAAAAATAACAGACAGTAATCCTAGATTAACAACAACGCTAGCAAAAATTATTTTTGAAAATTCACTAGAAAAAATATTTTTAGTGAATATGTTTTTTAATATTTTAAATAAATAATTTTTAATATTATTCATATTTTTTATTTTTAACAAAAAACCACCAAATAACAAACCCTGCAATAATAATTCCAAATATATATAATCCTAGCTTTTCATAAACAGCAATTTCTTCAGAAAATCTTATATAAACCCTTCCCAATTGCCACCCTACAAATCCATAAAGAAAAGCTCTGACAATGGTTCCAAAAAATGTTGCTAATATATAGACCTTGAAAGGAACTCGAAGCAGTCCAGCACCGACACAAACAAAAACACTTGGAAGTATTGGTATCATTCTAAGCAAGACAATTGCCCACTCATCCATAGAACTATTCTCATATTTTTTTTCAAGAGCAATTATTTTTTCATTTGATATTCCAAAATATTTACCATATCTTTCTACGGCTTTTTTACCACCATGATAAGAAATATAGTATAGGGGTATAGCTCCAATTGTTACACCAATTGATGCTGGTATTGCAACAACCACAAGTAAAGAAAATAAGGATTGTAATGTAATAGGTGTATGTTCAAATAATAAAAAACCGTAACTTGTTTGAATAAGAGCAGAAGGAATAACTGCTATAATTTCTTCAATAAATGAACCTAAAATAATACCGAAAGCACCAAAAGGCACCACAATTGATTCAATCCATAAAATAATCGCACTAATCATAGAATCTAGTATATCATGAAAATTATCTATATAATGGGCATATGTTTAAAGATATAGATATGACTATTTTTCCAGAAGAACGTGAGGAAAAATTATCACAGATAATGAGATATAGCATGTTCGATAAAATGTATTATCGTTCAAGCGTCTATTTTCATACAAAAAGAATTCTTTGGCTTATAGAGGAAATAGTTCCAGAAGCAAAAAAATATTTGGAATTTGACGAAGAGAAAATAAGAGTTCTAGCCCTAATACATGACGATGCTGAAATTGTTACAGGTGACGTACAAGCTGGACACAAAGCTCGTATGTCAGAAGAAGAATTAGAAATAGTTAAACAAAATGAATTAAAAGCCATATCAGAAATGGTGCAAAAATTCCCAAAAGAAATTAATGGTTATAATTATGAATCTCTATTAAAAGAATCTACTGAGAAAAATACAATAGAAGCAAAATTAGTTTCTTATATAGATAAAATAGATGGATATTGTGAAAGTCTCCACGATCTATTTGCTGGAAATATTTGTATATTAAGATCTGTTCTCTTTTATAACAACCTTATAACTTTATTTCCTTATAAATTTCCAGAACTTGTACCTTTGTTGAAAAATGGAAAACATTCACTACTAGATATTACAGATAGAGTGTCTTATTTACATATGGAATCAAAAAACTATATTCATTTAAATAAACCTCACACAAAAGAATCTGTTGTTGTAGACACAGATTTACCTTTTTATAATTTTTGGAGAAAGACTATTTTAGAGCACGGAAATGAAGAAGGATTACAATATTTAATTAATCAAAAAGAAAAATAAAAGGTGCACAAAAAATTCCTTTATAAGGGAATTTTTTGTGCACCTTTTATTTTTACAAAAGAATTTGTTCTATCTCTTCCCAGTTTTGTACACGTTTAATAAGTTCAGTTTCTTTGAATTTTTTATTCCAAGGAGTATCAAGAAGAAGTACAGGAATACCAACAGACGCAACACTTTCCGCATTATGAATTGCATCATCAACAAAAGCTTCTATACCGAGCTCCAGACATACATCTCCTTTATTTCTCTTTAGTCCTTCACCTTGAAAATGATTTGTAAAAACAATATCAGAAAATATGTTTGGAAGATGAGTATTAAGCCAGAAAATAGTTTGCTCTCTTAATTCTTCTGGCTTTGCTGTAATAATTATAAGCTCATATTTTTCACTAAGTTTCTTTAGAACTTCAATAGCTCCATGTATAGGCTCTGCATTTTTATGTTCGTGCGAATTATAAAAAATATCTACTCGTTTAACTATTTCTTCTTTACTGCAACCTAAAATATTTTCTAAATAAAAATCTGTATATTCTTCAAACGCGTGTTCTGTTCCATAATTTTCATTATGAAATTCACGGAAAGATTCCATAAAATTTAATATTACATCATCAAGATCAAATCCGTAGCGTTTTTTCATAAATTTATTCTTTATTTAAATCAAGATTTTCATCAATGCGTATTTGTTCTACGAATTCTGGAACGTGAGACACAAGAATCATTGCTCCCATATAAGAATCTAGAGCTTTAGCAATCACAGGTAAGTGACGGAAGTTTATGTGATTTGTTGGTTCATCGAGAATAAGGAGACCTGGTTGTTCAAGCACAAGACGAGCAAACGCCACAAGACCTTTTTGTCCTTCTGACAGACTTCCAATCTTAGTATTGATAACATCTCCAGTAATCAAAAATCCTGCAGCCACAGAGCGAATTTTTTCTTCATCAATCTTCCCTGTTACTCTTTTAGATACTTCTACAAGTGACCTGTAGACTGTATCTTCAAAATTAAGAGTTGAGAAGTCTTGGCGATAGTATCCAACACGAACATCTTTCTGTACTTCTACACCTTCGGCTGTACCGTTTGCAAGAGCTTCAAGAAGTGTACTCTTCCCGATTCCATTTGGACCAGATAAGAGTAAATGTTTATTTTTGCGAAGTTTTATATTAACGGTTACTTTTCTTGGTTTCCCATTTTTCAAAACTGAAACAGACGGAATAACAACAATATCTCCATTAACATCTTGTTGGAATGGAATTACAAAAGGACGAATTGTTTTATCTTCTTTTCGAACATCCACTTTCTCATCTTCAAGATCAGCCGCGAGGTCTCTCATGCGCTTCGCAACAGCACGAAGATTACCTCCTTTCATAGCAAAGGCATTCGCTTGATCTTTTTTGGCTTGGATTTCTTTTGAGAGCATCGCATTCTTTCTATTTTCTCTCTCCATACGAGCTGTAATCTGATCACGCACATCTGTATAGTTACCTACATATTGTTCTATCTTTTTTGTATAAACATCAAGATAAAGCACAGCATCAGTAAAAGCATTCAAGAAATGCGCATCATGAGAAATAACGATTACTGTTTTTTTGTACTGTACTAGAAAATCTGTAAGGTGTTGTATACCTGCTTTATCGAGATTGTTTGTCGGCTCATCCAATAGAAGAATATCTGGCTCTTGAATGAGTGCTGACGCAAGCAAAAGACGTGCTTGCTGCCCCCCAGAAAAAGTCTTAATAATTCTATCGTGAACTTTTTCGTGCCCAACCAAGTTAACAACCTCAAGTACATCATCGATACGAGGGTCAATATCATACACCTTTTCTTTGAAACATTTTTGGAAGAATTCACGAACAGTGAGTTCGAGTTCGTCACGAGGAATA
This sequence comes from bacterium, assembly GCA_027484965.1. Lineage (GTDB taxonomy): Bacteria > Patescibacteriota > Minisyncoccia > Phycocordibacterales > UBA9973 > JAIXRY01. The sequence continues at coordinate 62,848 of JAIXRY010000015.1, read as the reverse complement.
ATCTGACGTGAAAGAGCAATAGTTGTACGGTCAGCTAAAATAACCTTACCTTCTTCAGGAGACCTGTCTTTTGTAATCAAAGAAAACAAAGTACTCTTACCGGCACCATTTTGACCCATAATAGTCACTTTCATTCCTCTACGCACAGAGAAATCAACCGTGTCTAAAATCGGCTTATTGTGCCCGTATTCAAACGAAACTTTCTCAAAACGTATAACTACTTCTCCGTGTGCCATATAGACATACACTATACCCTGTTTTCTAATAAATTCAAAGGGTTTTTATTTCCAGATTTTTTTATAAATTTCTTCGCCTGCTTCTATTTTCTCAGTATTAGAGTAATTACCTGTAAGTATTTTGAGTAATTTAAAATACTCAGGATCTTCCATCTCAATTTGAGGAATAGATTTATATACTTGAGGCATATATCCTAATTTCACAAACCAAAAATAAATTTGAATACTTCTTATATAAAGTTCTCCAAGTTTTCTAAAAAATGCTTCATGCTCATATTTATAATCAATCATTCCGTCTAATTGAGAACGGAACCATGCCTTGTGTCCCAACATATCAGAAGTAGTCCATACACGAGGAGTATAATAATATTTAGTAACTTTATCTATAATATTTTTTGAAATTAAATTTTTATCAAACAATATTTTACAATTATCTTCTCTTAGGATTAGCCATTTACCTTGTATATTTTCTTCTTCAAAAGGAAGTTCCAATACTACAACATCTATGTTTGATTCATCAATTATTTCTCTTTCTACTTCTGTTTTCTTATCAACAATTATGGCAAAATCCCAATCACTATGTTGGCGTTCATTTCCATTTGCATATGAACCATGCAAAATAAGTGCTATAGGATTATACTTTACAACAAGATAAGCAGTTAATTTATTTTCTAAATCTTTATTCATAATATAAATTTTTATTTTATAGGTAAATCCAAAGTAATTTCTGAAGGACCAAAAACATAAGGTGCGACTTGATAAGCGGTAAAATGAAAAGTTATCTTACCATCTTCTGGAAGAGTAAAGAGTGAGAAATTATCAGCCTCTGGTGTTGTACCACTATTAAGCATTTCAGTATCGACTTCTTCTGGTTTTATTTCTGAACGCCTTGCAAGATCTTCACGAATTAATACTCGTGACTTGTTAGAGAGTTTCTGCAGTAATTGTGTATCCCTTTTACCTATCTCAAGAAGATTAATTTCTTTTTGATTTTTAACATCATAATTAAATGTGTATGTTCCGGTATTTCCATGTGCTCCACCAGAAAATTCATAGATATCCATTTTGAAACTTATTACATTGCTATCATTTCTAATTATTAAAGTACTTACATCAATAGAAAATCTATCTTCTTTGTTTGGGATTTTTGAAATATCTTCACCTGGCGCCTTAGTCTCAAAACGAGCGTTCCAGCTTTCTTCAGAAATTTTTGAATGCTCATTTATAGCACTCTCTACAATATTGCTAATCTTTTTATTAAAATCTGCTCCAGCGTTATTAAACTGAGGATACTCACCTGTCGCTATTGAATAATCAGAATTAGAATTAACAGTAACCATTTTTATATTTTCTTTGTTTACTTCTTGAATTTGTGCTGGAGCAAACGCTTTGTGATACAAGAAAAAATAAGCATACAAAGATACAGCAAGAACTAAAGCAATAATTATTAAGATTTTTCTAGAATTAGACATATATTAATAATACCACACAAACAACTTCGAAATTTTAACAAACTCTTCACATTTATTAATTTTTGTGTTATTATATATATTCATGGCAAAACCTGTAGAAAATTATGATGTGATAGTAGTTGGAGGAGGATCTTCAGGTCTTATGGCGGCTGGACGTGCAGGCTCTCTCGGTAAAAAAGTACTTCTTCTTGAAAAAAACAAAGCTCTTGGTGAAAAACTCAAGATTACCGGCGGTGGTAGATGTAATATTACAAATGCAGAAGATGATATTCACAAATTTTTGAAACACTACGGAAAAAGTGCTTCTTTTCTCTATTCCCCTTTCGCTCAGTTTGGAATGAAAGACACTTTCACTTTCTTCGAATCTCGCAAACTTAATCTTGTAGTCGAAGCTCGAAAAAGAGCTTTTCCAGAAACACAAAGAGCTTATGATGTATTCAAGGTTCTAGAAAAATATGTTCGCGAAAACAAAGTAACAGTAAAGACTGAGTCTCCTGTCGTAAAAGTTGCTACAGAAGACGGACGCATTCGTGCTGTTCTTGTAAAAGGTGCGGAATACCGTGCAAAAACTTTTATCTTTGCTACAGGTGGTGTATCACACCCAGAGACTGGCTCTACTGGTGACGGTTTCAAATGGCTTACAGACCTCGGACACACTGTGGTAAGTCCTACTCCAGACATTGTTCCTCTTGAAGTAAAAGATACTTGGATAAAGACACTTGCAGGTGTATCACTTTCTTTTATGAAAATCACATTCTTCACAGAAGAACGTGGTCAAAAAATAAAACAATTCTCAAAGAAAGGAAAAATACTTTTTACTCATTTTGGACTCTCTGGCCCACTAATACTCAATAGTTCAAAAATTGTTTCTGATTTATTACACAAAGGAGATGTGACTGCAGTTATAGATGCATTTCCAGATACAGATATTGGAAGTCTCGAAACAAAACTTATAAAAGTTTTTGATCAAAACAAAAATAAAGCACTAAAAAATATTTTTAAAGAGATAACTCCAGACGGTACAAGTGATGCAATAATGTCACTCCTTAAAAATATTGATACAAACAAAAAAGTACACAGTATTACAAAAGAAGAAAGAAGACAGATTGTAGACCTTTTAAAAGCACTCCCAGTATCAATAAAGGGGCTGATGGGATATGACCGTGCTGTAATTTCTGATGGAGGAATAGACCTCAAAGAAATAGACACCAAGACAATGCGTTCAAAAAAGATAGATAATCTTTTTGTAACAGGAGATCTTCTCCATATCAATCGCCCATCAGGTGGATACTCTCTACAGCTCTGTTGGACAACAGGATACGTAGCAGGAAGTAACTCATAAAAAATCCCTCTAATTAGAGGGATTTTTTATGAGTTTTGAATGAAAAATAAACAGCACAGAAGATAGTGATAACACCTAAGTAAAAAATACTTGTTCCAATAGTATTTGTATATTCAAGTGTATTTGTCATCTGTAATAAATTGTTCCAGTCATGCCCACTTAAGTCTCCACCAAGTAAAGGTAATTCCATATTCAAAGCATCTGAAGCATATACAGAAACATTAACAATATTCTGCCCTACCCAAAACAATAGCAATGACGCCGAAAAATAATTTTGCTTCCGATAAAAATATAAAACAAATAAACTTGGAAAAAGCATTTGAAAAAGAGAGCCTCCAAGGATATGAAAGAATTCACCAAAAAACATAAATATCACATGTCCTGCTTCATGAATGATTAAATTTACATTATCAAGAAAGTGCCATTCTTTATATGTATATAGATAGTATAAAAAATAAGAAGATGTAAATAATGAAACAAAAAATTGTGTTTTATTTTCTAAAATATTTTTCATAATAATTTATAGAGAAATTAATTTTAATTTCTCTGCTCTACTTAATTTCTTCAGTTCGACCTCCCTTTTTCTCGCTTCACTAAAAGTATCTAATGTTTCAAAATATTTCAATACTACAGGTCGACGAATCTTCGTATAGTGCGCACCATTTTTAGAATTATTGTGCTCGTGTAGTCTTTTTTCTAAATTATTTGTAGAACCCACATAAAGAGTCTTGTCTTTACATTCCAAAATATAGGCAAAAAACATATTAATATTTTTTTATTTTAGTATTAATAAAATTTCTATATTTTTCAAGACGAATTTTTTCTGTTTTTGTTAATTCAATTTCATTTGGAATTTTATCGATATCCAAAGGAAGAACTGTATAGTATCTTAATCCATTTTTATCAAAACCTCTTTTCACCCATGTGCCCATAAATTCTGGCTTCAAAGAAAGTGTTTCATTTTCTTTTGAAATTTCAATTTTTAAAATTCCACCAAGGTCTGTATAAGCTTTGCTCATCCCAGAAATAAAGTTACCTAAAGAATACGCAACTAAACATGTTTTATCATTCAAAAATACAATAGGTTCAAGTACGTGTGGATGAGAACCTAAAATAATATTTGCACCACTATCGCACACATATTGGGCTATATCTTTTTGAAAACTATTTTCTTGTAACTTATATTCATCTCCAAAGTGTAGAGCTACAACAACGACGTCTATATTTTGTTTTTTTAATTCTTCTATATCTTTTTTGATTTGGTTCTTATCTATATAAGAAAGCATATACTTCTTACTTTTTGGAAGAACAATAGAATTTGTTCCATAAGTATAAGACAGGAACCCTATACGCATACCATTCTTCTCTGTGATTTCATAATTTGGTTTAGTGGAATCATTACGAGCACCCAACCCTACAAAGCCATATTTTTCTACATTTTTAATTGTATTTGAAAGTCCTACAGATCCACGATCAAGCGAATGATTATTGGCTAAAGATAGATGAGTAAAAAAATTATTTTTTATTTCTCCAAGCAATTCTTCTGGGGCATTGAATGTTGGATATCCAGTATATTTAAATTTTTGACCGGCTATTGGAGTTTCAAGATTTGCATATACAATATCACCATCTTTTAGATATGGATTGATATTTTTGAAAAATGAAGAAAAGTCAAAAGAATCTGTTTCTTTATTATAACCAGCAAGAATTTGTGACTTATGCATCATAATATCCCCCACAGCAAAAAGTGTTATCTTTTTAATGGGAGGATTTTCTACATAACTTGCAAAAACTTTTGTTGAATTACAAAATAAAAATACAAAACACAAAATAAAAGTGGCTGTAATTAAATTATTTTTTGTAATTATTTTAGACATTTATATTAATCAAATTGTATAACAAAAAATGATTTCTCTAACAATTCTGGCTGTTGTTCTATCCATTCTTGTAAATTTGGCTTTTGTACATAAGTAACAACCTTATCTATAATTCTACCTGTTGGCTTTCTATTTTCTTTTTCTCCTACCCATTCCTCAAGCCTTAGAGTGTCGCCTTCTTCAATATCAAAATCAGCAAGACGTAATTCAAACTTCTTTTTGCCTGATGAGATCATTTCAAACTATTCTGTATCGATTTTTTTAGTAATTATAGACATATATATTTATTTTAAAATATGATGTATTATATAAAAATATTGCTAGATCGTCTAATGGTAGGACTGCGGTTTCTGGTACCGCCTATCTAGGTTCGAGTCCTAGTCTAGCAACAAGAAACAAAAGAGCGACCCGAAGGGTCGCTCTTTTGTTTTAGTTTATTTCTGATTTTTAATTGAAGCTTGTATAAATGATGTAAACAATGGATGCGGGCGAAGTGGACGAGCAAGAAATTCTGGATGAAATTGAGCGCCTAGAAAAAATGGATGTTCTTTTTTTGGAAGCTCGGCTATCTCACAGAGATCACCACTTGGAGATTTACCAGAGAATATGAGTCCAGCATTTTCAAGCCTTTCTACATATTCATTATTGACTTCATAGCGGTGACGGTGACGTTCACTAATATTTTCTTGTCCGTACGCAGTGTATGCAATACTTCCCTTTTTAAGTTTTGCATCATAAGCGCCAAGTCTCATACTTCCGCCATACTTTCCTTTTTCAATGTTTTCTTTTTGAGATTCCATCACATCAACAACAAGATGTTTTGATTTTGGATCAATCTCGCGAGTGTTTGCACCTTCGAGTTTCAAAATATTTCTTGCATATTCTATGACCATTAATTGCATACCATAACAAATTCCAAAATAAGGAATTTTGTTTTTGCGGACATATTCTATAACATTAAGCTTTCCTTCTATTCCACGAGAACCAAATCCTCCTGGAATAAGAACTCCGTCGTATTTCTTTAGATCTTCTAATTTTTTAGGATTAGATTCAAAATCAAGAGCATTCATCCAAGTAAGCACAGGATGTCTCCCTGTTGCATACGCTGAATATTTCAAAGCTTCAATAACAGATAAATATGAATCAGCAAGAACAAAGTCTCCTGTTTCAAAATATTTTCCGATAATAGCAATTTTAACTTGTTTAGTATTTGATTTTGTTTTCTTTACAAAATTTTTCCATTCAAGAAGACCGTCCTTATTTTGCTTCTTTTCTTTAACTCCCAGTTCTTTGAGTATAGCAGAAGAGAGACCTTCTTTTTCAAAATTTAGAGGAATATCATAAATACTATCAACATCTGGAGCTGAAATAATATTCTCTACAGAAATATTGCAAGATAAAGCTAATTTTTCTTTACGAACTTCGTCAAGAGATCTCTCAGCACGACAGAGTAAGAAGTTTGGAAATATTCCCGCAGAGTTAAGTGTGCGCACAGCATACTGTGTTGGCTTTGTTTTCATTTCTCCAACTTTAGAAGGTATTGGGAGATACGACACCATCATAGTAATTACATCTTTTGGATTCTTTGTTTTGAGCATTCTTACAGCTTCTAAGAAAAGCATACTTTGATATTCACCTACTGTTCCACCAATCTCTACAATAGTAAAATCTGCTTGAGCATTTTTTGCAGCAGTATTTATTCTATCAATAATTTCAAAAGGAACATGAGGAACAACTTCTACACACTTACCTTTGTAATACATTGAACGCTCTTTTTCAATAACAGAAAGATATACACGACCTGTAGTCATATAATTTATCTTTGTAATATCAATATCAAGGAATCGTTCATAGTTACCTATATCTTGGTCTGTCTCATCACCATCCTTGGTCACGAAAACTTCTCCATGTTCTGTAGGATTCATAGTGCCTGCATCCACATTAATATATGGATCAATTTTGAGAGCTGTAACACGATAACCTTTCGCTTGAAGAATTTTACCAACAGAAGCTGCTGCTATGCCTTTACCTACTGACGACATCACCCCTCCTACAACGAATATATATTTATTAAGGGGTTTATTATCTTTTTTCATAAAATCTTGTCAGTAAATTATATTTTTAATTTTATATTTTTAAATACTTTCTAGTAGCCACAAAACTTGATAGAACTGAAACAAACACTCCTACAACAAGCAGTATAAAGGCTATTTGCAAGAAATTTGATCCATAATACGAGAAGAGGTCTATACCAAGAAATTGCAGTAAGTTATGCTTTGCCCACAAAGTTACTGGAATAAAAATTATAAGAGTAGTAATAGCACCAATAACTCCATAAAGAACTCCTTCTATCAAGAAAGGACCTCTGATGTATTTATTTTCGGCACCTACAAGCTTCATAATACCTATTTCTTCTTTTGATATATATATAGCAAGACGAATAGTATTATAAGTAATTAAAGCCGAGATAAACGCTAAAATTAAAGTTACAATAAGACCAAGTCTTTCTGCTCCAGAAATCATTCCATTTAGTCTTTCTATAACTTCTTTGTTTTGGGAATAATTTATTCTTTCTACTAATCCTGAATATTTTTTCATACTAGGATTTTCTTCTTCCAAGAAATTAGCAATTGTTTCGTATTGAGAAGGGTCTGTTGCACGGATAGTAAGCATTGCTCCAAAAGGATTCTGAGATAGTTCATCGAGAGCACGAAGAGATGTGTAATCATCTTGATGACGGTCACGGAAATCAGCAAGAACCGCTTCACGTTCCTTGTATGCGACTTCTCTTACTTCAGGAAGTTGTTCTAGATCATTTTTTAATAACAAGATTTTTTCTTCTGGAGCACTTGTCACAAATGATACAGTAACATCAACTCTGTCGCGAATAGACTGAAGAGCTGTTTGTAGTGTTGCTTGAAGGAATATAATAATTCCAACAACAGAAAGCATTACAGTAACAACAAGAACAGAAGACAAAGACACAGTCCCCGCTCTACGAAAATTAATGATACCCGAACGAATAATTCTTTTAAAGCTTATCCAAAACATATTTATATTTTCTTACTGTTATTCTCATCACTAATAATACGACCCTTCTCAAAAGTTATAACCCTCTTTCCTAAAGAATGTATAACTTCTTTATTGTGAGTTGTGAGAAGGATTGTTGTACCTAAGTCATTAATTTTTTTCAAAATATTAACAACTTCTTGAGTGTTCATTGGGTCAAGATTTCCTGTAGGCTCATCTGCAATAATAACTTCTGGCTGATTGATAATTGCACGAGCAATAGCAAGACGTTGTTTCTCTCCTCCCGACATTTGATAAGGAAAATGCATCATTCTATTTGACAGATCTACAAGCTCAAGTACATGAGGAACATCTGTTTGTATTTCTTCATCAGATTTTCCTACAGCCTCCATAGCGAATGCAATATTTTCATATGCAGTCTTGTTTTGAAGTAAACGGAAATCTTGAAACACAACACCTATACGACGGCGATATTGTGTAAGGTCTGAACTCTTAAGCTTTTCTATATCAACACCATCCACAAAAATACTCCCTGTTGTAGGAGATTCTTCTTTCATAATTAACTTTGTGAGAGTTGTCTTACCTGCACCTGAGTGCCCAACAACCGACACAAATTCACCTTGATTGATTTTCAAGGTGATATTATCAAGAGACAGTGTATCGTCTTGTTTATATAATTTGGAAACATTTTCGAATTGAATCATTACCATTTATTATACCACCCTCTCCAAAAAGACTTCAATACAATTAATAGTGGAATTCAATTTAAATAACAAAAAAACACTTTGTCGAGAAAAGTGTTTTTTTGTTATTATATAGTTTGATTTTTAACAGCCTCAATAAAATCTTCTATAGCACCTTCTTCCAAGACTTTGTCGACTTGTGATGTTTCTACGCCTGTTCTGTGATCTTTTACCATCTTGTATGGATGTAGTACATATGACCTTATTTGATTCCCCCATTCAATATCTGTAGTTTTAGAAATCTGCATACTTTCTTCTAAAGATTTTTTTTCATCTTCAGCTTTTTTAATAAGTTTACCTATTAGAAGTTTCATTGCTTGCTCCTTGTTTGCTTCTTGAGTTCGTTCTCCGTCAGACCCTGAAGCGAGGCCTGTAGGAATATGCACGACACGCACAGCAGTCTCTCTTTTGTTTACATTCTGTCCTCCGGGACCACTTGATTTTGAAAGTTCTACTTTTAAATCAGAAGGATTTATTGTAATACTTTCAATTTCGGCAATTTCTGGAATAACTTCTACAAGAGCAAAAGATGTATGTCTTTTTTGATCAGCATTAAAAGGAGAAAGTCTTACAAGTCGATGAACACCGGATTCATGTTTCAAAAATCCATATGAATTTTTACCAATAATAGAAAATGTAATATTACGATACCCTCCATGATCATTCTCATTTTTATGTTTTAGAAACATTTGAAAGTTGTGTCCTTCACAAAACTTTTCATACATTCGCACAAGTATAAAAGCAAAGTCTTCTGCGTCGTCACCTCCTGCGCCTGCAATAATAGTAAGGACACTATTCCCTTTGTCATACTTTGAAACACCTTCTTTTTTTTCTTTTAAATCTTGAAGTTCTCGAATCATTGATTGAGCAGAATTTTTGTCATTCCAAAAATCAACTTGCTCCATAGCAAATTCTATTTCTTTTATACGATTTTCTATTTGTTCTTTGTCCATATTATTTAAGAAGAATAACATTTATAAAAAAAATTATAAACCTATATTTAATTTTATTAAACTACCTATTATTCAATATAAAATCACGAAGCTTAACTTCGTGACTGTTCGTATTCTAAATGTTTCTTCGTTCTATCAAGCATCATTTTCTCAATAGTCTCTAAAAAACTGCCGCGAGTAATTTTCAGTTTACCGCTTACTCTGGCTTTAAAAATCTTCTCATCATATTTTGAAATGACCTCATTTGGTAAAGAGTGTGGCACAGGACCACAAATAACAGCAACGCACCTCGAACTTGAGATTACATCTTCTATTCCAGACATTTTATCATAGTCATCAAAAAATCTCACATCTTTAATAGCAAATTCTTTACAAATAGATGAAATTTCTTCTTTTCTAATATTTAGAGTACCTATCACAAGTACATACTCACCTTTAGAGAGTAAAATGCTTGGGCCAACATCTTTTTTGTCTAATTCTACCAATTTATTTCGAAGTTCTTCTAGGATATATGGTATCTTTATTGGGGACGTTTTTGCAATTTTAAAAATTTCAGACATGAAAGTTCTTATCTGGCTACCGTATGGCAAATCTTTTATTTTTCCTGACATATTTTGTTTCCTTTCTTTTTATCTTATAATACATTTAAAAATAAAAAAGTCAACAATCTATTTTGAAACGCACAAGAAATAAGCTATTATTATAAAAACAAATAAGCCATCATAGCTTAGTGGCAAAGCACTCCCTTGGTAAGGGAGAGAGCGTGAGTCCGATTCTCACTGATGGCTCATAGAGAACAATAAAAGCTTGAATATTCTATAATAAAATGTTATGATGTTAGAACACTTTACCGCGGGGTAGAGAAGAGGCATCTCACAAGGCTCATAACCTTGGGACCCCGGTTCGATTCCGGGCCCCGCAACAATTCGAAACGTGACAGGTTTCATCAGTCATTTTTTGAATAAAATACACTATATGTTTTTTGCTATACTTCATATAATGTCATATAAAACACATGTCGATGTAGCTCAGTTGGTTAGAGCGTAGCACTCATAAAGCTAAGGTCGGAGGATCGTTCCCTCCCATCGACACATGGGTTACATCTTCCCTTTTAAAAAGATTGTTTAGTCTAAAAACAAATATGCAGTCGTAGCTCAACTGGTTAGAGCACCCGCCTGTCACGCGGGAGGTTACGGGTTCGAGTCCCGCCGACTGCGCAGTAATGGACAAGCCACTCCGAAAGGGGTGTTTTGTCTTTCTGTACCAATGTTTTCTTCCAGTTCCAACCGACTTATTTCACTTTCTACAGCGTCACGATTTTTTACTATCGGTTCTAGTAAATCACATTGAGAAATATAAAGTTTTTTGTCTTTTATGATGTAGTTCCAACCAAGAGCCATAAAGATACCTTTCTTGTCATCTACGGTAGTTTTTGGGTCTTCAAATCTTGCTTTAGCCATATGTGCAAACTCAAACACCTGTTCAGTATATTGGACCCAATTTTGTGCCCTACTTTGAGTTTCAGATACTTTCTGCTTCATTACAGCAATTGTCTGACTTAGCTCCTTTTTTCGTGAAGTATATTGATCATCATCTATTAGTTCTCGCATTCTCATAGTTATTAGATTATCAAGCTCCTTTTGAGATACGTCTAATGCGTTCAATTGTGACTTATAGATAGCTTCACGTTCCAACACTTCACCTGTGTGCTCCTCTTCCAAAATCTTCAAAGCCCAATCTCTAAACTTTTCTGAAATCGTATATTTTTCTAATTCTTCTTTTATGATATCCTCCATCTCCTTAAGTGGTATATATTCCCTCTGGGTACATTTTTCTGCACCTTTCTTGCGACGAGAACAATAGTAGAAAGTATAATCCTTCAATTCATTTTTAGTTTTTACTAACTTGGTCTTTGTAGTCGCAGTGATTGCACTATTACACTCCCCACATATCATAGTACCTGTGTAGGTAAAAATATGACTTTTAACTCTTGGTTTTCCATACCTCCCAAGAATCTGTTGCATTTTATCAAAATCCTCAATAGTAATCATTGGTTCGTGTATACCATTTTCTATTTTTCCTTTATATAAATAAAGTCCTGTATAAAAGATATTAGTAAAAACACCATACATAGTACTTTTATTAACCTCTCCACCGCCACGATGTTTTCTTTTTCGTGTTCTCAACCCCCAGTCATTATTTACTATCTTTAAAAGCTTAGGAATAGAGTATTCCCCAGTAAGCATCAACTCCCAAGCTTTCTTAACAAGTTCATATCGTTCAGGATCTTTTATTATGTAATTTTCTCCGCGAAGTTCGTGCTTAGTATTCAAATATCCAAGCGGTGCAAGTATTGGCGCTTGCCCCTTAATGATTTTACTGTTTAATCCTCTCCGTACTCCCACTTTCAAATCTAGAATATATTGATTTGCTCCACCACTTTCCACACTAAAAATAATTGCATTGTCACTCGGTTTGTATTCTCTGGATGGTGTTAAAATTGATTGAATTAAACCCTCTTGGAGCATCCATTGAAGTTTTCCGCTATCTACTGGATTTCTTGATAAACGGTTTAAGTTCCAACAGATAATTCCATTTGCTTCACCATTTTTTATACGGGCAAGCATTTCTTCAAATACAGGTCTCTTGTTTGGTTCTTTTGCAGATCCTTCTTCAGTTAAAATCCCTACAGGCTTGATATTGTATCGTTTAGCGACAATATCATCTTCTCGTAATTGATCAGGAATAGACTGAACTTGCTTCTCCTCTCCCTCTTGAGATTTTCGAGCGTAAATAAAGTATTTAATTTTTGAGTAATCGTTATTCATAATTATTATAGTACACAAAAGGGCATCCTTGCTCTACCCGTTTGCAAAAGCAAAGCGGACAAGGATGCCCATCTGTATAGAAAACATAAGTTGTCTATAATAAAAATACTTTTGCATAAAAACGGGTAGATGTTTACATTATATACCTTTTTGTAATGAAGCCAAGCTAATAAGTTCAAACTTTTCAAGTTCAGAGTCGATGAAAGCGATATTGTGAGATATTGGTAGTCCTTTCATTAAATCTAATGCTGTCTTTATTTTCTTTGTAAGTCGCTCAGGATGATCTTTATTCCAGACATCGAATACAGCTCCTTTTACCTCTTTTGCTCCAACGTCGTGCATAACAGTCGCTAGTCCATATGAGACAAAAGCATTATCCATACTATGAGCTTTTTTACCATTTTTACTTGCCTCAGAGAGTATGTGCAGTAAAAGTTTTAATTTGTTTATTTCACTAAATAGAGCAAGCTGATTTTCTGGTTTATTTACTATAAAGTACCAAGAATTGAGTACTAATTTTTTGAGCAAATCAGGAGTAAAGAGATCTTTAAAAATGACTGGTGTTTTGGAATCTCTTTTAAGTAATTTATTTATTTCTCTTTTTGTTGTTTGTGTTTTCTTTAAACGATACTCGTAACGGAATACTTCTCTGTCTTGTAGGTTATATATTCCAACAATTGTTTTTTCTTCACCCATACGCCCCTTATCACTACGTTTATTATTGGGACGAATAGAATCTGAAATCTTATCGTACAAGGACCATTCCACTGTCCCCGAGTGTATATTAAGCACCCGTGCACCTTTTTTGTCTTGCTTGTCCGATACATCAAATGCCTTACTAATATCTATTTTCGCCAATTCATTGATTATATCTCGCATTTTTATCGTTTTAGGTAAAGGTATATTTTTACATACGTGCACAGCCTCCAGTGTTGCGTTCGCGAGAGATTCAGTCTCTACCCCGATACCAACATTCTCAAGAGACATCCGCAAAGCATAAAACAGTTTATCTTTATCTTTTTCTCCTACCTCCTGCAAACTATTCCAATAAAGTAGTTTTGGGGCTGAAAAAGTGATTTTCATAATATAAACAACGAAATTACGATCTTTTAATAAAGTTTCAAATACTTCAACTCTAGGTATGTAGTCATCGCTTGCCTTAGGATATAGGACAAACTTCCTGAGGTACGGGCGCGACGAGTTTCGTGATCGTACTTCACTAGGTGACAAATCTGCATATTTTCTAGGATTTATCTCTGGTAGAAATAGTGACCTATCTTTAAAATCAAACTTATTGGGACCGTGTATTTTTATAATAATAGTATCCATAATGATTTTTATGTTGTCGGTGTTTTTCAAGGAATTCTTTGCTTTCGCAAAGATTCTGCTTGTCGTTCTTGAGCAAACTGAAACTCTTCTCGTGTCATCGGACGATACACCAAAGACATCAATCGTAAAAACTTTGTGCCTTGTTTATATGCATCTTCTTTACTTATGTCTTTTCCAAAATGCTCTTTATAGAGTTTTTGAAATACTATAATGTTTTCATCTGACAACATCATAGATTAGTTTCCGTACAGCTTATTTTTTAGAGCTTTCAAGTTGTCAAAATACGACCTTGCTTTGACATCTAATTTATCAGCAAAATACTTATTTGCTGTTTCTTCTATTCCACTTTTCTTATGGAATACAAAAAGAGCTTTTCTTGGATCGTCTTTCTCAATCGTCAAAAGCTCAAAATCTGCACATAAAAGTGCAGTACTGCAACCTAAGTCATAAGTGGTGAACACAGACGATGGATCGCTTATAGAAATCTTTTTACTTTTCATAGTAATTTTTCTAATGATTTGTAATATGAGAGTTTCGAGCTCTCATTTACAGGGGACGAAAAATCACAAGGGCAAAAAGCCACAACAGAAATATGTTGTGGCTTCTATACTTTTCTCTATTTTATATTATTGTGAAAAATCACTATTCATATCTTCTTCGGTTGACGCTGTCATTTCAGAGAATACATCCTCTAAATCAGAGTATCTACTATCAGTTTTTTCTTTCTTGTCAGTATTATATTTTATATTAAACTTTGCATTGTAAACTCCTCCTGACTCATTTTCAAAAGGGTCGGTTTCGTTTTGAAATATCTTCCTTAAAATGTCTGTAATCTTCTGTTTTTGTTTTTTCTTACTCTCTCGTTCTTTTTTGGAAATAGGAATTGTTTGACCATCACCCTTAGCTAATCTTACTAAAAAAGCCCAGTTTTCATCTGGTTTACCATTTCTACCATCCTCACAACCTATCCCCTCAAAAGAAGATGGTTTCGTGCTTTTTCCATCAGAAAGAAGCATATTCGTATCATCAAGAAGTGTTATTGAAACTTTAGACCATTCTGTTCTTGGAAATCTAGGTAATGTGATTTTCTTTTTATTTTTTATAACCACATTATCTTCTTTATTTTTTATATTTAGATCAATTCCTTTTTCTTGAATACTATTTTCAAATCTATGAGTATGTTCGTGTATTATTTTCTTGGTTATTGATTTTATGTCAGCATCTGTAGCTAATGGTTCTTCTTGACCAGTAATTTTTTGCTCGTCTATTTTACAAATAGCATAATCCCAAACATAATATCCTCCACTTTCCATTCTTTCTTCAATTTTATATTCAGTAATTAAACCAACATTATTTAGTCGTTTTATGGCTTCAAGTTTTGCGTTATATTCTTCTCCATCGTCTAATTCTAATTCTTCGCTACTAGCATTTACTCCTAATGAGTACTCATAATCTAAACCAGAAATCCTAACCTTATTGTATTCATTCTTAAAAAAGTTTAATGCATCTACTATATAATCAGTTGAAGTTTTTGCTGGTTTTCGTATTCTTTCTTGTATAGTTTCATCGTTTATATCAACAATTTTTACTGTTCTTTCTGTGGCTACTAAATCTAAAAACTCATATTTAAGAATCTCGTTTAATTTAATAATGAAGTCAGATCTGCTTTCTGTGTCTGGAAAATTAAGAGGATGACAAAACTGTTCAATAATATAAAAAAGCACTTCTTCTGAAGATGTATTACTAAACCCGTTTAGAATTATCTTCCATTTTGCATAAAGAGATATATCTGTTTTTACATTCGCGTCAGTAAAGACATTAACAATTTCATTAGTAGTAAAATTGTCTCCAATAACTCTCGCAATCTGCTCTTTAACTTTTAGATTTAATTTATTCATTGAGTAATTGTAATTGGTATTAAACCATAAGCATTTTATCATATTTGACTATGAAAATTAAGTGTTTTTTGCTATACTAAAATTGTCCTAAAAAGACAAGACAATTTAATTTACCTAAGGTCTATTTAATGTAAAAATTGATAGATACGGTATAAAACACCCATCCCTGATACTGAACCCCGCGTTCAGCTACTCAGGGATGGGTCATATCGGGAAACTGATATGGGGCTGTAAAAAGCTCAGGCTGGCGCGGGGTTCTGTGATTTCGTAGCCAGCTTTTACAAGACAAAAAACCCATCCCTTTTGTGTCTACAAATAAATTACAATTACACGAAAAAGAGCTTCTTGCTCGTATTTCAGAACTTGAGTTAGAAATTAAAAAACTCAAGGATAAAAAATATGGACTCATCTGGGAAGATAAACCAGAAGATGTTGTTTTACAATGCAAAGAGAATATACCAATTCTTAGAGAAGTTAAGAATAGAAAAATTGTTTCTGATAATTCAGCGCCAAGCAATCTTTTGATTGAGGGTGACAATTATCACTCTCTTTCTGTTTTGAACTATACACACAAAAGCAAGATTGATGTTATTTATATTGATCCCCCATATAATACTGGAAATAATAGTTGGCGTTATAATAATGATTATATAGACAAAGAAGATGATTTTAGGCACAGTAAATGGTTGTCTATGATGTACTCAAGATTAAAACTCGCTAAGGGATTACTCTCTCCTAAGGGTGCGTTAGTGTGTGCTATTGATGAGAACGAATTAAATACATTAGGTCTTTTACTACAAGAAATCTTTTATGGCTGGGCAATAGACTGTGTAACTGTAATTCACAACCAAGGAGGAATTCAAGGAACAAACTTTTCTTATAATCACGAATACATTTATTTTGTTTATCCAAAACAAAGTGGATATATAAATCCAGAATTGCGTTCTGGTGAGGAACTGACTCCATTTAGAGATTGGGGTAAAGAAAACTCAAAAAGAGAAGGGTCACCTAATTGTTTTTATTCAATTATATTTGATGGAAATAAAATTGTTGGATTTGGAGATGTCCCCAAAGATACATTTCATCCAAAATTAGCAAATGAGCTAAAAAATGGTCTTATTTATATTTACCCTATAGACGGAAACGGAATAGAGCGAAGATGGAGATTTGCTAGAGATACTGTTGAAACAATAGCTGATGAACTTGTTGCCAAAAAACAAGGTGAGCAATACTCCATTTTACGTGGAAAGAAAAACTATATTAGAAAAACAGTTTGGGATGATTCTAAGTTTAATGCAAATATCTATGGCACTCAGCTACTATCACAAATACTTCCTGACAAGTTCCCATTTCCAAAATCACTGCATTTAGTTAAAGAATGTCTTACTGCTGTAGAACAGAATAAAAATGGTCTTGTCCTAGATTTCTTTGCTGGCTCTGGTACAACAGGACACGCCGTACTTGAACTCAATAAGCAAGATGGTGGTAATCGCAAGTTTATTCTTTGTACTAACAATGAAAATAATATCTGTGAGGAAGTGACTTATGAGCGTATAAAAAGAGTTATTAAGGGATACAAAAATAAGAAAGGCGAAAAGGTTGATGGTCTTGGTGGTAATTTATCGTATTACAAAACTGATCTTGTAAATGTAGATAAACTGCATAAGATTTCTGATGAAGCCAAAATTAAAGTCACTTATCAAGCAGGTGAAATGATTGCTGTTCGTGAGGACACCCTCAATGAAATAGAGAAAAATGAATGGTATCAGGTTTTTGAAGGCGTTAATAAAAAGACAGCTATTTACTTCAAAGAAGATAAGTCAAAAATTAAAGAACTTATTTCTAAGCTAGAGAAAGAAAAAACTCCAGCAGTTCTTTATGTTTTTGGTTGGGGTAAAAATGAGTATAAGAATGAATATAGTTCAAGTTTGATTCGTGTCGAGGATATTCCTGAACCTATCCTTGAAGTTTATAAAGAAATAAATCGTCTATAATTTTATGCTTACACTAAAACCATTTCAAGAAACAGCCATATCACAACTTAAAGATAAGTTTCTAACTTTATGGAAACTTGGCGATACTAATGTGAACCTGACTTTCAAATCTCCTACTGGTTCAGGTAAAACAATAATGATGGCTCAGTTCTTAAGAGATATTGTTTCTGATCCAAGATTTTCTAGTGCTAATGTTAGTTTTATTTGGATAACAAACTCAGATTCTCTCGCAATGCAGTCAAAAGAGAAACTTTTTTCTTATTATGGTGGAGCGAGTGAAAATCCTCTTGTGGATATGAATAATTTACGAGACGGGAATCTACCTAAAAATGGAGTGTTTTTTATAAACTGGCAAAAACTTGTTTCAAGATCAAAAGACAATAGGAAACTTCGTACTGAAGGTGAAGCTAATACTACTTTTGATATGTATTTAGAAAACACACATTTACTTAAGCGTGATGTTGTGTTGATTATTGATGAAGAACATATTGCTTCAGATACAGTTCTAGCGAGTGATTTAATCAAGAATGTTATTAAGCCAAGAATCATTATTGGTGTTTCTGCTACTCCTCAAACCAAAGGTATTACTGTTGATGTGGATCGCAAAGATGTCGTTAGAGAGGGATTGATTAAAGAGAAAATCGTTTTTCAAACAAAAGAAGATTTAGAAGAAATGAAAGATTTGAATGATAGTGATGCATTACTCACTTTAGCTTTTAATAAAAGAAAAGAACTTTTAGATTTTTATAAGGATAAACTAAAACTTGATATAAATCCTTTAGTTTTAATTCAATTACCAAACGATGACAAAGCAAGTAAGGGTACAAATGATAATAAACAAGGTTTCATTATTAGTTTTCTAAAAGCTAAAGGTATTACAGAAGACGAAATAGCGGTCTGGCTATCTGACGACAAGGTTAATCTTAAGGATATAGAAAGTCACAATTCTCCAGTTTCTTTTTTACTATTTAAACAAGCAGTAGCTACTGGTTGGGATTGTCCACGAGCAAGTGTCTTAGTTATGTTTAGAGAAATAAAGAATGCTACTTTTGCTATTCAAACAGTAGGGCGTATATTGCGTATGCCACTAGGTACACATTTCGCAATACCAGAACTTAATCTTGGTTATTTATATACAAACTATAAACGCAATGAGGTGCTTGTAGGATATTCAAAATCTGCTGACCAAAATAGACCAGCAATAAATAGTAGTTATCGTAACCCGTCTGTTGAGCCAATAGTCCTTGATTCTGTGTTTATGAGCCGAACTGATTACAATGACTTAGGTGATAGTTTTCAAGAAACTTTCAAGGAAACAGCTAATGAGTATTTTAGTATTTCTGAGAAAGACACAAAAGCAAATATCATAAAAAAATTGACTGATAAGAAACTTGTCTTAAATAAAAGAGTGACGAATGGTTTGATTGTTGATGTTGAGATTGATGATTACGATAACTTCAAACAAGAGCTTCTTGCTGAAGGTAGTAGTTATGAGCAAGAAATGTCTCAGCACGATTTAGAAAGATTATATAATCTGTTTTGTTTCAATAGTATTGCTAAGCAAATTGATGAGGATAAAAAGTTTGCTCCAGAGCGTTCTTGGGGTAAATTAAAGACCGCTTTGAATGTGTGGCTTCTTGGATTATTGAAAGAACAAAGATTAGAAATATACCATATTGTTGTCGGTGATTTTCTAAAGGTAAATAGTGTTTTAAGTAATGTTATCGGTAAAGCATTAGCGACATATCGTCCGATTCGAGAGCAAGAAGTAAACCGTAAATCAGATCGCTCAAAGAGGACCGAACAAATTGAAATACCAAGACCATCACTTTTTTATACTGACCAATATGAAGAAATGAAAGTTAAGAAAAGTGCTATGCAACCATTTTTTATTGAGAAAGAATATACTGGCAGAAAAAATGAAACAAACTTTATAAAATCTCTTGAAGAAAATGACTCTATTATTTGGTGGTATAAGAATGGTGATTTAGGTAGCGAGTTTTTTTCTATTCCCTATCACGACACAACAAAGAATAAAGAGAGTTTGTTTTACCCTGATTGGATTATAAAAACTAAAAAAGGTATCTACATTATTGATACTAAAGGTGGAGATACTGCAAAAGGGGCGAAAGAACGCGCTGAATCGCTCCAAGCGTGGCTCAAAAGTAAGAAAGGTTACTATGGCGGTATAGCTGTTCAAGATGGCTCAAATGGCTGGAAAATCAATACTAGCGCCGAATATGAGTACACCACAGCTCTTAAGGGTTGGAAAAACTTGAGTGATATTTTAATTTAATCTTGACCATTCTTTATTGATTGATATCATTAAGTTAAGAAAGTTTTAAATATAAAAAAGTAGTTTTATGCTTGTCTTTAATTTTATAATGACTGACAAAGTACTATAATACTTGACATAATATAAATTATACTATATTATGTTATTCACACTTGATTTTGGAATTACATTCCTTTACTAGATTAGTGTATAATAATATAAGTATGGACCTCACTAAATCTCAAAAACTTCTATATACAATAATTCAAGAAACTAACGGTATTGACGATAAAATTAAATTAGCAAAGTTTCAATACTTTTCTGATTTTATTCACTATGCTTTTAATGATGAACCGATTTCTGACATTGAAAGTATTTATGAAAAGAGAACATATGGTCCTTTGGCGCGTTCCTTTAATGCCGATCTAAACGTACTTGTACGTAGTGGTCTAATAGAAAAGAAAGGTCAGTTTGAGTATTGCCCAAAAGATAATGTTAATGTAGGGCTAGATGCTAAGGAGATTAAAACAGTTAAGTATGTTTTAAATAAATACGCAAACTATTCTTATAATATATTGGCAGATATTACTCACAAACAAATACCTTATCTTTCAGCTAATGAAGGAGGAGTAGTAGAATATAATACCGCTTACAACTTGGTTGAAGAATATCCTGATTATCAAAATGCTTAGATTACTAAAATGGATGATTGCACCCTATTTACTTGCCCTGATTTTTGGAAAGACGTCAAAAAACTTTCTAAACATATAAAACCCACTTTTTTAGAGTGTGACTTAACTCAGGATGAGTTCGAAAAACTTTCTGTTTCAGAGAAAATATCTACTATTCCAATTTTAAGGCAGATTTCAAGTACAATTAAAAATAAGTTCAGTACACCAAATGAAATACCTAATAATGATAAAAATGGACAACAGCCATTTTTATCAGAAGATTGGGTTCTTTGGAAAATGAGATGGGCAGTAGATAAGGAAGGTGCTCGTTATGGCTTAAGAATTATGTATTGTATCAATGGTAAGCATATAGTTCTTGCTTCAATAAAACATAAAAAGGAAGTTAAGGATAGCGAGGTCGAGTTTCAAGGAGAAACTATAGGAAGGTTAAAATCTTTTTTTGCATACGGATATACAAAAATAGACTAATTTGAGATTTTTATTTTAAGGTTGGTATATAAATATAACCATTACGTTGTCGTATCGCAGTTCCCACATCGTTTACTAGTCCGCGCATAAATAAAAATAACTGAGTTCTTCTCAGTTATTTTTATTTAATACACAGAAAGGTAGTGAGTGAACTGCTTCACTCACGTCGGGACTTGAAAGACTTTTCATTATCGAATTTATGAGATTGAAAAGTACCTGCTGATGTAATCAGCGAGTCCCGTCCATCTGCATGGCTTACGTGCGGGACTCGAAAAGCTTTTCGTTATATATGAGAAATATGTTTCGAATATATCGAAAAGGTGTACTGATCCTGTAAGGATCGAGTTCAATCATCGAAAGACTTTTCATTATCGAGTTTACGAGATTGAAAAGTGCTTACTGATATAATCAGAGAGTCTCAGTATCTATTTGAGTTCTTCTTAGATGTTTTTATTTATAGTGATAGAACTTTAGAGCTGATATAATATATAGATGGAAAAGATAATAAACCAAGAAAAAATGGACGTGAAGATTTTATTAGCAAAACCAGATGATGCAAAAGAAATTCAAGAAGTTTTTTATAAGACATGGCTTACTACATATCCAAATGAAGAATTCGGAATAACTATTGATGACATTGAAGATAAATTTAAAAATGCATTCACTGAAGAAAAAATACAAAAAAGAATTGAAACGATTACAAACCCTCCTGAGGGTGAAACTTTTTTTGTTGCAAAAAATGCAAATAACATACTTGGTATTTGTCGTATCGAAAAAAATACACAAGGAAACAGATTAAGTCTAATTTATATAAAACCTGAATATCAAGGAAAGGGTGTTGGTTCGCTACTTTGGAATCAAGCTAAAACTATTCTTGATTTGAATAAAGATACTGTTGTGGATGTTGCTATATACAACACGAATGCGATTGAATTCTATAAAAAGTTAGGTTTTAAAGATACAGGAAAACGTTTTTCAGAAGAAAGGTTTAAAATGAAGAGTGGTGCTGTTATACCAGAAATGGAAATGATTCTTAAAGGAATTTAAAATATAGATTACTGGTTCGAGTCCTGTATTAAAAAGTACTGACCGATGTAGTCAGCGAGTCCCAATATCTACAAAAAAAATACAACCTTAAATTTGACACTCACCTATCAAATCTATACATTAAATACATGAGTCAAAATAAATTTGGAGAGATAAATCCAAACACAGTAAGTCTAATAATGAAAGAATGTGTGAGAAGAGCAATCCTTGAAATTAGACGTCAAAGGATTACATTTCATGCTCAATCAAAGATTGTTGATTATAAACAAGAAGAAGATCTTGTGACTTCTGCTGATTTTGCAGCGCAAAAAATTTTTATAAATATAATCAACGAAAACTTTCCAAAAGCTGGAATAGTTGCTGAAGAAAAATTTTCTCGTAAGTGTACCGACAAAAACCACAACTATTACTTTACTATAGACCCTCTCGATGGAACTCGCGCCTACAAAAGAAAACAATCCCACGCTGTAACAACAATGATTGCATTTGTCTTCGAAGGAGTCATTGAAGCTGTAACCATAGGAGACCCAAACACTCTTGAAATATTTCACTCAAAACCTGGAAGTAACAAAGTGTATAGAATATACGAATTTGAAAATGCTCAAGAACTTGTAATAGAAACAGAAACACCTCTAAGACACTCTTTCTTACAGCTTAGAAATGATCCTAGAGATCTTTCAGAGCTTGCCCAGAAGATGACTCATAATAAGAATAAATTATTTTTTGATATCGAAGTTACTGTAGGAAGTATAGGTTTTACATTTGCTAGACTCTGGAAAGGAGAAGTTGGAGGACTTTTGATAAAATCAAGATATGGAATGCAGACACCGTGGGACGCTTGTCCTGTGTTTGGTATGAGCCACAAGATGGGTTATTGTTTTTTTGAAATAAAAGATAATAAATTAATCCCCTACAAATTCATACCTGAAGAAGATATGTCCCCTGTTCCAGAAGAAATTCTTTGTATTCACAAAACAAGAATTGACGAAATGAAAGAATGGTATAAAAAAATATAATAAAGAATGGCGGTTTAAAAAACTGCCATTTTTTATTTTCTTGATTTGGTATAAAATAGATATATGAAAACTCTAACAAAAGTACTTTTATTTTTATCAACAATGTTCCCTTTTATAGCAAGCGCCCATGTATCGTATGTAGTAAAAGCAGAAGATGCAGCAAAAGTTATGGGTCCAAATCCTGTTTATCTACAGAAAGCACTTATTGATCCTTTAAATATTTTTCTCATGATTGCAACAGCTATTGCTGTAGTAATTTTATTCGTCTTCATAAAAAGAATACCTTTCTTCAAAAATCTTTTTTACAAGATAATTCAAAAACTCAATACATACCACGAGCTCATTCCTTGGATTCTTCGTCTTGCTCTTGGTATATCTCTTATAGGCGCAGGAACTGCTGGAGTTCTTATTTCTCCAACAATTACAAATGGTTCTGTTTTTGCTTTTTTACAAGTAGCTCTTGGTTTTTGTTTTTTAGCTGGATTCTTGCTTGCTCCAGTATCTCTTATAACTATCGGACTATATATATACGCACTACTTCAGGAACCTTATTTAATTGGTAATATTGATTTTTTAGCACTCGCACTGTCTGTACTTGTATTTCATAGTGCAAGACCAGGACTCGACGATATACTCAATATCTCTCTCTTAAAATTCCTAAAAATTCACAGATATTGGCTGCCTGTAATCATACGTCTTGGAGTAGGTATTGCTTTTATATACCTCGCTCTTCATGAAAAACTTTTAAATCCTGGACTTTCAAATTTAGTTGTAGAACAATACAACCTTACACAATATGTGCCTGTTATGCCTGCAATGTGGGTTCTTGGGGCTGGTATTATAGAGCTACTACTTGGAATACTTATTATTTCTGGATACTACACTAGAGTGGTTGGAGTTATTGGAATACTTGTATTATCTCTTACATTCTTCTATTTTGAAGAAGCTGTATATTCACATGTAACACTTTTCTCAGCACTCGCAATCCTTACAATAGAAGGTGGAGGTATGTGGAGTATTGATAAATTCTTAAAAAGACCTTAAACAATTTCTATGGAGTTGCACACACCGATTGAAAAAATTTCCCGACTTTCTGATTTACAAAAAAAAGGATTAAACAAACTCCAAATTAAAAGTGTTTTGGACTTACTTTTGTATTTCCCTGCTCGATATAGTGATATATCAACAGTTACAAACATTGGTGATATAGAAGCTGGAATTCCAATTACACTATTCGGTGTAATAAAAAATCTCAAAACCAAAAAGAGTTTCCATACAAAAGTCACAATGGCTGAAGGTACACTTGAAGACCTTACAGGGAAAATAAGTCTTGTTTGGTTCAATCAGCCTTACATAGCAAAAATGCTTCATGATGGAGACAATGTAATGATTAGTGGTACTGCAAACATCCAAAAAAATGGAACATTCTCTATAGTAAATGGAAACATTCAAAAACAAGAAGGTCTTCCTATAGATATTCATGATTCCCTATTCCAAAAAGAAAATGTATCGAATTATAAATTTGGAGCACCTATATACAAAGAGACAAAGGGCATATCTTCTCTATGGATACAAAAAACACTAGAGAAAATTTTTAATGAAAAAATACATACACAAGTCACAGACCCTATCCCAGAATATATATTGAAAAAATATTCTCTTCCAGATATTCAAAAAGCCCTACTTTGGATTCATAGACCAGAGAAAAAAGAACATGCCGAAGCAGCTCGTAAGAGATTTTCTTTTCAAGAAATATTCCTCATACAAGTCGCAAGAACTAAAGAAAAAGAAGAATCAAAAAAAGATGGTTCTTATGGAATTCATACGGAAGAAAAAATCTTACAAGAATTCATAGACAATCTCCCCTTTGAACCGACAGATGCGCAGATTAATGCAATGAACGCTGTTGTAGAAGATCTTAAAAAAACTCATCCTATGTCAAGACTTCTTGAGGGTGATGTTGGTTCTGGAAAAACAGTAGTCGCTGCTCTTGCAACATATGCAACCATTAAGACAAGACCGAAAAATCAAAAATTTGGGACACTTCAAGTTGCTTACATGGCGCCAACAGAAATTCTAGCAACACAACACTTCGAATCATTTATCGAATTTTTTAAAGGAACAGGCATACAAATCGCACTTATTACAGGAAGTGGCTGTCGCAAATTCCCCACAAAAGTCGCAAGTGCGACCAAACCTTGGACCACCATATCAAGAACACAATTATCAAAATGGGTAGAACAAGGAGAAATAAGTGTTGTAGTAGGAACTCACGCCCTTATTCAAAAAAGTGTTGTATTCAAACACCTCGCTCTTGCTATTGTTGATGAGCAACACCGCTTCGGCCAAAAACAAAGGCGCGCACTCGCAAAGAAAACATCAGTAAATTCATCTGTGTCGCCACACTTCCTTTCAATGACAGCCACCCCTATCCCCCGTACACTTGCTCTTACCATTTATGGAGACCTCGATATTACACTTCTCGATCAATTACCAAGCGGTAGAAAAAAAGTTCAGACAGAAATAATAACCGAAAAAACTCGCGAGGAAATGTATTCAAAAATTAAAGAGGAGATAAAAAACGGAAGACAATTATATGTAATTTGTCCAAGAATAAATGATCCAGATGAGAGCGACGAAATAAAACTTATTGCAAAATCAGTAGAAACAGAAGCAAAAAGACTTAAGAAAGAAATATTTAAAAATGAAAGTATTGGAGTGTTACATGGGAAAATGACTCCTCAAAAAAAGGAGCAGGTTATGGAGGAATTTTCTAATGGAAAAATACAAATACTTGTCGCCACATCTGTTGTTGAGGTCGGTGTTAATGTACCAAATGCAAATATGATGATTATAGAAGGTGCAGAGCGTTTTGGTCTTGCTCAAATCCACCAACTTCGCGGACGCACAAAAAGAGGCTCACATCAGGCTTATTGTTTCTTACTTGCCGATGCAAAACAACAAAAAACAGTCGACAGACTACAAGCTCTCGTCGATACTGACGATGGATTTAAGCTTGCAGAACTCGACCTAGAACAAAGGGGTACTGGAGAACTTGCAGGATTCAAACAGTGGGGTGTCTCTGATATTGCCATGGAGGCACTTAGAAATATTAAGCTTGTAGAAGCTGCTCGCAATGAAGCACAAAAAATAATAGCTGACGATTTTGAACTACAAAAAAATCCCCTACTCAAAGAAAAGGTAGAGGAAATTAAAGAAATGCATTTTGAGTAAATTAACTACAAACACCTCCAACAATAGCATTATTTAATGTTGTCTGATTAAAAGCTGTTCCGCCATTACTTATTTCTTTTGCGGTATTAAGCGAATCAACACACCATGCTTTTGTTGTATTACTTTTAAGTCTAATAGCAATAGCCCAAGCTGTTTGACCTGTTGTTGAACTACATGAAGTTATAAAATCACTACTAGTTCTATAAGGAGCAGTTATTTTTGCAAATTCTAAATTACTAAAAATAGTACTTCCTGGTGTAGAACATGCTCCTGGTCCAAGGTTTGTACCATTACAACCCCCACTAGAACCAGCAAAACAACCATACTCGTTAAAGATAATATTACCGGCAGAACGAAGACTATTAATAGCAGTCTTCATTCCAGTATCAGAACCTTTATCTCTAGAAGAATTAAGACTTGCAAGAATAATAGAAGCAAGAACACCAATGATTGCTATAACTATAAGAAGCTCTATTAAAGTAAAGGCTTTTTTCATAAAATAATTATAACATTTTTAATACATAGTTAAATATACATTTAGTTTTAATTTCCTTCTATATAGTTTAAAAAGTTATTGTCCCAACCCCCAAATGATCCATTACTTGTATTTTCAAGTCTTGTAGCAAGTATATAATCTGTACTTAATCCTGTATATATATAACTACTCCCCGCCTTCTTGTAAGTCCTTGCATAATAATAACCATACTGACCTGATATATTTCTAGGGTCACTACTTATATTTTTTATATAGTTTGGAACAATACTTAAATTATATATAGAACCAGAGTATCCAGTACTGGAACATACATCATTACCAGAACAATCAGGATAATATCCAAAATCGTTAAAGTACAAATCAAGCGCAACTTTAATTTGTCGTATATCAGACACTCGTTTTGCGTCTCTTGATTTCACTCTAGCGCTATTTAAGCTCGCCATAACAATAGCAGCAAGAACGCCAATGATTGCAATGACGACTAGGAGTTCGAGGAGAGTGAATCCTTTTTTCATACTATTAATTATAACAGATTTTTTAAAATATGATTTTTATTTTGAATTCGCACCAACAGTTATTGCACCATTTACAGCTTTAAAAGTAGATCCATCGCACATAAAAACACCTGGACTTTCATTTACAGGAGTATTCCCTTTTTCAAGACGATAGACAAGCCAATAAAAAGTTCCTGTAGCACACCCATTCTGTACGCTTCCTGACAAATAATCGTACATGAATAACCTTTGATCTGAAGACCATGCTCTAGATTGATCATTTAACCAAGGTGAAGCCTGATTTACAGGGTCTCTTGGCAATTTCATGCCCATAGAATTTTCTAGACCATCCCATGTTGTTTCTGAACTATGAATCCATCCACCTGTAGGAGTTGGCGGATAACTATTATATGTATTGTAATATATTTCTAAATTAGTCTGGATGGTTTTTATATCTTGAAGACGACGCGCATCTCTTGCTTTCACTCTCGCACTATTCAAACTTGCCATCACAATAGCCGCAAGAACGCCGATGATCGCAATGACAACAAGGAGTTCCAAAAGAGTAAATGCTTTTTTATTACTAAACATAATTGTATTTATATTATAACAAAAAAGACTTATGTATAAATTATATACAAGTCACAGGATTTGCCATATGAGTACTAATAGGATCAACACTAGAAGCATTGTTAGATTCTTTTATATTTCCACTTGAATCAACACAATAAATATTTGGACCACTCTTCATATTAACAAAAGCGAATGCGTAAGATTGACCATCTGGAGATACTCTACACCAGAAACCAAAACCAACACCTCCCCCATTACTACCTCCAGTCAAATTAATATTTGTTTTTTCCATTGCCTTACCTACCATTCTTGTAATATTTGTATCCACTCTTCCAAAAGGTACATAACAATGACCAGCACCTGCGTGGATACTTGTAAACCCGGCTGATGTATATGGACTCTGTAAATTCATATTACTTGCCCAGAAGCCATATCTATTTCCATTTGAAGCATAGTAAATTTCAAATTCTTTTTTAATCTGATCTGCTTGTTGTTTTACAAAAGCCGCATCAGCTCTATTCCTAGAAGAATTAAGACTTGCAAGAACAACAGACGCAAGAACGCCAATGATTGCAATAACTATAAGGAGTTCGATGAGTGTAAATGCTTTATTAGATTTATTCATACTACCAATAAATTATACCATTTTAATGATATAATTTACATATTGTTGATAATTGTTGATTTTTAATCTATAATTACAGTCATTAACAGATTAACAATTTTAGTTAATAAATGACACATCCGCCCTTAGCTCAGTTGGTTAGAGCACAGAGCTTATACCTCTGGGGTCCTTGGTTCGAATCCAAGAGGGCGGACCATTTTGGAATCAATTGCGTAAAATAACTCATTTACCTTAAAAATACTGCATATTTTGTTGGTTCAAAATTTGTTTCCATCAAAGACTATTCCTTCAGGAAATTCGAACCACTGTATCTTTATAACAACAAACTTGATAAATTTAGATAAAGTCTTATTTAGGTTATTACTTATTTCTGTTATAACAAATACCACAATTTATGACAAAAATTTTGTGATAGTTTTTTGCTGTACTTTTAAGGTAATAATACTCAACTTTTTTGACCTACCTGGACAAATTATTTCACCTTAAAATAAAGACTGATTTTTATATGAATTATTTCTCTCTACTATTGTAATAGGTAATTTATTATTGACACTAAGTAGTTAAAGGTGTATGCTGTTGTAAATCAAGCATTTACAATATGAATACATTAATTTTAACAATTAAGGATTTGACAATCTTTAAGGAAATTAAGAAACAAATCGAAACAGAACAACCTCTAACACCAGAACAAAAATTAGAATTATGTTTTTTTCTAGGTCAGTTACCTTTACTTAAAGACATTTTAAGTGAGAAAGTAATTACCATTGACCCAATAGAAATTAAACTTTTTGATTTTAACCAGATGCTTCCAACTTTAAAAAATTGGGTAAGCATATTTAAAAACCTACCCGGTAAAAACACCAGCGCCATTATTACAGAACTAGACTCTGAAATTCTACAAAAACAAGGAGTAATTCTTTTATGTAAATTCCCTCCATCAATATTTTATGACGCAAAAGATAAAACTATTGATGTTTACCTTAAAACAGATGGTTCGGCATTATTTAAAATCGAAACTCTAGAAGATTTCGAAAACTTCCCAGATTTATATAGTTTCAAAGGAACATGGAAGGAGTCATATAAACTTGCAGTTCGTACTGCATTAAGGGGTTGGCCTCAGGATAAGTTTCCAATTGAATTTGAGAAGTACATACGGAAGGAAATTTATTCGAATTAATATATAAGACATGACTTTTAGTTGTGTCTTTTTTTATTTTATTGAAATTAAAAAAGCCACAAAATAATTGCAGTATTTTCAATAATGAATTTGTTTTTAAACCTTCAAAATCGAAAGTATAATCAAAACTGCCAACACCAAAACAATTAACCAGATTTATCTCTACTTTTTTTATAAAGTCAATATATTTAAATATAATTTAGTTAGCCCAAATTCAACTAGGGTGTTATGAAAATTATAAGCACAACTAATTTAACATTAACCAAAAATTGAATTATTTTTATTTATGAGTTTAATTGTGTTTCATATCGAAACCTAACCAATTCTTTATTTGGATGATTGTTCACTCCAAAAGTAATGGAAAATATCAATAATACCTAACGATTATCCTCATCAATAACTAATAATGAATTTAATGATTTTAGTTCACTTCTAATTTTCTCTATTTCAACAGATAAAAACTTGAATCCACATTCAATTTGGTTCGAAGTAGAATATTCAGAGTGGACACGAGTGAAACGAGGGTTCGCCCTAAGTACATAAACTGCTTCATGTACGTTTGGTTTCGAACAGCGGAGTCATATTTTTCAGCAGAAAAATAGACGAGCTGGTGCCCAGACAATTAGTTTGCAAACTAATTAGTCGCGGGCGAATCCAAGAGGGCGGACATTAATTAAAAAACCTCCACAAAAGGAGGTTTTTTAATTAATGTCCGCATACCCAGAGTGTATAGGTTTAAATTACAAACAAGACACAGGTGAAGTTAGTAATGCAGCATTCGTAACTCGTTGCAAAGTTCCACCAATGACGCTTCCTATAGGAGTTGTTAGATTTGCAGTATTAGACTCCTTAACATTACCACTAGAATCAATACAATAAGTATTAGGACCAGTCTTCATACCAACAAAAGCAAAAGCGTATGATTGTTGGTCTGGTGAAATATAACACCAAAATACATTATCACTTGTTTTTTGCATTGCTTTACCAACCATCAAAGCAATCTGATAACTAATTGTCCCCGGAGTATCAGATACAGTTTGTCTTGCAAAGGGGGCGTAGCAATCCCCTGCGCCACCTGGAAAATTGACGTATCCTGCATATCCTGCTGGTTGATACCCACCACGAATATTCATGTTGGTAGCATAATAACCATAATTACCATATTGTTGATAATATAATTCCATTTGTTTTTTAATCTGATCTGCTTGTTGTTTTACAAAAGCAGTATCGGCTTTTGCGCGGGAATTACCCAAACTTACAAGAACTATAGATGAGAGTACTCCTATGATTGCTATAACAATGAGGAGCTCGAGAAGGGTAAAACCTTTTTTCATAAAATAATTATAACAAATAAAAATAACTATCTCTAGTTATTTTTATTCTGTGGCAATTTCTTCTGTTTGAGGTATTTCTATTATTGGTTCAACCGTCAGATCTGTTGTTTGGTCTTCTGTTATCATCTTTTCTGCTGTGTCTGTATTTTTTGAAGAGTCATTTATTAGTTCTTCATTTATATTTTGGTTTTGACTATTTTCAGGAAGAACTGTTTGTGTTTGAGCACTTACTACAGCACATTCACCTGGAACTGTTTGCATATTTCCGTTTACAACTTTTATACAGAAAGGATCACCTGTCGATTCGTCGTATATTGTAATACCAGTTCTCTTTTCTGGTGTTCCAACTTTCAAAGTACTCACAACCATATCTTTTACATCGCTAACAATTCCACCAATTAAACCATTTGTTCCGTTGATTTTATCTTCCAAAGCCTTAACCCTATCTTCAAGGAGTGATACTTTTATATTTTGCTCTATAACAGCTTTTGTTATGTAAGGAATAAAGCCAATATAATTTAAGGATTTTAATCCTGAGACAGAATCGGTAGACACCAAATCTGGGAATATCTGTTCAACTTCTTGAGCTATAAATCCAATATGACCAACAGTCTCTGTAGTCTCACTATTCCAATTATAAGTTACAGGTCTAAGTGAAATAACTTTTGTTAATAATTCATCTGAAAGTGAAGTAATATTTTTCTTAAGATTTTGGTCTGAAGAACAAGAGAGTGATGTGGTTGTAGGATTAATATCACAAGTACCAGTAGAGTTTACAAATCGAGACACTATCCCAGTCACACTTGCACTACCTACTTCCAATTTGTATCCTGGTGCTTTTGTCCCAATACCTACATTACCACTATCTTTAATAATCATTGAAGGTCCATTTCCGCCACCTGTAACCTGATTACCAGTTCGAAAACCAATATCTTGAGTACTTGTTCCTGGAGTCATTGTTATACCATTTACAATTCCATAAGGATCATTTACAGCACCGCCAAAGAACTGCCCATAAACCGTATTAGATGACTTCATTCTAAAGGTAGCATAAGGTGATCCTGTTGTTGCAGTATTTTCAACCAATGCGACAATCCCACTACCACTAGTATCACTTCCTGACACATGAAATCTTTCTGCTGGAGATGTTGTTCCAATACCGACGTTCCCATTGAAATAGTTTTTTGCACTTGCACCACTTTGATATATTCCATAATGACTATTGTTTGATATCTCTATTGCTCGGAAATCTGCTGCTGATGCCAAATTAGGATTAATATACATTCCACGAGTGATGCCAGCCGCACTACCTGTTTGACTTATTAACATGCTATATGCGTACCCATTGAATTCTGCATTTCCTGAAGATGGATTAAATCCTAGACCTGTAGTATCAATGTTTGAAGCATTTGCCGTACCTGATGTCGGATTAAAGTTTGATGCAATTCTCATAAAAATCATAGAACCTTGAGCAATTGTACCTGAAGAAGATTTTGGACCTAATGTTAGGTTTAAAGAAGTAATATTTCCCATACCATTTGTACCTCCTACAAACAATCCTGTATCTGGAGTTAGGTGCATCATTGTATTCCAACCACCATTGTTTTCATTATTTTGAAAACTCAGATAAGACCTGCCTTGCGCAAAAGTCTGACCACCAGTCTGTGCAATTCTTAATTTTGAATTGTTCGCAGTCGAAGAATTAGTAGACCAAGTATTACCACTAAATACTATACTCGGTGCGTATTGTTGATTGTTGTTTGTAGCTGTATTACTGTTTTGCAAAACTAGTCCATTATGATTAGTACTGGAAGCATAACCACCAGTAGATATATCAATCACCTGTGGATCTACAGCTGATGAAGTTGAGTTAACTTGAAGTCTAGCAGATGGGCTCGTTGTACCAATACCGACATTACCACTACTATCAATTTTCATTCTTTCTGTAGGAGTAGTTCCGGTCCAAAATGAAATTTGTGATATACCAACTGAGCCAGTACCAGCTCGCAATTGAATATTACCTGTTGATCCGTCATATAAACGTATTTCAGAATTACTTGTACCTAAAATACTATTACTAGCAAGAGATAGATTACCATTAAAGCTAAGAGCCCCTTCTACAACCAAAGCACCCTCTATTTGAGCTCCAGCTGTACCTAATCCCTTTAAATGTATTCTTCCTGTTGATGAATTATACATATTGATATAGTTTCCACTTGCAGGTCCACCATATATGTATTTGTCTGAAGTGGCTTGCATAACGATATTACCAGCACTATTTACTGACAACAATCTTGTACTGTCGCTACTTTGCCATTGCTGAAGGTCTGCTGTTTGTGAAGACGCACCTCTTACAAACAAAGGAACAGTAGTTGCAGATGCAGCCCTAGTTTCTAGTTGTGCAGTAGTGGTTCCAGTAGTACCGACCAATACTCTATTACCAAACGCTGTTGTTCCTCCTCCACCAGAAAATATTGTTGGAGTTACTAAATATCCAGACGACCCAATAGTAACTACACCATCAGCTCTCACAGAAAATTGAGAGAGACCTCCTGCTTGGAAATCTGCAAGCATGTCTGTAGTAAATGCAGTAGAGCCACCTTGAACATTTCTATTCACACGAAGCCCAGTCATTGAACCACCTTGAGCGCCACTTGCATTGGTGGTGTAGTTTATATCAAGAGTTCTAAACACACCTGTTCCTGCAGCTGGATTAAATGTTGGAGACATCGCCACAGCAATATTTGTTCCTGAAGTAGCGCCAGACAGTGTACCATTTGAAATACGAGCAAAAGTAGTACCTGCTGTAGAGCTTGAGTTTATATCATAATCTATAAATGGACCTGTCCCTCCGTCTGTAGAACCTCTTACAATAATATTAGCTCTGTCAGATTGTAAAGACAAAGTTTTTGCCATTCCAGAATTTCCCACAGTAAGATTGCCAGTAGTCAAATCAGCAGTTAAGAAAGTAAAGCGAGTAGAACCTGCGTCAGTGTGAGACTTAATAATGAAGTTATTTGAAAGATTTTGGAATAATGCCCATTTTGCATTTGTAGAGTTTCCAGTATTTACGAAGTCCAAACTAGAACCTGACGCACTCTGTACTGCGAGTCTTGTACCACCAGAACCGTTTACATTTAATACTCTCTCGCCTGCAACAGAAATACCGTTTACTGTAAGAGGGGTAGATGTACCGACACCTACATCCCCAGTTGAGACAATTCTCATATATTCTGCATTGTTTGTTGCAAAACGCATAAATCCAGTTCCGTAATTCCATAATTCAGAGTTTTGTGCAGAAGGTGTACCAAAGGTAAAACCAAATCCTGATTGTCCTACTGGTTTCATTGCTATATAAGCATCTGTCCCTGAACCAACAACAGAGAGCGGTACAGACCCAATTTGAGCACCACTATTACCAATAACCATTGCGCCACTAGATTTAATTGCGCCTAAAACTGTAGCCGAGTTATCTTGCCATTGTGTTAAATCTGCTGATTGAGAAGTAGTACCACGAATTACAGAAGCAACAGTACTAGCATTAGAGTTTATAACTCCAAACTTAGCAATAGAAGTATTTGAACCAATAGTTATATTGTTTCCTGTAGAATTAGATGATGTATACAATGTTGTTACACCACCTGATTTTATTGCTGTACCTCTAGCAGCAGATGTATCAATATAAAAATCTGAATTAGAGTCAATACCATAAGTAGCTCTATTTCCAGCAAATGTCATTAAAACAGCAGCACCTGTTGTATAATCTTCTCTCACAAGGAGACTTCCATCCGCTGCTACACGACTTAAAACAGTACCAGTAGCGTCTTGAAATTGAACTAAGTTTGCAGACTGTGAAGCTGCTCCTCTTACAATCATAGCAACACCTCCAGCATTAGCATTCACTACCCCCAATCGAGCTATACCAGAGTTTACACCAATAGACACAAGACCTGATGAAGTAATTCTCATTCTTTCATTGAAACTACCAGTTATATATGTATTAAAAACCAAAGCGCCAGAATTATCAGCGCCGTCCCTCACAGCACCAACAGAACCCAGAAATGTATCTCCTACTGTGTTGTCTGATAGAGCATATACAGAACCTCCTCCAAATCCGTCAGCAGCGTCTCCTGTTGATCTTGAAACTAGAATGTTTGTTGAATTAAAGTTTGTTGTTGCTGCTGTGTTTCGAGTAATTCTTTGAGCAAAACTACCAGATGTAGGAACGGTAACATCAAGAGGATAAGAAGGACTTGAAGTACCAATACCTACAAAAGCACCACTAAGACTTGCAAAGTATGAATTACCATTACCTTGAATTTTTGTATCAATAGAACCATCACGATAAATATTTAATATACCATCATCGTTTGATTTTGTAATTTCAACTGCTGTTCTTGATGTTGCATTATGAGTAAGACTGAAAAGTGAGTCGTTTATCATAGAACCATTAACATCTATTTCAGCAAGAACAGTTCCTGCGCTATTTTGCCATTGCATTAAGTCACCTGTTTGAGTTGTGCCTTGTCTAAATATCGCTGTTGGATTAGTAGAACCAGCATTCGCATTTTGAACTAACAGCATTGTTCCAATAGACCCTATAGAACCTGATATTGTTGGACCGATACTTACACCAAAGCCGTTACTAAAATTAGAAAATCCAATACTTCCAGAACCTGCGTTTTCCCAACGTGATTTCACACCACCCAACCTATCTCTAAAGATAAAGTTTGTATTACCTGAAACACTATCGAGTTTACCAACATACACGATATTATTTGCAGTATCTACAACAAAATCTCCAGCTGTTTGAGAACCAAGACCAGCAGATACATCTAGTTTTCCTACTGGACTTGTAGTTCCTATACCGACATTGCCTGCAGTACTTATAAACATTTGACTATGAATACCGTTAGCACCTAGAGTTAGAGGAATACCACTATTTGCATAAATTCTATACTGACCACTTACACTAGCCAGTGTTCCGTTTACTCCAACATACACAAGAGCTGTACCACTATTCCCATAAAATCTTGCAGTATCATTGGTACCACTAGACGCTACTTCTAATGGGAATCCTGGATTTGTTGTTCCAATACCGACATTACCATTTGATAATATTCTCATTCTTTCTGTCCCTGTAGTTGTTGTGTTGTTTGCAGCTGTAAAGAAACGAACATCAGTAGCTGTATTATTAGAAGAACTTCCACCTCCTAAATATATAATATTTTGTGTAGCATTTGAAATACCAGAAATCATCGCTAAAGATTCTTCTGAATTTGTATGATGTCCAGTAGTTATAGAAAAGTCTTTAGCTGTTGCATCTGTTAGAGAGCTTTGTCCTAAAATATTTCCAACAATATTTAGTCTTGCGGTTGGACTTGTTGTACCAATACCAACGTTACCGCCAGACTTCATAAGCAAAAGGTTTCCAAAACCGCTTGTTGTGTTAGAAACTTCTGCAGCTGAACGCCATTGTGTACCCCCTTGATAATAGTAAATACCCGCTTTATTCGTTCCAGGAGTAGTGCCCCCAGCAAAAAGAGACATTCCACCATTAGAAGAACTATTGGCTGCACCAGCTGGAATTTCAGCAGCACCTCCCCAATCACCATACAGGTCAGAGGTGTTAGTTGTACCTACACTTAATGCACCATTAGAAGCTATTCTAGCCAATACAACACCTGTATTATCTTGCCATTGTGTAAGATTTGCGGTTTGAGAAGTGGTAGCTCTTACTACAAGAGCTACACGAGAATTATTTTGATTTATAACAGCAAGCTGTCCTTGACTAGTAGCGGCTGCTCCGATTGAAACTCCGTTAATATTCCACCCTAAAGCTTGTGTACTATTGTTTATATAAATTCCTCCAGTTGAAGTAGTGTTTAATGCTGTATCAGCACCATTTGAAATAAGAGCATAGTTAGTAGATGAAGGTATTACACTCGCAGACCAAAATCCTCCGTATGAAGCACTCCAAGCACCTAATCTAAGACCACCAGCACTTGTTCCTGTTCCACCGAGAATTTGAGTTGAAGCAGAGACACCAGACGTACTAGAACCTAGAATATCTAATCTATAACCTGGATTAGTTGTACCAATACCGACGTTACCTGATTTTAAAGTCATTAACCATGTACCAGCTTGGTCATAAATACGGTTTTCACTTGTAAAATTACCTATAATAGTTGCTCCATTATTTGTTGTATTTAAATAATCTGCTCTTAGAAATGAGGCTTTAACAACACCATTTACATCCAATGCTGTTGCTGGACTCGCTGTACCAATACCTAATCTGTTATTAGTATCGTCCCAGAAGAAATTTGAATTATCTTGTGTGAGATATCCTGAAGTTGTTGCAAAAGGAATAGATCCTGAAGTAAGAGCTGTAGATCCTGACACTTGCGCCAAAATATTACGAGTAGAAGCTGGAGTAAAAAATAGCTGAGTACCATCATATTCTACAGCACCTGTTTCTGGAGATATAATATTTGTCCCTGCTGTGAATTTAAGTGGCGCAGTTTGACCAGCTCCAGTACTTGCTGGAAGATACAACCAAGCACTAGCTGTTGTTGAACCCAAACTTATTTGTCCCATTTGAGAAACAGAAATTGCTAGAGGGTTTGTAGCACTTCCAATACGAAGCTTATCTCCACTATCACCTTGATTGCGGAATTTCCATTTTTCAACACCAGCTTCTTGAAGTGAAAGGTATGAATCAAAATCTACAGAATTTGTATTAATAGCAATAACACTGTCTGTATTTAATTCTGATTTAACTTCAAGTCTTGCGGAAGGTGTAACAGAACCAATACCGACATTTCCATTAAAGTAAGAATTCAAAGAATCACTCGCTGTACCAAAACGTGCAACTTCCCCAAGATCATTGTATGCGCGCACTCCATGATGACCTTTTACATCTACAGGTAATCCATCAGCATTTTTAATGTAATTATATTCATCTCTAAAATACAAATATGCATTACTGCCACCTACCAATATATTTCCATTCACCTCCAATTTTTGAGTAGGACTCACTGCTCCGATTCCCACATTACCACTACCTGGATTGATAATAATATTATTATTCGCAGATGAAGCGACTTGGAAAGGTCCGAAACCAGAGCCGGTAATACTACTAATTCCACTACCATCTTCATATCCGATATTTATAAGACCAGCAGCACCATTTGCTCCAAAAGAAGCGATAGTACCAAATGAGCCTGAAGGTAGTGTTGCACTAATAGTTCCAGAAGAATTAATTTGGTTAGCAAACAATGTTCCAATATTTGATAAGTCATATAGAGCTTCTGGTCCAGCAGTGTTGCGAGTAGCAAAACTAATCCAACCATTTTCAGCTTTATTCAAAAGTCTTAGATCGCCTCTAGAATAGAGATTACCTGTAAGATCTAAACTGTTCCCCACGTTCAATTGGTCGCCCACATTCAAAACACCATCTGTTTTAATATTCCCTGTATCGTTACGATATAGGTTTGCAAGCACATCTGTACCAAACTGAATTCCACTAGAAGCTGTTGTAGGTGTACCTGTCCCGATATTAAGTAATGTTACTGGAGTATTTGTACCAAGACCTAGTCTGTTGTTCGTATTATCCCAAAAGAAATTTGAATTATTTTCAGAAAGAATTCCAGATGTTCCAGCAAAAAGTATTGAACCTAATGTTGGAGCAAAATATGTTGGACCAGTAGCGCCCCCAGAAATAACTGCTTGGCCAGCAATACCTGCAGCAGACTGAGCAAGAACGCCAGAACCATCTGTGTATAATATTCCCCCAGCAGTTGAAAGGGATGGAAATGTAGTGTTACCTGTAAGGGTAACATCAGAAAAAGATGGAGAAGTGAGAACTGAAGCCCAAGATGTTGTTGTTCCGTTTGTAGTCAAAAATTTACCAGCATTACCAATTTGAGAAGGTAATATTCGAACTGTACAGTTTACTGAAGAACCTGGAATACATGTGGGGTCAAGAGTCTCTCCTGGTTGATATGGCTCAGTATCTGGAGCAGCAGCAAAAAGACTTACACCAGTACCAAACAAAGCAAAAAATACCAGCGACAAAATGATGCTGTTCTTCCGCAAAAATGCGCGTAAGTTTTTGGTGTAGCCACTCTGCATATGACTCTTATTATTTTAACAAAATTTATCTATATTTTCTGTGTTTATATGTGGATAAAACCTTTATTTTATAAAGATATTTATCCACTTGACGTACATACGTACTGTGCATGTATACTCTATGTATGATTAATGAATTTACAGCAAAAAAAATTGGTGAAGTATTAGCGTTTTGTGAGGTAGGAATCGACACTTGGAAGAGAGCGTCACTCACTCTCACAAACACTCTTGGAGCAGAACAAGTGACAAGCTATATAGACACAAATAACGCCCACTTAGAAGCGCTAAAAAAGTTTGTGGAAGAAAGTGGAGTATCTGAAATAACCCTTACAAAACAAGGAAAAACAGTCGAAAAACTCACAAAAATGCGTGACTTATATGTGGGTGATGAATGGGAAAATGCAACTGAGATTATGGAGTGGAGTGGCTTCTTCGAAGGTGCTGCGATTGTGCATTTTGCATTACTTAATGGATGTGCGCAAGGTATTGACAATAGTAGCCTTATGATGATTTGTGAAGAAGGATTGAACTTCCATGGAGAGATCCTTGATCTTGCAACAAGCGAACTTGCAAGTGTTGGTCAAGCAAAAAATATAAAAATTGACTAAATAAATTTTTTGTATTATTTATAAGTTTTACACTTTCCCCTCTTGCAAAAATACAGTGCATAAAAAATTCCGACCACATGGTCGGAATTTTTTATGCACTGTATTTTTATTTTTTAGAAATAATTTTTTCAGATTTTTTTTCTAAAAGTTTTTTTAATTTGATTCCGTGCTTAGAAATTATTTCTTCATACTCATCTTGTTCCAAGTTTTCTACTTCAATCAATTTGTTTGCGATTGCGTCGAGCGCTTCACGATATGTGCGAATAGTCTTACGTGCCGTGTCGAGTGCATCATGCATCATACGTGACACTTCACCATCAATCTTCGCTGACATACTCTCTGAATATTTTTCATCATCAACACCTTTTCCAAACATAACTTTACCTCCATTTGATTCGAGTGCAACAGGACCAATAAGATCACTCATACCCCATCTTGTAACCATAGCACGAGCAAGATTTGTAGAGACTTGAAGATCATTTGATGGGCCTGTAGTAATATCTCCCATAATCAATTCTTCTGCAGCGTATCCACCTAGAGATACAGCCAAATCGTCAATAAACTCTTGTTTTGACTGAAGTTTTCTCTCTTCTAGAGGAAGATGCAATGTATATCCTCCAGCGCTTCCTCGTGCGATTATAGAGACTTTGTGAACAGGATCTGCGTGTGGAAGCACAGAAGATATAAGAGCATGTCCTGCTTCATGGTAAGCCACAATTTTTTTCTCAACTTCAGTCATCAAGTGACTCTTTCGCTCTGGACCAATCATTACTTTTTCGATTGCACGCATCAAGTCATTTTGGAAAATTTCTTTTCTGTTGTCACGTGCTGCGAATATTGCACCTTCATTCATGAGTGAGTACAAATCTGCACCAGAGAATCCTGGAGTGCGTGTTGCGATTACAGAAAGTGACACATCTTTTGCAAATGGTTTTTCTTTTGCGTGAATATTTAGAATTTCTTCGCGGTCACGACGATCAGGAAGATCTAGAGTTACTCTTCTATCGAAACGTCCTGGACGAAGTAGTGCGGGATCAAGAACATCACTTCTGTTTGTTGCTGCCATCACTATCACTTTCTCTGTTGGTTCGAATCCATCCATCTCAACCAAAATTTGATTGAGAGTTTGTTCACGTTCATCATTACCCCCACCAAATCCACCGCCACGAACACGTCCTACAGCATCAATCTCATCTATAAAGATAATCGCAGGTGAAGCCTTCTTGGCCATGCGGAAAAGATCACGTACACGTGACGCACCAACACCGACGAACATCTCTACAAATTCAGAACCAGATAAATGAAAAAATGGTACACCAGCCTCTCCTGCGGCTGCACGAGCAAGAAGTGTTTTACCTGTACCTGGAGCACCTGTAAGCAACACTCCTTTTGGAATACGGGCGCCAATGTCTAAGAATTTCTTTGGATTACGCAAGAAGTCTACTATTTCAGTAAGTTCTTCTTTTGCTTCTCTATTACCAGCTACATCTTTGAATGTTACGCGATTGTTTGGATCGTTTGGGTCAGTAATGCGTGCACGTGACTGACCGAAACTCATAGCTTGCATTCCTGCACCTTTTGCTTGGCGAAGTGTGTACCAAAGAAGAAATCCTATAAGCACTAAAGGTATAACAAACGGAAGAACATTGAGGAGGAATATTCCAAAACCAGATGGAGACTTGATTGTGATAGGAATATTTTTGAGAGCCTCTGAAGTTACTCCATAATTTTTTAATGTTTCAGTAAGTGAAGCGTCTGGTTCTTTCTTGGCTTCCCTCTTTGTATCATCTGTAAGTGTAATGTCGAGAGTGTCTCCATCAACGATAATGTTCTTGATTGAAGCATCTGTAACCTTACTTGCAACATCTGAAAGAGTGAGCTTCTCTGTAGGTTTAAAACTGTTTGAAATTGCATTGTACAAGACCACAACGGCAAGCAATATGATAACTGTCGTTGTAATGTGTGCGCTGAATTTCATCCATACATTTTGTTTCTTATTTTTTTGTTTCTTTTGTGACATATATAGACATTATATCAAAAAATGTTCATATTTAAAAACTCGTAAATAAATTTCATTTAACCGTAAAAACAAAAACATCTATTTTAAAATAGATGTTTTTGTTTTTTGTATTACTCCTCGTCATAAATTGAGTTGGTCACAAGTAAGTATTTTTTAGAGGAATTGACTCACGAATCACTAGATATTTTATTATAAAATTCAAGGGAATCGCCGACTACGTCGGCAGGTGAGTTTCAATTTCACTACGTTCAATAATGAAACTCCTTTCGATTCTCCACGTAAAGCACGCAGGTGCTTTACTCCACTTCCACAAATTAAAAAACCAACAGAATTGTTGGTTTTTTAATTTGTGGAAGTGGGGGGAATCGAACCCCCGTCCAAATGAATTTTCTATACAGATCTACATGTGTAGTTATGCTTATTTGATCTATTACATTAAAGCAAAACAAAAAAGTAATAGAGGTGTCTCTATGTCTTTAAAGAATCCTCGAGACAAGAATTCTTTGCAACCTGATGTGTATGATAGTTGTTAATTTTATCAGATGTCAAAATAACAACCATTGTTCGCTTAAGCGCGAGCAAAAGCAAAATCTGCAAATCCGAAGAAAGGAGATTTTACCGCAAAAGTGTTTTTTGCATTTCGTGTTTTGTGTCTCTTTTTACGATATAGACACGAACTCGACATGCACCATATAGAAGAATGTCACCTGTCGAAGCCTAGCACTCCCGAATTTTACGAAGTAAAATTCGTCCTGAGAAAATTTTCAATCTTATTGAAAATCGCCGAAGGGCAAAAATTTACTTACTATTTTTCAAAGTTCTATCGCTTGTTTTTCATTAAACGATTTATCTCTTTATCAATATCTCTTTTCTTAATAGTTTCT
Organism: bacterium; assembly: GCA_027484965.1. Classification (GTDB taxonomy): domain Bacteria; phylum Patescibacteriota; class Minisyncoccia; order Phycocordibacterales; family UBA9973; genus JAIXRY01. The sequence continues at coordinate 20,070 of JAIXRY010000015.1, read as the reverse complement.
CGTTTATCGAACTCTTTTTTACCTTTTCCGAGAGCTATTTCAATCTTGATATTGCGTCCCTTATTATACAACATAGTACCAATTAAGGTCAATTTTTGTTCGTGAAGAATCTTTTCTAATTTTGTTATTTCAGCCTTTCTTAATAAGAGTTTTCTGGTTCTTTCTTTGTCATAACCACCCCCCACATTCTTCTCTTGAAAGGGTTGAATTTGAGTTCCAATCAAAAACATTTCTCCGCCACGAATAATAGCAAAAGTACTATCGAGATTCACCTTACCTACACGAATAGCCTTCACTTCTTGCCCTGAAAGTTGTATTCCCGCTTCAAATCTATCAATGATTTGATAATTAAATTTTGCTTTTCTATTCTCCGCAAAAATCATATGTATATTCTATCACAATTTATACTCACCTATCTGAATTCTTTCGATATTATACGCAAGTGATGGTGTATTTAATTTCTCACCAATACTTTCTGAGAGTACGCGAATATATGTTCCAGAAGAAACTTCAGCAATACATGTGGCAATAAAAAATTCTTCTTCTTTTAAATTTTCTAGACTTTCTTTCCAAGAATTTATAATTTCTTCTTGTCGAAAATCTCCACTCAATTTTTGTGTGCGATTTTCGACTTCATTCAAAATTTCTTTTCCTTTTTTTATTTCCAATCCTTCTAATTTTAGATCAAATATTTCTATTTCATGTTTTGGAATTTCTTCAAGCTTTAAATCACCACGAGCATACTGCCACAGCGGTATTCCATTCACAGTTTTTGATGAGTACATTGGGTAATTTTGTTCTTGTTTCCCGACAAAAGATTTAAGTATTTTTTGTATTTCTGTATTTTGTATTTTAGTTTCTTGTTTCTTGTTGCTAGTAACTATCCCCAACACATCTCCCGTGTCTGTAGAAACACCGAAAAGTATTTGAAATTTATAAATCTTTTTCAAATTTGTATATTTTTCTTTATTAAAAACCTCGTCTTCAGAAAGCACCAGAAGTAAACCTTTTGCCATTGGATCAAGACGTCCGGCATATGTAAGAGAAATTTCTTTTGGGATTCCTTTTTCTTTTCGGTATTCTTCCATAGCAAAAAGAGGTGTTTCCCCTTCGTTTTTATATATAAGATGAATTCCCTTTTTTAATTCCATTATATTGCGAGTATATCAAAAATGATATGAAATTTATAATTACGTATTCTGTATTATTTCATTGAGCGAGGATATCTTGTTTTTAAATCAATTCTCTAGTATTATATAAATATCAGATAATCTTCTGTAACTCGTGAATATTCGTATAAACAGTAGAATAAGAGCTCAAGAATTGAGACTCATTGACGAAGAGGGACAAAACCTCGGTGTTTTCCCTTTGGAAGAAGCAATGAAAATGGCTGTTGAACGCAATGTTGACCTTATAGAAATATCGCCTAACGCAAAACCCCCTATTGCAAAGTTGATGGATTACGGAAAGTGGCAATATGCAGAAAACAAAAAGCAAAAGAAAGCAAAGGCAGGAGCAAAACCAACAGAAACAAAATCTATTCAAGTGAAACCAGGAACAAGTGAAAACGATCTTGAAATGAAAGCAAAAGCAGCCTCAAAATGGCTTAAAGAAGGTCATCGTATCAAAGTAGAACTATATCTTCAAGGACGTTCAAAATACATGCAGGAAGACTTCCTCAAAGAACGTCTAAATCGTGTTCTAAACCTTATTACAGAGAACTTCAAAGTTGCCGAACCCCTCAAAAAGATTCCAAAAGGAATGATGCTTACGATAGAAAAAGATACAAAAAAACCTCAATAAACAAAAAAGTCCTTATAAAAAGGACTTTTTTGTTTATTTTTGAATTCCTTTATCTATAAATACTTTTTACTGTAATAAATTGTTACTGGGCTAGCATTTTTTATTTCCTTATGATATAATCTCCCCTATCTGGTGCGGTCTACTTTATGTCCGTATCAAAAAACATATGAGTAATAAAACAAACAAATCACTCGCAAAACGTTTGAAATTAACCCGTACAGGTAAGGTTCTTGCACGTACTCCTGGTTTCAATCACTTTAACGCGAAACAATCACGCACCAAACAACTTACAGGAAAGAAGATGCAAGACTTCACTATTTCACCAAAAGACAAGTCACGTTTTCTTCCAAGTGCATAGTTTAACCCTTTTATTTAATCACTATTTTTTAATTATATGACACGTATCAAAAGAGGAACAACCTCACTCAAACGTCGAAGAAATATCCTCTCACAAGTAAAAGGATTTCGTTATGGACGCAGTACAAAAGAAAGACAAGCACGCGAAGCTATAGCTCACGCTGGAAACATTGCTTTTGCTCACCGTCGCGACAAAAAGAATGACCGTCGTCGCATGTGGACAGTACAAATCAACGCAATGCTACACGCAATCGGTATGTCTTACAGTAAATTCATTGGAGCTCTAAAGAAAGCAGAAATTGAAATAGACAGGAAAATACTCTCACAAATTGCTCAAGAAAACCCAGAAACATTCGCAAGAATCGTAGAAAAGGTAAAGTAATAAACACAAAAAATTCCGCTCATAAGCGGAATTTTTTGTGTTTATTACTGTGCTATAGGAGTGAATTCTTTATCTTTATCTTTTATAACCAAAGCCATAACTCTTTCTACTAGCTTTTTTGGATCAGAATCAAATATAACTTTATCACTTGTTCTATTTCCCTTTTCCATAATCTCTCTAAGAATTTCATCTGTTGCCCACTCTCCTTCTAAAATACCGATTGGTTTATTATCTTCGAAAGCAATAGTGAACTCATGAATAGTACCTACACGGCCACACCCTACGATGAGAGCGTCACAACTTCGTGTGAAGAGCAAATCTCTACCTGGAAAACCAAAACCTGTATATATAATCAAATCAGTATAATCAAGAGGTAGTCTGTACGCTGTAATATGTTCGTGTTCATTCGATGCGGGTGAAAGTCCAATAACTAGCCCTCTTTCGTCTTTAGCGCCTATTGAAGCCCAGAGTGGGAATCCACTCGTAGCTCCAGTAACCACAATACCTCCTTGCTTTATAATTTCTCTACCAACTTCTTTTGCTTGATCAAGTACATGAAGCCCACATTGCCCTGTTTCAGCAGCACCAGAAACTCCAATCTTAATTTTAAGATGGTTATGTTTGTCACCATTACCTATCGGCCCGTTATAACAAATTAAATGTTCTCCTTTTTCTTTTTTTGTATCTTCCATAAGAGAAAGTTTATCACGAAATAATAATACTGTCGCCCTGACTTGGTGCTTGTGCATCGACTCCAAGATAATCACGAAGACGTTGGACTAAAAATAGAGAAGATTTTGGTTCGCCCATTACAACATAAACTTGTTTGAGAGAGTCAGCTGTTTGTTCTACAAATTCTATCAAATGATCTGAGTCCTTGTGACCTGAGTACCCGTCTATTTGTTCTATTTTGGCTCTTATAGGCACTATCTCGCCATTTATCTTCACTTCGTCCGCACCTTCCATAATATGGCGTCCTAGAGTCCCGTAGGCTTGATAGCCAGTAAGGAGAATAGTATTGTTTGGGTCTGGTAAATAATTCTTCTCATGATGAAGAACTCTTCCACCATTAGACATTCCAGAACCTGCGATAATAATCTTAGGGTTTGAACTATGGAGGATAGCTTTTGAATCTTCTGTTTCTGGTGTTGATTTCATTCCTGGGAATGCAAATATATCATCTCCACTATTTACTGTTTGTTGTGCTTCTTCATTAAAATAATGACTGAATTTTTTGTAAACAGAAGTAAGCCTAATAGCAAGTGGTGAATCAAAGAAAATAGGCATTTGAGGAATACGTTTATTCTCTACAAAATCATTTAATTCATAAAGAAGCTCCTGACTTCTCTCAAGTGAAAATGTCGGAATAACCAAAACTCCTTGTCTTCCATAATTATCCTCAATAACAGCCTCTAATCTCTTTCTTCTAACATCACGATCTACGTGATTTCTATCACCATAAACAGATTCCATGATTAAATAGTCTACACCAGACAATTTTTCTGTATCACGCAAAAGTGGTGAAGGTGAATTACCTAGGTCACCAGTGAATACAATCTTTTTTCCATTGTAAATAATCTCAAGCATTGCAGAACCTAAAATATGTCCTGAATCAAGAAATTGCATTTTGAAACCATGATCAATATTAATATTTTGATGATAAGGAATTCCTTCCCAAAGTTCGAGAGCTCTTTCAAGATTCTTTTCTGTATACATCTCGTGAATTGCCAAGTCTTCTTCATGAGCCAAGATACGAATAGTATCCTCGAGCATTGGACGTGCGAGTTCATGAGTCGCATCTGTAGAAATAATTCTTCCTTTAAAACCTTCTTGGATTAGTTTTGGGATGCGGCCGATATGATCGATATGAGCGTGAGTAATAAAAAGAATATCTATTTCACTCGGATTGTATAAAAATGAAGACCAGTTTGTTTGATCGGCAACACTTGTTCCCTGCTCAAGACCGCAGTCCACTAGAAATTTCTTACCTTCTCCTTCCAATAAAAAGTTTGCACCTGTAACACTTCCTGCTCCAGAGCAGAAAGTTATTTTTAATTCTTTTTGTTCCATAATTTTATTGTAACACGATGTATAAAAAAATAATGTGTAATAATTATTTATTTTTTAAAATATCAATATTATAAACTGCATAAAGACCGCCAGCCATATCAAAAAATAAATCAGAAATTGAATCTAGAGGGTTTGCAAGTATTGCACCAGTGAAACCTTGAACAACATATTCGTATATTTCCCAAGAAAACCCAATAACAAAAACAGAAATAATTGTTAATTTTGTAATTATATATACAGACATCTGTATATTTTTATGTGTACGAAAAATAATATACAACGTAAGAATACCAATAAAAACACCTCCCAAAAAATGCATAAGCATATCAAACCACCAAAAATCACTATACCAGTAAAGCTTTGTTGCTAAAAAATGTAAAACAAAAACAATTGTTGTTATTTTTAACAGAAAATTTGAGAGCTTTTTTAATTTTTGTTTTGATTCTAAATCCATACATATATTCTACCATAAGAAAACACCTCCTATTAAGGAAGTGTTTTTTTACGGCTATAGAGAACGTATTAACCTAGCCCGTGCTAGGTGGGTGCACTGCTTGTGTCTTTTGTAAAACAATAACACAAGACTCCATGCTCCCTAAAAAAAATTGTTCTAGATAATACAGCTCTATATAACCGTAATGATAGTATATATCAAAATAAATAATCAAAACAATCTAGACAAAAAAATATTTTTTAGTGCATCAACAAAATTTTTATTCATCACATACTTTTTACAAACAAGCAACAAGATTGTATACAAGACCTTACTTTATATGAATTAAAAAGCGGAACCCTTCGGGTTCCGCTTTTTAATTATTTCAAGTCAGCGTAAATAAATTAATTATTTTGTTGGTTGAGTAAATTTTGTATGAACCGCATCATAAGAAAACAATTCATTTTCAGAAAACCAGTGTGCTATTTCTAATTCTGCCTCTTGAGCATCACCTGAAGCATGAACAATATTTGGGATACCTAGTTCATTAGCGTCTGCATGTCCATAACTCATATGAGAATAATCTCCGCGAATAGTTCCAGGGAGGGCTGATTTTGGTTCTGTAGCACCAACCATTTTACGAACAAGGCCTGCAGCTTCTACCCCTTCTAAAACAAAAGCGATTACAGGACCTTGCTTCATCATTGTCAAAGTAACATCAAATGTTTTCTGACCTCTGCGTGAGATTAGTTTACCTATATTTTCGTAGTGATGGAAATATTGATCATAGCTTGGTTGAAGCATTTTTGTACCAACAATCTTTAATCCAACTTTTTCAAAACGAGAAATGATTTCTCCCACAATTCCTCTTTGAACAGCGTCTGGCTTCATAATAACAAGTGTTTTTTCCATAAAATATATCAATAAATTTTAATAAATAATATCTATCTTACCAGAAAAACCTTAGAAATGCGACTTTTATTTATTGTATTTTCTAATTATTATCTCATCTACTTCTTCTCGAGGGCGGCCGAACTTCATATAAGAAAGCTCTTTTAGTGAATCAATTATATTTTTGTTTCCTTTTGGATTGTCAGCTGTAATAATATTGAATGGTTTTGATGTCGGAGTTCTATTAACAATTATTGAAGCATAGGCTACTCTATTTTCAAGCTTCATTATATCATTTGCTGTAAATGTTGGGGCGAATTTTGGCTCAAGATATGCAGCGTCATCAGGTGAAATACGGAATACACACATAGAACCTACGTTTCCAAAGATAGCATTCTTCGTATCTTCTGGAAGCTGTGCAATGTATTGGTGAGCGACATTTAATGACAAGCGGTATTTACGAGCTTCAGATAGAATTGAAGAAATTGCAGGCGTCGTAACATTTTGGAATTCATCTATATAAAGATAGAAGTCATTTATCTGTTTTCCAAACATATCAACACGAGAAAGTGCTGCTTGTTGAAGCTTCCCTACCAAGATAAGACCGATAAGATTCGCATTGATATCACCAAGTCTTCCCTTTGAAAGATTTACCAATAGAATCTTTTTGTTATCCATTATTTCACGGAAATTGAATGCTGACTTTTCTTGCCCTATAACAGGACGCATAATATCGTTCGAGATAAATGGATCAAATTTACTTGAGATATATGTAACAAAGTTTTCGAGCCCTTGCTCACCTTTTGAAGATTCGGCTGCAATCCAGAATTGTTTGATTATAGGGTTTTTACATTTTGAAAGTTTGTAATCACGAAAAGCTTTGTCTTGAAGTACACGAGTAATCTCAAGAAGTGTGCATCCTGACTCAACATCTTCCATTACCAAGAATGCTGCATTTCTGAAATATTGTTCGAACATTGGCCCACCAGACGATTTCAAATCAAAGAGCTGATTGAATATTCCAAGCAAATCATTCACTACAAAAGTCTTTTGTTCTGGAAATCTTTCATCAAATTCGAGCATATTGAGACCCATCGGGCGAGGCATATAACTCGGGTCAAAATATATCACGTCATCAACACGTTCTTTTGGAATATAGGAAAGAATATCTTGGATATCTGTTCCGTGAGGGTCGATATAACAAACACCGTCACCTCGGGCAATATCTTGAGCAATAAGATTCTTCAAAATAGACGTCTTACCTGTACCTGTCTGACCAATCACATATAAGTGACGCATACGGTCTTCTGGAAGAATATGCACTTCTGTAGAAACACCACGATAAATATTGTATCCGAGCAAGACTCCTTCTTGTGGAAGGTCTGATGGTGCAGAACCAGATCCTGCGCGTGCTGTTTTGAGTTGAGGAGCAAGCGTAATACCGTATGGGAAGTGGATAAGAGTTGCGAGTTCTTTGTGATTGAGAGCAAGAGTTGTTTCTTCGCTATAATTTCTAAAAGAAAAATCCGCAAGCAAATCATGAAGTTTATTTTCTTTTTGATAAATAAACTTTAGTCCATTACCGCCCGGTAATGAAAATTGAGAGAAAGACGCTTCTATATCAGAGAGCATCATATCTGAACGTGTTTTTGTTTTTGAAGAAGTAATAATGCGAATATTCACATTAGTAATAGTACTTTCTAATTTCTTTTGGATACCAGAAACCACAACACCATCGGCTTCAGGTTTCTTTTCTTCTTCTTTCTTATCTTTTTCTTCTTTAAGCCAAAAAGTTTCAAGAAGTACATGACCAAAATCTTTTGCAAAATCACCAAAAGGAGTATCTTCTTTTTTTACATCTTCACCCTTTTTTGCTTTTTCTAAAAGAGTTGAGAAATGTTTAAGTATTGATTGGCTACAAGGTCTAATAACAAATTGAATACACGCACCCTCACCAACACTCGATACTTTATTAAATGAATTAATAAAAATTTCTATTGGGTCACGATCAAAAGCCTCGTATGTCTTAAGTGGTAAGACGTCATTTTCTTCGAGTGCTGCCACAGCAAAAGAAGTTTCATTTCCTTCAGAAAAAATATTGTAGTCATCTGGAATTTCATTAATACGAGCAAGTGGATGGATAGAGAGTAATTGCTTTTCAAAAAGTTCACTCTTCTCTCTTGGTACACCTACATAAAACACCACATCAGAATTACCGTGAGCTGTAGCAATTTCGAGTGTATACACATCGTTATTTTTATTTTCTTTGTCTTCACCTATATATTGCATCCCAGCAAAGAACTGCTCCATTGTCGCAATAATATCCTTAAAACTTCTTGGATCATTAGGATTTTTATCTGGAAGCGTTACTTCAAAAAGAACTTTTGAAAGAGATTTCCAAAGAGAGTTTCCTTCTTTAAGTCCTGGTATTTTGTGAGTACTCAAAAGGTATTGTATAAGGAAGCGATGAAAGTCATCTTCTAAGTGAGGATTCTTTAATCCATGAACAACATCGAGCGCATTCTTAATCCCTTTTGTAAGGAGAATACCGAGCAACTCTTCCATGGTATTATCATGGGTTTCGGGAGCAAGACGAAGTACAAGAGATTCTACCTCATGAGTTTCTATGTTTATTTTTTTATGAAAAACATCATTCTTTGAAATCTCTTTGTATGTATTTAAAGTTTCTTTTGCAATTACTTCTTTTTCAATATTACTACCTTTTAATTCTTGCTCTTTCTTTTCTATGTGAGCACGAAGAAAAGCGATCTCTTCTTCTGGTGATTTAAATTGAGGGAGATTGGGAATATCAAATTGTTCCATATGAATTTATTTTAACATACAAATTTTAATATGCTCTGTGATAATAAAAACCACAAACATATGTTTGTGGTTTTTATTTACATCATAGTAAGAATCTCGGCACCAGTCTCTGTAATAAGTACAGTGTGTTCCATGTGAGCACTTCTTGATCTGTCTTTGGTTTTAATAGTCCAACCGTCACGTGCAATAGTTATAGACTGTTTTCCTATATTAATCATAGGCTCTATAGCTATAACCATTCCTGGTTTGAGAACAAGACCAGTTCCAGCTTTTCCATAATTTGGTATGTATGGATCTTCGTGAATTTTTACACCCACACCATGACCTGCAAGCTCTTTTATTATTCCAAACTTATAAGGTTTTATAACCTTTTCTATTGCAGAAGAAATATCACCAATACGAGCACCTGGGACTATAGCTTCTATTCCCGCTTCAAGAGATAATGTTGCAGCTTCAATAAGTCTGTATGATTCTTTTGTTGTTTCTCCTACCACCACAGTAACAGCATGATCTGTAAAAAGTCCTCCATGATTTATTCCACAATCAATAGAGACAATATCTCCATTCTTCAAAACTTTTTCTCCTGGTATTCCATGAACAACTTCATCATTTACAGAAATGCAAAGTGTCTTAGGAAAAGCATAAGGTGCTCCTTCTGGCTTATAATTCAAAAAAGCAGGCTTATCTCCCATAGAGACAATAAGCTCGTATGCGTATGTATCAAGCTCGTCTGTAGTGACTCCCGGTAACGCTTTTTGAGATACCTTGTGAACAACTTCAGCTAGTCTTTTTCCTCCTTGCCTGAGAATATCTATTTGTTCTTTTGTTTTAATAATTACTGCCATATTAAACAATCTTTAATGCTTTTAAAATATCATTATGAACTTGTTCTATTGTTTGCTCGCCATTAATTTCTATAAATGTATAAGCACTATTATTTTTAAAATGATTGATTGCTGGAATAGTATTTAGTTCAAACCACTCCATTTTATGTTTTATATCTTCACTATCATCGTCTGCTCTCCCTCTTGTTTTCAAAACATTTTCTGCCCACTCTCTAGAAATATTAATATCTAAAACATATGTGTTTTTTCTTTGAAAAAATGAAAGTGCAGAATCAAGAAGAACTGCTTCATTTTCACGACGTGCAAGTCCATCTAGAATTATGTTTTCATCACCTCTGTATTCTTCCATAAAAATTCTTCCCCAAAGTGCAACAGGAAGAAAATCAGGTAAAAGCCCTCCGTCTTCAAGAATCTTTTTAGTGTATTTTGCGGTATAGGAAGGTTCTTCCGTAAAAAGACGAAAACGTGCTCCTGTTTCTATGTATAAAACTTCCTTTTTTTGCTCTCTTAGGTAATCTTGAAGAAGATGAGCTTGAGTGCCTTTTCCTGCTCCTGTGCGACCAAAGAAAAGAATTGTGTATGGTTCCATAAAATAAGTATACAATAATTAATAAATTTACGCACAAAACAAAAGCAGAACCCTTCGGGTCCCGCTTTTGTTGTCTTGTATTTTACTAGTTATTTGTTACTGATTACTGGTAACTATTCTTAGTATTCTTGTAATGAAAGCTGTGCATCTGTACGCTTGATCAAATCAAGAACAACAGAGACAACAATCAAAAGCGCGGTACCTCCAAGAGCAACAGAATTAATACCTGTAAGTGTTCTCACAATAAGTGGCAATACCGCTACGATTCCAAGGAATATAGCTCCTACAAAAGTGAGTTTAGTAACTAATTTTGTAAGGTACTCTGTTGTTGATTGTCCTGGACGAATTCCTGGAATAAATGCTCCATTCTTTTGTAAGTTTGTAGCCATTTGTTCTGGGTCAAAAGTAACAGCAGTGTAGAAGTAAGTGAAGAGAGTTACGAGTATGAAGTATACAAGAGAGTATAACCATGTACTTTGCAAAAACAGTGTAAGAGATCTTGCCACTGATTGAGCTGTAGCACTTTCCATTCCACTCAAGAAAGTTGCAATGAGTTGTGGAAATAACAAGATTGAGAGCGCAAAAATTATTGGAATAACTCCTGCTTGATTAAGTTTAAGTGGGAGGTATGTTGAATTTCCACCAACCACACGGCTTCCCTTTACTTGTTTTGTATAAGTAATAGGAATCAATCTTTCTGCTTCTGTAATATATACAACACCAGCAATAACAAGAATACCTGCACCCACAAACGCTAGAAGTGTAGGTATTTGTGAAGCGTCAAATGTATAAAGTAATTGACTAATATGTGTAGGAACAGAAGCTACGATACCAGCGAATATTAGAAGTGATATTCCATTTCCAATACCGAATTCTGAAAGAAGTTCTCCAATCCACATAAGGAGCATTGAACCAGCAACAATAACAGAGATACTTAGGAAATATCCAAATTGATCGAGTCCTGGAATCACTCCTTGCTTTGAAAGAAGCAATAGAAGTGAAAATCCTTGAAGTGCAGCAAGAGGAATAGTAAGGAAGCGTGAGTATTGAGTAAATTTTATACGTCCAATCTCACCTTCTTCTTGATACATAGACTTCAGACTTGGAATCATCATAGTCAAAAGTTGCATAATGATAGAAGCTGTAATATATGGACCAACACCAAGCATTAGAATAGAAAGAGTTGAAAGTCCTCCTCCAGAAAATACGTTAAGTGCACCAAAGAATTGATTATTAGCAAGAAGCGCTGAAAGACGTCCTACATCTACTCCTGGAACTGGGATTGAAGCAAGTGCACGGAACACCACAAGCATCAATATAACTACGATGATACGATTTCTCAATTGAGAATCGTTCCATAAATTTTTTAGTTTAAGAATAAAGGTATCCATAGAGTTTAGGTTTTAGTAAACCTTCCCGCCGGCTGCCTCTATTTGTACACGAGCTGCAGCACTCACGAGACATTCACTAGTAACAATAAGTTTTTTAGTAAGAGTACCTGTTGCAAGAATCTTAACAGCAGGAAGGACTCCTTGTGTGCGACTGATAAGTCTCTTCTCAAGTAGTACACTAGGATTAATTCTTGATCCTGTGTCAAAGATTTTTTCGAGAGTTGCAAGAGTAACTACTACAGGTTTTTCTGTAATTGATTTGTTACTATTCTTACCACGTCCACGAAGTTTTGGAAGTTTCTTGATGATGTCACGCATTTGAGGGCGAGTTTTGTTACCAGCGCGAGCTGTTTGTCCTTTTCCTCCGCGTCCTGAAGTTTTACCGCGAGCTCCCCCACGTCCAACTACTTTTGCTTTTTTATTTGAAATTGTACGAGAAATTGTGTTCATTTGCATAAGCCTTTAAATTATTTTTCTATTGCAGGAGTTACTTCTGGAACAGCAACTGCTTCTGGAAGACCATGTTTCTTTTTTGTAGAAACAAGAGCAAGTGCTTTCATTGTTGCACGACCATTATTCAAACGGTTTTTACTTCCTGAATGAATTTTTGCAGTAACATTCTTCAATCCTGCAAGTGTAAGAATATCACGAACAGCAGAACCAGCTACAAGACCTTTTCCTTTGTTAGGCATCAAGAATACTTGTGAACTTGTTTCTTTTGCTTTTATTTCATGAGGCAAAGACATGTCTTTTGTTGTCTTGATAGTAATCATTGCTTTACGAGCACTCTTCAAAGCTTTCGCAATAGCAAGCGCTGTATCAGCTCCTTTACCAGTACCAAGTCCAACTGAACCTTTTTTGTCACCAATAACCATTGCTACAGCAAAAGTCATACGACGACCTCCTGCCATAACACGAGTAACGCGACGAATATCTAGAATTTTTTGATCAAATTCTGGCTTTGGGCGATCTGCATAAGTGCGACCTCCTTCTTTTCCACCTGGACGTCTTGGTCCATTAGATCCTGGTCCGCGTGAACCTGGTCTGTTTGATGATGATGTTGTTGTTGTTTTTTGTGGTGTAGGCATAAAAATTAAAATGTAAGTCCTCCCTCTCGGGCTGCATCAGCTAATATTTTTACACGACCTGTGTATTTAAAACCGTTACGGTCAAAAACAACACTAGTGATACCTGCCTTTTTTGCTACTTCTGCGATTCCTTTTCCAACTAGAAGTGCGTGATCTTTTTTAGTACCATCTTTTATACCCATATCAGAGAATGAGCAAAGAGTGTTACCTTTTGTGTCATCGATAAGTTGAGCGTAGATGTGGATGTTAGAACGGAACACTGTAAGACGTGGAAGTTCCGCTGTACCAAAGATTTTACTACGAATCTTTTTCTTAAGACGAAGACGTTTTTCTGTTTTTTTCTGTAATGTATTCATATATGTATATTAAGACTATGCAGATTTTTTACCAGCTTTTCGACGAATAATTTCATCACTGTAACGGAAACCTTTACCTTTGTAAGGTTCTGGTTTCTTCAAAGAACGAACATGAGCCGTGAAAAATCCAACGAGATCTTTGTCGATTCCTGTAACAGTAATATTGTTCTTTTCTGCAGTAACTGTGAGTCCTTGTGGAATCGCTACTACTACTGGATGTGAAAATCCAAGAGCAAGATGAAGATCTGTTCCTTTTACCTCACTCTTAAACCCAACACCTTCTAAGATGAGTTTTTTAACGAATGGAGTCACAACACCTTGGATCATATTTTCAACATGTGAAGCATATGTTCCCCAAAGTGAGCGAGAGAATTTATCTGTCTTTCTTGGAGTAAATGTAAGCACACCATCTTGTTGTGAGATAGCTACCAAATCAAGAGTATTTTTCTTGAGTGTTCCAAGAGGTCCTGCAACAACTACTTCGTCTGGAGAAATAGTTACTGTAACACCTTGTGGAATTTGAATGAGTTGTTTTCCTATACGTGACATAAATGTGTAAATTACCAAATACTAAGAAGAATTTCACCTCCGACCTGTTGTTTTTTTGCCTCCTTGTCTGTCAAAATCCCCTTTGGTGTTGAGAGAATTTGTGATCCGTGTCCACCATGGAAAGGACGTAGATCCTTTGATGAAGTGTACAAACGACGAGATGGTTTTGAAATACGAGCAACTTCGTGAATACGAGGTGCATCATTTTCATAACGAATAGTTACATCAATAACAGGAAATCCTTTTTCTGTACGAACAGATAATCCTGCGATGTAACCAGCTTTTAATAAGCATTCTAAAATAGCAAGTTTTTGCTTTGAATGCGGGATTGTTGCGATAGGGTGTTTAGCCTTACCTGCAAGCTTGATCATATTTAACATGTCTCCAATACGGTCCATAAAATATTTTTTAAAATTAAACTACCAAGAAGATTTGCGAACTCCAGGAATCATACCTTCGTTTGCAAGCTCACGGAAACATATACGACAAAGACCGAAGTCTCTCATATATCCATGACCACGACCACACTTAAAACAGCGATTCTTTGCGCGAACCGGATATTTTTGTTTTTTTGCTGCACGTGCTAATACTGATGTTTTTGCCATAAAATTAACTATCTAGTTTTATACTAGTTTCTAATAAAGATTCCTCAATGTATAACCTGAGGCTAAACCAAAAAGGGATATCACACTATTTTTCTTAAATACTTATTAAAAACAAGGTCTTAAGGAGAGTAATGGATCTACCAATTAGGTTTGCCTATAATAGCAAAATCAAGGCATTTTGTCAATAAAAAAACCCTCAATTAAGAGGGTTAAGCGCTTTTTTGTTCTTTAACAATAAAGCCTTGCGGTTTCAAATCTACAATATGGCTTAATCTTTTATGATCAGCCTCAAATAGATCAAGTAACTTTGTTTCTGAATTAACAGACCTTAAGTTTACAAAGAAAAAAATTAATTTATTTACACAAATAGCTTTAATTTTTAGTGGATCTTCTTTTATACTAGATTCTTCTAGATTTTTTTCATAAACAGAAAGCTCTTCTTTTAAAGCAGTTAGCAAATCTTTATGGTGTGACAAACCTTGTAAAACAGATCCCAAAACTTCATATTCAGTTTTTCTACATACCTCACAAGATCCTTCAAGTTTTTTTATTAAAACTGCAGAAACTCCAAGTCCAGAATTTTTAGCATCGTTAATAATATGTTTTACCAAAACATTCGTAGCTGAATTTTTAAATTTTTCCATTTTTTGTGGAGAAAATTTAAAAACTTTTTCGTTTTTAACCTTTTCATCATAATGTTTTTTTAGACGAAAAAAAGTAAGAGAAGGGTCAAAAGTAAGACCATTTTGCAGATTTTGTAGATTTGTTCTTGTAAAAAAGAAATCAAATTCTGAAGGAATAAACTTTTTAAAAATAAAAAGTGTTACTAAAATCACTCCCAGAGCGGTCAAAGCGTAAATTGTATAAGTACTCATTTTTTTATAATTGTTCCCAAGCATTATAACACATAAATTAAAATAATAAAAGACCCTCACCTAAGTGAGGGTCTTTTATTTGAATGCTTATTTTTTGAAAGGCATTCCGATGTTTGAAAAGAAAGCTGTTGCTTCTTTTTTATCTTTTGCAGTAGTTACCATAGTAATACTGAATCCGAATACATCTTTGAGTTCTTCGTCTGTACATTCTGGGAAGATAGTGTGTTCACGAACAGCCATAGTCATATTACCAATAGCGTCCACTGATTTACTGTCTAGACCACGAAAGTCTTTTGTACGAGGAATTGCAACATTGATAAGCTTTTCTAGGAAAGAGTACATAGTAGCTCCGCGAAGTGTTACAGTAACACCGATTGGATCCCCTTCACGAATTTTGAAACTTGCAACTGATTGCTTTGCTCCACGAACAGCTGTTTTTTGTCCTGTGATTTTTGAAAGACGGTCTGAAACTAAATCATTAGTCCCACGATCTCTTTTCATTTTTGTACCTGTTCCTGAAGAAACTACAACCTTTACAAATCTTGGTGCAGCGAGTTTGTTTTTGTAGCCAAACTCTCCTTTCATAACATCAAAAATATTATTCTCTTTTTCTTTTACTGTTTGCATATAATTTTAGTTATACTTTTTTAACATTAGAAGCGTGAATAGGTAGAGGTTTTTCGACTATTGTACCTTTAGCACCACTAACACGTGATTTTTGATGCTTCTTTACAATATTAACACCTTCAACAAGTACTTTATTTAAAAGAGGAAAAGCCTTAAGAACTGTTCCTTTTGTTCCCTTATCATCTCCTGCTATTACTTCAATTTTATCTCCTTTCTTTATTTTCATACAATTTAAATTACCTCTGGGGCAAGTGATACTATTTTTTGATATCCACGTTCCGCGATCTCTCTTGGAATTGGACCGAAAATACGACCTCCTTTTGGTTCTTTTTTACCTTTATCAAGGATAACTACTGCGTTTTCATCGAAGCGGATGTATGATCCATCAGCACGACGGTGTGCATTTCTTTGACGAACAACCACAGCTTGGCAAACGTCTTTCTTTTTTACACCTTTTCTAGGTTCTGCAACTTTTACAGAAATAATAACGAGGTCTCCAAGTCCTGCATAACGACGATGTGCGCCATTGAGCACTTTGAAAACTTTCCCGATTTTACCTCCGGAGTTGTCTGCGATTTTTACTACTGTTCCATCTTGTATCATAAGCCTATATATTAAAAATTATTGGACGATAAAATGAACGTCTTTTGAGAGTGGACGTGTTTCCATGATAGTAACCTTGTCACCGACCTTGTACTTACCTTCTTCATCACGCGCCTTGTAACGCTTTGTTATTTTGTAGTACTTTTGGTACTTTTGGTGTTTTTTGAAAGTATCAACAGTAACAACAATTGTTTTTGTCATTTTGTCTGATACAACAATACCATCAAGAGTCTTTTTTGTTTTTGTGTTTGTTTTTTCCATAAATATTATTGGCGTGAAATTATACGTGTTTTAACTGGAAGTTTTGTACCTGCTTTACGGAGGGCTTCGCGGGCAACTTCTTCTGTCACACCATCAACTTCAAATATAATACGACCTGGGAGTACTTCGAAACAGTATCCTTGTGGGTCTCCCTTTCCTTTTCCCATACCTACTTCTGCTGGTTTTGCAGTGAATGGTCTGTCAGGAAAAATACGAATCCAGAGACGTCCTACTTTTGTAATTGTTCTTGTTGCAACTTTACGAGCAGATTCAATTTGATTTGAACGAACACGTGCAGCTGTTTCGGCTTTGAGGGCGTATGAACCAAAAGCAATGGTCGTACCTCTTGTATCATGAGGTGCTTTTGACATATCTCTACGATCTGTTTGCCACTTTCTAAATTTTACTTTCTTTGGGAATAACATACGCGTTTAATTTATTTTAGAGTCCTTATCATTAAAAACATCACCACGGTAAATCCAAACCTTAATACCAAGATCTCCATATGGCATATGTGCTTTTTCACGAGCGAAGTCAACATCAGCACGGAAAGTTTGGAGTGGAATAGAACCACGCTTTACTTGTTCACTACGTGCGATATCAGCACCACCTAAACGACCTGTAACGTAGATACGAGCTCCTTTTACATTACGAACTTGCATCACACGATCAATTGTTTGTTTCAAAACACGACGGAAAGGAAGACGTTTTTCTAAGCCTTCAGCAACGGCGTATGCTACGATTGCAGCATCTGCGTCTGGTTCACTGATTTCAACAACATCAACTTTTACTTCACCAAGAACCTTAAGGTCTTGTCTTTGCATGAATTTACTCAAATCTTTTTTGAGTTTTTCAATACCTTCACCTTGACGTCCAATAATCATTCCTGGGCGTGAAGTGTGTAGAGCGATACGAGTTTGTTTTTGATTTCTTTCTATTATTACTTGTGATACATAGAAGCCACGAAGACGTTTTGCGAGAAATTCACGAACAAGAACATCTGTCTTTAGGAATTCATTATATTTTTGACCAGTAGCAAACCAGCGTGATTTCCAATCACGAAGCACTACGAGACGGTGTGAAAATGGGTGTACAACTTTTGACATAAATTATTTTGAAGCTTTAGCTTTAGATTTTTTTTCTTTCTTTTCGACCTGTGCGAGCTCTATAGATACATGACTTGAGTGTTTGTGTATTGGAGAAGCAGAACCACGAGCACGTGGCATAAAACGCTTCATAACCAAACCTTTATCAACTGTAACGTTTTTTACAACCAATAATTCAGGGTCTGCACCATTATTCTTAACTGCATTTGCAGCAGCAGAACTAATAAGTTTTTGGAGAGGGAGAGATGCGCGTTTTGCAAGGAATTCTAATTCTACGAGAGCGTCAGAAACACGCTTCCCTTTTATGAGATTTCCCACTAGACGAACTTTTCGTGGTGCTTGGCGATAATTTTTAAGTATAGCTTTCATACAGGTTGATTAATAAATAATTATTTCTTTTTAGAGTCGCCAGAAGATTTTGCGGCTTTAGCTGCAGCAATTTCTGATTCCTTTTTCTTTTGGTCGAGGTCTTTTTGCATTTTACCTCCATGACGTGTAAATTTACGTGTTGGAGAAAATTCACCAAGACGGTGTCCAACCATATCTTCAGTTACGAGAACTTCAATGTGGTTTTTTCCATTGTGCACGCCAAAAGTGAACCCTACCATTTCTGGTGGAATCTGACTTCTACGTGACCATGTTTTAATAACACCAGTTTCTAACGGTTTTTTGCCCTCAATTTTTTTGAGGAGCTTTTCGTCAACGAATGGGCCTTTTTTGAGTGATCTTGTCATAAAAAATTAAAGTGTGCCCAGTGTTTGTATTCACGAGGCGATTTCTCTTTCTGAAACTGTGCACTTATTATGTGTGCTTATTTCCTTAAAACTGGAGGTTTCGAGGAATGTTTCTCAAGTACCAGTAATAGTAGCAAATTGACAGATAAAGTCAAGGTTATCATATATTGCACATATAAAAACAGCAATTTAATTGCTGTTTTTATCTATTCTACAGGTATTTCATTTTGTGTATTATGAGGAGGAGTGTCAGCAGGTGGAATTACAGTGTCTGGAGCTTGTGGTTCTGGTTGTACTTGTGGTATTTGATTTATTTGAGCATTATTCAAAAGCGCTTTTAATTGATCTTCTGTAACACAAGTATCTTTTATACAAAGCTCTTCTGTTTTAACTTTTTTAGCAAAAATTGTATCAATCTTATTATTAATATCCCCCAAGAATTCATTAGCTAGATATCCAAATGATCCATTAATTTCAGAATCTAACAATGAGAGTTGATTTACTTTAATATCAAGTTCCTTAATAGCATTAATGGAAGCAGCAAGAAGAGTGAGTTGAGATACTTGTAAGTGAATTCCATCAGATGAGAGTGTTACAGCCTCTGGAAGCACAGATTGAATGTTTTGTGCAATGAATCCATTATATACTACACCATTATCATACATGTTCGAATTTTGTTTCCAAGAGAAGGCTTTTGGATTTATGTTTCTTATTGATTCGAGACCTTTTGTAAAGTCATTTTGTACGTCTTTGAGACGTTCGTCTGAAGTACAAGACATTGCTCCATTAGCATTTGTTTGAACACCTCCACAAGAATTTAAATAAGAGACAAGTAGTGATTGAGTGTTTATTTGAATATCGTCAGCCGCATCATTGTTATTACCAATAATAAGTCTTGTATCTTCAAGAGTTTTCACATAGTAACGAATATATGCTTCATCACCACTTCCACCACCTGGATCTATTGGAAATAGTATACCTGAGGAAGAGGTATTACCTATCGCCGGCATTATTGCCCCACCAACAACAGTTAATTTTGCTGTAGGAGTTGTTGTTCCAATTCCTATATTTCCATCATCACGAATCATTAAAGCATTGTTTGTTCCTGTAGAATTATGAAATTGAGCAGTCCAAGTGCTAGATGTATTACCAAAACCCCAAGTCATAATACGTGAGGTCTCGGTTAGAGTAGGATAAAAAGTTGTGGTACCAAAATTAAATTGACCAGAAGGTGTTATTTCTAGAACGTTAAATGAAAAATTTAGACCAACTGGAACAGTTGCATATCTCATCCAAGTACCTTGTGCAGTATTTGTCCAGTTTTCTGCAGCAAAGAAAGCAAATCTACTACCCCCTGCTTGCCAAATAGTTCCATTATGAAGACCTGCACCATAACTACCAAGGGTTGACATTGATACCGGGAGTCCACCAGAAACTGTTCTACCTACAAACAAAGAAGACGGACCATCTGGACGAATAAAAGAACCTCCTCCACTTATATTTAGAACTGATTGTGCCTCTGTCCCATAAACAGGAGAAGGTCCAATAATAATTTTACCATCAGCCCTAACTCTCATCTTCTCACTTATCGTACCAGCATTGTTTGTGAGGATTGCAAAATCAGAAGTTATTGTTGTTGCTGTTCTTGCTGTGTTAACTGCAAGGAGTTTTACACCTGATTG